>CAYXDC010000016.1:0-19877 GCA_964463505.1 uncultured Anaerolineaceae bacterium
AATGGCGTTGATCGGCTTTCGCAAACAGGTTTTCTGCGTTTTGTCCATCTTCGGGAAAAGATGCAATCCCCATGCTGACGGTTAGATTGATGGGAGGCTGTCCGTCAAAGGGTACGGCGCGGATCGCTTCCAGCAGACGTTGCCCAAGCAAGACGGCTCGATCTTTACTGGTATTGGGTAATACCAGTAAAAACTCATCACCCCCATAGCGATAAATTAAATCCGCGCTGCGAATGGTTGAGCTCAACCGCTGGGCAAAAGTAACCAGGACCTGGTCGCCGCGCAGGTGCCCAAAAGCATCGTTGACGCTTTTATAGTGATCCAGGTCTAATAGTATGATGGTCAGGGGAATGCCGTAACGCCTGGAACGATTAATTTCTTCGTACAGGCGCTGACCAAGCGTGACCCGCGAATAAACTCCAGTGAGTGGATCTCTGATCATATTTGAAATTATATTCGATAATATTTACTACGTCAGTAAATCGATCAAAATTGTTAGATTAAATTTACAAAACTGCAAAAGTATATATGATTTATAGCTTCAATCGGTGGAGAAAATTCAGTGTAATCTGGGCCACCTCATCTAACTCCTGATTGACAATCACAGTATGGGGCGAATTTTCCATCCAGTGCACTTCTTTGATGTCAGAACGGACGCGGGTTGCGATACGCACCGGTACGCCTGGATGAACTGTGGCATCCTGGCGGCCCTGGATGATCAGCACGGGCTGGTGGATGTGGTGTAGATATGGATCGACCTGTCGTTGTAATTTCAAGAGCTGGATGGTGCCTTTGAGCGGATTGACCGAATAACCCTGCCAGGGCGTGCCATCCTGCATATTGGGCTTGGGCATGCTGCTGCGCAAGGGAGCCAGTGCATAGAGCAATAACTTTCGCAGTGGACTGATGGCGAGCCGTAAGGCAGGCGCATACGCCAGGATGGCGGCTGGGCGCGGATCGTCGATGGCGCAGTGCAAAGCCAGCAGCGCCCCGGTGGATTCGCCGCCCAGGACCACCTGCTGGCAACTTGAAAGCAGGCGGTTATACATCTGATCGAATGCCTGTACCCAATCCTGCCAGTGGACACGGTTCAAGTCTTGTGGAGATGTGTTGTGCCCGGGCAGGAGCGGACCTGCCACGCTGTAGCCAGCCTCTGCAAGGAGCTTGCCGAGAGGGCGCACTTCGGCGGTGGTGGCGGTAAAGCCATGGCACAGCAGAATACCGGTTGGTCCTGCAGGCCAGAAAAATTCATCCCCCGGCAGGTGTGGATTGTGCAGGTGCGGGTTGCTCATTGGCTTTACCTGCGATTTAATGGAGAAATCTGCCCTGAAACCTGGCGATTCTTCCCAGGCGGTTAATCAACGGTCAGGGTTTTGCTGAGATTGCGCGGAAAATCGGGGTTAAACCCACGCCCCACACTCATGTAATAAGACAGCAATTGCAGCGGAAGAACGGCTAATAAGGCGCTGATTTCCGGCGTTGCATATGGGAGTGGAATCACTTCGTGGGCATTTGCCTGCAGCCGGGCATCGTCTGGACCGACCACGATGGCACGCGCACCCCGGCAGGTGACCTCGTTCAAGCCGCTCACAATCAGAGGGATGTCTTCTTCGATGGCAGCAAAGATGATGGGGTAATCCTGGCTCACCGCGGAGAGAGGACCATGCTTAAATTCCGTCGAAAGCATCCCTTCGCAATGCGCATAGGTAATCTCTTTGAGCTTTAAGGCGCCTTCCAGGGCAATCGGGTAGGTCAGACCATAGCCCAGGCAGTACAGGTCATCCCAATTCGCAAGCGTGGGGGCCAGCTCCTGAATGGCTGCGTCGCTACCGGTGATGGTCTTCTCGATCAAGGCGGGAATTTCTGACAGGGCTGATGTATCTTTTCCGCCCAAACGCATCGCCAGGTATAGAAATGCCAGGCATTGGTTGGTGAATGTTTTGGTGGCGGGCACGCTGATCTCATAACCACAGCCCAGGGGTAGGTGGTGTTCGCTCACCTGCATTAAGGTGGAGCCGACCACATTGACCAGGCCTTGCACGCTCATACCGTGCTGTCGAGCAGCTTCAATGGCATTCAACACATCTTTGGTTTCACCGCTCTGGCTGACAAAGATGCCTGCATCCAATACGCTTACTGCTGGGGCATATTGGGCGATAAATTGAGGCGCTAAGACGGGAGTAGCGGCGCGCCCTGCCAGGCGCGCCAGGTAGATGGAACCCAGCAGACAGGCGTGGTAGCTGGTACCGCATCCGATCAGATAGATATGGCGCGCCTGCTTCAAACTTTCTACTAGGGCGTCCACCTCAGATGAAGCGTCCAGCAGATGGAGAAGCTCGCGTGCGACAGCCGGCTGTTCGTGGATTTCTTTCAACATGAAGTGGTCATAGCCGCCTTTTTGAGCAGCCTCCATGCTCTCTTTAACGACTTCTGGGGCGCGCTCGATGCGGGACCCATCCTCCACCCGGTACAGTTCAGCGTGATCCGGGAAAAGGACCACGATCTCACCGTCGTAGACGCGTAAGATCGTGCGGGTAAGCGGTAAGATTGAAGGCAGGTCCGAGGAGACACAGGTGGCATTTTCTGCCAGACCGACGACCAACCCCGAACCCTTCTTGAGAGCGTATAGCTTTTCTTCGCCCGCACGGCCAATCACAAAGGCATAATCGCCCTGTAAATCCTGATATGCGCAGCCAATTGCCTGGATGAAGTCATAACCCCGGTTGATATATCGCTCGACCGCGTGCACGCAGGATTCGCCATCATTAGAGGAGCGCACCAACATCCCCTCATTGATAAATTCCTGGCGCAGCTCGACATTGTTGACCACATTGCCATTGTGCGCGCCGACCAGATCGCCATCCGAATCCAGATGAGGTTGGGCGTTAATTTGGGAAGGCTCGCCAAAGGTCGCCCAGCGCAGCTGCAGGATGCCGCGCTGACCCACCATTTCCGCAAAACCCAGCCTGCTAGCGACTTCATCGACTTTGCCAACGTCTTTGCGTAGATCGATGCGCCCATTTTGGGAGATGGTGGCGCAGCCCACCGAATCATAGCCTCGATAGGATAAGCGTCGCCCTGCATCAATTAATGTAGGTCCGAGAGTTTGTTCTTCTTTTGTGATGATTCCAAAAATACCGCACACAGGTCGCCTCTTAAGAATGTAGGATTCTTTGTACTGAATGGATTCAGGTTATCCAGTACCGGGTAGTGAAAATTTGATTTCCCCTGGGTTAGTGTCCAGCTATTATTATACAGGTGAATAAAACGCTATTGAAGACGAAATTTCGCCTGGATGGATCAAGGCAGTGAAATAAAACCAGGTCCGCAAACAGAGCTTCTTTGCAGACCTGGTTGGTAGAACAAGGTATATCAATCAGGCAAGGTCAATCATTCGGCCGGTAAATCTGGGGCATCAACCAGAAGGCATCATCATCTGTCGGGCTGCCATTGGCACGCACGGTCAGGATGAATTCGACATCGTGGCCAGCCAGACCGCTCAAATCCATATCGATGCGCGTGATGGCGTTGTCGGATAATTCCCGCCATTCTCCAATCTTGTCTGGCGCGCCGCCACCGATGCGGTAAGCCAGCTCGAAGATCACATCACAATTATCGCTGTCATCCAGGCAGCCGATATCTGCGCGGAAGCGGTCGTCATCCTGCATGCGGAAGGCCGGGAAGATACCGCGCACATAGCCATCATTAATCGATTCCGGGTGCATCCAGATGCCGGGTTCGTTTTCCTGGCGGTGCTCCATGTCGGGTTCATCCAACCGGATGACAAAGCCTTCATCGTCCGAACTGTTACCTGGACAATCCAGATCGCCGTCTCCGCTGGACCAATCCGCCTGGCAGTAATTGGTGGCAAAGTTATACACAATACCGCTGGTAGCCTGAACGACCTTGATCTGCACCCAGAATGGCTTGTCCGCATTAACGCCGATACCGAACCGCCCGTCGGCGTTGCGCAGCATCCAGTTACCTTTGTAAGTGCCTACAGTGGTGGGGGCGACCAGATTGACCGAGACATCGACGTTTTCTCCAGGTTGCACGTTCTTGGGCAGCGGCACGCTGCTGCCGCCCATGGCATCGCCATCCAGGAAGACCAGTGAATAAGCGGTTGTCCAGGCGCAGGAACCGATATTTTTCAAGCGCCAGGTTTTGGTGAAGGACTGCCCGGGCTGCAGTTCGGTGTTATCGGGAATGGTCACATCATTCACGAATTGCGCTTGAAGGCATGGGATTGGTGTGGGTGTGGGGGGGATGCGAGTAGCCGTCGGTGCTAGATTGGTATTGGTGGGCGCTGGTAAGCCGGTGGGCATCTGGGTGGCGGTGGCAGCCTGTGGCAAAGGTGTGACGCCGGTGGGGATAGATCCTTGGCTGGTAGCAGTCGGCTGGACCGGCGCAGCGACCTCGGTGAGGCGCGCCGTGACGGTCTCAGCAGCGGACGTCTCGATGATATTTAACGAACTTTGGGTGGGCGTGCCTGGACCAGGACGGTTACAAGCCAGTTGTACCAGGACGAGCATGGTTAAGGCAATCAAAAACGGAAATAATCGCCTGTTCATCGTTTTTCTCCTCTGTATTCGTAGCCCAAATTGATTCATGGCTTACTCGTAATAGACGAAGTGCAAGATTGATTAGTTCCAGAACAGAACGCCGGCTCAGCGATTCTCGATGCGTGGCATGAGCCAAAAAGCTGCATCGTCAGTGGATGAACCGTTCGAAAGCGTGGTCAAGATCAGCTCCACAGACCGGCCGGCCAGATTGGAGAGGTCAATATTGACGCGCGTGATGTCCCCATCAGCGACCTCGCGCCATTCGCCCAGGTTAGTGATAACGCCTCCCGGAATGCGATAATTTAGCTGAAAGACCACGTCACAATCCGGATAACCCGCCAGACAGCCGATATCCGCCAGGAAGAAGTCATCGTCCTCGATGCGAATGGCCGGGAAGATACCTCTAATCCAGCTATTTGTGTTTGTGCTGGGTTGGGTCCAGATCAGAGGCTCGTCTTCACGTCGGTTTTCCAGATCAGCGCTTTCCAGGCGCATCACGAAGCCATTAAAGCTGGATGTGTTTCCTGGGCAAGGCAGGCTGCCGGATTCGTTTTCCCAGCTTGCTGCACAATAGCTGCTGGCAAAATTATCATAATATGAGGCAGGTGGTTCGACGACCTGGATTTCGATCCACAGGGGTTCTTCGCCGCTCGGACCGATGCCGAATAATTCCCCACGATCACTGCGTAGCATCCAGCCGCTGCGATGGATGCCGGAAAACGAAGGGGCGGTCAGAATGACATTCAATACAGTTGATTCATCCGGGAGGACGAAATTTGTGAATGAAAATGGCGCTGTGTAACCCATCGGATCACCGCTAACGAACTGGATTCTGTAATCCGGATTCCAGGTGCAGCGACCAGAATTGTGAACCAACCAGGACCTCACAAATTCCTGACCGGGATAGAAGGTTGTGCCGATCGTGGTGGATAGATCACCCAAGAACTCTGCCCGGTTACAAGGAATAGGCGTATCCGTCGGTAAAGGGATGCTGGTGTGTGTGGCAGGCGGAGACGCGCTGAGGGTGGTTGTAGGTGAGACGGTAGAGGTTGGAGTAAGCGTGGGTGGAGGTGGGGTCTGGCTTGGCAAGCTGGTAGGGGTCTGTGCAGGCGCCTGGGAGGTTAAATCGGCTGCCATGGTCTGAGCAGCTTGGGTATAAAACGGACCTGGATCAACGGTTGCAGGCTGAGGTGTTTCGGTGGTGGTCGTGCATGCAGTCAGGATGAAAATAAGGCTTAAAAGCCAGAAAGCCGGTCTTGTTGTACCTGGCTTTGGGATAACCACGGTTTGTTTTCTGGTTTGCCTGAATACCATCTTGAGCGTACCTCATGCATCTGAGTCGATCTGCTGCTGATTTATGGCTGGCGTGATATATGCGGCACCAGCCAGAATGCGCCGGCCTGGCCTGCATCTCCTTGCGAGCGCACCGCCAGGATCAACTGGACTGACTGTCCTGCCAGGCTGGATAGGTCCACCTCCAGGCGTGTGATGCTTTGGTCATATACCTCCGGCCACTGGCCGAGCAGGATGGGTTCTGCTCCTTCAGCGATATAACCAAGCATAAATTCTACCTGGCAGCCGGTGAAATCTGCCAGGCAGCCCACGTCCGCTAAGAATCGGTCGCCAGTCTGGACGACGAAAGCCGGATAAGTGCCGGATATCCAGCTCCCCTCCGCCAGGGGAGGATGGGTATACAGGGCGATTTCGTTCTCGTTTCGACTTTCCAGGCGCGGGCTGGTGAGTGTCAGCGCGAACCCACCCGGCGAGTTACTATCTCCGGGACAATCCAGCGGGCCTTGATTGGTCTGCCATTGCGCCGTGCAGAAATCCTGCGCCAGGTTCAGGATAGCGGGCTGGGAAGCGAGCGCAGGAACTTTGATCTTCACCCAAAATGGATTCTGCGCGTTCTGTCCCAGTCCAAATCTACCTCTGGGCCCGAGCAACATCCACAAGCCATGGTGCGTGCCGGCTTCCTGCGGTGCAACCAGTGAAATTGTTAGATTAACCTGTTCACCGGGTTTTACGCGCTGCGGAAGCGCGATGGTCTGGCCTTGCATTTGTGCGCCATCCACAAACACTAACTGGTAATCGGGGGTCCAGGTGCAGGTGCCTGCGTTCTGCAAACGCCAGGTCTTTTCGAATGGACTGCCCGGCGGGATTACGCTGTTATCAGGTGTGGATACATCACGCACAAACTCGACCCGATTACAACTGGCAAAGCGGATAAGTTGTAAATCTGCGGGTGTAGACTGAATGGCCTCAGTGGGTGGGACTGCTGAAGCGCTGGGAACCGGCGTGCTCGGATCAACCGCAATTCCGGGGAGTGGCGGGATCTCTGTGGGGGGGAGAGGCGCGGTGGGGGTGGGTGTAAAAATTGAAATGCCAGGCCCTGGGCGGCTGGCAGCAGTTGCCGCCAGCGCTGCCAGATCGGATAGGTAAGCTTCAGCAGTATGGGTGGCACTCTGCACATCTACTGTAGTGACAACTGGGTTATTGGTGTCTGCTTTGCACGAGCTGAGCAGAAGGAGCAGGAGCGTACAAATCAATGCAATATTGAGCAGCCTTCTGGTCATATAGCCCTCCAGATCTGGCGCTTCTGCAGAAATAGGCAGAGCAACTATGGAATAGTATAATCCAAAACCCATCAGGCAAGGCTTACGGATTGTAAACAAAACCGGACAGTGATCCATCTGCTGTCCGGTTCGAGAAGTTCCCGTAGTAAGAGTATATCAACCGCCCCAGGGCATTTGGGCGTATTCGGCGAAGGCCTGGTCGTGTAAATACTTGAACAGGCGCTCGTGGCTGCGTTCCCACTGGGCGAGCATCGCCAGGATATCTTTAGCGGGGCCTTCCGCACGCGCCGAGCTGTTTTCGTAGAATTCAGAAAAATCGCGTTCGATCAGGTAAGCCATACGCAAAACGGGTAGATCGGGCACCATCGCTTCCAGTGTCGTCTGGGAGATATTTTCGCTCATGGCTCGATCGGCAAAAAAACTGCTGCGTTGTAATTCCTCCACCACGCTAACAGGGGTCGGTTGGCCCTCGTCCAGGGCTTTGAGCAAGGTTTCGATAAATTCGATATGTTTTTGTTCTTCCTGCGCCAGGGTCAGAAATGCTTCTACGGCGGAAGCGTGCGATAGGCGGTGGGCATTGTCTTCGAAAAACTTTTTGCCTTCGTGCTCGCGTTGCAGTGCATATTCATAAATTTTGCGAATGTCCATATCAGGCTCCTTGTCTGTGTACCAGCCAGTAAATAAACCGGACCAGGCGCTGAGCCTGATCCGGTTAATGGGGGTTTTCCTATGCTGCTTCTACACGCACAGCGCATACTTTATATTCGGGGATCTTAGCCACAGGATCGAGTGCCGCGATGGTCAGCTCGTTGGCCGGGGATTCCGGGAAGTGGAAATTGGCAAAGATCATGCCCGGCGGAACCCGGTCGGTTACCCAGGCTTCCGCTTCGATGCTGCCGCGCCGGGAAGTGACCCGCACACGTTTGCTGCCATTCAAGCCCAGGCGCTCAGCATCCATCGGATTAACTTCGATCAGCGACTGGCCGTAGACCTCCATCAGACCTTCCGCGCGGCGCGTCATCTGCCCGCCGTGCCAGTGATACAGCACCCGACCGGTGCTGAGCAGGACTGGGTATTCGTCGTCGGGCATCTCAGCCGGTGGCACATGATCGATGGCCATAAATTTACCCAGACCGCGCGCAAACTGACCGACATGCAAGATAGGCGTGCCGGGATGTTCAAGGTCTTTAACCGGCCACTGGAGCTGGTCGCCTCGATCCAGGCGCGCATGCGTCACGCCGGCATAGCTGGGGGTGAGGGCGTTGACCTCATCCATGATCTCGGATGAGCTGGCGTATTCCCAACCGGCATGTGTGCCGCCCTGGGCCTGGCGGGAGCCGAGCTTCAGCATACGACGGGCCAGATCGGCGGTGATCAGCCAGTCTGGGCGAGCCTCGCCAAGCGGCTCGATAGCCTGGCGCACTAATTGAACGCGACGCTCTGTATTGGTGAAAGTCCCGGTTTTCTCGACAAAGCTAACCCCGGGGAGTACGACATCGGCATAGGCATACGTCTCAGAGGGGAAGATCTCTTGCAGGACGATGAAATCACAGGTATCCAGACAGTGGCGGATATGCGCGGTATCCGGGTCGCTCATGACCGGATCTTCGCCCAGGATGTACAGGGCCTTGACTTTGCCTTCGCCAGCCATTGGAACCATCTCGGTTACCGTCAGGCCAACTTTGTCGTCTAATGGCACGCCCCAGGCAGCTTCGAATTTAGCCCTGGCTGCCTCAGTCGTTACGGCCTGATAACCGGGGTACACATTCGGCAAACCACCCATATCACAGGCGCCCTGGACGTTATTTTGGCCGCGCAGCGGATTGACGCCTCCGCCGGAGATGCCCATATTGCCCAGCAGCATTTGCAGGTTCGCCAGGTCCATCACATTGCGCACACCGGTGATGTGCTGGGTGATGCCCATTGCCCACATCACCGCCATGGGATGGTTGTTCGCCAGGATCTCGGCTGCCTCATAAAGCTTGTCAACCGGTACACGCGTAATCTGGGAAACGACCTCGGGTGGGTACTTGTCGATGGTGGCTTTGAATTCTTCAAAGCCCTCGGTGCGCTGGGCGATATAGTCTGTATCTTCCCAGCCTTTTTCGAGGATGATGTGCATCAGGCCATTGATCAATGCTACGTCTGTGCCGGGGCGCTGGCGTATGTGCAAGGTGGCGAATTCGGTGATATCAATTTTACGAGGATCAGCTACGACCAGTTTAACCCCGCGCTTGAGTACTGCCTGGCGAATTTTTGCGCCGAAGACAGGATGCTGTTCGGTGGTATTGGAGCCGATGATCAGCATTGATTGAGCGAACTGAGCGACATCGTCCATGGAATTGGACATAGCGCCTGATCCAAAGGAAGTGGCCAGACCGACCACGGTGCTGGAGTGTCAAAGACGGGCGCAGTGGTCTATCGAGTTCGTCCCGACCACCTGGCGGGCAAACTTATTCATCAGGTAGTTTTCTTCATTCAGGCATTTGGCCGAAGTCATCACCCCAACGCTGCGCGGTCCATAAGTGTCGCGATAGCCTACCAGCTTGCGGGCAGTGATATTCAGCGCCGTATCCCAGTCCACCGTAACCCATTCGCCGCGTTCCTTGCCAGCCGGGCGTGAGCCATCGCCTTCGAGCAGGTATTTGCGCACTTTGGGTTGGGTCAGCCGATCTGCATGGTGCACGAAATCATAGCCATAGCGGCCTTTGACGCACATGTGCATCCCATTGACCGCCGCATCGTGGCTGGAGGTAACCCGAATAATTTGATTATCTTTGACATTCAGGTCTAACTGGCAGCCCACACCACAGTAAGTGCAGGTAGTGGTGACTTTGCGATCAGCCTCACCAGCCAAGATCGACATCTTGTTGTTCAATGCACCGGTTGGGCAGTAGGCCACACAGGCGCCGCAGGATTCACAGCGCGCATCCAACATGTCGGTGTCCGCGCCGGCCACCACGCGCGTGTTGAAGCCACGCTCTGCCAGGCTCCACACGAAGCGCCCCTGGACATCAGCACAGGCGCGAATACAGCGCGTGCAAAGGATGCACTTATTCATGTCGACCCAAACAAACGGGTTCGCATCGCTATTCACCTCGAAGCGCGGCGTAGCTGCCATCACTTTCTTGGCGTCGATGCCGTAGGCATTTACCCAGTGCGCCAGCTCGCTCTCACCCAGATTATCTTCGTAGCCGGCGTCGTAATAATTAGACAGGATCAGTTCCAGGATGGTCGTGCGGGATTTATGCAACGCCGGGCTTTCGGTGGTGACTACCATACCCTGGTTGACTGGCAGCGTACAGGAGGCGGTTGGTCCACGAAAGCCCTGCACTTCCACCACGCACAGGCGACAGCCGCCATAAGGCGTCAGGTCTTTGTGATCGCACAAGGTAGGGATGGTGATGCCAGCTTGTTCTGCTGCTCGCAGCACAGTGGTACCTTCTTTGACCTCTATTTCTTTACCGTTGATGGTTAGTTTGACCATAGTTAATTCCTTTTTCGCAGATCTGCGATCTATTTTTTTATTGAGCAACCAGCTCTGGTTCAGCCGAGATGGTTTCGGGCTGCATGGGGCAAACCCCGGTCGGGCAGAGACCCAGACGGATATGCGCTTCAACTTCTGCACGGAAATATTTAAGCGTATCGAAAATTGGTACCCCAGCCGTTTGTCCCAGGCCGCAGTTAGACAGGTCACGCATGCCTTCCGCCAGGTGCAGCAATTCGTCCAGGTCGGAGAGCTGTCCGCGGCCTTCGGTGATCGCGACCAGAATGTCATGCGCCTGGTGGGTGCCGATGCGGCAGGGGGTGCATTTGCCGCAGCTCTCAAACTCGAAGAATTTCATCAGGGTTTTTGCTAAGTCAACCACACAGGTGTCCTCGTCGGCGATCAGCAGAGCGCCTGAGCCGAGGGAAACCCCTGCCTTACGAAAGCCTTCGAAATCCATCGGGGTATCCTGCAGAACGGAGGGGATAATCGAGCCGCTGGACCCGCCCGTTTGAGCCAGCTTGAAGTTCTTGCCATTCTTTATGCCTTTGGCGTAAATACTGATTACCTCACGCAGGGTGATGCCCATGGGCACTTCAATCAAGCCGGTGACATTGACATTTCCCAGGATGGTATACACCTTGGTGCCTGGGCTGCTGGGGGTGCCAATCTTTTGGAACCACTCAGCGCCATGGCGCAAAATGGGGGGAATATTGGCCAATGTCTCGACATTATTGACCAGGGTGGGTTTGCCCCACAAGCCGTGCGTGGTGGGATAGGGCGGCCGCGAGCGCGGTTCGCCGCGTTTGCCTTCTATCGATTCAATCAGTGCGGTTTCTTCTCCACAAATGTAGGCGCCTGCCCCGCTATGCATGTGGATGTGGAAGTTAAACCCGCTGTTAAAAATATTCTCGCCCACTAAGCCCATCGCCTGGGCTTGCTCAATGGCGTGGGAGAAGCGCTGTTGGGCGAGCAGGTATTCACCGCGGATATATATATATCCTTCGCTGGCGCCGACTGCATAACCGGCAATGATCATGGCTTCGATGATGGAATGTGGGTCGCTTTCCAGGATCACCCGGTCTTTGAAAGTGCCGGGCTCGCTTTCATCGGCGTTACAGACGACGTATTTCTGGTCGCTCTGTGTACCGGCGACAAAGCTCCATTTGCGACCGACCGGGAAACCGGCGCCGCCGCGCCCCTGCAAACCAGAGCGCTCAATCTCAGCGGTGACTTCTTTGGGGGTCATTTCGGTCAGCGCTTTCGCCAGCGCCTGGTAACCATCGTGGATAATATACTCTTCGATATCTTCCGGGTCAATCAAGCCGGAGCGTTCTAGCACGATGCGCATTTCGGCGGGCAGAGTGCCTTTGCGCGCATTCAACCAGGCAATCTTGCCCGTAAGCTCGCGTACCGGGGCCAACCACTCCACGACCGGTCGGCCTTTGAGAAGATGCTCCTCTACCAGATGGGGAACATCTTCCGGTTTGACCGGACCATACACCATCGCTTCAGGATAGATGATCACCAGGGGTGAGATATCCGCACGCCCGGCATCCGCGATCGTAGCGACAGTCACTTCATCCTGCAATCCAAAGCCTGCAATCGCCTGCTGAAGACGCTGATAAACTTCTCGCCCGCCGCGTTCCAGGCTTACTGGATCATTTGAGACAAGTACCATGGATCGAGTAGCATTCATAATGCACTGCTCCTATTCATACCGGGCCAGAATGCCGGAAAGTAGATCGGGGGTGACATTACCGTACATCTCATCATCCACCACAATCACCGGACCTACCCCGCAGGCGCCCAGGCAGCTGGTTGTCACCAGAGACCATTTTCCATCGGGGCTGGTCTCACCTGCGTTGAGATTAAGCTCCTTACGAATGGCGCGCCACAATTCCCGCCCGCCCATCACGTGGCAGGGAGCGCTTTCGCAAAACAGGAGCACATGCCGGCCGCGGGGTTTGGTAGAGAGCATATGGTAGAAACTGGCAATTGAAAATAACTGGCTTTCATGCACATAGACCCGGTCTTCAGGCAGGTGCAGGCGTTTCTTGACCTCGTTGATGGCCTCGACGGGTATATAGCCACAGCTCTGGTTTACTTCGCTCAGGATTGGGATGAGAGCATCTGGATGTAAGCCATGTTTCTGGATTGCTTCTTCCACAATCTCTGGGAAATTAAATTTCATTTTTGTGTCAGCCATAGTTGCTCCTTGTGAACCCGAGTTCATCTGGTTCATGAGATGATCTCAATGGCATTGAAATTACAGACTTGCTGGCAGATGCCGCAGCGGATGCAGGTATCTGGATCAATGAGATGCACCTGGCGGCGCTCGCCGCTGATCGCGCCAACCGGGCAATTGCGGGCACATACGGTGCATCCGGTGCAAATGCCTTCCATGATACGATAGCTGATCAACGACCGGCATACTTTGGCCGGGCAGCGCTTTTCGTAGATGTGGGCTTCGTATTCAGCTCGGAAGTGTTTTAAAGTGCTGATTACGGGGTTTGGGGCGCCCTGGCCCAGGCCACACAGGCTGTTGCGCGAGACTTCCTGGCAAAGTGTTTCCAGCCGTTCGATATCGCCATCCTGCCCGTGCCCATTGCAAATGCGCTCCAAAAGCTCCAGGATGCGCCGTGTGCCGATCCGGCACGGCGTACACTTCCCGCAGCTTTCTTCCTGGGTAAATTCCATAAAGAAGCGGGCGATATCCACCATGCAGGTGCCTTCATCCATGATGATCATACCACCCGAGCCCATCATTGAGCCGGCGCGGGTCAGGGATTCATAATCCACCTGCAAATCAATATCCGAGGCAGGCAAGCAACCACCCATTGGGCCGCCGGTTTGGATGGCTTTCAGGGCTTTGTTATCTTTTATGCCGCCGCCTACATCATAAACGATCTCGCGCAGCGTGATACCCATGGGTACTTCGATCAGCCCGGTGTTGACCACATCGCCCGCAATCGCAAAGGTTTTGGTGCCTTTACTGCCCGCGGTGCCCATGCTGGCGAACCATTCGGGACCATTCAGGATGATCTGGGGTACATTTGCATATGTCTCAACATTGTTAATATTGGAGGGCTTCTGCCACAGACCGCGTGCAGCCGGGAAAGGCGGGCGAGGGCGCGGCTCGCCGCGTTTGCCTTCAATGGAAGCCATCAGGGCGGTTTCCTCACCGCACACGAAAGCTCCAGCGCCCATGCGTACTTCCAGATCGAAACTAAACTCCGATCCCATGATGTTGTCCCCCAGCAGCCCCAGGGTGCGTGCCTGTTGGATGCCGATCTCCAGGGTCTCCACAGCCAGAGGATATTCCGCCCGGCAGTAAATATAGCCCTGGCTGGACCCAATCGCATAGGCAGCGATGGCCATGCCTTCGATTACGGAGTGGGGGTCCGATTCCAGCACGCGCCGGTTCATGAATGCCCCTGGATCCCCTTCATCGGCGTTGCAGATCACATATTTTATGTCACCAGGATTATTGCGGCAGAGCTGCCATTTTTTGGCAGCCGGAAAGCCTGCTCCGCCGCGCCCGCGCAAGCCCGACGCCAGCACCGTCTCGATCACCTGTTCGGGGGTCATCTCGCTGAGCACCTTCCCCAGCGCCATATACCCGTCTTCGGCGATATAGTCTTCGATATTGGTAGGGTCGATTACCCCGCAGTTGCGCAGCACAATGCGCACTTCTTTGGGTTTGGGTGGGCCAAGCTCCTCATCTTTGGCTGCAACTTCGTGGGCGCGCATCTTCTCCACCACGCGGCCCTTGAGGAAGTGCTCCTCCACCAAATAGGGAATATCATCGGCGGAGAGCCCGGCGTAATGCACGCCTTCCGGGTACACCATCATGTCTGGCCCGAATTTATCCGGGTCCCCGATGCGCGAGGTCTCCAGAACTTGAATCTCATCGATCAAGCCCTGGGCGACCAACTCATCGTTTAGCGCGTCGATGACATCATGCGCGCCGCGCGCCAGACACTCCGGGTCAACCGACACCAGTACGTGTGAACGAAAATAAGCCATCAATACACCTACTCGATAAGATAGTCTTTGACGATTTTCCCACCCAGGACATGTTCCTCCATAATGCGAGTTGCTGCAAAGGGAGTGACTTTGCCATAGGTAACCTGGGGTTCGCTGCCAATCACAACCTGCACGATCGGTTCCCACGAATCGAGGCCGATATTTCCGGTCTGGCGCACAACTGTATTGGCCAGCTGGCGGGTTTCGATGAATTCCAGGATGGCCTTCATGGTTTCACGGGCGCCTGCGGCAATCCCGGGCGTCCCCATGCCGACCGTGATTTGCACATGCCCGGTCTCTTGCTTCAACTGGCGTTTTTGGATGGCTTCTTCCCGGATGCGTATTAAGTCTTCAAGCGATTTAATGTCTGGCATTTGGTTTCTCCTTGGCCACTTTTGCTCTATTCTGGGCTGCGTGGCATATTTTGATTAATTCGATATCAGGCTGTGCCTGACAGATTGTGCTGAGCTGGCGATGGCACCCACGCCCTCTTCGAGGGTCTGGCGCAGGTAGCCAAGCACACCTGGCTCGCACAACGGAACCCCGTCCAGGATTTCTTTGATCGGGGCATCATCGAAAATATACTCCTGAGCCTGGCTGGAACCAGGGCTGCGCTGGCGATAAATAAAGCGCCAGTTGACTTCGGGATGGGCGATCAAGAGCGCCAGGCAGGTGGCAGGAAAATCACCCAGCGGCATGCGATCAATGTGGCTGTACTGAAAATCGATCTGGATGATAGTGCCCATACCCGGCTGAGAACTGACATTGAGCGAGCCATTGCAGGCTTGCGCGGCTGCCTCAAAGAGAGGTATGCCCAGGCCAACCTTGCGTGTGGTGCGCGTCGTGTAAAAGGGATCTCCTAGCTGTCGGGCTGTCTCAGGAGGCATACCTTTGCCATTATCCTTAACCTGCACTTCCAGGCGATCGGCGTGCAGATCTTCGCAGACCATAATTTCAACCGCGCTGGCCTGCGCTGAGACGCTGTTCTCAGCGATATCCAGTAAGTGCAGCGCGATTTCCTTCATCATTCAGCCTTGACTGCTTCTGGTGCTGCCTGCACGCGGCGCAGGATCTGGGGGAATTTATTGGGGCGCACGCGCCCCAGCACTTCATCGTCCACGACGATGACCGGCGCCTGGCTGCACGCACCCACGCAACGGCATACCTCCAGAGTCACCTGACCATCAGAGGTGGTTTGACCCAGCTCAATTCCCAACGCCTGTTTGGCTTTTTCGATAATCTGCGGCATGCCGCCGACATAGCAGGCTGTGCCCATGCAAAATTTGATGGTGTGCGCCCCGCGCGGTTGCGTGGAAAAGAAAGAATAGAACGTCACTACCCCGTGGATGGCACCCAGCGGGACGTTCAGCTGCCGGGCAGTATAAGCCTGCATCGCCGGGGTGATAAAACCAATCCGGTTTTGCAGCTCATTCAGGATCACCATGGTTGAGCCTTTTCGGGCACGGTTCGTCTCGATGATCTGGTCGATTAATATCCGTTTTTCGGGAATCGCGATAGGATCGGTCTCGGCCACATTGGTCAGTAGTTTTGTCATTCAGTCACCTGTTTTTTTTGACAGCATAATGCTGATTTTGTTTTCTGTATTGTGAAAATTACCACAATATAAGTCTAATTCAACTGATGATTTTGGTCAACCTCTAAATGTCACCTGCATGTATGCCGGTTGTCAGCAACTTCTCGCGGCATTTCATCCTGTTGCTGGCGCCGGAGCAGGCAGGTGATTGAGCGCTCGCCCATCCTCCTGCTTGAGGGCCAGCCGTATCTCGGCAATGGTTGGCTCAGCCAGGGTCAGCAGGTTAGCGCCCAGGAAATCTGCCAGATAGTGTACATCGCCGGATTGAATCAGCGGGAATCGGTTGGCTCCGGGGATGAGTTCGGCTACCTGGCTGAGCGCTAGCTGGCTGGATATCTCCAGGGCGTCAAACTCGGAATTAGTGGGGATCAGACCCAGATTGGCGATCAATCCATAGGCGCGGCGATCGATATGCGCCGGGATCGCCAGCCCGCCATAGGCATGCACAAGCTGCACTGCTTCTTCCAGTGGTAGATTGGCTGAGCTCAACAGCAATCTCTCTTCACGGCGAATGAACTCTCCGGTGTCATCGACGATAAACTGCTCTCCAAAATATTCAGGATTGTTGCGCATATCTGGAAGGCGCTGATCCACTTCAACCTGGAAGGCGTTGCTCGCAACGAGTGAATCGAACACGCACAGCATGTGAACTTCTTCCAGGGTTTGCAGCTCCATCCCGGGCAGCACATGCACTGTGCTCTCTTGAGCTGCGGCGATTACGGCCGAGACATTGGCGCTGGCATTGTGGTCGGTGATGGCGATTAAATCAATCCCGAGTCGTTCTGCCTGCCGGATGATCAGCGGTGGGATCATTTCCACTCCCGCACAGGGTGAAAGCACCGTGTGAACGTGCAGCTCTGCCCTGTAAGTATGGAAGTTGTTCATCGCCTGCCAGTACCAGTCGCGCTTTACGAGGCGCGCAGACCCAAACTCCATAGTTGTCCACAAATGGTGAAGCTTGTCTGTGGGCTGGAAAGCAATCTGACGCCTTGTTCGTTGGCTTTCTCCAGAACCGCTGGATCAGGCTGGGCATTTTCGGTCAGGATCACTGCGCTGATATCGAGCAAGCTGGCTACCGCGACCACATTCATGTGCGCCTGCAAGGTGATCCACACACCTCCGGATTTTGCGCTGGCTATCACACAGCTCAGCAGATCTGAGGCGTAGGCGCTGGTAACGGGTATGTTTTCTAAGGCTTTGGAATCAGTGATTGGTTTCAGGTGCAGCTCATCCACGATCTGTTGCAGATCCATCGTTTGGTTCCTTTTTTGGGGTTTGACTCAGCTCCCGAAAACTTTCTGTATCCTGGAGGTTTATTTTCACGTCCAACCGGGTACCCTTTTCCGGTCTGGATTTAAGCGACATTGAATCCACACAGCGCCGTATGTTAACCAGACCCATCCCGGCGCCGAAGCCCATTTCACGCACATCCTGGGAAGCGGTCGTGTATCCGGCTTGCATGGCCAGGTCTACATCCGGGATTCCAGGGCCATCATCGATGGTTTGCATCGTAATGCGATGTGGTTCAATCTCCACACGGATCAGGCCGCCATCTGTGGTGTGAATGATCAGGTTCATTTCCGCTTCGTAAATGGCGATCCCGCAGCGCCTTGCAATTTGTGGCGAGGCTCCCAGGCGCAAAAGGGCGCGTTTTATATCACTGGAGGCTTTGCCGCCATGGATGAAATCACCGGCATTAATTTTATAGCGCAGGATCAAGCTGGTGCGGTCGGAGTTGATATCCTCGAATAAATGACTGGCTCGATAGCGGCGCACCTCTTCAGCCTGGTAATCATGCTGCAAGGAGATGAGCAGTCCGCGCGTGACATCACCCTTGGTGATCATACCGATCATCTTGCCTTCGCGATCTACCACCGGGAAACGCCCGACTTTGTTCTTGGTAAAGCACTCCATGGCTTCAATCACCGGATCTGAGCCGTTCACGGTGATCACCCGGGGATTCATATATTTTCGAACTGGCGAACTGGTGTCATGTTCGGTAAGGGCGCGGATCAGATCTTCCAGGCTGACAATCCCAATCAGATTGCCATCTTCCACGACGGGCGCGCCGGAGATGCGTGTGGTGCGCATCAATTCCAGCAGATCAGAGATCGGCGCATCTGGAGCAAGATAATGCACCTCGGTGGTCATCACCTCTTCAATGCGAATGTCGTAGGCGAGCTCTTCTACGCGGGTGATGTCGTGCGCTGTGGCATCCGTGACGAGTGTGCCTTTACGACCATAGAGTTCCTGGGTGCTGGACATGGGCTAGTCCAAAGGTTGGAGCTCTCGACTGGGCAAGCCGGCTGTGTAAAGCCGACCACACAGCTCAAACATTCCATGTGGACTGGAGATGATCGGAATATTCTCGCGCTGGGCGGTCTCGAGGACCTCTACTGTAGGCTGCTTGCCGCGCACAAAGATGATGGCGCGGATATCCGCCATCTGCGCCGTGCAAACGGTCTGGGGGTTATTCAATCCTGTGAGCAGGATGCTTTCGGGTTGGGCGCTTGCCAGTACATCACTCATCAGATCCGCGCCACAACCACCATTGATTTCTACATCTTTGGTGGGTTGGGGGGTAAAAAATTTTCCATCGACTATTTGAACTATTTCAGAGAGTTTCATTTTCGTTTTGAGTTTCCAGTTTTTCAGAATCGCCTTGCAAATCCGCCAGGCGTTCCGGGTGGGTGTAGAGATTAAATTGATTGCGTCTCGCATAGCCGATCAGTGTGATCTCCTGGCGCTCCGCCATGGCGATGGAAAGCGAGCTGGGCGAGGTGCGCGTGATCAGGATTGAGGCTTTGATGCGACCTGCTTTTTGGAGCATCTCGGAGCTGATGCGACCGGTCGTCATCAGGATACGCCGGGCAGGCGGCGTTTTTAGAATTAATAGCTTGCCGGCAATTTTATCCAGGGTGTTGTGGCGGCCGATATCTTCAGCCACCAGCAAGACTTTTTCTCCATCACTGAGCGCGGAGGTGTGCACTCCACCGGATTTGCGATACAGGTCCTGGACATCGAACAATTGGGACACCAACTCGCAAACTTTAGCGGGGGAAATCGTGCCGCCATTAAGCACGCGTGGGCCATTGTTCTCACCGGTGATGGAGGTTATTCCTCCGGTACAGCCGGATGTGCGCCGCCAGTGTTTGGGTTTCTCCAGGGGTTGTTTAAGCCAGACATCGATATTTTCCTGGTTTTTGCAGACGCGCACATCCGCCACCTCGTCCAAGCTCTGGATAAAGCCCTCGTTGAATAAAAAGCCAACTGCCAGGGCCTCCAGATCAATGGGGGTGCACATCAAAGTCAACCACACCTCACCATTCACAGTCAGAGATACAGGTTTCTCTGCAATCACATCACCAATATTGTGTTTCCACGCCCCGGAGCTGTATTGCAGATATTGGATTGGTTGGTCTGGCGCTATCTTTTGATCGTCCATTTGTTTTTGACTCATACAAGATATTCTCTATAAGCATTGTAACAAATTCGCCGTTAAGTGTTAGCTACGAAAGTCATATCGTTTGTATGTGCAATGGCCTCATAATCCGTGCTTGTACTTGTGTTATTCGGCTTTCCATCGCCTGTGTTATCATAATGTTCAAGTAATATAGGACTTACACACTTGG
>CAYXDC010000016.1:19977-50175 GCA_964463505.1 uncultured Anaerolineaceae bacterium
GGCGAAAAATAATTGGGGAAAATTTCACAGGAGGTTGCATATGGATCGCTATCTTGTCAAACCCGGGAAGAAGATCAACCTCGATGATTGGGATGCGGACGATAAAAGCCTGGCGGATGGTAATAAGGAGGAGGGCAAAGTTGATCTGGATCAATTAAATGATGAGCTTGAAATACTCCAAGAGCTCTTTTATGCTGAACAAAAGCACCGCCTGCTCATCGTGCTGCAAGGGATGGATACAAGTGGCAAAGATGGCGTCATCCGGCATGTATTTGATGGGGTCAATCCGCAAGGAGTGCGTGTAGCAAGCTTCAAAGTGCCAACCCCCGAAGAACTTTCCCATGATTATCTGTGGCGTGTGCACAAACAGACCCCAGGCAAAGGTGAGATCGTCATCTTCAACCGCAGCCATTACGAAGATGTGCTGGTGGTGCGGGTGCACTCGCTGGTGGACGAGGACGTGTGGAAGAAACGCTACGACCAAATTAATGCTTTCGAACGATTGTTAGCCGAAGAAGGCACGACGATGCTTAAGTTTTATCTACATATCGACAAAAAAGAGCAGAAAGAACGCCTGCAAGCGCGCCTCGATGAGCCGGATAAGAACTGGAAGTTCAATGTTGGGGATTTGGAGGAGCGCAAGCTGTGGCCTGATTATCAGAAGGCTTATGAAGATGTGCTGTCGAAGACCAGTACTGAGTACGCCCCCTGGTATATTATCCCCTCCAATCGTAAGTGGTACCGCAATTTACTTATTGGGCAGATCATCGTTGAAACCCTGAAAGACATGAAGATGGAATTGCCCGCCGTAGATTTCAATCCCAAAGACATCGTCATCGAGTAGCAAGCTCTCGATTCTCAATCGATAAAAAACAGAGCAGCCTGTGTCCATCTGGCTGCTCTGTCTCTTGATGACCCAGTCTTATTAGGGTAATGTCCAGTAGGACATCTCGTCGACGGCTACCGTAAAATTATTGGTGAACTCGGAGCGGATCAGCAACCCAAATAGCCCGCGGGCGTAAGCGCCATCGGTGAATTCGGCGACCATATCCCCGTTGATATAAACCCGCAAGGTATTACCTTCCGCCCAGACACCGACCTGGTTGGTCTGTTCAGCCCCGGCATTCAAGCTTGCGCTGGTTTTCCAGTTCTGCAATCCCACATATTCGCCGCCATCCATGCGGTAGTAGCGGAAGTTCCCATCGCAGGCGAAACTAAACACGTACCCCGTATCGATCACATTACTGGGTAAGTCTGGGGCGCGCACGATGAATCCAAAGCTATCTTTTCCTGAACACTGCTCCCCGAAGGTAGCCTTGGCTTCCAAATAAAAATCACTGAGCTCGCGCAGCTCGGCAATGCGCCAGTTGTCACCGGAAGGATGAAAGGCAGTCATGGTGAGGAAGCCGTCATCAATGGCAAACTCGATGTTCTCGTCTGCATCCAGATACCAGCGGTCCAGATCTGCGTCGAAGCTGTCAAACCAATCTGGAGTCCCTAAATCGAGGCTGGCTCCGGCTTCGCTGACCACGATCTCCACCCAGAATGGGCGGCTTCCGTCCAGCCCCAGGCCAAATTCTTGACCCGCGGCATTCACCAGCATCCATTCACTGCGAAAAGTGCCCGCCGAGGCTGGCGCAACCAGCTCGACTTTTAATTCAGCAGTCTCGCCGGGTGCAACCGGGGTTTGCAAGGCTTGCGGGCTGTCGGCGTCCATCTGGGCACCATTTTTGAAAACCAGCGCATAGCCGGTGCTCCAGGTACAGTCACCGGAGTTGCGCAAGCGCCAGGTTTTCTCGATTTGCTGGCCCGGTTTTACGCTACTGCCGTCGGGGATGGTCTCACTGACGAAGACTGCCCGATCGGTGCAATTGGCTTGCTGGGTGGGGGTGGGGGGCGCACTGGTGGGCGTGGTCGTAGGCGGGATCTCTACGGTGGGCGTAATTGAGAGTGTTTCGGTGGGCTGGAAGGCTGCGGTTTCCGCGCTTGTGGGTGTGACCGGAGCAATCACGGTCTGGATGGCCATTGCCGTTTGAGTGCTGGAGACAATGATGGCAAGATCAGGTGTGGGGCTGCTGCTCTCTCCGGGCAGGTTGCAGCCGGCTAGGAGGGCAGTCAGGGCCCAGACCACGAGCAGTTGCTTAAACCAAAGATTGGTTTTCATGGCGGTTTTTCCTTGATTATCGTCGATTAAGCTCACTACATTATTTGAACTTACGCACTTGGTTGGAGGATGGGTGTCCCATTTTCCCCGGAACTGCGTAACTCCTAATTATTTTAATTCAAAACGCTGGCGGGCGGATGCACCGAATTCATCGAGCAGGAATTCCTTTACGGAATCTTGCATACTGATGCTGCCCTGCTCAGCCCGAGATTGATAACGATGTGACCAGTTGAACAGCATTGAGCGTGCGGTTAACAGCTCCACCAGCACCAACTGCACCAGCGGTCCGGCTTCTACATAGTATCCATAGTCGAAAAAATCAGAGCGCGCCTTTTCCACATCATAGGGCAGGCGTACAATCTCGGCGCACCACTCTCCTGCCCGCCAGGTGATCTGCGCGTAAGCCAGCTCCTGGTTGCCATCAAATGGCAGGCCTACCGAGCCGGCATTGACGATCAGAGTGCTGTCGAGCTTGCGGATCAGCGGGCGGTGGGTGTGACCCACACACAACACTGCCGTGGCTGGGGCAATCTGCCCGGCCAGCTGCTCATCCGGGGTGTGTGGGTAGATCCCATCCCGATTGCCGCCCATCGAGGCATGCACCACGCGCAGCTCACTTCCATCCGGCGCGAACACACTCTGCTGGAAGGGCATATCGAGCAAGGGCTGCAGATCGCATCCCAGGCGCTGGTAGGTCCAACGCGAAGCACGGTGGGTTTCATAAGCCGGTCCGGAAACAGGTGCTTCTGGGCTGCCCTGCTCGATGACATATTCTTCATGGTTGCCACGGACCGTCAGCCAACCAGCCTGACTGGCGTGTGCCTGAAAGAAATCCAGGCACTCAGCCGGACGTGGCCCTCGATTGACCAGATCACCAGCCAGGATCACCTGATCTGGCTGCCAGCGTGCCAGGTGCTCCGCTGCCGCCTGCAATGCAACGAAATTCGAATGTACGTCTGCCAGGACAGCAATTTTCATACAGGTTCCAGTTCGATCGATCAGTCTCCGGCTGGCGCAGGTGAAGCTCCACCGGTTAGACGTCCCAGGTCGTACTCTTGTTCCAGCTGGTGGCGGAACTGTTTCGTATACAGGCGGTAGTAATGCCCTTGCTTGCGCAGTAGCTCGGCATGTGTGCCCATTTCGGCAATCTTACCATCTTCGATCACCAGAATGCGGCTGGCGCGCTTGATGGTGGATAAGCGGTGGGCGATGACGAAGCTGGTACGGCCTTTCATCAGATTCTCCATGCCACGCTGGATGAGCGCTTCTGTAATGGTGTCCACCGAGCTGGTGGCTTCATCCATCACGAAAATCTCCGGTTGGGCCAGTACCGCCCGCGCCAGGCTGATGAGTTGTTTCTGACCGGTGGAAAGCATATTGCCGCCTTCGCCCACCTGTTCTTCATAGCCCTTTGGAAATTTGGCGATGAATTCATGCGCGCCGGCCAGTTGAGCGGCTTCTTCGATCTCCTGTGGGGTAGCCTCCAGACGCCCATAGGCGATGTTCTCCCGGATTGTGCCGGAGAATAAATGCGGCGTCTGCAAGACGACGCCAATGCGCGATTGGATGCCGTGCAAGGAATACTCCCGGTAGTCTTTGCCATGGATGCGGATGGCGCCTTGTTTCGGTTCGTAGAAGCGGCACACCAGGTTAACGATGGTGGACTTGCCGCCGCCTGTCGGGCCGACCAGGGCGATCGTTTCCCCCGGTTTGACGCGCAAATTGAAACCACTCAGCACAGGCTTGTCGTTGTCGTAGTAGAAATCAACGTCTTCGAAGACGATCTCGCCGGTCAGGCTGCCCGGATCGACTGCGCCGGGTTGGTCTTGAACCTCGGGCACGGAATCGATCAGCGAAAACATGCGTTCGGCGGAGGCAATCGCCTGCTGCATCTCTGCATACACGCGGGCAAGGTCTTGAATAGGCCACATCATGAAGGTGATATAGGATACAAACGCCTGGATGCCGCCGATGCTCATCTCACCTAGCATGGCTGGCTGGCCGCTGAAATACACGATTGCGCCAACGGCAAAGGCGCTGATGATCTGCACGGTGGGCAGGAAGAGGGCTGAGAGCCAGGCGGCGCGGTAACCAGCCCGGTACATCTGTTTGGTTAACCCACTGAACTCCTGCATATTTTCATCTTCGCGTCCCAGGGCTTTCACCACGCGCACTCCGGTGATATTCTCGTTATATGCGCCGGTGATTTTGGAGTTCAGCTTGCGCACCTGGCGATATTCTGCCAGGATTCTCTTGCGAAACTGGATTGCCACGACGACCAGGACCGGGATTGTCGCCAGGACGATCAGCGCCAGGCGGGCGTTGATGCGCAGCATAAAGTATGCCGAGCTCATGATATTCAGAATCGCAAAGCTCGAATCCAGGATGCCCCAGGTGATCAATTCGGCAATGCGGTCGGTATCCGAGGTGACGCGCGACATGATCCAGCCTACCGGTGTGCGGCTGTAATAGGACAGAGAGAGTTCTTGCAGGTGGTTGAAGATCTTCTGGCGCAGGTCGTACCGGATGCGCTCACCCAGAACGCCGGTCAGGTAAATCATCGCCAACACAAAGACCGCCTGCACCAGGATCAGTCCGCCATACTGCGTAACGATCTCCATCAAGACTGCTCGATTGCGAGCGACAATGCCTTCGTCGATGATGCGTTTGGACAGGAACGTGAAGTAGGCATCCAGGACGGACACCAGACCGATCGAAACGACAAAACCCACCATCCAATGCCAGTATGGGCGTCCCTGCGCCAGTACACGCATGACGGTCTGGCCATTGAATTGTGATTCGAATTCTTCTTCTTCGTAATAGGTATCACTCATGGTCGTTAACCTTAATCTGCCCAGGCGGGCTCGCTAACACTGGCAATCTCCGCCTCCAACTCCACATCGATGCGGGTCTGGATGTCGTAGATCTGGCGGTAAATGCCTTCCTGATTGACCAATTCGTCGTGTATGCCTTGCTGCACAATCTGACCTTTATCCAGCACCAGGATCAGATCGGCATTCATGATGCTCTGGATGCGGTGGGCGATGATGAACGATGTGCGCCCCTGCATCAGATGTTCGAGCGCGGTGCGGATCTCAGCTTCGGTCTCAGTGTCAACCGCGGACGTCGAATCGTCCAGGATCAAGATGCGAGGATCTTTCAGCAAAGTGCGCGCAATGGCCACCCTTTGCTTCTGTCCTCCGGAAAGGGTTACACCTTTCTCGCCGACCAGGGTACTATAGCCCTCTGGAAATTTCAGGATCACATCGTGAATAGCGGCGGCGCGGGCTGCCGCTTCAACTTCCTGATCACTAACCGAACGCCCAACACCATAGGTGATATTTTCCCGGATGCTGCGCGAGAACAAGAAAGGTTCTTGCTCCACGATCCCGATCTGGCTGCGTAAGTATTTGCGGGGGTAGCGTTTTAGCTCGACCCCGTCCAGCTTCAGGCTGCCGGTGGTGTAATCGTAAAAGCGAGGCAGCAGGTTCACCAGGGTGGTCTTGCCCGAACCAGTTGGACCCAGCAGAGCGATTACCTGCCCGGGTTGGCACTCAAAGCTGATATCGTTCAGCACACGGCTCTCCGGATCATATTCAAAACTCACCTGTTCGAAGAACACCTGTCCCTGGAGGCCTTGATTGGGCAGAAAGTCGCCGGAGGTGAGGGGTTCGCGGTCCTCGCGCACCACCTCGAGCACGCGCCCGAAGGAGACCAGGCCCGTGGAGGTCTGCACAATTAAGCGACCCAGGTTACGCATAGGCCAGATCAGCCACACAACCAGCCCGGCGTAGGCGATATAAGTACCAGGTGTGATCACTCCATCGATCGCCATCAGCGAGCCGGCAATGAACCCGCCCAGCATCTGGAATCCGCAGACGATATCTGAGATTGGCCAGAAGAGTGAGTGCATGGTCAGGAGCTTGCGCCCGCGCTGGTATTTCTCCCAGTTATCCTTATCGAACTTCTGTTTCTCATACTGCTGGCGTGCAAAGGCCTTTACCACGCGCACACCGGTCAGGTTTTCCTGCAAGGTGGTCGAAAGCACGGCTTCCTGTTCCTGAAAAGCCTCGTAGGCTTTGGTCACGCGCCTGAAGAAGAATATCGAGGTCCCTATGATGATCGGGATGACGATAACCGAGAGCAGGGCTAACTGCGTATTCAAGCGCAGGATAGCGATGAAGTTAACCGTAAAGAGCAATATAATCCGCCCAACCCCGATGGCTTGATCGGCGTAGAAGCGCCGGATGGCATCCACATCGGAGGTGGAACGCTGGATCAGCTCGCCGGTCTGCGTTTTATCGTGGTAGGTAAAGGATAGGCGCTGGATATGGTTATAGAGGTAGTTGCGGACACGCAGCGCGATGCCCTCGGCAGTATAAGCCGCCAGGCGACCACTCAGAAAGGTAAAACTACCTTCAAAGATTGCCAGGGCGATGAAACCCAGCGCGATCCACAACAGAGCGCCTGCGCCATCCTGCCCTCCCAGGATATTGTCGACGAATTCCCTGAGCAGTAGATAGGTACCGGTTTTTGAGAGGGCAGCCAGCGCCTGCCCAGCCGTTGCTCCCAGATAGGCTTTCTTATACCCCGCAGTCAAAGCCCACAACCCAGCCAGTTTGTTGGGTTGTATGGCTTGTTTGAGGTCGAATTCTTTGGTTGATGATGGTAAAGCCACTGTCGGTTCTCCTTACTTCGGTTCGTATGCCGGTACCATTAAGACAAAAAACGCCACGGGGTAAGGAATGTACCCGTGGCGCTGGAAGAAACCGTCTAAAAAGTTACAAACGACCAATAGGCACACTCCGCGAAGGAATCACATAACCGCTGCTAACGGCGATGCTGCGGACGAGCGGGAAATTGTAGGTGATCCGATTCATAAATTCCGCATTCCTTTCATCAGAGTATGCTTAGAACTTGATGAGTTTACCATAAGCCAGCAAAACTCGTCAAGCAGTTTCTTGCTCAATTTGTACTTTCAAACTTTCTAATTCAACGTCAATTGTGGATAGCTTTGAGAGAGTGTCTTCAAGCTTATTTTGCTCGGCGCGCACAAAGCGCGTATAGGGTGCGATCGCCTCCTGGATACGCTGCATGCTGCGCTCAATCTCGCGCTCGAATTGAGTGCGCAAAGCCAGGCTGAGCTGCTGGCGTAAGGCGACTAATTTTTCGCGTAATTCATTCTTGGCCTGCCGACGGCGAGCCGGGATCACAAATAAACCGATGGCTGCCACCACGCTTGCCATTAAGATGCCGGTAACGTCCGCCGTGGCGGTGGTGGCAAGGATGGTGATCAAAGTACCCAGGCCAACCGCGCTGACCTCGATCGCTGCTGAGGCGGCAACGGCTGCCTGAGCGCTTTCGGCAAGTGATTGCGCTTCAGCGGCTTTGTCAAACGTTTCGACGACACGCTGCGCTTCACGACCTACGCCTTCGATCAAACGCTCGCGGTCGTAATGGAACGTACCAAGACCAGGATCGCCAATAATGCGGTCCTCGTGGGCTTTGCGTCTCTCTGCCAGGTGATCTGTTACCGCCCGCCACTGGCGCAGGTCTGATTCCACCAACCAGTCGATCAATTCGGTGACTTTGCGATCGATCTGGGTGGGAGTATTTGCCACCACCTTTTGTTCAAAACCAATGCGGGTACGCTCCTTGTTGAGTAGGTCGAAGATACGCCCAAAACGAAAGATATCATCGAAGTATTCTTGCCCGCGTTGTTCCATCTCGAACAGGATATTTTCGATGTCGGACATGCGAAAGTTGAAATCACGCTGCATATCCTCGCGGTACAGCGCCAGCTGGCTATCCACGTCACCCAGCATACTGATATCATCTTGCAGTAAATCCAAACGTTCTTGGATCACACCGGTATAACGGTCAACCAGGTGGGCAGCCACCCCCAGGGGATTCATCAGTTTCAAGCGTAGGCGACCGCGTTCGTCCAAAGTCTCGCGGATATATTTTTCCAGGTCGGCGAAGCGGCTGGCTTCCCAAAGCTCAGATTCACCCAGCTTGGCGCGCAGCGCCAGCCTCGAGCTTACCGGATAGATTTCGGGAGTCATGCCGATCAACGCCAGCGCATTCTCGGTAATAAAGCGTTCGACCTGTTCCAGCTCATCTTCATTCTGGAATAAGTCGATTTTATTGATTACGATGACTACTTTTTTCCCCCAACTGCGGATTTTTTCCAAAAAGCTACGTTCGCTCTCGGTAAATGGGCGATCGGCTGAGGTGATGAACAGCACCAGGTCGGAACGCGGTACAAATTTAGAAGTGATCAGCTCGTGGGATCGGATGATCGCGTTCGTGCCGGGTGTATCCACGATGCTGATCTCTGACAGCCAGTCGATCGGTAAGGTTAGCACGTGCATGGTGTCGTCGATCACCGACCGGTTCTCGGCTGCCCCATATTTCAGCAGGTTGATATGGGTGGTCGTGGGTGTGACGCCTTCTTTAAGCAGAGGTTTGCCCAAGAGGGCATTGATGAAAGCACTTTTGCCGGCGTTAAATTCGCCCACTATAACCAGCAGAAATAGCTCGTCCAGTTGCTCGAGGGATTCTAAGATCGTTTTTTGATCCTCTTGCGAAAAACCGAACCCTGTTAAAGCAACCCGCAAGTCATTAAGCACCTGCCTTTCGGCATTCAGGATCTTTTCCTGGGATTCAGATAAGATATGCACGCAGTTGTTCCTCCGGCTTGCTTTCCACTTATATAATAAAATGATTATAGCATCTAGTAAAACGCCAGAACATACTTATCCAAACATGACTTGTCGCCAGGCATTTTACTCAAGTAATCCGCTGGTTTAGAGCCCTATTGGTAAGCCTACTTTCAGCGAACACATAGAAGGCTGCTATTCATGCTTTCTTGCCGCGCCAGTGCTCCAAAGTAGGGAATTCCCTACCCAGAATTTATGCACTTCCCTAGCCGCTGTGGTGGTTGATCCCCATTGTTGGGGGGCTAATGCGCGCGTATCATATAGATAGATCGTTGGATGTAGCAAACAGGTTTTTACAAGTTGAAAGGAGTTTCGATATGAATAAGGACATTCTCGAAGGTAAGTGGAAGCAGTTGCGCGGTGAAGCCAAGAAATTCTGGGGTCGCTTGACCGATGATGACCTCGATCTCGCCGAAGGCAAGCTGGATGTAATGGCCGGAAGGCTGCAGGAGCGTTACGGATACTCCCGCGCCGAGGCCGAAGCTGAAATCGAACGGTTTGTTAAAGAAGTCGAGAGTCGCGAAAGCAAACTCTAAGCAGCACGAACAACTATTAATCTACTAGAAGGAGAAATTACGATGGGTATCTTATCTTGGATCGTTGTTGGTTTGATCGCCGGTTGGTTGGCGGGTATGGTGATGAAGGGTAGTGGTTATGGCGTGGTCGGCAACATTGTTGTTGGCATCATAGGAGCACTTTTGGGTGGCTACCTTTCGACCTTGCTCTTTGATGGCACCACCGTGAGCGGGATTAATATCCAAAGCTTGCTAATCGCCACAATTGGCGCCATAGTTATGATCTTTATCGTCCGCTTGCTTCCTGGACGATCCCCAGTCTAGATCGAAGCGAAGATTTACAAAATGCCCCCTCCCTGGTCTATCCTGAACGGGGAGGGGTTTTCAATCCAAAATTTATCCGCCTTATAAATTTCTTTCGTGAGGTTATGCCATGTATCGAGAATCTACACCCCGCAGACGATCGAATTTGTTACCCCGTTTGATGATTGCTGGTGTCTTTGCACTGATTTCGATCTTCACTTATCTGACGTCGAAAGCGGACAATCCGGTAACCGGTGAATCGCAGCATATTGCTATGACGGTGGACCAGGAGATTGCCCTGGGACTGCAAGCCGCGCCAGAGATGGCTGCCCAATTTGGCGGACTGGAGCCTGATTCACAGATCCAGGCCACCATCGACCGCATCGGTCAAGAAATCGTTGTTGAATCGGCAGCCCAAAAATCGCCCTATCAATTCGATTTTCACGTTTTAGATGACGATCAAACGATTAATGCCTTTGCTCTTCCGGGAGGTCAGATATTTATTACCAATGGGTTGCTGAATGGCCTGGAAACAGAAGCTGAAGTCGCTGGCGTATTGGCGCATGAAATTGGCCACGTAGTCGGGCGGCATTCCGCCGAGCAGCTTGCCAAAACGCAGCTGACCCAAGGGCTGACCGGGGCGGCAGTGATCGCAGCCTATGACCCGGAGAATCCATCCAGCGCGCAAGCCGCCCAGATGGCTATGCTGATTGGTCAGGTGGTCAATCTTAAATATGGTCGTGAGGATGAAATTGAGTCCGATTTATTGGGTGTGTGTTTTATGAACGATACCGGTTACGACCCCCAATCGATGCTGCGGGTAATGGAAGTCCTTGCGTCAGCCAGTGATGGGCAAGCCCGCCCACCTGAGTTCTTCAGCACCCACCCTAATCCCGAAAACCGCATGGAGCAAATCCAGGCAGCCATTGCCAACCTGGATCGCTGCCCCTAAATTCCGCGCGTTCAACGCTGGCCAGTCTTCTGGGGTGCGCTCTCCTGGATGTAGGTGGTTGATTGCAAATATTGGGTTGTTTTTTGCAGCAATCCATGCAGGCGCTGCATCAGGCTAAGCATTTCCGGTGAGGCTGCCTGTTCCTGATTGAGCAGGCGGTGTTCGATCCCATCCAGGATAGTTCGCAGCTCGGTTATTTCTTCGCTAACCTTTTCTACATGCAATTCGACCTCGCGCGAGGCTACAAAATGTTGAAAAGCGATTTGCAGGGCGGCTGCCAGGACAGGCGCCACGATCAAGCCAATAAGACCGGAGACCTGGGCCAGCATGATCACCAGCAAGACCAGGAAAAGCGAATTAAAGCGCTGCCTGGCAAAGAAACAGGGCTGCACATAGAGCTCCATAAGCGCTAGGGTGAGCGCGGTAAGTAAACCGGCTGCAATGGCAATCCCAGGGCTTACAGTTAATCCCATGGCAACCACGGGAATAATTGCCAGGACGGCGCCCAGCCAGGGGATGAACCAGGCCAGGGCGCTGATGAGCGCCAATAGTGCGGGATGGGGCAAGCCGATCCAGGTGAAAACAACTAAGAGGATCACGCCCACCAGGTAAGACTGCACTACTTCACCAATGATATAGTCGCCCACTCCGGATTCAGTAGCGCGCCAGGCTGCGCGGGCACGCGTGCGTTGATCCACTGGAATCAGAGACAACCATAAGCGTTCGAAATGGACACGGTCCGCCCCCCAATACACCGATAAAATTAGGATCACGACCAGCTGGCCAAAGAATCCTGCCAGACCAGAAGCTGTTCCAATCAAACCTTGCAAAGCTTGCCGGCTTTCTTCTCCTGCCAGGGAGCCAAAGAGTTCGTCGGCTGGGGGTAGCTGGTTAGCGATGGTTTCACGCATCTGGTCATCGCTTTCAGGCCAGGTATCCACGATCTCCTCGTACACTGTTGTCAGATTGTCAGTGATTTGCTCAAGATCGGAGAGGAGAGTCCGGCCGAGCATTGCGAACAATCCACCAGCCAGGATCACCAGGGATAAGTAGGCCAGCAGCAAGGCTAAACCAGGTTTTAGGCCGCGCTTGATAAAGAAGCTGATCACAGGCCGCATCCCTGCCGCCGTCGCCAGGGAGAGTAAAAAGACAATCACTGCCTGGCGAAATTGCCACAATAGAACCAGACTTGCCAATGTGCCGAGCACCAGCGCGGTTAGCCAGATTATGCGTTTCATGGCAGCCCCTCTGGTTGATGAACCTGGTCGATTAGATTATCCAGGCGCATGACAAGCCTCTCCAATTCATCTTCTATCTCATCGCTGCCCTCATCTGTGTCCTCTTCTTTTGCGCGCATTACCTTGCGGATGTCCTGGCTGAGCTCCAAATATTCATACCGTAGCAGGCTGGCGTAGTCGCGCCCAGGAATCGCGCTAGAAACATCCAGCGTGCGATTAAGCAAAAACCGGTCCAGGAGAAGCTGTGCGATGGCGGCAATCGGTATTGCCAGCAGCGCGCCGGCAATACCCAGCAAGGATGTGAGCGTGATCAAGGCGAGCATCGCCACAATAGGATTGACACCAACGGCTTTCTTCATGATGCGCGGCACCAATATATAATTTTCTAACACCTGAATGACGGTCGTGGCAATAACGACTCCGATGACAGCCTGATTCGATATGGTCAGTGCGATCAGTAGAGCAGGTACTGCTCCGAGGATAGGACCAACCACCGGGATCGCTTCAAAAATGCCTGCCAGAAGGGCTAATACCAGCGCATAGGGGAGCCCGATCAGTGAATAAGCAGCCAGAGCGGCCACGCCAATTGCCAGGCACAATAACGCCTGGCCGCGCACAAAACCGCCAATCTTCTCTTCAATCTCCGTAATCAAATCACGTAACCCTGGGCGGGATTGCGAAGGCAGCCAGAGCATCAGGCCGCGGATGGTGCGCTCGCTGTCGAGAGCCCAGTAGAAAGCTAATAAAAAAATAGCCAGGAAAGCCAATAGCCCTTGAGAAGCCGTTCCGGTAAATGCCAACAGGTTGCTGACTTGTTCCAGTGGATCTATACTGGATGGGTCTATAGCCGAGGCACTAAAGGTATGCACCTGGGGGAGCTGTGCGGCTATCATGCCGATCAGCCTGCTTGGCGAGATCATTAATTGGGCGCGTAGATTTTGGTAAGTTATGGGTAGTTTAATGGCCAATTCAGCTGATTGTTCTAACAGTAACGGGATTAATAAGAAACCTACCCCAACGACCAGATTGATCAGAAGCACGTAAACGACCAGCACACCCCATGCGCGTGGTATTCCTTTCTGAAATAACCAATCAACCAGCGGGCGGATTGCCGTACCCAGAAAAGCTGCTACAAACAGCAGTGTAAAAGCGATGCGGAAATAATAAAACAGCCAAAACGTCAGGCCGACCCCTACGACCACAAGGGTGGTTGTAACAACCTGACGTGCTGTCAATTCTTCCCAGTCAATAGGATGTGATTTTTCCATATGTGAAGCTCATCTCCCCTACAAACCAGGTAATGTTATTGTAGTAGAATGCTTCCATTTTGAACAGGATTTATCGACAATGCAGGAGACAATCGGCATAGTAGCCTAAAATCCTGATAGAATTCAAGGCAGCAATTTATAGCGATAATTTATTGGGTGACAAAATCACCAGGAGGCTGCCCTTTGAGCTGGTCAACAGAGAAGCCTGAAACCCATCCCTTTCAGCGACTTGCTGATCCTGTAGAGCAGACGCGTTTCCTGAAGGATATTGTCATTGCTGTTCTTCAAGCAGAAGATGCCGAGCAAGCTTTCCTGCAGACCCTGGAAATAATCTGTGAAGCAACAGGTTGGCAGTACGGGCGTGGTAGCCTGGTGGCTCAGGGGGAATCCCAACAGGAAGCTCACCTGGTTGAATGGCCGGTTGCCTGGGTGGAATACGACACTCAAATAGGGACGAATATATATCGACTGCCTGTGCCAGTGAACAGCGCTACGGGTGCAGTGCTGGAATTTTCTTCTCTCCATGGCGAACCTCCCCAGTATGTGGTGGATTGGTTAGCTGAAGTTGCACAGCAGCTCGGTAAGCGTATCGAACGCATCCAATCAATCGAGTATTTGCGAAAACGAGAAGAGCACTTAACCCAATTGGTAGAGAGTGTAAAGGATTACGCCTTTTATACACTGGATCTGGATGGGCGAATTACCAGCTGGAATATTGGCGCACAGAAAATTAAAGGCTACCAGGAACAGGAGATTTTAGGGAAGCACTTCTCCTTGTTCTACACCCCTCAGGCCATTGCTGCCAATAAACCACAAAAGGCTTTGGAGGCTGCTCGTGAAGAAGGCCGTTTCGACACAGAAGACTGGCGGGTCCGCAAAGATGGATCCTTATTCTGGGCGGATGTAGTTATTTTCTCAATGGTTGACAACTCGGGTGTACTGAAGGGTTACTCCAAGCTTACACGGGATCTTACCCACCGGAAAATGATGGAAGCCGAGCTGGCGGAAAGCCAGGCTCGCCATCTGAGAGAAACAGCGGAGCTACGCCGCAGGTTGATCGATGGCAGGGAGGTAGAGCGCTTGCATATGGCTCAGGAACTCCACGATGGGCCAATCCAAGACCTGTATGGGTTGATTTTTGGCCTGGATGCTGTCGAATCCAAAATCCGCAGCCAGTCAGCTCTGGCAATACTCGCAGAGATGAAGCGCAATCTACAGCAGGTGGTCTCCGCGCTGCGTGGCATGATTGGCGACTTGCGTCCACCCACCCTGGCTCCCTTTGGATTGGAAAAAGCGATCCGCTCCCACCTGCAAATTTTCCGCGAAACTCATCCTGAGATTCAGGTTGAGCTGGACCTGGATGCTGACCGCCGTACACTACCAGAGGACTTGCGCCTGGCTTTCTACCGGGTTTACCAGTCCTCCCTGGCAAATATCGTGCGCCATGCCGAGGCCAACCTGGTGAATATCAAACTTAAGCTGGAAAATGAACAAGTTTGCATGGAAATAAGTGATAATGGGAAGGGTTTTATCGTACCAGAGCGCTGGATAAAGCTCGTTCGCGAAGGACATCTGGGTCTGGTTGGAGCACGCGAGCGAGCTGAAGCGCTGGGCGGATCATTTTTGGTGGAATCAAAGCCTGGAGAAGGCACGCTGGTGAAGGTGATAATACCGCGCTCTGTAATGGATGCAGAAGCGGAGAATTAGTTGGGGAGGTGAGGTATGGCGCGTATAAAGGTTGTATTGGTTGATGATCATCCGATTGTGCGTAGTGGCATAAGAAATTTACTGGATCATTCGGTAGGGATTGATGTGATTGGCGAAGCCAGTGATGGAAATCAGGGATTGGAAATGATCCTCGAGCTTCAACCGGATGTTGTGCTGCTGGATATGGAGCTGCCTGGAATGCCAGGTAATGAGATTGCGTTACATGTACGCGAGCAAAAAATACCGTGTTCCATCCTGGCGCTCAGCGCCCACGATGACCGCATATATATTCAAGAAGTTTTAGCCAATGGCGCCTCAGGCTATTTGATGAAGGAAGAGATCCCAGAAAATATCGTTGAGGCTGTACGGGGGGTAGCGCGCGGCGAGCGCGGCTGGGTGAGCCGCAAAATTGCTGCCCAATTGACCGAATGGATGCAGGAAGATCGCCTCACCCCTGGGGAATTGTCAAACCGCGAGCTGGAAGTATTGAAGGGCGTCGTAGATGGCAAAACCAACCAGGAGATCGGTTTGCTGTTGGGGATCAGTGTCAAAACCGTCGAGAAACACCTGGATGGTATCTTCACGAAACTGGGCGTGGCCTCGCGAGTAGAGGCGGCGGTAATGGCGGTCCGTGGGGGCTGGCTATAAATTGACTGCTAGATGCTTCAAGCGATAGGCAAGTAGGGTAATCCCTACCCTGATTGGGTACATTCCTAATTGAGCATCTGGCTAATTTATATTAAAGTCTTTAACATGACTTACCGTTGTGCACGCAATATGAAATGGAATAAGGCAAACAGCAGATGACTAAGGAGAGATTAACCAAGCCGAGTAATAAAATCCGCGTATTGTTGGTTGATGATCATGCCGCTGTGCGTACGGGTGTGCGCAGGCTGCTTGAAAAAGCCAGAGATATGTTGGTGGTCGGTGAAGCCGGTGATGGCTTCCAGGCGATTAAGATGGTGGAAGAGCTGGAACCAGATATCGTGGTTTTAGATGTGGAAATGCCGCGCATGAATGGCCTGGCGGTAGCCAGGCAGCTTACCGACCAGCATGCTGCCGTTAAAATTTTAGCTTTAAGCGCTTATGATGACCGGCAGTATATCCTGGGTATGCTGGACCAGGGCGCTGCTGGATATATGATCAAGGACGAAGTCCCCGAGATGTTGGTGCAGGCGATTCGCGATATCACGGTTGTAAATCAGCCATGGCTGAGCAAACGGGTTGAGCGTATGATCCAAAGCGGGTGATACTTCCCTATTCTTCTGCCATCTTTGTCCGTGAGATTAAACGCAAAACCTCCCATTGCTGGGAGGTTTTGCGGCGTATAAACAATAATTGCGGGGGTTGTCCGGGCCGGGGAAACCTGGACAACCCTTGAACTGGGAGGGAAGAACATAAGCGGTACATTTTGTTTATTTACCGCTTCCGGAGATTGATAAGGATCAATATTTTTTGGTTACTACATTAGCTTAGACGGAAAATGTTGGCATTAGATACGGGTAATGGTTAAATTAGTCCATATCTTTCCAAAGCTGTTTCCAGGATCATGTTTACTAGATGTGCATGCCCCACGCCTTCGGCGGCCGCTTCGATAACCAGATCCGAGATGCCCGGTGACAGACCGGGGAGTGGGTTAATTTCCAGGATGTAGGGTTTCCAATTATCATCTACATCCAGGCGGAAATCCACCCGCGAGACATCATTGGCCCCGGTCACGCGGAAGACCGCCGCTGTTAGCCAATTCAGCTCGTCCAACATCTCCGCTTCGAGCGGCGCAGGGCAGATGTAATTCAGCTGGTCAGCCAGCTCAACCTTGAGGCGGTTGCTATATACGCCATCCGTCTCCTCATAGGGCTTAAGGTCAACTTCCATGGGTGGGAAGAAGCGCAGCCCGGCGTCAATGCGGGGTGCGTTTAGATTTTCCGGCAAGCGGCGCGCAACAGGCCCGATCAAATTTCCAACCACACCTACTGTCACCTCACGCCCTTCAATGAAGCGCTCGACCAATACGGGCTGTTGATATTTCTGCAACAGGTAGCTAACTTGCTCGCGCAGCTCATCCTCATTGTGCAGGGTAGATTTCAAACTGACACCCATGCCGGTGCCTTCTCGGCTCGGTTTGGCGAAGAGTGGGAATTTCAGATCCTCGCTGAGCGGTTCGTTGGGGCGTTCGAAGGTCTGGAAGGGGGGGGTAGGCAGATCGTGATAGGTTAATACCCGTTTGGTCATGGGTTTGTCTAACGCCAATGCCAGAGTAAAAACATTCGAGCCGGTGTAAGGATACTGGAGCATTTCCAGGATCGCCGGGATATGCGCTTCGCGAGCAGTGCCATAATGGCCTTCGCAAATATTGAAACACATATCTGGCTTGAATTTGGGTAGTTCGCTGACTAGCTTAAGGTTACCTTCGAAGAATTCACAGATATGACCGCCTGCTTTGATCGATTCAGTTAAAGCCTGGATGGTTTTTTCTGAATCAAGATCATCCCATTGATCGGGGGGCAATCCTTCAACCTGGGGTGCATTCTTTTTTAAATTCGCCAGGAGTGCAACTTTGAATTGTTTCATGGGGGATACTTTGGTAACTCCTCTAGGTTGGCATGTATTTTGGCTATAGCCGGCAAATATTATATAGAGTTTGCAAATTCCTGGTTCGTAAATTTCTATTACAGTTTGATCACGGGGTTTCTTTGATCTTTACCAGACCCTGTTGAGCAGGGTTTAAGCCAACTTTTTCTTGATAGAACTCACGAATAATCTCAAAATCGGCTTCAATATTCCCGGTAGGCATCAGGGTTGGACCAAAACCTACTTCCTTACGCATCGAATCTAGAAATCCCATGGCAATCGGCACTTGAGCGCCCAGGGCGATGTAATAAAATCCAGTCTTCCACAGCTTGGTGAGCTGGCGTGTGCCTTCCGGGGCGATGGCGATCACCATCTCTTTGTGCTGAGCAAAGACATCGGTCATTTGCTGTACAAAACCATTGCTGGAACGACGGTTAACCGGGATACCACGCAGGCCGGTTAATATTTTGCCTAGCAGGCCATGGAAGAGAGAATCTTTCCCGATCCAGTAGGCTTTCACATCAAAACCGCCAATTAGTAATAGAAACAGGAAGAAATCCAAATTTGAGGTATGCGGCGCACCAACCATCACATATCTCGCATATTCAGGCCGCTTACCTACCAGCTTCCAACCGATGCTGCGCAAGATGGCGCGATTGATAAGACTGCCGGCTGATAAAGGCATGTTTAAGGCTGTACTATCCATGACTGAAAACCTCCGTCACTGGTAAGAATCCCCAATTGTGTGCCTGCGGGGTTAAATTTAAGCTGAGTGACGGGGTTTTTCAACGCTAACACAGCTAATTGTTCACCTGAAAAAGCATCCCATAAGAGCACAACCGGTAAAAATTCCTCTGCGATCGTTGCTGCAGCAGCGCTGGCAATGATGCGGCTGTCCGGAGACCATGCAACAGCGGATATAAAATCTTCGTGTTCCAGAGCCGGCCCTGACGCGCCGCTGGCAGCATCCATCAACTGCACAGTACCGCGCGCATACCAGGCAACTTGCGACCAATCCGGAGACAGGACTGCTCCGTACAGTGCGGGGCTGGCGGATTCGGTCCATTGCAGGCTGCGCAGGACTGCGCCTGTAGCCGGGTCAAGGAAGAGCAAGCTGAATTGGGTGACGTCAGCTCCAGCCAGGAGACGATTATCGGCGGAGATCGCCAGATCCTCAAGCCAGTAGGGCAGGGTGTAATTCGCCAGGATTACGCCGCCGCGCGTATCCCAGATCACGATCTGGTTGGCATCGCTGGAAGCAACCGCCAGCCGGGTACTGTCGGGTGAGAAAGCCAGGCTGGTGACTGAGCCAGGAAGTGCGGCCAGGGTTTGTGTAATGCCCCGCGTAAGATCGCCCAGCATGACCTGCCGGTTGCTTTGTATGGCGGCGTATTGTTGTCCGTCCGGGGCAAGCAGAAACTGGGTGATACTGGATACTTCAAGAAAGGCCGATGGCGCAAATTCATGCTCGCTGGTGGTTAAAGCCTGCTCCGTAGTATTGAGCACCAGGCCGTGATCCTCTGGCAACCAGGCAAAGTCCAGTGCGGAGCCGGTGTCGAACTGCATACCCAAAGACAAGCGATCGGCGTTTTCTGGGGCGATTACTTCCAGATCGATGGCTGTGGTGGGTGTCGGCTGGGGTGGCTGGGTGACGGTTGCCGGAGGGCGCGTCGGGCGGGTTGTCTGTGTAAAGGGAATGGATGTGGCACTCGGCGCCTGGGTTACGGCGCGGGATGGAGGCGTTTCGGAAACCGGGATTAACAGGTCACAGGCGGTCAGCAAGCTAAAAAGGAACACACTGGAAAAGCGCAAAAACGCGCGACGACTCATAGATGGGGGAAACTCCGTTAGTGGATCAGATGGACACATATCTGCATCAGGCAAGCGAACACCAAAACAGAATCAATTATACCGTTTTGCCGGCAAAGCTGGTCAGCAATCTGCCCGGCATAATTTCCGAGAAGAAAACTGTTTCTTGATTGTTGTGGTGTGGATTTGCAAATGTACCGGGATAGAACATCACTTTGGTGCACCAGGGAATGTACCAATAAGGGTTCGGGTTTTGAACTAATTTGGATTCATGGAAGCTTCGATTAGCTCCTGTCGTCGTTTCCGATAAGCAATAATGGGTTGATCAGCCTGGATCAGCTTTTCGCCTCCACGCAAATCGGGACGTTTGGGGAGTTGGGTTTGGACAATAACTCTATCCTGGTGCGCCACAAAAATATTAAATGGCATTGCCAGACGATTGACCAGGCTGCGCACCACGGGAAGATTCATAAAATTCTGGTAGAAGCGCAAATAGAGCAACGTGTGCTCATCGTCCACCGGAACAAAAGCAGCAACTACGCGAACAGAAGGACTGATATGGTTTTCCCACAAGTTCGGAAAGAGGAATTCAAGCTTGAATGGTACATCTGGTTTTTGCATCGCATGTGGGCGAACAGGAGGCGTGCCATCATCGATCCGGTTTTGCACGTATAAATTAAAGAAATCATCATCTACCCATTCCACCAAAGGGCCATCGACGAGTGTTCGATTTCCTCGACCAATAGAATTGAAATGCACAAATGGAAGATGGGCGACATCCAACTGGTTTTCGATTACTCTAGCATAATGAGTATTCCAAGGATCGACTGCTTCACCATAGCTGAAACGCTCATCGATATCAGAGAAAAATCGGGCTGAACCAGATATTTTTTCCGTGGGACCCCAGAAGATATAGATAAAGCCTTGTGCTTCCTGTGTCACATAGGCGTGTGTATGAATGCTTTGGGGTACTGGTGAATTGCGCCCGTTAGCTGGTATACGTGTGCACCGACCTGTGTGGTCATATTCAAATCCATGAAAAGGGCACATGATCCGATCCCCATGGATCTTTCCAGCGCTCAGTGCAACCCCCCGATGGACACAAAAATCACGCAGACAGGCTACCTGTCCGTTCTCGCCTCGCCAAAACACCAGCTTTTCACCCATGCGGGTCACGCCAACTGGTCGACCGGATTTTACCTCATCACTGTTCAGGACAGCATACCATTGGTTTGGAATCAAGTTTGAGCTCCTAATAATAGGTCATGATCTCGGAGAGAGGTTTCTTGTGAATGTCCGGGACCTCGGCATCTTCAGCCGGATAGCCAACTACCAAAAGCAGAAACGGGCGTTCGTTGGATGGACGGTCCAGGATTTCATTCAAGAATTTCATTGGGCTGGGCGTGTGTGTCAGGCAGGTTAATCCGGCATGGTGCAGGGCGTAGATCAGCATACCGGTGGCGATGCCAACCGATTCTTGTACGTAATATAGTTTCTCTTTGCTGCCATCTGGTAAGACTTCGATTGAGCGGGCGAAGATCGGGATCAGGACCGGTGCAATTTCCAGATAGGGTTTATCGGCGTTGGTGCCGAAGGGGATCAGGTCTTCCAGCCAGTGTTCAGAGGCGCGCTTGGTGTAAAACTCTACTTCTTCGGCCTCTGCCGCAATACGGATCCTTTTTTTGACTTCCGGATCCTCGACTACGCAAAAATGCCAGGGCTGCTTATTAGCTCCATTGGGGGCTGTCCCGGCGACCAGCAGGCAATTATAGATTACATCCATGGGGACCGGGCGATCTGAGAACATGCGCACGGTGCGCCGGCGGCGAGCTTCTTCCAGCAAGAGCTCCGCACGCAGAGACATCTCGGAAGGCGGGTATTCGACATAATTGGGAAGCGGGATCATCGGAGCTTCAGGCATGGGTCACCTCCTAACAATAAATTCTTTTGTGCTTACATGCGGTCGTAGGGCGGGCAAACCAGCAAGGCTGTAACCTCATCAGCCCTTAAGGCCATACAGTTCACACCCTGTACGACGCCATCTTTTACCGGCACATCATAGGTCGAGAAGCGAATAATCTTGCTCTGGCGGGAGATGACCACCAGGTCATCTCCGGGCGTTACTGCAGCGGCTGCCACCAGCGAGTCGGTAGTCATGGCAACCTTGCCGCTCGCCCCGGGAGCTTTATTGGCCAGGAAGGATGCCATGTTACGGATCGTTCCACGCCCATCCGCGCCCAGCAAGAATACTGCACCATCCTCGTCTACACCGGTGATAGCGACCGCCTGATCGCTCGCATTGAGGCGGATACCCAGCCCCCCTTGCGGGGATAGGGCTTTTTCAGCAAAGCGGATGGCTTTTCCGGCACGCGTGACGACAAACAGATCATTGCTGCCGGTTGTCCAGCAGGCAGAAGCCAGCGGTCCAAAAGTCCGGTAATCATACACCGCTGTGCCGGGTTTCATGTATTCCCCAAATACATGGTGGCGCAGCAGGCGCACCATTCCGCTCTGGCTCAGTAAGGCGATATAGCCTTGAACTTGATCGGGGAGAATGACCGCCAGACGCTCGTCTTCGGCCAGGTTCAGGCGTCCGGTGATGAGCTCGCCACGCCCACGAATGCCGGTCTCAGGTATGGTATCCAGTGGCATGCGAAACGCCCTGGCCTGGTCGGTTATGACGATCAAGAACTGGCCTGCATCTGCCTGGGCCAGCAGCGAGGGATAGCTATCCTTAGGGGTCTCCAGGTCAAAAACACCCATCCCCCCTCGATGCTGGCGATTGTAGAAATGCCGCAGGGTGCGTTTCGCCAGTCCGTTTGCGGTGGCGCTGATCAGGTTGATCGTCGTGGGTGGCTCGGCAGGCTCGCTGGTCTGCGAGATGGGTTCATCGTCCTCGGGTTCCGTTGTTGAAACCCGCACACTTCTACCCGCGGGAGCCCGGCGGGTGACGCTGTGTGCACGGCGCTGGATCTCGCTCTCGAGAAATTCAATGTAAGCCCGGATTTCCGGGTCAAGCTTGCTCAAATCAGGTCGATTGACAGTCATAAATGGCGCTTTCGCAAGTAAAGATTTAAGTTTGATTTTATCACCCGATCAAAATTCCGACCCGGCGAACACAGGGATGGCGAAAAACTTCTTCCCCGTGAGGGGCGTCAACCAGCTCACTGGTCAAATCCTGACCAGGAAAGTGTTGTCCTTCGTGTAGAACCCCACGCCATTTGGTGCAGTTGCTGACATCATAAACGATGCCTTTATAGGCGATATAAGCGGGTCCGTCATCTCCATCATAGCGGCGCAGCTGGGCGCTCGTAAAAATCAGATCATTGTCCATCATGATTTCCTCTTGGTTGGCTTGTCCAATTTCAGGCTGGCGCGCAGCAAGTGATCTTCCACCTCGGTCAGATCACGCCAGGCGCCTGGTTGCAGTCCGCTCAGGCTCAAATTGCCTATCTTTGTGCGCACCAGGCGCAGGGTTGGGTAACCAGCGGCTGCCGTCAGGCGGCGCACTTCATGTTTCTTGCCTTCAACCAGAACGACTTGCAGCCAGGTGGTCGGATGGTAGTCGCGTACCGGTCGCTCGCGCTCGGGTACATTCGGAGCCGTGCACATGCTGACGACGGGCAGCCGAGTTTGCAGCCCCGGCAGCAAGATCTCCCGGTTCATACGCTTGATCGCGTCTAGTTCAACCACACCTTCCACCTGAGCCAGGTATGTTTTGGGGTGGGCGTAGCGCGGGTCAGTCAGGCGATGCGTCAGCTCCCCGTCATTGCTTAACAACAACAGCCCTTCGCTGCGATAATCTAAGCGCCCGGCTGGATAGATAGCGGGGATCGAGATAAAATCAGATAGTGTGGCGCGTCCTTCTTCGTCTGTAAACTGGCACAAGACCAGGTCAGGCTTGTGAAAAAGGATCGTGCGGTAAGCAGCTAATTGGGGCATAGACTCAGGCTTGCCTGGTATAACCTACTCTTCAGTGTGAAACATGCTTCCAGAAGATGAACACCTTCGCTCACTACACAATGTGAAATCCAGAGCAGCACTCAATACCTGGATTTTTGGGCTGTTTGTTTTTCTGGTTATTGAAAGCTGCGCCCTAAGCATTGTGGTATTGATCTGGATGGCTGGCAACGGCTATCTCTAGTAAATCAACCCTTGAAGTTGCTCAGAAAAGCCAGGCCATAGCTTCCCAAAACGTCCAGATGATAGCCGCCTTCCTGGACAATCAGGGTAGGGAGCTCTATAGCCCGGATGCGCCGTCCAATTTCAGCCATTCCCTCCACGGAAATATTAAAGCCACCTACCGGATCGCCAGCGGCGATATCCAGGCCTAACGAGACCACCAGGTAACGGGGGACAAAATCCTGGATGCGCTTCAGGGCCAGCTCCAGGGCTGCCAGATAAGTTTCGTCGCCAGTACCGCGCTGCAGGGGTAGATTGTAATTCATCCCCAGGCCAGCCCCTGCACCGGTCTCGTCTGCACCACCCCAGAAGAATGGATACTCTTCATCCGGATCGGCGTGCAGCGAGCAGTACAAGGTATGCGGGTCCTGGTAAAAGAGCTCCTGGGTGCCGTTCCCATGATGGTAATCGATATCGAGGATGGCAGTGCGAGCCCCCAAGGAGCGCGCCGCGATGGCAGCATTATTGAGAAAACAAAACCCGCCATACAGGTCATAGGCAGCGTGGTGGCCCGGCGGGCGGCACAAAGCATAAGCAGACTGGGCGCCTGCGCCGAGAATGCCGGCTGCGGTGAGCGCGCATTGGGCGCTCCAGTAAGCTGCTGTCCAGGTGCCTGCTAAAACAGGGGTGTAGATCTCGAAGCAGTAAAACCCTTTCAGCCCATCTGGGCTGCGTGTGGAGTGGCGCGGCATACGCGCGGCAAACGTGGTGGGAAATACTGGCGCAGCAATTCCGGCATTTAGTGCAGTATTAATGGTGTAGATATTCTCCAGATACGCCAGCAAACCGGGATCGTGAACCGCCTGGATCGGAGCCATCCCAAAATCCTGGGGTGGGATGATCTCGCTCAGGCCCGTTTCTGTGATTGCTCGCCGGATTATTTCTGCCCGGGCGGGTATTTCTTCAGTAATCCAGGGCTGACCGTTGACGGTGATCTGATCGGTAGCATGCAGCGTGTGCTGCTGAGCATATACCGTGATCATTGTGCGTCGTTTTCGTCCACATCATAAGGCAGGCGATCGCTGATCCAGACCACCATCAGGCTGATTTCATCGCTGGATTCGACGGCCTCGGGGAAGGCAGCCTGGTAGGCCTGAACTAGGATCTCGAAATCTTCACCTTTCGGCCAATGGGTCAGGAAACCGGGTAGTCTGGCGCGCTCTGCTTCCAGGGGTAAAATCGTCCAGCCGCGCTCAGTTAACAACTGGTGCACCCGGCTGGCAAGCTCGGGGCGCGCGGCCGCCCAGGCGCTGAGGATGGCAGCCACTAGTTGGGGTGATTTTTCAAAGGCTTCCCCAATGGGTTTAACCCGCAATCCCAAAGGAGCTTTGGCGCTGTTGCGAAAGCCGGGTACAGAGACGTGCTTGCGCGTGAGCTGGTCCAGCCGGCCGCGGTTTTCGCTGGAGGCTTCAACCGCCTGCAGAGCCGAGCGCACCACTTCGCCGCGGAAGTCGGGGCGCATGAATTCATTAATGGCGTGAAAAGGTAAAAACTGGGCTTGTTTTTGGTCGTCGGCCATCCTGGAAATCCTTCGAAAGCAAATATGCGTGATAAAAGCGGATTATAACCCGTTCTCTTTACGCCGGTAAAGTTGCGTCCGGCCACGTTTTTCGTCCGGGGTGATCAGCTCCAGGGCGCGCAGGGTGTACATCATTTTGTAGGCCAGATTGGGAGGAAGCTGGCTGGCTTTGGCCAGCTCGCGGGTGGAAAATGGCTCGTCGAGCTGATCGGGTAGCAGGCTGAGAAAATCATCAGCCTGGTTGAACACGCGCCGCTCCAGGATACTGAGCATACGCCGGTCGAGGATGCTCCAGCCACCCCGCCGCCAGCTGCCCTGCCCGTCATCGCGACGCAGCTCTTCTTCCTGAATTAACAACACTTCCAGGCTGAAATTGGGATGTGTGAGCATAGCCGGTAAAAATACCAGTTGTTGGAAGAGGTGCTCCCAACGCCCGCGCCGCGGAGAGCGCCGCCGCTCCAGGATCTCGCCCTGGCGGTCCAGTTTGACCAGCCATTTTTGCTGGGCGATGGGGTAGACCAGGCACAGTTTGTAGGTGGGCAGCAGGGCTTCCAGCTTGGGGCGCAGGGCTGCAAAATTGCGCGTCTGGATTTCGATCAGCAGATCACTCAGCTGCACATCGATCAGATAGCCATTTAACAGGGCTTCTGTCTTGCCGCCCTGGGCTGCGTAGATGGCTTTGAGCTGCTGGTGCAGGGTCGTCTGGGTCATAATGCGATTCTAACCGCAATTGCAGAGCTAGGAGCATGTTTTGATTGGAAAGCCCCTGCTGAATGTTGAAGGATGCTCAGGAAAGTGGTTCTGGGCTATGAGGAATGCGCTAAATTTGATAAGATTGGGGCTTATGAAAACTACTTATACTCCTGAAAGTGCTATGGCGATTGTGGCGCACCCGGATGATATTGAGTTTAGCTGCGCCGGGACCCTGGCGCGCTGGGCGAAAGCCGGGGCGCGTATCTCACTGGTGCTGTGCACCAGCGGTGATGTCGGCATCGATGAAGCAGGCATGACACGCGCGCGTGCCAGAGAGATGCGTGAGACCGAAGCGCGTGCGGCGGCGCAGATCATGGGCGCGGCAGAGATTATCTTCCTGGGTGAGCCAGATGGTCTGCTGGTCGCCACATTGGAATTGCGCAAGAAGCTGGTGCGTGAGATCCGCCGCTTCCGTCCGGAGGTGGTCGTGACCGGCGACCCCACGATTGTGTGGGCGGGCAAAGAATACATCAACCATCCCGATCACCGTGCCGCGGCCATGGCAGCACTGGACGCAACTTTCCCAGCCGCCGGGCAGCCGAATTTATTTGAAGAGCTGGCCGATGAAGGCTTCAGCGCTCACAAGCCGCGCAAAGTCTACGTCACGGTGTGGGAGGGCGGGGATACCTTTGTGGCGATTGACGAGACCATCCAGGTAAAAATTGATGCTCTGCGGGCGCATGTCTCCCAGATGCGCGACTGGGATCCGGAGAAGATGATCCGTGAATGGGCGGCCGGGGCAGCGGCGGGTAAGGAGATGGAATACGCCGAAGCCTACCGGGTCGTGACCCTGGTGGATGACGAAACCTGGAATAAGAAAAATACCCCGAGCGCAAAATAGCGCACGAGGTATTTCGTATAGCCGTTCCTTTAGTGTTTACAAATGGATGTGTTAGTCTGGCACCACCGACAGAGGATCGGGCATGCCAGGGTCTATGCCCAGAGTGCGCGCCATCTTCTCGGCGCTGTGGTCGATATCAAACGCCGCCCACAGGGGCAGGTGATCTGATACACGGAAGGATGTCGCCTGCAGGGTGATCTCAGGAAAACATGCACCGGCGAAGTCGATTGTCCCAGCGTCTATCAAATTCATGTTCATCTGGCCCATAAACCAGGCGATCTGGTCATAATACTTGGGCACTGTGCCAAAAGCGGTGCGCAAACCCTCCAGCTGTGGTGGAACCTGCAAACCGGAGGAGATGAAAGCCTGGAAGAGTGGGTTATCGCTGCGCTTGTCGATATTAAAATCGCCTAATACGATCAAGTTGGGTTCACCTCCAGGCGCCTGGGTGGCCCGATCGCGGATCTCTTTGGCGATGTAGCTGGCCAGATCCTGTAATTCCCCAATGCGATCCAGGGGGATATTCCCATATTTGATATGCGCCGTCAGCAGGGTAAAGCGTTCTTCTCCGGCGCGGAATCCCACCATGAAGGGGCTGCGCGCAAATTGTGTCAAAGGAAAACCGTCTTTGTTGGGCGGCAGGACAATCTCACCCGCCAGGCCAGTGGGGGTCACCCGGCGCAAGTCGTAAACATAGGCCAGACGCTCGGTGTTACCTCCTTCCCCGGCGGTCACATCGCTGACGATATGTCCCCAATCCGGTCCCAGCCAATCCAATAGCAAATACAGGCCCGAGAGATCGCGCTTGACCTCCTGAATAGCGACCACATCCATGCAGCGGATTACTTCCGCAATCGAAGCCAGGGCGCGCAGATTGCGCTTGGGGCTGCTCGGGCTGGGCATCCAGCTGGGGTAAACGGCCCCAAAGGCGCGGATATTCCAGGTGCCAATGATCAGATTCTGGTCCGTGCTCTTGGCAGGCAGACCGCTGGCGGCAATCCGGCGGCGTAAGCGGGCAATATCTTCTACTGTAGCCAGGGGGTAAACTGAGTAATTTTGCATGGTCAGGCTCCTCAGGCAGATACTTGTTTCTTTATCGGGATTATGATTTGCTGGCGGTTCCAATTCCAGGCCCACAGCACCGGGGCCAGTGCAAAGATACCCGCTGCCAGCCCGCCGATAATGGCTAGCGCGCCTAGAATGCTCAGGGGCGGGGCCAGCGCGGCGCTTGCCAGCAGCACCGCACCCAGGATCAACAGGATGATAGCGATCCCGGCAGAGATAGCGCTGTAAAGCCAGGCTTTGCGGGTGGAGGCTAGGCGCGGCCCACTCAACGCCCCGCTGAAGGGGTTAATAAGGATGGTATGCAAACGCCCGTCGTCATCCTGGTAGGCTGTGCTGTAGTAGGGCTGTAAGAGCTGTGTCCAATTTAAGGCTTCATATTCAGCGTTCAGGGAAAATTGATCGATATGCTGCCCAGCGGCGGCTATCTGGCAGTCCTGAGCGGCATGCTGGTTAAACTGTGTGCGGGCAGCCGGCCAGGCGCTATCAGGGGGCATATCCGGAATCCGTAAGACTGCCTTGTATAACAAATCGGGTTGGTAAGGCCAGCCTTCTTTGGGGTTTGGGTGACCTATGCGCTTTTCCAATTGTGCTGAATCGCTGCAGGCAGGCGCAGCCAGGTTTTCGTAGCGGCGCGCAATCTGACCCAGGCGCGGCTCCCAGCGAATGCGTGTCTCTACCACTTGATGCGTCTTCCAGCCGCTGCTCCCGTAGGATTCCTGTGAGCTTTGCACCTGGTAGTCATATCCAAGCTGCGCCTGCCAGCTCCCAGACAGGTTGCCGTCCACCAGCCAGTGCGGCAGAAATACCGGCACAGCGCGTTGGATCAAGCGAGCAGGCTCAAGATCATCAGGGCGCAGCCACACAGGTTTAACGAAATTCTGCGCTTGAGTGAAATAGTCCTGGGCTTTTTTGGGGAAAGGAATGACTAACTCTGGCGGTTCAGGCCGCAAGCGCGCAGGTTGGGCTTGCAGGTTGGAGCACCAGCAGTTAGGGCAGCGTTGTTCGGCGGGCTGAGCGGAAAGGAGAAAACCAGCTCCGCACTCCGGGCAGCCAGCCGGCTGCAGGCCAGTTCCCCACAACTGGCTTTCTTCAGCGACGATCTCTACAGTTGGAAGGGTTGGGATAGTCATCAGGCAGCCTCCGATTGCACAGCCTGACGGTAGATCATCAATGACAGCCCACCACCGATCGCCAGCAGCACAGCTCCCAGGATGAGCGGTATAACCCCGATGCCGCCAAAGATCAGCGTTACCAGTCCAACCAGCCCCAGCAGCACCCCGGGTGATAGAAGCGCGGCGATGGCCAGCCAGATCTTCCACCAGGCGACTGGCTTCTGCCCGGCGATGACACCGGTTTGCCCGTTAACCATCACCTGATAGACTTTGTCCTGAAAGCGGTAGGCGGATAGATAGATGGGCAGCAAAACGAAGCGCCAGGTTTCATCCTGAAAATCAGCCGCCATGGTGAAATTGCGAACATGCGAGGTCGGGATGTCCTTGTAGCAGGCGTCCTTGGCGCGCTCACGCAGGGTTTCTTTGCCGTCTTCCCAGGCGTCTGCCAGGGGGATATTGTAGGCCTGCGCCTGCCAGCCTGCCAGGAAATCTGGCGAATAGCTTTGCAATTCACTCAAATTAAATTGGCTGACGCGCTCCAGGATCAGCTTGCTGAGGTGGGTGGTCCCGACCACCAGCAAATCATCGGTGTGCAAACCCACCTGCCCGTCTTCCCAGCGCCAGTCAATATGGGTGCGCGTCTTCCAGTCCTTGGAAGAATGGTCGTAGTAGCGTTCAGTGCGCTCATACCCAACCTGGGCTTTCCATTGCGCCTGGATGGCGCAGTCGAAGGTCCAGAAAGGCAGGTAGATGCCTGTGAAATGACTGAGCACCGCGCTGGCGGATAACTCGTCCGGATGGAACCAGCCTTGCTGCAGCCAGACACCAGCTTTGGCACGCAGCTCAGCAGGTTGGATCTTAAAGGGGATCAGGAAGCGCGGGCGTAAGATGTCGGCAGGAGCCTGGCGAATATTTACCCGATTGGAGGCGCAGAATGGACAGGTGATGGTGAGCGCGCCCTCGGGTATGGCGAGTGATGCGCCACACTGGTCGCAGTGCAACTCCTGAAGGGCAACTCCCCAGCCATGTTTAGCGGCTGCAATGGTCTCCACGATAAATTCAAATTCATCGGCTGCGCGCCCGACACGTCTGGCTTCAGCGGGTTTACTGAAACCACAGTGCTCGCAGGCTACCCCTCCTGCGCTGACATCATACTGGGTGGTGGCGCCACAATTGGGGCATTTATAAGTTGCTACGGTTGTTTTTTCGACAACCGCTGGACGGGGAGCAAAAACCGATACACCTTCCAGTTGGCTATCCGCTGGGATATAACCATCTGGAGCTTGCCAGGCTGTGGGTTGGGACATAGGACCTCCTAGGGCAGGCTATCATTATATACTTACGCAGGGGGTCATGCGAAGTTGCGCATGGTTTAAAGATTAAAGTTTCGCGAATCTTTTGAATATCGCTTGACTCGGCCTATAAATTTGTCTATACTGAAAGTGCAGGGAGTTCCAAGAAATTGGACGACGATCCT
>CAYXDC010000017.1:0-48000 GCA_964463505.1 uncultured Anaerolineaceae bacterium
TGTTTGGCGTGCTGGCCCTGGCGGCATTGATGACTGCTTTCTATACCATGCGCCAGATCACCCTGACATTCCTGGGGGAGCCGCGTACCAAAGCTGCTGAGCACGCTCAAGAGACTCCCTGGACCATGACCCTGCCCTTGAGCATCCTGGCGATCTTCGCCGTTGGTGCTGGTTGGGTAGGTATCCCCGAGCACTTCCCTGGGATGGGTGGTTTAATCCCGAACTGGTTCCACGAGTTTGTGGGTGGCACGCTGCTTGAGCATCCAGTGGCAGTAGACTTTAATTTCATCCCCCTGCTGACCTCCCTGGTTGTTGCTTTGGGTGGTTTGTGGGCCGGTTGGACGGTTTACAGCCGCGTTAAGACCTTAAAGACGGTTGATCCACTCAAGCCAGTGTTGGGTGGTTTCTACACCGTCTTGAAAAACAAATATTATTTCGATGAGCTGTACGAAAAGTTATTCATTCGCCCAGCTCAATGGTTGAGCGCTACCTTTGTCTCGCTGTGGATGGACCGCACAGTTATTGACGGTTTTCTGCATGGAGTGGCGGCATTCTCTCTCCAAGTTGGGTCTGCACTGCTTCGATATTTTGATACACCGGTGGTCAACGGTTTTGGCAACCAGGTTGGTGAAGGCGCAAAAAAACTCGGCCACCTATTACGCCCAATCCAAACAGGCCGCATCCAGCAATATATGATCCTGGCCCTGGTCAGCGTAGCAACCTTCAGCGCGCTGTTTTATTACTTGCTGGTTTATACCCGCTAAGCGGCCAATTGTAGGAGCGATACATGGCGTTCTTAGAAAATCATCTGCTCACATTCATCTTGTTCATCCCGGTGGCGGCGGCGATCTTGTTGCAGTTTGTGCCCCGCGAGAATAAGGACTTGCTGCGCTGGATATCCTTCATCGTCAGCTTCATCCCGTTCATCTTGACCCTGGTCGCTTGGTTCACCTTCGAAAGCACCGTGCCTGGCTTTCAATTCGAGGAAAAATTCGTCTGGTATGCCGCGCTAAATTCTTCGTATCACGTGGGGATCGACGGGATCTCACTGACGATGGTCCTGCTCACCACGCTGCTGACCCCGCTGGCAATCCTGGCCTCCTTTAGCATACAGGATAACGTGCGGGCGTATATGTCCTTGTTCTTCCTCCTGGAATTTGGTATGTTGGGAGTTTTCCTGAGCCTGGATTTATTGCTCTTCTTCGTGTTCTGGGAATTCGGTCTGGTTCCGATGTACTTCTTGATCAACCAGTGGGGCAGCGAAAAAGGCGAACGTGAGATTTGGGGTGGACTTAAAGTGCCTGCCCGGGTATATGCTTCGTTCAAGTTTATGATTTACACCATGGCCGGCTCACTGGGCTTGCTGCTGGCGATCCAGATGATCGGCGTGGTCTCTGGTACCTATGACCTGGTTGAGCTATACCAGCGCTGGCCTACGCTGGAGGGCACACTTTTTGGCCTGCCGATTGGCACGGTTAAAGCTGTGGCTTTCTGGGCCTTTACGATTGCATTTGCGATTAAAGTTCCCGTCTGGCCCTTCCACACCTGGCTGCCAGATGCGCATACCGAAGCCCCCACGGCGGGCTCGATGGTCCTGGCAGGTGTGCTGCTGAAGCTGGGCGCATATGGCTTCCTGCGCCTGGTGTTGCCCCTTTACCCGGAAGAAGCCAAATTATATGCAGGCGTGCTGGCTTTCCTGGCTGTGATGGCGATCATTTTTGGAGCATTGGCGTCCTACGGGCAAACCGATTTCAAGCGTCTGGTGGCATATTCATCAGTTAACCATATGGGCTTTGTGGTCCTGGGTATCGCCGCGGCAGCGGCTGCTGCCGGCACTGAAAGCGCCACGATCGCCCTGAACGGGGCTGTGCTGCAAATGTTCAACCACGGACTTTCGGCAGCAGGCATGTTCTTTCTGGTGGGGGTGATCTACGAGCGTACGCACACACGTGATCTGAACGAATTTGGTGGCTTGTTCCCCCTGGTACCGGTTTATGGCGGCATTTTGATGTTTGTCTCCATGGCTTCGCTGGGTATGCCCGGATTGAATGGCTTTGTCTCTGAATTCCTGGTGGTGCGGGGTTCCTGGCCGATCTTGCCTGTGTATACCGCTCTGGCGATGATCGGCCTGTTTTTCACTGGCGCTTACATCCTGAGAGGGATTGGCAAAGTATTGCACGGGCCGCTCAATGAAAAATGGGTCGGGCATATTTCTGAGATCAATGCGCGCGAAATCTTTGTCATTGTTCCCTTGATGATCCTGATCCTGTGGATCGGGATCTTACCGGGCTGGCTCCTGGATGTAATCAACCGGGCAGTTTCGATGTTGTTCTAGGCAAGAGCGCCATGGATAAGGGACTAACCATGCGAAGCCTGACCACTTTTGTACCTGCATCACGCTTCCGTGCATGAGGTGAAGAATGCAATTTCCAATTCTTAGTGTCATCGTTTTTACACCCATCCTGACTGCGCTGATCCTGTTGATGATCCCAGGTGAACGCAAGAACGAGATCCGAGTTACCGCTCTGGCAGCCTCTGTGATTGCACTGGCATTGTCTGTTTGGGTATATTTCTCTTATGATATCGCTCAGGCTGGTTATCAATTCATCGAAAAATATGACTGGTTACCTGCCTTAGGAATTTCCTATCATGTCGGGGTGGATGGGATAAATGCCCCCCTGGTACTCCTTACAGGTATAGTCATGTTTACCGGGGTGCTGATTTCCTGGAAAATTGACGACCGTCCGCGTGAATTCTTTGCCTTCCTGTTTATCCTGGCGACTGGCGTGTTTGGTGTATTTGTCACGCTGGACTTGTTCATGTTGTTCTTTTTCTATGAAATCGCTGTTTTCCCCATGTATTTGCTGATCGCCATCTGGGGCTGGAAGGTCACCCGCGAATACGCAGCGATGAAGCTGACCCTCTATCTCTTTATTGGCTCAGTGATCTCCTTGGTCGGAGCACTGGCGATGTACTTCGTTTCCGGCTTAGGCACCTTCGATATGCTGGCGCTGGAACAGGCAAATTTCTCCCCGGAGTTCCAGAAGATCGTCTTTCCTTTCGTCTTCATGGGTTTCGCAGTTCTGGGCGGTATCTTTCCCTTCCATAACTGGAGCCCTGATGGTCACGTAGCAGCACCTACAGCCGTCTCAATGTTCCACGCAGGTGTGTTGATGAAACTAGGCGCCTTTGCTGCTTTGCGTGTAGGTGTGATGCTGCTACCGGAGGGCGCCAAGGAGCATATGTGGTGGGTAATCTTGCTGGCGTTGGTCAATGTCGTTTATGGGGCGTTCATTGCCAGCATCCAGACCGATTTCAAATATGTTATTGGTTTCTCATCCGTTTCGCATATGGGACTTGTTTCGATGGGTTTTGCCACACTTAGCCGCGAAGGCATGATGGGAGCAGGTGTGCAGATGTTCTCGCACGGTGTGATGACGGCTCTCTTCTTTGCTGTGGTTGGCATGGTTTATGACCAGGCGCATACTCGCCAGATCCCGGAGCTGAGCGGCTTCCGTAAAGTGATGCCTCTGGTCACCCTGGCTTTCATCGTTGGTGGTCTGGTTTCCATGGGTATGCCTGGCTTTTCCGGTTTTGTTGCCGAGTTTCCCATTTTCATGGGTGTGTGGAAGACCTATCCCTGGATTGCCATTGTGGCAGCTATCTCAATTGTGATTACCGCGGCCTACATCATTCGCATCATCGGTAAGGTTTTCTTTGGGAATTTGCCAGCCGAGTTTGCCGATCATGTGCATGATGTGACTGCGTTGGATAAAATTGCCCTGGTTTTCCTGTCAGCCATCCTTATCCTGGTGGGTGTTTATCCCTCGATCATGACCCCGCTGGTGGAATCGGGCGTTCAAAATATCTTGCGCCTGTTGGGAGGTGCATAAGTGATTGGTGGTTTCAGTTCCTTAATGTTCCAGGCCATCCTGCCTGAGCTTTTACTTCTGGCCCTGGGCGGAGTGATCCTGACCCTGGACCTGGTTACTCCCAAGGAAGACCATCGCAACCTGGGGTGGGTGACTGCGATCGGTTTGGGATTGATTGTCCTGGTCAGCCTGATCGTAGGCCGCCCGGGAGCTCAGTCTCAGGAATTGTGGGGCGGGATGGTACGCTTCGATTGGATGGGCTTCGTCTTCAAGATGATGTTCCTGTTCGCAGCTGCCCTGACTGCTTTACTTTCCACAGATCATCAGGAAGTAGGTCAGCGTGGTGAGTTTTATCTGCTGGTGCTGGCTTCTACTTTAGGCATGAGCCTGATGGCCTCCGCTGGCGATCTGGTGATGCTCTATCTGGCGATTGAAACGACCTCGATCCCCATGTATGTCCTGGCGGGCTTTCTCACCCGTGACCAGCGCTCCACTGAAGCAGGTTTTAAATATCTGTTGTTTGGGGCATTCGCTTCAGCAGTGATGCTGTACGGTTTCAGTCTGCTTTATGGCTTTGCAGGTACTACTTCGATTTATGATCTGGCTACCGGCCTGCGGGCTGGCTCAATTCCTTCTTCAAGTGTCGTTGCCAGCCTGCTCCTGGTTTTGGTCGGGTTTGGTTTCAAGATTTCGGCAGTTCCGCTCCATTTTTGGGCGCCGGATGTGTACGAAGGCGCGCCCACTCCTGTTGCGGGTTTTCTATCGACAGCCTCCAAAGCTGCTGGTTTTGCCGCCCTGCTGCGCGTATTTCTAATTGCTTTTCCGAGTATTTCGATTGAGTGGGGAGCGGTTGCCACGACCATGGCTGTGGCAACCATGACACTGGGCAACTTCCTGGCGCTGGCGCAAAAGAACCTCAAACGGATGCTGGCCTATTCATCGATCGCCCATGCTGGCTACACCTTGATCGGCTTGTCTGCCATCGCTGTATCGGCGCCGGGCTCGGATGCCGCAAAATTCGGCATCTCCAGTGTTGTGTTCTACATGATTGCTTATATGGTTACAAACCTGGCCGCCTTTGGCTCGATTGCGGTCTTTGAACGCGCAACCGGATCAGACGAAATTTCAGCTTTCAATGGCATGAGCCGGCGTGCTCCAGGCCTGGCATTAATCATGATGGTGGCGATGCTCTCTTTGTCTGGCATGCCGCCTCTGGCGGGCTTTATCTCCAAATTTTTTCTGTTTGCTGCTGCCGTCAAGGCTAATCTCATCTGGTTAGCTGTAATTGGTGTGCTGAATTCGATCGTTGGCCTGTACTACTATTTGACGGTCTTAAAATATATTTATCTGTATCCGCCAGCGGAAGAAGGCGCGATCTCGATGTCCAAACCATACACGGTTGCGTTGGTGGTGCTTACTCTGGTAATTATCGTAGTGGGAACTTTCTTCTCCCCGATATATGATTGGAGCACTGCCGTTGCGGCTGGTTTGTTCTAAATTACACATTGACGCTCCAAAATTCACTGTGTTATAATCCACGACTGTGACTGGAGCAGGGCAGTGAATCAACAAGGGCAGGGAAATAAGCTATTCAGCTCCGCTCTGATCCGTGTCGCTCTGGGCGTTGGTTGCCTGACACTGGTGATTATTTTTGCCTCATTATTGTTGGGGCTTTGGCTCGACCGCACATTTGATACGCTGCCGTTATTTACCATTTTATTGCTGGTTGGGAGTATGCCATTGTCCTGGGTAGGTGTGTTTAAGGTTGTCAACCGGGCAAAAAAGCAATTTCCACCGACTCCTTCTCAGCCTAATCGTTCCACTATTCCTTACCGGGAGGAAGCATATCGTGACGAAGACTGATAACAAAGGTACCGGAATCAACCGTTGGATCGTTGTGGCGCTGATCGTCGCCACAGTGATCTTCAGTGGTATCTATACGCCAATCCGCCCGCATATCCAGCTTCCAGGAGAAAATGTTACTGGCCCATTATTCAATCTCTTTGGGCAGGATTTCTACCTGACCAACACTCTTATCACTACGTTATTGGTGGACGCGGTGCTGATCTTGTTGGCTTTTGGTGTAAAGCGCAGCTTAGGCACTGCAACCACCCCGTCACGTGGGATTGCAAATGCTTTCGAAATGATCGTCGAAGGCATTTATAACCTGGCTGAATCGACCGCCGGGGCTAAATGGGCGAAACAATTCTTTCCCTGGGTGGCAACCATCATCCTGATTGTGCTGACTGCAAACTATATTAAGCTCTTGCCGGGGGTTGAAACGATCGGTTTGCTGCATGAAGCACATGAAGGCGGGTATCCTGCTGAGCAGGTCCTGCCCGGTGTGATGACCCTGATCGATGACCCTGTAGCGGCAGAAGCAGCCCACGGGCACCTGTATGGTCTGATCCCCTTCTTCCGCGGTCCATCGACTGATCTGAATTTCACACTGGCTCTGGCGTTGACTGCCATGTTTATGGTCCAGGTTTTTGGCGTGAAAGCCAATGGCCTGGGTTATTTCACAAAGTTCCTGAATTTTGGTCCCTTCTTGAAGATATGGACAACGAAGAAACTTGGTCCATTCGATGTGATCATGCCGTTTATCGACATCTTTGTCGGTATCCTGGAATTGATCGCCGAGTTCGCCAAAATCATCTCGTTCTCCTTCCGTCTTCTGGGCGCCCTATTTGGTGGAGCGATCCTGTTGATGGTATTGGGGACGCTCGTTCCTGCTATTCAATTCGGGATTGTTTTCCTGGAATTGTTCATCGGGTCAATCCAGGCGCTGGTATTTGGTATTCTAACGCTGGTCTTTATGACCGTCGCAATTCAATCACATGGGCATGGCGGTGAGGAAGGCGAAGCGCACTAAGCGCACGCTGGCCTTATCTGTTACGTAATCTATTATTATCAAAAATCCAATCTCACTGTTGGAGGAGGTTATTCAAGATGGAATTGACACCAGAAGTTGCCGAGATCATTGTTAAAGGCCTCAAGTATATTGGCGCTGGTTTGGCTATGGTTGGTACACTAGGTGCTGGCCTGGGTATTGGTTTGCTCGGCAACGGCGCAATGCAGGGTATTGCCCGCAATCCGGATGCTGCCGGCACGATACAGATCAATATGATCCTGGCGATCGCGTTTGCAGAAGCCGTGGCTATTTATGCGCTCGTAGTAGCCCTGGTCATCTTATTCGTTGGCTAGCCCATCTGTAGATCCAATAAGGAGGACAAATTGGAAGCATTAGGTATTAATCTTGGGTATCTGCTTGTTCAGATCCTGAACTTCCTGATCATCCTGGTGGTTCTACGGGCATGGGTTTTCAAACCGATTTTGGGTCTATTCGAGAAACGCCGTGCAATCATCTCACAAGGCCTGGAAGATGCACGCGTAGCAGCTGAAGCCCGTGCAAATGCCGAAAAAGAAGCGCGCGAGATTATTGCTAAAGCTGAGACTGAAAAACAGCAGAAAATTCGCGATGCCAGCACACAGGCTGAACAGACCGCCAAAGATGTGCTCGCTCAGGCTGAAGTTCAGGCCGCTAAGATCCGAGAAAACGCCCAGGGTGAAATTGCTCAGGAGCGCAATCAGATCCTGGCAGATGTGCGCGGTCAGGTTGCGGCTCTGGCGATGGCCGCCACAACCAAACTGCTGGGTGAAGCCCTGGATGAAAAACGCCAGAGGAGCCTGATTGACGAGTTCTTCTCGGGGGTCAAAGCTGGAAAAGTGAGTGTATTGGACACAGAAATGACGGGCGAATCTGTAGAAGTGACCAGTGCGCTGCCGCTCACCGAGAGTGAACGCCAGGCTATTGAAACCGATGTGCTTTCAAAGGTCGGGGCAAAGGCTGCGGTCTCCTTCAGAGTGGACCCGGCAATCCTGGGCGGCCTGGTGGTCAAGGTCGGCGATAAAATCGTTGATGCCTCTGTCGCAGGCAAGCTCGAAACCATGCGTCAGAATCTACACTAAAGCCGAGGCCAGGTTCGCTTTAAGCATCAGAAGAATACTCATTTTCTTAAGCTGGTGTATACCATATCTATGTAATGTGATGGCGCTCAAGGGTAATCTTGAGCGCCGTTTGCTTTCCAGAGGCTGATGATAGAGTTTCCTGAACCTGCGCTCCATTTATCCAAACTACTGGACTCACTGCCAGGCTACAACGGTCTGCTCACTGCAAACCCATTGATCCGCGGGATCACCCTGGATTCTCGTCTGGTGCGCCCTGGTGACTTGTTTTTGGCTCTAGTCGGCGGCAACACGGATGCTCACCGCTACATTCCGGATGCGATCCAGCGCGGAGCAGCAGCCATTGTCGGCACCCAGGCGTTAAGCGGGCTGATGGTGCCTTACATCCAGGTAGAGGAGGCCAGGCAAGCCCTGGCAAAATTATCCGCTGCGTTATATGGCCACCCTGCTCGCCAGATGCTGATGATCGGCGTCACGGGGACAGATGGTAAGACCACAACCAGTAACCTGATCTATCATATTCTGCGCGCTGCTGGACTCCAGGCAGGGATGATATCCACGGTAAATGCCGTGATTGGTGACCAGGAGATTGATACGGGTTTTCATGTGACAACTCCGGAAGCGCCGGATGTGCAACGTTACCTGGCATGGATGCAGGCCGCTGGGCTGACGCATGTGGTCCTGGAAGCGACCTCACACGGATTGGCACAGGAGCGGGTAGCCGAATGCGACTTCGACCTGGGTGTAGTCACCAACATCACCCATGAGCACCTGGATTATCATGGTTCCTATGAGGCGTATCGTGCAGCCAAAGCGCGCCTGTTCACTGGTCTGAATGAAACATCTGCCAAACCTTTTAATCCCCCCCGCGTCGCCATACTAAACCGCGATGACCAATCCTATGCCTATCTGGTACAGACAACTGGTGTCCAGCAGATCAGTTATGGTTTTGATCCACTGGCAGATTGGCAACCAGCAGAAATGAGCCTGACGGCGTCCGGCAGTCAGTTCACCGCTGTGGGTAAGGACCGGTCAGGCGAGCCTCTACGCATCCCTATCTCCATGAATCTGGTCGGTGATTACAATATTTCGAATGCACTGGCAGCGATTGCTGTATGTGCTCAGGGTTTAAGTATTGCGCCCGAAGCGGTCCGCCAGGGGATTGCCAGTCTGCCAGGTGTGCCGGGGCGTATGGAAATTATTGATCTGGGCCAGCACTTCATGGCAATTGTTGATTTTGCCCACACCCCCAATGCTTTGAAAAGGACATTGCAAGCTGCCCGCCAGCTTACCAATAAACGGGTAATCGCTGTGTTTGGCTCGGCTGGGCTGCGCGACCGGGAAAAACGGCGCATGATGGCAGAAGTCTCTGCTGAATTAGCGGATATCTCTGTTTTAACCGCCGAAGACCCGCGCACCGAATCCCTGGAGGGCATCCTGGCTGAGATGGCAGGAGGCGCTGAACGACGTGGTGGGAAAGATGGCCAAACTTTCTGGCGCATTCCGGATCGAGGCGATGCGCTTCGTTTTGCAGTGAAGCTGGCTCAACCTGGCGATCTGGTGATCACTTGCGGCAAGGGGCATGAACAATCCATGTGTTTTGGGGAGATTGAATATCCCTGGGATGACCGGATTGCTCTGCGTGCAGCGTTGTCAGAATTACTGGGCGTAAATGGGCCGGCAATGCCGCTCCTGCCGACCAGCGCGTGATCAGTACTGTATGAGAAGTCCTTCATGAGGACGCAAATTTAAGCATCCAGGATGCAACCCATTTGAACCAGGTAAGGTCGAGATAATCACCTTGCAATCCTGTAGCTCTGCTGACAATTCCAGGCACTGTGGCTCATCTGTGAAGTTGATTGCCACCAGATATCGCCCAAGCTCACTCATGCGTGAAAATAACAACACATTTTCGTTGTCGTGCTCTACAAACGTAAAGTCGCCATATAAAAGTACAGGGTCGGTTTTGCGTACTATCAGCAGCCGGCGATAGAAATTCAATGTAGAATCCGGATCCTGATCCTGGCTTGCCACATTCACTTCAGGGAAATCGGGATTGACTGGTAACCAGGTCTCTACACCAGACGGAGAAAAGCCAGCGTTGGGTGAATTATCCCATTGCATAGGTGTGCGTTCAGGGTCACGGCCTTCACTGGTATCCGGCTTGCGAACCATGACCGGATCCTGGTAGCGTTCAGGAGGAATGTTCCCATCCACCATCCCCAGCTCATCACCGTAGTACAGAGTCGGTGAGCCTTTCAATGTGAGCAATAATAAGGCCGCTGAACGATGATTTTCCACTCCCAGGCGGCTTGCCAGGCGATGTTGGTCATGATTGCCTAACACGAAATTAGGTGTGGCCCCATCAGGCAGACAGGCGTAGTAGTTTTCAATGGCCTGTTTAAAGCGCACCGCCTCCCAGGGCAGTAGGATCAGGGTGAAATTAAAGGGCAGGTGCAGTTCGTCCAGGTTTTTTCCATAATAGGGAGCTAACTCTTGAGGCGTCTCAAACCAGGTTTCTCCGATCGTCACCCGCTCGCCGGGATAAGATTCAAATACCTGGCGAATCTCTCGCAAACGTTCGTGGATCTCGGGTTGTCCGGTGTCGTTATAATGGGGTTGGTAACTGCGCCCGTGTACATCGGTGAGCACCGGGTTATCCGGGAAATCAGGGTGTTTCATCAAATGGTGGATCACGTCCATGCGAAATCCGTCCACCCCCTTTTCCAGCCAATAGCGTAATACGGCATACATCGCCTGGCGCACCTCAGGGTTGCGCCAGTTCAGGTCAGGCTGTTTCTCCAGGAACTGGTGCAGGTAGTATTGTCCGGTGGCTTCATCCCATTCCCAGGCAGACCCTGCAAAGAATGACTCCCAATTATTCGGGAGGCTGCCTTCCTCATTCGCATTTTTCCAGATGTACCAATCCCGGCGCGGATTATCCCGGCTCTGGCGCGCTTCGATAAACCAGGGATGCTCGTCGGATGTGTGATTGGGGACGTAATCCAGGATGATTTTCAACCCGCGTAGGTGAGCTTCTGCCAACAAGCGCTCAAAATCCGCCATATTCCCGAAAATGGGATGGATATCACAGTAATCTGAGACATCGTAACCAAAATCTGCCATCGGTGATGGGTAGATAGGGGATATCCAGATCGCATCAACTCCTAACCGGACCAGATAATCCAGTTTCTGGCGGATGCCCTCCAGATCACCTGTTCCATCGCCATTGGCGTCCATAAAGCTGCGCGGGTAGATCTGGTAGAAAACCGCCGTTTTCCACCAGGCATGCGGGTTGGATGACATACTATGGTTTTCCTTGAAGCTGGGCAATATATATTTGAGCTGCTGCGAGCGCTTGTTGGTAAACTTCTTTGGTCGGCATTCCATTGGCTTGCGCCAGGGCCAAAACATCTTCGTACTCAGGCATCCAGTTTACGCATTCAGCCCCCAGCCAGCCAGTCTTGATTCGCACCTGTCCAACAGAGGTTTGAACCAGGATCGTCTGGCGCTGGAGCATGTGCTTGCTGACGGGGTAAGTGCGCACGCCCAGTGTTGTGCTATTACGGAAAATGATCTCAACCAGCGTGTCAACCCCACTGGGGTGGGCTAAAACTTGTAGCAAGATCCCCGGACGATTTTTTTTCATCTGTGCTGGGATTATGAGCACATCTAGAGCTCCAGCCGCCAGCAAGGCTTCCAACAATGGCTCGAAGAATTGTGGATTCAGATCATCCAGGTTGCACTCCAGCACCAGCGCCGGGCTGGTATGGTAGCCCTGAGCGCCTGTAGGAGTGTCGTGTTGTTCGGGGAAAGGTTCTCGGTTCCGTGAAGGGTAGGAATTTGCTAAATGGATTTCGCCCAGGTAGCCGCGCAAGACGTTCGGAAAGTCACGCTCGCGACTGCCAGCCCCATAGCCAACCCTCTCTACAACCATCGCCGGCAGGGGACCAAAGCTGTCTGCCAGTGTGGTAACAATGGCTGCTCCGGTGGGCGTGACCAGTTCACCTATGATTTCTGAGCTATATACGGGAAAGCCTTCTAATAAAGCAGCTGTGGCGGGCGCTGGCACAGGAAATAAGCCATGTGAGAAACGGATGAAGCCCGATCCCAGATGCAGGGGCGAGACAACCAGGTTTTGAATCTCCAGTAAGTCCAATCCAATAACTGCCCCGGCGATATCAACAATCGCATCTACCCCTCCGACTTCGTGGAAGTGAATTGTCTCCAGAGTTTTACCATGTACGCGCGCTTCGGCAGCCCCCAGACGCTGGAAGACCGCTGCAATTCTATTCTTTATTGGCTCGGCTAACTGGCTGGACTGGATCAGCGTTCGAATTTCGGTCAGGGAACGGGAGGTTTCCTCTGGGTGATGATGATGTGGCACTGTGCTTGATTCGGTTACATGAGGTTCGTGTTCAAGCGCTGTATCCGGATGGTTGTGACGATGTGTGAGATCAACCTCATGGAACTCAGCATCCGCAAGCTGAGGACTGCCGTCCGGGCTATCCAGGTATACTTTGAAGCTAGCAGCTTGTAAACCGGCTTTGTCAACCTTCTGGAGTTGACATTTATACCCGCCAATCGGAATTTTACGTAGTTCTTGCTCCAGTTGCTGGAAATCCAATCCCAGGTCGAGGAGCATTCCCAGAAACATATCCCCACTTACACCAGCAAAACAATCCAGGTAGAGCGTTTTCATCGGTTTTCTACCTACTTTGGGAGTTCGAATCCGGCTAAGAATGCGCGGATTTGTCTTTCGTATTATACCCAATCCAGGATGAGTGCCTGGTTTGGATGATCAGGGAGATTGAAATTACACCCAGTAAGGTCAAAAAGATTAAGCCTGCCACCCAGGGTTTTATCTGGATATGTGCAGGACCGGAGGTTTCGTTAGCTGCCTGCAAGCCGTTTTTATACAAGATAAACCCAGTCAGATCCCAGTAATCGTTCCCTCCGAGTACTCCTGGCCTTTGAGGTGGGTGTGTTTCTTTTAGATAGTTAAACAAATCATCTGCGCTTCGTAGTCTCCCCCGAATGCCAATGACGGGCGGTACAGTACGAGGAATGGGGAAGCCTTCGTCGCTCACGCGTCCGCCGTGGCAACCAACTGCCCAGCAATTTTGGTGATCTTCGACCCAGATTTCCCGAAATTGATCGGTCAGACCCTGCCCCTGGTCACCATGACAGGGCATGCAATTATAGTAATAGGATGCCTCCCCGCGCTCTACCTGGGTTGGGTTTTCAGATAGGACGGGTATAGCCAGCGGATCTGCGATGGGTTGGGGAATCGGAGTGGGAGGGCTAAACCAGCCAGCCGCCCAAAACAAGGGGAGCGCGCACAAAACTCCCCAGAGGCTTAAGCGGCTGGGCTGGAGTAGCATAGAATTTTGGAGAGATTAGTCAGCCGCCAAGCAGGTGAGAGTTTCTTGGACTCCTGGAATAGGCTGAACACCCTGAGCGAGCATCAGACCGAGGTGGTGTAGATCATTCACCTTCACGACGGCTACAATATCATAGGGGCCAAAGGTCATATCAGCTTCCAAGACGCCTTCCATGCGTTTCAAGTGGCTGAGAACCTCGCTGATATTTCCAGCGCGAACATTGATTAAGATATATGCTTTCATGATTTCTTCCTCCTTGGTGGGCGATCAGATCAATTGGTTGGAGTTTCACGTAAGAAAATGAACCAATAGACAGCGGCTACCAGCACAGCTCCGCCAATAATGTTGCCAACGGTGACCGGGAGCAAATTATTGACAAAAAATGTACCCCAGGTCAGGCCACTCAGATCCAGACCGGACTTAGTGACAAAAGCTGGATCAAATTGCTTGATTAACAAACCAATTGGAATGAAATACATGTTAGCGATGCTATGCTCGAAACCGGCGGCCACGAAACCGCTGATAGGAAAAATGATGGCTGCAATTTTATCCATGCTGCTGCGGGCGCTATAGGACATCCACACAGCCAGACACACCATGGCATTGCACATGATGCCCAGGGCGATCGCCTGGACAAAATCGAGATGTACTTTGCTATTGGCAATCGAGAGAGCCGTGTTGCCTACAGCACCGCCTCCAAACGTATATTGCTTGCCGATGAAGATTACCAGGGCGGTGCCGATAGAGCCGATGAAATTACCCAGGTAAACGATCACCCAATTGCGGAGCAGAGCTGCCGTGGAGACCTTGCGGTTGGCCCAGGCCATCACGATCAAATTGTTACCGGTGAAGAGCTCTGCACCACCAACAACCACCAGAATCAGGCCCAGGCAGAATACTAAGCCGGTAAGCAAGCGCGTAACGCCATATGGCCAATCGCTACCCGTGCCTGCCGCAATTGTGGTGGCAAATGCTGCTCCGAGTCCAATGAAGGCGCCTGCCAGGAGGGATAACCCCAACATATTTGGGAGTGGCATTTCGGCTTTGCGCACACCCAAGAATTCTGCTCGCCGGGCCATCTCAGCGGGCAATAATGCATCAATCCGAAGTTCAGTAGACATTTGTTTATTTTCTCCTCATTTGATATTTTTTCTCTGTGTATCTTATACAAAATATCCGAAATGTGCAAATGACGAATATCACAAATGCACAAGGTATTGATCATGATATTGTAGCAGAAGGTTATGAAAGCGGATTGATCATGCCGATCAGGATACCAAAAAGAATTATGCCAGCTGTCACCATAGCCAGGATTGAGAAGATAAAACTGCCGGCAGTGTATAAGATTGCCCCTGATATTACGAATGCCGCACACAGGATCGCCCAGGTGCTTTGCCGCTGACTCCGTTCCAATTTGATAAGCTGGCGAGAGATATCGGTAGCATGTACTTCTAAGTCGCCATGCTCAAGTTTGTTTAATACTGCGTCAAATTTACGCGGAAAAGCTACTGAAAGGCGTACAATATTGCCGAGTTCCTCCAGCCAGTATCCACTCCCCTGCCTGATTTCTTGGGATATTAGCTTGCGCGCAAAAGGTGCCAGATGATCCCATAGATTGAAGTCTGGATCAAGGCCTGTGCACATCCCGGATAGAATCCCAACCGTGCGCGCCAGGTATAATAAGTCGCGTGGAACTTGAAAGGGGAATTCGTAAAGCAAATCCCGGAACTCATCCGCGAATTCGCGAATTTCACCAACATCTACTTTGGTAAGTTCGGTCATATTCTTACCCCAGTAACGCTCAAACACCTTGGCACCAGCTTTTTCGATCAGATCGGTGTCTGCACCAGGCAGCAGTACGCCCAACATTTGATAGGAATTCACTACCCGGCGAGAATCTTGGGTGCCTACTCCGATCAGCAGCTCACGCAGCGCCTGGTGGACCCGGGCAGGCACACGTCCGGTCATGCCAAAATCCACAAAGGTCAAGGTCCAATCCTTGCCATCATCGCTGGTATGAACAAATAAATTGCCGGGATGCGGGTCGGCATGGAAGAAACCATCTTCAAAGATTTGTTTAAGGTAGGTATTGAGCAGGCGAGAAGCAACTTCCGCGCGGGAAATGCCGGTGTCAGTAATTGTTGCATAATCGGTTATTTTGATCCCAGATACATCCTCCAATGTAAGCGTTGTACGTGTCGTATGGCTCCATATAACGCGTGGCACTTGCACCCCTGGATAGCCCTGGAAGTTTGCGTGGAAGGTTTCTGCATTCCGGCCTTCATTCAAATAATCGATTTCTTCGTACAGGGTCTCACTGAATTCGCTGAGTAATGCCGGAACATTAGCCCGCTGGCGGATGGGCCGGTAACGCTGCAGCCATCGGCCAACCGTTCGAAGAGCAGCCAGGTCGGTATAGATGATCTGCTCGATCTGCGGGCGCTGGATCTTAACCACCACATGGATCAGATGGGGTATATCTGGAGGAGAATCTTCATCAGATTCAGGCTGAGGGTAGAGCTTGGCACGATGCACCTGGCCTAAGGAGGCTGCTGCCAGTGGATGGGGATCAAATTCAGAGAATTTTTCACTCAGCGGGCAACCGAAAGCGGTTTCTGCAACCTTCTGGATGGTTTCAAACCGGACGGGAGGAACCTCGTCTTGTAAACCTGCTAATTCGTTTGTGATTTCGGGTGGTAGCACATCTACTCGGGCTGAGAGGAACTGGCCTACCTTAATTAATACCCCACCCATATCAACCGCTAGACGCCGATAGGCTTTGGCTGCTTGTTCAAAACGCTCTGGGCGGTGACGTTTCGAAAGGCTACGCAAGCCCACTCGCGGCAAGAAGAGATCCCAGAAGATGAACCTGGTGATAATTCCAGCGAAGAACCATACGATGCGGCGGTAACGATTTCTAATCATCTCTGAAGATTATACTCGCAATGTTTTCCCCGGCATATTCTATGGTATCCTTACCGGCATGTCTGATCCGGGACCTGATTTCTTTCATCAACTTTACCAAAAATTTGAATCGCCGATAACAGCCCTTGATTGCGGAGATAAATGCGCGCCCCATAATGCACGGGGGGTGCCCTTTTGCTGCGATCTTCAGCATGCCCTGCCCACAGTTTATGATAGTGAATGGGTCTATCTGGAAAAGAATACCGATTTATGGCATCCCTGGCAGCCAAACGATCCCCAGTTGCTCGCCGATATCCAGGCTGAACTTCCCACCGGTATGAAATTAGTGGCCTGTTTGGGTCAATATTTTTGCCAGCGCGGTTACCGGGCGATCACTTGCCGGGCATTTCCATTTTTCCCTTATCTCGACCGGCAAGGAAAGTTGCTGGGGATGGCAACTTATTGGGAGTATGAAGACCGCTGTTGGGTGATCAGCAACCTTAATCAAGTTACCCCCTTGTACCGTGAGCAGTTCATCGACGCTTTTGAATCTTTGTTTGAGGCGATTCCTGAGGAGCGTGAAACCTTTCGTCAGTATTCAATCCGCATGCGGCGTTCCTTTGGACAGCACCGGCGCGCCATTACCTTGCTGCATCGCAATGGTGGATATTATAAAGTTACCCCGCGCAATGGGCGCTTACGGCAGGTGGCGCCTGCAACATTGGCCCAGTATGGCCCCTATAAAATCGCAGCCCGGCTGCCCTTCGCAGAAGAATTGGAATAAGTTGGCCGATGACCTCGACTGCCCTGCTTTCCGAATTCACTCTTCCTAGACGACGATCTTTTAATCGCCGCACTCCGATGATCTGGATGCTGGCGCATATCGGGGAACACTGGTTCCTGTTGCTACTAACTGTGATTGGGGCAGCGAGCAATGCCGCACTGGCAGCCCTGGTGCCTGTCTTCCTGGGTCAGGCTTTCAATGCCATTATCAAGTCTCCCCCAGACACCAGCGTGCTGGTGCCTACTGCCTTATGGATTGGCGGGACGCAAATCATACGCGCTGGGTTGCAATTTGTGCGCAACTTTAGCGCCGAGCTGCTTGGACAGCGCCTGGAGCGCGATATCCGCGATGAGCTATACACTTCCCTGTTGGGTAAAAGCATGACCTTCCATAGCTTGCAGCCGGTGGGGGACACCATGGCACGCGCTACCAACGATGTGCGCGAGATCAACTTATTGTGCAACCCTGGACTGAACCTGGTAATTGGTTCGGGTTTATTTATGGTGATGCCGGTTATTTTGGCACCGCGTTATCATCCCAGCCTGATCTTAGTCCCGGCTTTCTTTATCGTTGGTTATTTCCTGGCACTCTGGCAATATCTGCACGAGCTAAATCCCATCACTCGCAGCGTCCGCCAGGCGTTTGGAGATTTGAACACACGCCTGGCCGAAGCCCTAGATGGCATCGAGACCGTCAAAGGCATGGCTCAGGAACAAAACGAAGTAGAGCGATTCGACGCAAACGCCCGCCGGTACCGGAATGCTGCCGTGCGCCAGGGCGATGTGGAAGCGCGCTTTGTGCCCTTACTTTTACTGGGTCTGGCGGAAGCGGGCAGCCTGTTGCATGCGATGCTGCTGTTCCGGCAGGGGCTGATTAACCTGGGAGATGTGGTGGCTTATTTCAGCCTGATCCAGCTCTTCGGCTTTCCCACTTTCACCTCCCTTTTTGCTTATTCGCAGGTCTCGCTCGGACTGGCAGGGGCGCGCCGCATCCTGGAGTTGATCAATCGCGAGACGAACCTGGATCAGAACCAATCCGGTTACACTGGTCCTATGCACGGCGCAATTGAGTTTCGCAATGTATCTTTTGCCTATCCGGATGGCAAACTGGTGCTGGAGGACGTGTCTTTTAAAGTGCAGCCTGGGGAGACTCTGGCATTGGTCGGTCAGACTGGCTCGAGCAAGACGACCCTGGTCAAGCTGGTTAACCGCACTTACGATGTCACTGCTGGTCAGGTGTTGGTGGATGGAGTGGATGTGCGTGAATGGAACCTGGAAGCTCTGCGCAGGCGTATTTCGATTATCGAACAGGATATTTTTCTATTCTCGCGTTCCGTACACGAGAACATCGCTTTTGGCCAACCCGCCGCGAGCGAAGATCAGGTCCAAGCAGCCGCCCGCGCTGCTCAGGCGCATGACTTTATATTAGAGATGCCCCAAGGTTATCAGACGGTAATTGGCGAGCGAGGGGTGACACTGTCCGGTGGGCAGCGCCAACGCCTGGCGCTGGCGCGTGCCTTCCTAACCGACCCCGCCATCCTTGTATTGGATGATTCCACCAGCGCCATTGATAGCGCTACGGAGGATAAAATCCAACGCGCCATCTATGCTGCAACCCAGGGTCGCACCACCCTGATGATCACCCACCGCCTGTCGCAGATCCGCTGGGCGGATCATATCCTGGTGATGCGCCAGGGACGAGTGGTCGCTTCAGGGTCACATGCCGAGCTACTGGAGACGTCTCAAGCCTACCGCAGGATATTTGTAAATTAGTTATTGCCTCTGTGAGAGCAATCGGATGCGGTCTCACCTGAAGAGGCGCAATAATATTTTAGAGGAATTATTTCGTAGATGGGCTTTTTTGGCGGACTTGATCAAGAAGGGTACGATCGCCAGTACACCGACAGGCAGTTGGTGCGGCGGATGGGCAAGTATTTCCGTCCCTACCTGAAACAACTGGCGCTGGTCGTATTTCTATTAATTTTCATCGCTCTGGCAGGTGCTGCCACTCCCGTAATTGTGGCGCGCGGGGTGGATATTCTAGGCGTTGAATTGCGCATGAGTGGTGTATATGTGCTGGGTGGCTTGATCTTGATGGCAGGTGTACTCAGTTGGGCAGCCAACTGGCTGCGCCGCCGGCTGGTGGTGCGGGTTATTGGCGATACGATACTGAACTTGCGTTCCGACGCATTTAATGCCGCTGCTGGACATGATCTATCGTTTTATGATGAAGTCTCATCGGGCAAAGTTGTCTCGCGTATCACCACCGATACCCAGGACTTTGGGCAAACGGTGGTGCTGGTCACTGATCTGTTCTCCCAATTCACCCAGACTTTGATCCTGGGGGTCGTACTGCTTTCGATCGATCTGCGCCTGTCTTTGTACTTGTTCGCCTTCATGCCGGTTGTTTTCCTTGTGGCAGTCGGTTTCCGGCGTATTGCCCGCGTGGTCACCCGCGCAGGGATGCGCGCTATGGCTGATGTCAACGCTACGATCAAGGAAACGGTGAGTGGCATCGCCATCGCCAAGAATTTCCGCCAGGAAGGCATGGTTTTCGAAGAGTTTGATACCGCGAACCAGCGCTCGTACGCAGTCAATCTTCGCCGCGGAATGGTGCTGGCGATGGTCTTCCCGGCCTTGAATGCCCTGGGTGGCGTGGGTATAGCCTTGCTGGTTTATCTGGGAGGGCTCAGCGTTGCCAAAGGCGCGGTGACTGCCGGAGCCTGGTTCCTTTTTATCCAAAGCCTGGACCGCTTCTTCTTCCCGGTTCTAAACTTGTCCACGTTTTGGGCCCAGGTACAGTCAGGTCTCTCGGCTGCCGAACGCGTATTCGCACTCATCGACGCCGAACCCAATGTCCAGCAGATAGAACCGCGTCTGGCGCCGGGGTTGCGCGGGGATGTGCGTTTCGAAAATGTCAATTTTTCCTATAAGAATGGTGAGCAGATTCTGCAGGATTTTAACCTGCACATTCATCCGGGAGAAACCATCGCCTTGGTTGGGCATACCGGGGCAGGTAAGTCGTCGATTGCCAAACTGATCGCCCGTTTTTATGAATTCCAATCGGGGGCAATCCTGGTGGACGGGACGGATATCCGTTCTTATGATCTGCACTCCTATCGCCAGCAGCTCGGAATTGTATCGCAAGTGCCCTTCCTGTTCTCCGGGTCGGTAGCAGAGAACATCTGCTACGCCTGCCCGCGGGAGATAACTGCCCAGGAGATTGAGCACCTGGTGACCCAGATAGGAGATGGCGAATGGTTAGAATCCCTGCCGAATGGTATTGACACTGAAGTGGGAGAACGTGGCGCGCGCCTTTCGATGGGACAGCGCCAATTGGTCTCTCTGCTGCGCGTCCTGGTGCATCGCCCGGCAATTTTCATCCTCGATGAGGCGACTGCCAGTGTTGACCCATTTACTGAGTGGCAAATACAGCAGACTTTGAATTTGATTCTTAAACATACGACCAGTATCCTGATTGCCCACCGGCTTTCGACAGTCAAAGCTGCTGACCGCATTATCGTGTTGGATCGCGGTAAAATTATCGAGCAAGGCAACCATGATCAGCTACTGGCTGGCGGTGGACATTATGCCGAGCTGTACAATGCATATTTCCGTCACCAGAGCCTGGAGTACATCGAGAACGCCCACAAATTGATTCAAACTGATTAGTGTGACGGCGTGTTAAATCCAACTGTTTCCGATGGTCACCCCGATTTCTCAGACCTGCCCTGGCATCTGCCATTGGATGAATGGTCAGGGATCTGTCAGCGTTTAGAAGAGCTGCCGCGTGGCGAATCCCGCCATCCAGTTGTGTTTGTCAACTATGCTGGTTACCTGTATGCGATCAAAGAGATGCCGGGGAGCCTGGCTGAAACCGAATACGAGCTGCTTGTGCAATTTCAGAAATCGAATATTCAGGCAGTGATCCCCGTAGGATGGAAACAGTCAGATTATCCTCACGTGCCCAGGCGTGGATTGCTCATCACCCACTACCTGGATCATTCTATCCCTTACCGTACTCTGTTCCAACATGGTGGCTTGGAGCGCTATCGCAACCATCTGCTGGATGCTATCTCTGGCTTGTTGGTACAACTTCATCTTGCAGGGGTCTTCTGGGGTGATTGTTCTCTTTCCAATACTCTGTTTCGCCGCGACGCTGGTGCATTGCAGGCTTACCTGGTAGATGCTGAGACCGCAGAAATTCATTCCAAAGGGCTCTCACCGGAGCTGCGTCATCTTGAATTAGAAATCATGGAAGAAAATATCGGCCGAGAGATGGGCGAGTTGGCTTTAGAAGCCACACAGGCTGGCTCCCGACCTATGGTGGATATTCCCGCTGGGGATGCTGGAATTTACATCCGGCTTAGTTACCAGCGTTTGTGGGAGGAAATTCGCAAAGAAATAATTATTATCCCGGGTGAAAACTATCGTATTCAAGAACGAATTCGTAGCCTGAATGAGCTGGGCTTCTCTGTAGGAGCAATAGAGATGAGCGAGATTGATTCTGGATCCCAGGTTATTTTGCGCCCGACGGTAACAGATCGTACCTTTCATCGCGACCAGCTTCTCAGCCTGACTGGCCTGGATACGGAAGAGATGCAGGCTCGTAAAATGGTCAATGAAATTCTTGAATTGCAAGCTACGCAATCTAATCGCGAAAATCGGAATATTCCGCTTAACGTTGCAGCCTATAACTGGTTAAACGAAATATACCTGCCCACGGTAGATCTACTGCGGGGGATGGTCAACCCGATCATGAACGAGGTAGAACTATACTGTGAAGTACTTGAAAATAAGTGGTATCTTTCGGAGCAAGCTCGCCACGATGTGGGTCACGAATTTGCAGCTATTGATTACGTAAGGCGATTTTCTAGCTCGGCGAGCTAACATAACAAAACAGTAAACTCTTCTGCATTGCAATTCATCTCCTCGTAACGTACAATTTGGGCATGGTCTCAACATATCTAATTCGCCGGACAGCCCTTTACGGGATATTATTGATTCTGATTGTTATTGCGTATGGTCTGTTGGTCAGTGGGATCAGTCTGTTGTTTGGCAGTCTGATCCTGCCATTTAATCCCTGGCTGTTTGGGCTGGCAGCGTTTATTGTGGCGCTGCTCTTAAATCCCTTACGTACCTGGCTGCAAAGTTCAATTGACCGGGTTTTTGTGCGTCATTCAAGTTCTCAGCCCAAAAACCTTGAGCGATTTAGTAGTTCACTTTCCAAGGCTGTCAGCTTACCCGAGATTATCGAATTGTTACGTCACACTGTCGAGCAGGATTTGCACACCGGCACCCTGCATGTTTTTATATTTAATTCCTCTCTCAACCAGTATTGTGCTCAAGCTGATGGAAGCGGGAATCTAACCTCTGATTTACGCTTTTCACCCAGCAGTCCGTTGGTGGAGATACTATCCAGGCGCAAGGATGCTTTGTTTATTCGAGACCTCAACAAAGTTGCTGAAAACTTATCTGTTGAGCATTCCAGGCTAATGATGTTGGGCAGCCAGTTGTTTGTGCCTTTGCCAGGTAATGATAGTTTGACCGGCTGGCTAGCAGTAGGGCCATGCAGCACGGGTGCAGCGTATTCCGCGGATGATACAACCTTCCTGGTATCTTTAGCTGAGCAAGCCTCGGCAGCCGTAGGGCGTGCTCAGATCGTTACTGATTTGCAGAGACGGGTTCAGGAAATGGATGTGCTGACCCGCATCGCTCAGGGCGTCAATGTTACATTGAATTTTGATGATATCTTAGAACTGATCTATGCCCAAACAAACCAAATCTTTCCGACCTGCGACTTCCGGATCACTGTTTTTGAAAAAAGAAATGAAAAATTCCTGGTGGCTTTCTTCTTAGAGAATGATGAACGCATCAGTGATCGCGAAGGGAAAATACTCCAGGAAGGAATTGGCCTAGATTTCGAAATATTACGCTCGCGACGTCCCATCTTAACTCCAGATTATGCCAAGGAATGCTGGGCACGGGGGTTGCTGCCTGATGCTCAAGGTATCTATGCCTGGATGGGCGTTCCATTGAACAGCGCTGGTGAGGCGATTGGCTGCATCAGCCTGGGCAGCCGTGGTCCAGAGCTGGTTTATACTCCTGAGCAGTTAAATTTACTGCAAGCAATTTCGGATCAGGCTGCTGGTGCGTTGGTCAAAGCTCGCTTACTGCGGGAGACGGAAGAACGCGCCCACCAATTGACTACATTGAATGAAGTTGGTCGTAATCTGACTTCCACTCTGGAATTAAAACCGCTCTTGAACCGCATCTTAACCAGCGCGGCAAATATTCTCAATTGCCAGGCGGGCAGCTTGTTTTTAATTGACCCGCATACGGATGAGTTAATCTTTGAAGTGGTGATTGGTCCTGTGGCCGACGATCTGATCGGTAAGCGTTTGCCACCTGGAAAAGGCATGGTTGGGCAGGCTGTTGAATCAGGGAAACCGGTAATCGCTAATGATGCTCGCCGCCGCAAGGAGTGGTTTAATGAGACCGACCAGCAGACTGGATTTACCACCCAGGATCTACTGGCGGTACCGATGAAGATCAAAGACCGTACGCTGGGTGTCATTGAGGTGATCAATAAGGAAGATGGACAACCCTTCACCCTAGATGATCAAGAAATTTTGGCCACTTTTGCCAGCCAGGCTGCTATTGCCATCGAGAACGCGCGTTTATATACCCTCACGGATCAAGCATTGTCTGCCCGCGTTGAGGAACTGTCCGTGATGCAGCGCATTGATCGTGAGTTGAATACTAGTCTGGATATTCAAAACGCGATGGAGATTACTCTGGGGTGGGCCATACGCCAGTCCGCAGCCCAGGCTGGTTTAATAGGTTTCAAGGAACAAACTGGGTTTCGCATTATGGCCTCGCAGGGCTATACGTCTGATCAGCTTACTTCATTTAAATTTCTGCAGGATGCTGATAAGAAATATTCTGGTATGCGCTTGCCAGCTCTTGAACAGGCTTTAATCAGCAACCAGCCTGCTCTGATCGAATTTTCTTCCGCACCGGATGCCAATTTATCCATCACAGATGGACTGATAGATAGTGTCAGCAGCCAGATTGCGATTCCTATTCGGCGCGAGGATCAGGCAATCGGGATCCTACTCCTAGAGAAAACTCTGCCCGAACCATTTACTCAGGATACGATCGCCTTTTTATCCCGATTGGGTGATCATGCTGCGATTGCTATTTCTAATGCCCAATTGTTCAGCAAAGTCCAGGAGACGAACCTTGCCAGGAGCAAGTTTGTATCTTTTGTCGCTCATGAATTGAAAAACCCAATGGCCTCGATCAAAGGATATACAGAATTAATTGCCGGTGGTATGGCTGGACCTGTAAATGAGATGCAGTCCACCTTTTTAAAGACTATTCGGGTTAATGTTGACCGCATGAACACAATTGTTTCTGATCTAAACGATCTAACCAAAATTCAAGTCGGTGCATTACGCCTCGAGTTTAAAGTATTGGCTGTACAGGAAATCCTGGAGGAGGTTACACGGTCACTGGAGCGGATATTGCTCGAGAAGAAGCAATTATTGAAAGTTCAATTACCCAGCGATCTCCCTACCGTGTGGGCTGACCCTCTGCGGCTCACACAAGTATTGACTAACTTGCTCAGTAATGCACATAAATATTCACCTGAAGAAAGCACGATACTGATCGCTGCAGAAGTATGGGAGAAAGATCTTGAGGGACCTTCTGGTTTAAAGGTAATTCACCTATGGGTGCAAGATCAGGGAATCGGGATCGACCCAATCGATCAGGATAAGATCTTCCAACAGTATTTTCGCACTGAAATTTCGCGGGAGACTGCGAGTGGTACGGGTTTAGGATTGAATATCAGCCAAAGCTTGGTAAAAATGCAAGGCGGGCGCATCTGGTTCGAGAGTACTCCCGGCGCCGGTAGCACTTTTCACATAACAATTCCCGTGGCGGAGAGCCTGGCTACCCCTGATCATTGAAAAATTTTTGGGGTTCCTGCGGTTCGGCACAACCATCAGGAACCCCATTCAAGAGGAGAAGAAACTCGGTTAATCTTGCGCCGGAGCCATGTTGTGCTCAAAATCAATCACAGGCAGGTGAGAAATAGCTTCTCGAATCGCTGCTTCAGGATAATCGTAATCACTCAAACGATCGGCCAAATAAGCCTCATACGAAGCCAGATCAAAATTGCCATGCCCGGATAGATTGAAAAGGATCACCCGGGCATCGCCTTTTTCTTTGGCATCCAGCGCTTCGTCGATAGCCGCGCGAATGGCATGGGCGCTCTCAGGCGCCGGTATAATCCCTTCGTTGCGAACAAAGAGCATTGCTGCCTCAAATGTGGCCAGTTGGGGCACTGCAATGGCCTCGATAAGCCCTGCATCGACCAGCGCCGATATGGAGGGCGCCATTCCATGGTAACGCAATCCACCCGCATGAATAGGCGCCGGCATAAAGGTGTGGCCTAACGTGTGCATTTTAACGATAGGCGCCATTTTAGCTGAATCCCCGTAATCATAGCTGTAAACACCACGCGTTAAACTTGGTGTAGCGCGGGGTTCCACTGCCAGGATACGTGCCCGTGCACCTTCAATGAGATTGCGCCTCAAGAATGGGTATGCTAAACCTGCGAAATTCGAGCCACCTCCGACACAACCAATGACAACATCCGGATACTCGTTTGCCAGATCCATCTGTTTAAGGGCTTCTTCACCGATCACTGTCTGATGCATCAGCACATGATTAAGTACTGATCCTAGGCTATATTTCTTACGTCCATTGGAAACTGCGGCAGCTTCTACGGCTTCTGATATCGCGATACCCAATGAACCGAGGCTGTCCGGATTTTCTTCCAGTATGGAGCGCCCGGCTTGAGTTCGATCGCTAGGGCTGGCATAAACTTGCGCCCCATAGGTCTCCATCATGATCCTGCGGTAAGGTTTTTGGTTGTAAGATACCTTGACCATATAAACTTCAATATCTATATCAAAGAAGCTGCCTGCAAGAGCGAGAGCCGATCCCCATTGCCCTGCCCCAGTTTCGGTGGTTAGTGCCTTGGTCCCGGCCGCTTTGTTATAAAAAGCCTGGGCGATAGCTGTATTAGGCTTATGACTTCCGGTGGGCGATACCCCTTCATACTTGTAGTAAATATGCGCCGGGGTTCCAAGTGCTTTTTCCAGCCGCCTGGCGCGCAGCAGGGGAGTAGGCCGGTAGAGCTTATAGATCTCGCGGATCTCTTCGGGGATCTGGATGTATCGTTCCTTTGAAATCTCCTGGAGGATTAATTCCATTGGAAAAAGCACCGCTAAGAAATCAGGTGTAACCGGTTCTCTGGTCTGTGGATTCAGTACTGGTGCAGGTGCTGTAGGCATATCTGCGGTGATGTTGTACCATGAATGGGGTAGGTCGTTCTCGGTAAGGATAAAACGGGTTTGCGTGGACATGGATACCTCCTCGATCAGATTGGATAAGGTTATTTAAATCTGGTTACTGGTTTCAAATGCGCGTACGCATGATCGCCTGTTTTAAGGTTGCAATCCTAGTTTGGCTTTGGCATCTGCCAGGGTCGCCTCGGCGAGCGGGCGTGCCCGTTCTGTGCCAGTTATCAAGATTTCTCGGAGTGCATCTGGATTGCGCAGCAGCAGGGCACGTCGAGTGCGTAAGGGACTGAGCCTGTCATTCAACACTTCCGCCAGGCGGCGTTTCACCTCCACATCACCAATTTTTCCCTTGAGGTAGCGCTCTTTGTACTCGGCTACTTGCTCCTGATCCGGATTAAAGACATCGTGATAAGCAAACAGCGGGTTGCCTTCGATATGCCCTGGATCATCGGCATGAATACGGGCTGGGTCTGTGTACATATTCATCACTTTGCGATAAGTTTCTTCCGGCGTGTCGCGTAGGGCTATCGCATTTCCATAAGAAGTATGCATTGTACGGTTATCCGTACCTGGCAGACGCGGGGTGGAAGATAAAATTTCCTGCGGTTCTGGGAAGGTCTCTCCATAGAGTTGATTAAATCGGCGGGCAATCTCGCGTGTTATTTCCAGATGTGGTAATTGATCTTCTCCGACAGGTACACGGTCGGCTTGATACACCAGGATATCAGCCGCCTGGAGCACGGGGTAAGCCAACAGACCAAGCGTGGGTGAAAGACTCAACTGCTGTTGCTGTTCTTTGTAGGTGGGAACCCGGCTTAAGCGGGCTACAGTGACCAGCATCCCCAAAATGGTAGCCAGCTGGGTGTGCGCCGGGATGGCAGATTGCAGCACCAGGTTGGCGCGTTCTGGGTCAATCCCAGACGCAATCCAATCTGCCACTAATTCCAGGATATGCGCTTGAAGTCGTTGAGGATGCTCGAAGTCTGTGGTTAACACATGCAGATCAGCGACAAGAAAGTAACATTCATATTGCTCCTGCAAGCCAGCCCAGGTTTCCAGTGTCCCAACCAGATGTCCTATATGTCGTGGGCCGGTAGGTCTGTGACCGGTCAAGATGCGTCCAAGTTTCTGCATGATTTTCGATCTCCTATGTCTCTTAACGAAAAACAGCATTCATCTCCATTGGAGACGAACGCTGCATGGTCCGTGGTGCCACTCCACTTAGGCTGGTCCGAATAGACGAAAAAACCCACCGGTGTTGCGATGGGATTCTGCCAGCCTCACTCATAGGGGTACGGCAGTGTTGACTGCATATACCCTTAGCCTGGATAACGGTGGCCACTCCGGCTCGGGCTATTCAGCAAATTACTTTTCGCCCTGCAACTCTGAGGTCCATTCTCTGCCGCTGTTCATACGAGCTTCTCACCAAATGCCCGCTCTCTGAGATGACATTAATGCAGATACTAATCCTCTTCACAGTTTTTTGTTATTGCACAGGATTATATAGAATATATAGAAATTGTCAAGGCAAACACTGGTCCAAAATTTGGTTTTTGACGTATAGGCTTGGGATGTTTAGCTGGCAAAAGGATTGATTGATCAAACCCGCACCTAATCTACCTCGAACTTAATCAGCCCATTCCAGGTAAACCGGCAGCACACCGATATCTAATTCGCGAGTTGGAGTAACTGGTTTACCAAGTAAATCCCACATATGTACGGGTAGTTCTGGGAGTAGGACATGTTGAGGTTGCCCATCTGTTGACCATAAAATCCATTTCCGGTCACCGCGCCCATAGAATTCATATACTGTTAGACCATCAATTTGGATTTTTTGGGTGAATTTGGTGTCACGCAAAATCTGGCTTGCAGCCTGGAAGGCGTAGTAAGCGCGCTTAGGATTATTGGAACCTTCCACCAGATTGGTGGCCTGCCATGATCCGGTATAGCTATACCAAATTGCAGTAGATACCTTGCTGGCCAGGCTTTCAGCATAACTCTGAGCAACATAAATGGCTTTCGTCATTTCGAACGTATCATCACAATGGTAATTATTGCACAACAGGGCGTTTTCGGTATTCATCAAATATTTATGGCTATGGCCATATTGCTCTAGAACAGAATTTAGAAAGCTGGCTTTCAAGTCCAGGATTGGACCAGTAGTAGTGGATGAACCTTGCCAATTGGGATTGCAATAACTACCCAATGTCCCATTGTAATAATCATAAGCGTGGAAACTGACCCCATCAAATGCCGAGCCAGCACCTGCGAGCAAGATGCCTTCCAGGAATTTCGTGCTGGTGCAATCCTTATCTGGGGGTGGGTTGTTGGGGTCGCAATCCATCAGCAAACCGCCTACCAATACTTGAGCATCTGGATCGGCAGCTTTGATTGATGGGTAAACCACCTTGAGCATTTCACCGTAGTAACCGCCCCCGTAATAAGGGTCACTCGCATCGCCCCAGCAACCAAATGGTATATCGCGCTCGCTATATGGGAAGTCAGGCTCGTTGCCTATCTCCCAATATCGGACATTATAAGGTGGTTGGCTGTAGCGGCTGACCAGCTCACTCAGGAAACTGGCAAAGGCAACAAATTTAGGTTGGGCGATCGGCCCGCATATATTCCCATCCTCCGTCTGGGCCCAATCTGGCACACCCCTGACGATCAGGACTAATTCGATGTCATTTTGGCTGAGGGTGGTCATCTCAGATTCGAGAGCAGCCATCACAGCCCAGTCACGGGTTCCTTCGACAACTTCGACAAGCTGCCACTCTATACCATTTCGCCGCACCCAATTTACACCAGCCTGTGAAGCCAGATCTAACAACAATCCATTCCAGTCGCTTTCCATCTCTACCCCAAATACTGATGGCTTTCCCGGCGGTTGTAGTACAACAGGGATGAAGATTGTATTTTCTGCTGTAATCTGTTCCACTCTGAACGGCGGTGTCTCTTGAACAAACCCAGTCAGATCTGCTTGTGCCAGACCAGAGATGGGGATCATATTGATGATAACCAATAAAATTAGAGCTTTGAGAAATTGTAATCGGTTTGTTTTCATGGATTTTCTATGCTTTTGCTCCAAACAAAATTTTTTGTGTGCTCTCAAGATTGAAAAAATGGCAAGGCAAACCGAAAAAATCACACAGCTTTCGTGTGATTCATTAATACCATAAAAACAATCTAAATTGATTATCAGTAATGAAAGTAAATATATATTGTTAAGCTAATTTAGTCGGGCGGCTGACCAGTTAATCATCCCATTCCAGGTAGACAGGTCGCAATTCGATACTCAAGTCACGGCTGGGGGGAATTGAATTGCCAAATAGGTCCCACATTTTGATTGGCAGAACAGGCAGCGAAACTTGGTGGGGTTGTCCATCCAGAGACCACGCGATCCAAACCCGCTTGCCACGGCCTTCAAACTCATAAACGGCAAGACCATCAATGGACACTTTCTGTTTGTAGGTTGTGCCTTGTAGTAGCTGGCTTGCAGTCAGGTAAGAATAATAGGCCGGTTTGGGAATGGAACTTTCAATCAGGCTGGTGAAACGCCAGGGATTTGTATAGCTATACCAGATAGACGCCGAAACCCCGCTCAGTAAACTTTTGGTATAGCTCTGGGCGATGTACATGGCTTTAGTGCTTTCATAGTCCGCTTCGCAGGTTTGGTAGGCGTCATTGCATAAAAGTGCGGTTTCGGTAGTCATTAAATACCGATCGCTATAGCCATATTGTTGTAGCACAGAGTATAAGAAATTGGCTTTCAAATCCAGGATTGGGCCAGTGGTAGTGGATGACCCATGCCAGTTAGAATTGCCATAGCTGCCCAATATCCCATTGTAATAGTCGTAAGAGTGGAAGCTTACCCCATCAAATGCTGAGCCTGCGCCGGCACGCAGGATGCCCTCTAGGAATTTTGAACTGGTGCAATTCTTACCTGAGGGCGGATTGACCGGGTCGCAATCCATCAGTAAACCACCAACTAAAACTTGGGCGTTTGGATCAGCAGCTTTAATCTGAGGATAGATCACCTTGAGCATTTCACCGTAGTAACCACCACCATAATAAGAGTCGCCTAAATCTCCCCAGCAGCCGAAGGGAGAACTCTCACTAATGAAGGACGCATCAGGCTCATTGCCAATCTCCCAATAACGGACATTGTAAGGCGGCTGGCTGTAGCGGCTGACCAGCTCGCGCATAAAACTGGCAAAAGCAGCAAACTTAGATTGTGCAATCGGCCCACAAATATATCCATCCGCCGTCTGTGCCCATTCTGGAACACCCCGCACGATCAGTACCATTTGCATCTCATTTTGGCTGAGGACAATCATCTCAGATTCAAGTGCAGCCATCACTGACCAATCTCGTACACCTTCTACAGGTTCAATCAGATGCCAGAATACACCATTTCGCCTGACCCAGTTCACACCTGCTCTTGAGGCGAGATCCAATAGCGTTCCGTCTGAGACGGTTTCCATTTCGACCCCAAATACAGGATGTCCACCCAGAGGCTGAAAAATGGCAGGGATATAGACTTTGTAGTCTGCGGTTGTTTGATAGGTGGGAGGAGGGGGAGTCTCTTGCCGGATACCATTGTATAACGGCTGTGCAAGAGTGGATCCGGGGGCCAGGCTAATTATAAACGTCACAATCAGTATTACACCAATCAACCGTTGGTTTAATCTCATATATATTCCTAAAAATACAATTTTCTGAAATTTTGTCTTTAATCAAACGATCCAACAAAACGTCACATTTGAATGGAGTTTATACCATGAATCTGGTGTTCTCGATTTAGGATCTGATTAACTCCATATTAAGGGATAACGGAGAATGCACGTGTTGATTTCTGGATGACCTGGTTGAATGTCATATTCTTGTAGATTTGCTTAAGTAGTGTGTGGATTCTTGCGCAGCAATGTCAAAAAGGTATAGGGATGTGGAAAATCCGGATCATTTGGGAAATTCATATTTTCTGTGATCGTCCATTCAGCAGATTTGAATTCCGGAAAGAACACATCACACGCATAAACAGCATGGATATAAGTTAAATACATGTAATTGGTGTAAGGCAAAGCGTGCGTGTAGATTTCAGCTCCTCCAATGACAAAAACCTCACTCTCACCTGCCATTCTGGCCATGTGCATAGCAGATGCCAGTGAATCATAGATTTTACAGCCCGGAGCTTCATATTCAATCTGGCGAGTGACAACAATGGACACTCGCCCCGGCAGGGGTCTACCGATCGACTCATAAGTTTTGCGGCCCATAATCAGGTGGTGACCCATCGTCAGGCTTTTAAAGCGCCTCAGATCAGCAGATAAGCGCCAGGGGAGCCGATTATTTAGCCCGATGCAGCCGCGTTGATCCAGGGCTGCGATTATAGAGACGTTCACACTGCCACCGGCGCCTTGATGTGTGGGTGGGCTTGATAGTTTCTGAGATCAAAATCGGAGTACTGAAAGCCAAAGATATCTTTTACCTCTGGATTGAGGCGCATTTCGGGTAATTCATACGGGGCACGTTCAAGCTGGGTATGCGCCTGTTCGATATGGTTCTTGTACAGGTGCACATCTCCAAATGTGTGAACAAAATCTCCAGGAGTGAGGTCGCAAACCTGGGCGATCATCAAAGTCAGTAAAGCGTAGGATGCGATGTTGAATGGAACACCCAGAAAAACATCAGCAGATCGCTGATAGAGCTGGCAAGAAAGTTTCCCTTCCGCAATATAAAATTGGAACAGAACATGACAGGGGGGTAACGCCATGTGCTCGATCTCACCAACATTCCAGGCGTTAACGATCAATCGGCGCGAGTCGGGCGAGCTGCGGATCTGTTGGACGACCTGGGTGATCTGGTCAACCGTGCCCTGGTCAGCAGTGCGCCACGAGCGCCATTGGCTCCCATAAACCGGACCCAGATCGCCTTGTGCATCAGCCCATTCATCCCAGATACGTACTCCATGTTCGTTCAAATAACGGATATTGGTATCGCCCTGAAGGAACCACAGCAATTCATAAATAATCGATTTTAGATGCAGCTTTTTGGTGGTTAGCAGCGGGAAACCCTGTTGTAGATTATAGCGGTTCTGGTAGCCAAATAAGGAGAGGGTTCCGACACCTGTCCGGTCGGTTTTTGATACGCCATGATCTAGAAGTTCGCGTAGCAAATCGAGATACGGTTTCATCGGACAACCTCCTATCCAGCTTATTGAGACGCAGGCTCACCAGCCAGCTATACATGCAGAATTTCTAGTATGGGGGTCAGTTTGATACTGCGGGTTGATTTTCGAAATAGAGCCGTGTGCTCTGGATATCGCGATGAATTTGTTCAATCAAGGCTGCCGCGTTTGGAAAGCGCATCTCATCGCGCAGTCGGACGCAAAAATCCAGCTCAAGATCCTGTCCATAGAAATCCTGATTCATATCCAAAACATGCACCTCCAGGCGTGATTCTGGGGGAGTGTTTTCAAAGGTAGGGCGGAAGCCGATATTGCTTACAGCTGGCCAGAGTTCATCACCGCGCTTAACTCTGCATACATAGACTCCCGGTTTGGGAAGTAATTTTTCTTTCCATACATCGATATTTGCAGTTGGGATGCCGATGGTGCGTCCGCGCCCGTCGCCTGGAATGACCATGCCTTGTACATGGTAAGGGCGTCCAAGCAGTTTCCCGGCTTGCTCCACGTCGCCGTCACGCAGTAGCGTGCGGATATGGCTGGATGACACTGGGGTGGCTTCAGCAGTGATTTCATCGATGATGTGTAGATGATAGCCAAATTCAACGCTAAGGCTCTCTAGTTTGGGTATATTGCCCTCGCGATTGCGCCCCAGGGCAAAATCATGGCCTACCCAAAGTTGGCGCAGTCCAAGGTTTTTTTTGATCTGACTGATGAATTCCTGCGCGGTCAGGCTTGCCACCTGGCGATCAAAAGGGTGGGTGATCACCAGATCGACGCCTAGTTCAGCGAAGTAAATTGCCCTTTCGGTGGGATGGGTCAGGTAAAACGGCCCTGCGCGCCTGCCCAATACGACAGCAGGATGAGGGTGGAATGTTAGCACGACCGCCGGAGCACCGGACTGGTGCGCAGCGGCAACCATCTGTTTGATGATCGCCTGATGCCCCAGGTGCACTCCATCGAATGTGCCGATGGTCAGCCAGCTCTGTTCAAGCTGGACATTTTGAAGCGTGTCGGAATGCTGCATCATAAGCTGGTATCGCTTACGCGCCAGGCTCAGGTCTGGAAAAATACCTTACGCGGCTGCCACTCCCGGTTTTCTTCATCAGCTTCCAGTAAAGCTACCAGATCACCCTGTTGGCTGACACCGCGTGCCCAGCCTTTGGATGTCTCGTCTGCTGGAACTCGATGACCATGGCGGACCAATTCCACCGCATCTGCATCTAATTCCACCATAGGCCAATCGGAAAGCGCTTCCGCAGCCGGGATGAGGAAGCGGTACCAGTCCCCGGCATCAAAGGATTCTTGCAGCCGGCGCAATTGCACCGCATCCCGTAAGGTAAAGCGTCCGCTCTTGGTACGTCTCAAACCAACCAGATGGGCTCCTGTACCCAGTGATTTTCCCAGATCGTTGGCCAGCGATCGAACGTATGTCCCGGACGAGCAGTAAACATCCACTACCGACTCTGGCGGCGCCCATTCCAGAATTTCCAGGCTATATACATGAACAGTGCGCGGTTCTAGCTCAACCTCTTCCCCTTTACGCGCCATTTCATAGGCTTTGCGGCCTTTGACTTTGACTGCTGAATAGGGTGGAGGTACCTGTTCCATTTCACCCACAAAGGTCTGTAAAACTTCATCAAATGCTTCTTCTGAAATCTCGCCGACATCGGCGGTACTGGTAACTTGGCCATCGCCATCATAGGTATCGGTGGTGCTCCCCAGCCGGATGGTTGCCTGGTAGCGTTTGTCTGAAGCAGACACAAATTCGCTCAGGCGTACTGCCGGCCCGATTAATACGACCAGCACTCCGGATGCGCGCGGATCCAGTGTTCCCGTGTGCCCGGCGCGCCGGATTCCTGTACCCCTGCGGATGATTTGTACAACATCATGTGAGGTCAGGCCAATCGGTTTGTCGACGACCAATACCCCCGAAACAAGATCTTGATTCAGATTGTCATTTTCCATGCTGTAACTCTTCTATTCATTCCCAGTGGAATTCAGGTAGTTTAATGTTGATTGTAACACCTGCGCTTCTACCTCTGCTAGGGTACCTTTAATTTCTGCACCCGCTGCAGCCGGGTGGCCTCCACCGCCAAACTGTAAGGCAAGTGGTGTGATATCAAACCCGGGTTGTGAACGCCAGCTGACTTTGATGTGCCCGTTGCCTTGCTCGTTAAAGAGGACTACTACATCAGTATCGTTGACGCTGGCTAGGATGTTAATCATTTCAGCGTCATCATGCCCAGGATATTGAGCGGCCCGCCGGTCTGCCTGAGTAACACTCGTCCATACCAGGCGATCCAAACGTTGTAAGCGATTAAAACCGCTTCCCCAATATTTTACAGCCTCAAAACTTCGGCTGATCAGGGCGTGTTGGTAAAGCTCAGGCAGATTTGCGCCAGCTTCCATCAGATCAGCCGCCACGCGTAGCGCTCTGGGTGTCATATTGCTCGTTCGAAATCCCAGACTATCGGTAACCAGGCCAGTTAACAAGGCAGACGCAACCGGGGGACTGATCGTATATCCCCATCCGGGCAAGCGCATGGCCAGTATTTCTGCGGTGGCTACCGCCCTGGTATCTACAAGGTTAAGCCGGCCAAAGTTCAAATTCGTAATGTGATGGTCAATATTGATATCCACCTGGGTAGATGCTGCCAGGTTTTTCCCCAGGCGACTCAAATCTGAGCAATCCAGGCTAACCACCAAATCTGCTTGAGCGTCTGGCTTCTGGCGCACCTGTTCCCAGCCTGGTAAATGCTTAAAGCTGGCTGGGACTCCGTCCTCCAAAAACAGTTGTACCGATTTGCCCTTTTCTTGCAAGGCTAATCCTAAACCCAATAAAGAGCCGATCGCATCCCCATCGGGACGGATATGGGCTGCAACCAGGATTTTTCTAGCCTGGTTTAAAGATTCTCCGACCGCCTGGTCTATGTCAGACTGCTGGGTCATCCTCATCCTGGTCTGGATCAAGCTTTGGCGTTTGCGTTACCTTCTTTTCTGCTTCTAATGAGGCAAATAGCTTCTCAATGGAATCGGCTTTCTCAAATGTTGGATCCCAGTAGAAGCGCAGGCGTGGGAAGGTGCGCAGATCGATGCGAATAGCCAGCTCATGGCGCAAGAAACCTTTAGCGTGCTCCAGGCCCTCCAGGATCTCAGGTGCTCTTGTAGAGCCTTCTAGCGCGGAGAAATAAATATCCGCAAAAGCAAGCTCGCGATCCACCCGCACATCGGTGATCGAGATGCCTAGCAAGCGTGGGTCGGAGATGTCCCGTATCAGCATATCAGATAATTCCATCTGGATACGCTCATTGATGCGCTGGAGACGCTGTTTTGATACCAACTTTCTCTTCCTTATCCCTATGGATCAGGCCACAGCTACTTTCTCGATGATATATGCTTCGATAATATCGCCCTCGATGATATCGGTGAAATTTTTCAGGGCAATACCGCACTCAAACCCGGTGCGAACCTCGCGCACATCATCTTGCAAGTGTTTTAGCGAAGATATATTACCTTCATATAGGATATCCTCGCCGCGCTTAACCCGTGCTCGCGCATTACGGCGAATCTCACCATTGATCACCATACAACCGGCGATGTTTCCGACTTTCGAGATATTGAATACTGCGCGCACACGGGCCTGTCCAATTACCGTCTCTTTTTCTTCAGGTTCAAGCATGCCCTTGAGTGCTTTTTCAAGGTCTTCCGTCAGCCGGTAAATGATGTCATACAGCCGTATGGAGACGCCTTCGGCTTCTGCCAGGCGGCGGGCTGAAGCATCAGCCTGGACATTAAAGCCGATCACGATTGCATCTGAAGCAGAAGCCAGCATAATGTCGTTTTCACCGATATTGCCTGTCTCTGCATGCAGGATATTGACTTTAATTTCACCTTTGCCCAGTTCATTTACTTCTGATACGATCGGTTCCAGGGAGCCTTGTACGTCGGCTTTCAAGATCAGACGTAATTCACGTAATTCGCCAGCCTGAAAACGCTCGAACAATTGCTCCAAACTGGCAGTAGTGTGTTTGCTGGCTGCGGCTTCATCCATAAGCAGCTTGCGTTGCTGGACGATTGAGCGAGCAGCCTTCTCACTCTCGACCACCTCAAACAGATCACCCGCCTGAGGTACATCATTTAGCCCCATGACGGATATGGGCGTGGATGGACCAGCCTTACGGATTTGCCGGCCGCGATAATCAAACATCGCTTTCAATTTTCCTAAAGTTGTACCAACAATGACAGTGTCACTTACTTGTAAGGTCCCATTTTGGATCAGCAAGGTAGCCATAACACCTTTTGCACGGTCGCGCTCGGCTTCAATAATGGAACCGATCACCTTGCCACGAGGGTTAGCCAGAATAGTTTGATTATCAGCTACTAATAGGACAGCTTCGAGTAAATCTTCCAACCCAAGTTTTTTCTTGGCGGAGATTGGCACAACGATCGTATCCCCATCCCAATCGTCAGGCACGAGCCCGATTTCGGCCAATTGTTGTTTCACTCGGTCAGGGTCTGCATTGGGCCGGTCGATTTTGTTCATGGCAACTACGATAGGCACTTGTGCGGCTTTAGCGTGGGCCGCTGCTTCGCGTGTCTGTGGCATGACGCCATCATCGGCCGCTACTACCAGGATCACGATATCAGCGCCTTGTGCGCCGCGCGCCCGCATAGCTGTGAACGCAGCATGACCGGGCGTATCCAGGAAGGTGATCAAGCGTTCGTTGTGTTCAACCTGGTAGGCGCCGATGTGTTGGGTAATGCCGCCAGCTTCCCCTTCAGCGACATTGGTATGGCGTATTGCATCCAGTAGGGTGGTTTTACCATGATCGACATGGCCCAGGATCGTGACCACTGGAGGGCGAGGAACGAGGAGTTTGGGATCTTCGTTGGCGATGATCCGCCGCCACATGGGGATTTGACCCCGATCTTCTTCTTGTTCTACTTCCGCGACTTCCAGGGTTACTTCATAACCCATCTCAGCGGCGACGATTGCAGCAGTGTCGAAATCGATCTGTTGGTTAATGTTCGCCATAACCCCATTAGCCATCAATGTTTTAATGACTTCAATGGGACTGGATTGTATTTCACGCGCCAGCTCCCGCACAGTGATTGTTTGGGGCAGCTCAATGCTGATGGTTTGCCTTTGCTCGCTCATTGTTTACCTCCTGATAGTAATTGACGAATACGTGTCCCAATGAGCGGGTCAGGCACCCATTTCAGTTCACGTGGACATTTTAATCTCCGCGTTCATCAGCGGTTCTGGCAGCCAGGATCATGACTGGTGTTCATGGCTGCTGTTTCTCTGGATTGCTACCATTCTCTTCTGCCGAGTGCAGATTTGTAGGTTCCGGTTGTTCATCTGGTAAAGCATCCATAAAAGCCAGTAATCGCTCACGATCGCTAGATGATATTTCAGTCTTTAATGCGCTTGCCAGTGCTCCCTTTAAGCCGCGCTCCCAGCAAGAGCGTCGATCGTGAAGGTAAGCACCGCGCCCGGGCATTTTGCCTGTTGGATCCACATGAACTGCATCTGGTCCACGCACAATGCGGATCAACGTCCGTTTGGCCAAAACCTCCCGGCAGCCAATGCATGTGCGTTGAGGCACGTGTTTTCGTTTTCCTTTGATCTTAGACATCTAATCTATCCATTTGGATTGATTAGAAACTCCAATCATCTTCCCAACCACCGCCACGTTTGCGTTTTCGCTTAACAACCATGACATCTTTGTCGGGATCATACTCTATTTCCACAAACTTCTTCTTCTTGCGCTTCTTGCCCTTGGCATCTTTGCCTTCGCCTTCTTCCCCGTCTTCGTCTTCAATGTCTTCGATCGCAATCTCTTCATCGAAGGCAAAGATCTCATCTGTGCCGAAGGTAACAATCTCTTCCTCAGCAACAGGTTCGGCTTCTGGTGTGACTTCCAAAGGCTCAATGCTGAGTTCGGCTTCTGCTGCAGCTTCAACTGGCTCGGCTTCTAACGTCTCTCCGGCTTGGAATTCAATTTCTGCTTGGGGTTCCTCACCAACCACTTCTTCTGGTTCCTCAGTAGTGGGTTCGGCTTCCAATACAGTCGCCAACTCAGGAGCAGCCTCAGCCTCAAGCACAGATTCACTTTCTGCTACCAGGGCAGCAGCCTGGGCTTCAAGCTCAGATTTTACTTTCCCTAAAGCTTCTTCCAGCTCCTTCATCCCTTTAGGTCCCATCCCCGAGAGGCGCAGGATTGAATCGGGATCGACGGACATCTGGTACATCAGTTCACCCACAGTTGGGAAGCCGGCTTCACTGATGACGGTATAGACCCGGTCGGATACTTCGAATTTCTCCAGGGGGATCTCAAAGGCGCCGGAAGGAATGAGCGCTCGAGCTTGCTGCTCGCGCTCATCTTCGATGCGTTTCTCGGCCTGGAATTGTTGGATAATGCCACGTTCTACTCGATCGACCAGCTGGTTCAGCACCTGATACTCTTCAGGTGTAACCGGGCGACCTTCGGCTTTCTTGCCAAGGATCACTTCCACCTGAGGTAGCGATTCTTGTTCGGCTTCAGCAATAGCCGCATATTGTGGATCGGTGTTGAGTTTGTTAAGGGCGTCAGCAGCCGCTTCTGGCAGACTCTTGATGTCGATCCGCCACGAGGTCAGTTTGGCTGCCAGGCGAGCATTCTGACCATCACGACCGATTGCCAGGCTTAGCTGGTCCTCGGGGACAACAACCGTAGCTGTTTTCGCGCCTTTGGAGTGTTCGTTAAGAAACACACCCGAGACGCGTGCTGGACTTAATGCCTTAGCAATATATGCTGCCGGATCAGAATTCCACTCGATTACATCGATTTTCTCATCATTCAGCTCGCGCACGATGGCCTGGATGCGGACGCCTTTGATGCCGACACACGCGCCAACCGGGTCAACACCGGGCTGTAACGCAGCCACTGCGACCTTGGAACGCTGGCCAGGTTCACGAGCAATAGAACGAATTTCCACCATGCCCTGGTAAATTTCCGGCACTTCGTTTTCGAGCAACCGGCGCAGGAAATTGCGATGGGCACGCGATAAGTTGATCTGAGGGCCGCGCGGCGTAAGCTTGACTTCCAAAAGCAACGCCCGCACACGGTCGTGCACGCGGAAGCGCTCGCCTGGGATTTGATGTTGTCGTACCATCACACCCTCGGCTTTCATATCTAGACCGATAGTGATCTGGCTCGGGTTCACCGCTTGAACAACACCGCTGACGATCTCACCCAGATGTTTGTTGAAATGGCGCTGTTGGGCATCTCGTTCGGCTTCCCGGATGCGCTGCTGGATGACCTGGCGCGCAGTCTGGGCTGCCACACGACCAAAATTTCGTGGGGTGGTTTCCACCAGCACCATGCTCCCCATCTGCGCATTTGGGTCTACTTGTTGGGCATCCCGAAGCGCGACTTCTGTGCGTGCATCCTCAACCGTCTCAACAACCTCTTTCTCAGCGAAAATCATTACCTTACCGGTTTCAGGATCGATGGTAGCTTCAACCTGCTGGGCATTAGATGCGTTGACGGCTCGCCGGTAGGCTGAGACCATGGCAGCCTCTAGCGCTTCCAGAACTATTTCCTGGGGTAGCTGCTTTTCTTCCAATACCTCGTTGAAGGCTAATGTGAATTCGTTCTTCATGCTCTTTCTTTCTCCACCTGGAGTCGTAGACTGATATATGCAGAAAAGTGGGGGTTGCCCACTTTTCGATGACTTCCGTATCTTAACCGCTGAACTAACCTCGATGATTTTAACATAATTACGATTTCGACGCAAGGGCGCTCCGGATCGAAAAAACGCTTATTCACTCTTCTTAGGCAATATTTTCTCCATTCGCCAGGCTGGTTCATCAACTTCTTTGCGCTCGCCGTGGTGATCCAGATAGGACCATCGTCCAGGATCTTCGGTAATCACCTGGTAACCCAGCTTCTCATATAAACGCCTAGCTTCAGGGTTGTTTTGGCCAACATTCAGGGTCACATAGTGATATCCTCGCCGGATCAGATCCTGCTCGGCGATAGTCAGCATGTGTGCACCTAAACCGGCCCGGCGATATGCAGGCTTGACTCGAAAACCATAGATGTATGCTCGCTCGCGCCCATCTGCTAATTCCCGCCGACCGCTAAAGAGTTGCACAAATAATTGCCCGATCAATTCATGCGGTTGTAGTTCTGCCACCCACAAGATTGAACGACCCTCACGGGCATGTTCGAATGCTTCGTTGAATATTCTCCGAAAGTGGGCGTACTCTCCTCCCCATTCTAAAGCAGACAGGTCAGTCGACCGTACATGGCGGATGATTACCTGTGAGAGCCATTTCAAGTGAGCAGTAGGCGCGGTTGTCATGAGGCTACGGGTGTTTAGTTCTTAAATTGAATTATGGCTCTTGGCAAGGATTACTTCAAGCAGTGCTTCTTCTTGAGCCGGAGTCTGAATTTCACCATCCAACCAGGCAGCACGCAGACGACTGAGGATTTCTTTATATACCGGCCCTGGCGCTAATCCACGCTCACGTAGAATTTGGCCATCGATCGCTGGCTTAATATTGCGCCATTGTTGGGTGTGAAGTTTAAGCAGATCAGCTAGTTGAGTGTCCTCACAGGCTATAAAAACGCCATAACGAGCCAAGGCTGGTAGTTCATCCAGATAGGCTGTTATTTCGCTGACTGGCCGGGTAGGAAGGTCTGGCAAGCGTTTCCATAAGGAGCGAGCAGCTAACAAAACTCTACGCAGTGCAGCCGAGAGCTTCAGGCGTTCGGACAGGCTGGAAATTTCCGGACTGGTCAGGCGCAGTGACCAGAAAATATAGGCTGTCTGCTGGCGAACGTGAATATGATTGGGTGAACTATCTAGCTCCCAATCATCAGTGGCTGGCTGATTTTGTAGTTTGGCTAGTCGAATTTCAATCCAGTCATCCCAGGCTAGTTTTGGGTGGATGGTTTCCAATAATTGCAGTTCATTCAGACGTGCCAGGATCAAAGTGACTTTCGCATCGATCAGCATATGATCCAGCTCATGCCGGATGCGGTCGCCGGAGATACGTTCCAGGAGTGGTCGCGCCTGTTTCATTAGCTCCTGGGTACGGGTTTCGATCTGAAAACCGAAACGTTGTTCAAAGCGCACAGCCCGGAGCATGCGAGTGGGATCGTCCACGAAGGAAAGCGAATGCAGAACGCGCACCTTTTTTTGGCGCAGGTCGTTAAGGCCGCCCCAATAATCGTGTAATTCGCCATAATGCACCCCATCCAAACGCACAGCCAGGGTGTTAATCGTGAAATCACGACGATGGAGGTCGAGCTTGATACTGCCTCGCTCCACTGTGGGCAGCGCGGTTGGATAGGTATAGAATTCAGTTCGTGCAGACACCAGATCCAGACTTTCGGGAATCACTGAGGCTGTTTGATCTGGCTGGCTGTGCTGGTCCATATCCTGTGCTGTTGGACTAAGGCGCATCGCTAATGCTTGACGGATATCTCCTGTATGCCACTTAGCGGTACCAAAGCGGGCATGGCTGGTAACCCGGCCCCCGTACCGGCGACCGATGGCATGGGCTAATTGAATGGCGTCGCCTTCTACGACCAGATCGAAATCCAGGCTGGGGCGCTCTAGGAGCAAATCACGCACAAATCCACCCACAATATATAAAGCGACACCCTGCTCAGAGGCTACATCGACCACTGCTTTCAATAATCTCAGGTGAGGCGTGGGCAATGCGGCATCCAGACGAGTGGCGATATTCTGGTGAGTGGGCAAACGTGGGTGGCGAGGGAAAATCTTAAGCAGGTCTGTGCGTGTTACGATGCCAACGATGGCTTGGGTTTGCGGGTCGGTAACGGGTATCTGACCCCAGCCGCTGCTGATCATCTTTTCTTGAAGATGTTCGATAGAGTCGTCACCAGACACGGTAACCTGTCCGGCGTCCATTAAATCTATAGCCGGATAGTTGAGATTATGCGCGATGGCTCGGTCGACCGCTCGGCGGGTAAGCAGACCGACAACTTTCCCATCCTCCACAACCGGATAGCCCTCATATCCGTAGAGACGCATACGGCGCGCAGCTTCTTGGGCGCTGGTATCGGGGGTTAGTAATTGTGGAATACGGGACATGATCTGGCTGACCGTTACCGCAGGTCTGACATATATCGGGAGCTTTTCCACAAGCTCAGACCGTATATCCAGTATTTCGCGGTCGCGTATCAATGCTGCGGCAGCGCGTTCATGTCCACCACCACCCAATGTTAGCGCGATCTCGCCAACATCGATAAGGTCGGTGGTCGAACGAGCAATCATTTGCACCCCGCTGCGAGTTTGAATCAATAGAAATAAAGCAGCAGGGTCATACAAATCACGCAGTTTGTGGGCAATGGAAGACAACTCCTCATCTGTTTCATGTGCGTCGCCAACTGCCAGGATAATCGTATGGCCATGCACCTGAATCGTATCCACCGAATCCCGTAGTTTATTGTATATCGCCTGCTGATCTTTTGAGAGTGGGTGATTTAAAAAATCATTTAGAATGGAAAGGTTCGCACCCTGGGTCAATAAAAAACCAGCTGCCAGAAGATCACGCGCATTCGTGCGCACATACGTCAGCGAACCGGTGTCTTCGTAGATCCCGAGTAAAAGCAGCGTGGCTTGCATCGGTGTCAATGTGGTATTTTGTTCTTGCAGGGTTTCGGTGAGGATGGTAGTGGTTGCACCAGTATCCTCAATCCACAGCTCCCACTCCGATGGCAGGCGTTCACGGCGTGGGTGGTGGTCGATTACACGAACCCGAGGTTTTTGAACCGCCCCACGCACGGTTACCAATGACTGTGTGTCGACCAGTGTAACTTCTGAAATGGGACCACCGCTTAAATCAGTCTGTTCTACAAAGGGAAATTCTGGTCCATATAAGGTGATGAAGGCGCGTACATTCCTGTTCATGCGCCGTGGTAATATCGGCGTCGATTCAGAGTCTGTCAGATGCGCCGCTAGAAGAGAAGCCAGGGCGTCGAAATCTGCTTGTTCGTGGGTAAGGATAATCCGCATGAGTTTAATTTCTACTTCTCGAGTAATTGTAAACTATTGTAATGGAAATTGACACACGGGTCATTGGTACTTACCCGAGATATATTCGTACAGTGGTGATGATTTTTTCAACGATTGACCAATCGGAGTGCAATCAATATAATGGCTGCTATGGATCTTAAAGAACTAACCCTAGCCATGCACGATTTTGTTCGTTCTCAAGGCTGGTATGAAGCCGAAAGCAAGCGCCCTCAAAACCTGCGCAATTTGGCCATTTCGCTCAACCTGGAAGCTGCTGAGGTTTTGGAGCATTTTCAATGGCGCGAAACCTCAAACCAACCCGATGAACTGGCCTCTGAGCTAGCAGATGTAGCTTTATATCTGTTACAAATGGCCAGCCTGGCCGGGATAGACCTGGAACAGGCCATCCTGAATAAACTCGATCGCAATTATCAACGCACATGGGATCAAGACCAATGAGCCAGATCAGCGTTTTTGGTAGTTCACAACCTCTGCCCGGTCAGCCAGAATATGTTGCAGCCCAGCGTTTGGGGCAGCTTCTGGCGCAAGCCGGGCACACCGTAATCACGGGCGGTTATATTGGCACCATGGAAGCTGTTTCTCACGGCGCAGCCGATGCCGGGGGCCATGTGATTGGCGTCACCTGCGCTGAAATTGAAGCCTGGCGACCGGTAAAAGCCAACCTGTGGGTTCTTGAAGAACGCCGCTTTCCAACCTTGCGTGCAAGGTTATTTGAGCTGATTGATACCTGTGATGCCGCAATTGCCCTTCCGGGTGGTCCTGGGACGCTGACTGAAATTAGCCTTTTCTGGAACCAATTGTTGATCGGCGCAATACCTGCCCGTCCTCTCATCCTGGTGGGTGCAGGGTGGAAAGCCGTGCTTGATTGCTTTTTTGAGCAGCATGCTGCCAATATTCCCCCTGCGCAGCGAAACTGGCTCAGCTTTGCAGAGGATGTTGACTCTGCTGTCGCACAATTGCAACGTGCATTGGACGCCTGATCATGCCTGCTATTCAACCTGAGCGCTTGAAACAGCAAACCGCCGCCCTGGCAGGCGCATTTCAAAACCCCGAACTATTCCTGAGCTCATTAAACGAGCTTCTGGGCTTGTATGCTGAGCGCGCGGTACGCCCGGGTCTGGCAGGCGAACCGGCTGCGTTGCTGGATAAATATGGCGTACCTACGCCTGTTCTGCGCTATATCCTATTAGATCTGGCCCCGCGCGCCCAGAATGATCCAGACTCAGCCCTGGTGCTCTGTGACCGGCTATGGCAGGAGCCTAATCTCGAGTGCCGGACTCTGGCGGTCGGTTTGTTAGGCAAGATTCCCGCGCAAGCATCCCACGCAGTCATTAAGCGAGCTGAAAATTGGTCGCAACAGCAGAACGACCGGCGATTAATCCTCGAGATTTTTGAGGAAGGTTTAGCGACTGTCCGCAAGCAGGATGCTCCGCTACTTCTAGATATGGCCAAAGAATGGATACAGGAATCCGACCAGGACAAGCAAAAATTGAGTCTGATGGCTTTATTACCCCTCGCCAGGGACCCAGATTTTGAGAATTTGCCTGTCTTGTTGGAATTTCTTCATCCCGTTGCGATTAAGATCAGATCAGATCTCCGCCCGGAATTGTTAGACATCATTTTAGTTCTGGCAAGGCGCTCGCCGCGCGAGACAGCCTATTTTGTGCAGGAGTTATTACAGATTCCTGGCTGTTTAACCGCAGGCTGGTTGGCGCGCCAGCTATTACCGGTGCTGCCTGATCAGGTTGCTGGCGCATTGCGACAGGCTCTGCACTCCGTCTCGAATCAGGCAACTCGCCCTATCCCACCTCGCAGGTAAGCACTTAGAAGAGATGCTGTTGGGGGATACCAAACGCGCTTGCGATCTGACCCAATTCATCAGGAGTAAGTCCTGTCGCAGGATTTCCTAATACAAGATTGTAAACTTCATATCTGGCGGCAGTCTCGGCGTATTCGACCAAATCCACTGCATGTTCAAACCCACTGGCTGAGCGTGCCATCACGCCATGCTTGCTCCACACGATCAAGGCATAATCCCGCAGAGCCGTCACACTGGCAGCCATCAGGGCTTCCGAGCCAGGCATTTGGAATGGCAGCACTCCGATCCCCTGGGGAAAATTGATCAATGTTTCAGGTTGCCAGCGGATTAGTTGACGGCTTAAATAAGTCGTATCCTGATAGGCTTCCAGGTGGCTCAGGTATGTCAGATGAAAGGGTTGAGCGTGGATAAGCACATGACTGGGGGAAGGTGCGCGTTGCATTTGATCCTGGTGCACCATTAGATGTGAATTGAACTCGCTGGTGGGACGCACAAAGAGGCAGCATGCAGCCGTGTGCAGCCAGCCATTCAGGCCATCTGGGCCTACCACCACGGCACCCAGATTTTCATATGGAGCTTGCTTTATTTCGCGCAATCGGCGTCCAGAGCCGCTGACCAGTACAGTCATGCCCGCCAGGGCGGGTACAGCTACAGGTAAGCTGTAAGGCTTACAGATCGGCAGGCGCGGCGCTAATTCTACCTGGGCGTTCAGGCACGCGGATAGATTGCCGGCTGCACCTTCGCTGGCGCCTATCTCCGCCATGCGCCACCCGGCTTCTGCCAGGCTGGTGATCCAATCATCAAGCTCAAAGCGATTTAGCGTTTGTAACATTCGATTTTTCCTATCGCTAAGGGTTTTAGACTCCAGTATACTGCCAACCAAAGAAGTGTCAAGCAGGGGGATCATCTCCCACATCTCTGTTTAATACCTTGCCGATTTTATCTAAATTGACAAGGTATGATGGATTATCGGGTACTCCTTCTTGACAGCCAACCTATCCGAAAGCATAATCAAAGTGAGTTCTGGACAAGGTAAAATTGCTTTTCTTTCCTTTATCGAATACCGAAATTAACCAGGAACACTCAGACAGAGGGAGCGACAATGAAAAGATTAAATTTTCCAAAGGATTTTATCTGGGGCGCTGCTACCTCCTCATACCAGGTAGAAGGCGCCTGGAATGAAGACGGAAAGGGTGAATCAATCTGGGATCGCTACTCGCATACTCCGGGTAATGTGATTGGCAATGAAACGGGTGATAATGCCTGTGACCACTATCACCTCTGGCGAGAAGATATTCAGTTGATGAAAGATTTAGGCCTGCCCGCATATCGCTTCTCCACTGCTTGGGCGCGCATCTATCCTGCCGGGCGCGGCGAGTTTAATCAGCCCGGTGTTGACTTTTACAGCCGCCTGGTGGATGGATTGCTGGAAGCAGGTATCGAGCCAATCGTATGTCTGTACCATTGGGACTTACCCCAGGCGCTGCAGGACCAGGGCGGCTGGCCTGCCCGTGAGACCGCTCTGGCTTATGGCAATTATGCTGATACCGTGACGCGTGCCCTTGGGGATCGCGTCAGGCGTTGGATTACGCACAACGAGCCTACCTGCGCCGGGCTGCTGGGCTACCAGTCGGGTATGCACGCACCCGGAATTAAAGATTGGAAGCAAGCCCTGCCCGCTGTTCACCACCTGCTGCTCTCGCACGGGCTGGGGGTGCAAGCCGTTCGCGCCAATGTCCCCGCTGGACAGGTGGGCATGGTGATCGATCCATTGCCCTCTGAGCCTGCCAGTGACAGCCCGGCTGATTATGCTGCCACACGCTGGGTCGATGGCACCCATAATCGCTGGTATCTGGATCCGTTATACGGACGCGGGTATCCTGCGGAGATCCTTGCTGAACATATTCGTCTGGGTAACCTGCCCGAATCCGGGTTGGATTATGTCCGGGATGGCGATTATGAGCTGATTGCCTCCCCGACCGATTTCTTGGGTTTGAACTATTACCGCCGCGGCGTGGTGCGCGCTGGTGAAACGGACAACGTTGGTAATCCGGTAGCCACGCCCAATCCCGATGATCTACACACCGAAATGGGATGGGAAATCTATCCCTGGGGTCTGTTCAACCTGATTATGCTCATGCACCTGACTTACCGCCCGAAAGCGCTGTATGTTACAGAGAACGGCGCCAGTTACTCAGATGCTCCTGGAGCGGATGGTCGTGTACATGATGAGCGACGCATCAAGTACTTACGCACACATATCGCGGCTGTCCAGCAAGCCATCCAGGCTGGCGCCCCGGTGAAGGGTTATTTTGCCTGGTCCCTGATGGATAATTTTGAGTGGTCCATGGGCTATGCCCAGCGTTTTGGCATGGTGTATGTGGATTTCAAAACCCAAAAGCGCACTCCCAAGGACAGCGCCTTGTGGTATCGCCAGGTGATCCAGAACAACGCGCTGGAGATTGAAGTGTAGCGACAATTCCTGCCTGTAGAACAACAACACCCCGGTAATAATTTACCGGGGTGCGGCAGGCTGGGGGTCGAGGATTCGAACCTCGGCATACAGATCCAGAGTCTGCTGTCCTACCACTAGACGAACCCCCAACTGAGCGAGCATGATTGTACCACGCAGGATTATGTTCGTCAAACG
>CAYXDC010000018.1:0-47351 GCA_964463505.1 uncultured Anaerolineaceae bacterium
GCACCGCCGGTTACTAACACCTTCGACTTCGTCCAGTTCATTGTTTATGTACCCTTGATCGATCTATGATGTTTCGGTAAGATGATCTACGCAAAGGAGGTGGCAATGGCTGGGTGAGCAGAACCTGTCTTACCGCCAGAAAAGGAATATATTTACGGATGATTAATAGGTTGAAATTTTTTGTAAATGCCAGGGAATTACGGTTGTGCTCTTTGTTAATCCCTGCGGAAAATAATAAATAATAATTTTATTATATCTTACAAAAATATATATTAAATTAATGAAATTAATCACATTGCTGAGAAGAAGAAGCGCATCTCGGTCGTTTATTAATAACTGGAAAAATGGGTGAAGAGACCTATGATCAATTGAGATCAGAATGGTTAGAGAAAATCCAATATGCTCAAGCAAGCCTGGATGCGGTGGAGAGAGATAATACGTATCATCTAAATGATTTGGAATTAGCGCTAACTTTATTGGAAAAGCTGTCACATCTATACCAAAGGCTCGAATTCAGCGATAAAGCAGTGCTCTTGCGGATATTGGCAAAACACATTATAGTTAACCAACAAGGTGATATCATTGATCACCAGTTGAATTCTCCATTTTTGTATCTAGAATCATTGGTTCGGGGACTTCAGAATAACATATGTGGTTAGGATCAAGTCCTATACCGCCCACACCACAGCCGTTGAGCAAATTCAGCGGCTGTTTTTCGCTGAACATCGCAGACGTTGACGATTCCGTAATTGTTTGGTATGATGCCTGCGATCGATTCCCGGAATATTAGATTCGTTTAATCAGATTTTACGAAGGAGAAAGCTTATCAGCGCAACAAATTACCGAGTTAATGATGCCATCCGAGTCCCACAGGTGCGTGTAATTGGCGCCAAGGGTGAAAATGTTGGGGTGATTACCATCGAGGAAGCCCTGCATCTTGCCCAGGAAGCGGAACTTGATTTAGTCGAGGTGGCCCCAAATTCTGACCCACCGGTTTGCCGGGTAATGGATTTTGGCAAGTTTATTTACGAACGCGCCAAAAAGGATAAGGAGGCAAAAAGGGCCCAAACCAAGATCGAAGTCAAGGAAATCCGCCTGCGCCCCAAAACCAATGATCACCATCGTGATCTTAAAGTGCGTGACGCCCGACGCTGGTTGGAAGTCGGCATGAAGGTCAAAGTACGCATCCGCTTCCGCGGGCGCGAGATCAGCTACCCAGAAATCGCACTGACCGACCTTAAATCGATTGCCGATGAACTTTCTGATATCGCTATCGTGGAGCAAACGCCTGGTCTGGAAGGGCGTACCATGTTAATGGTATTGGCGCCTGGAAAAGCTCCTAAAAAGAAATAACTGGCGCGCTGAAATCATCATTCTCCGGTATAATAGTCGTCCCGTTGACCTCCGCGGAAGCAAGTTGTCCGCGGAATTTTATGTGAGAGGAGTTCGGAAAGTGACCCGCAAAGCAAGAACAGGCAAGTACAAGATTAAGACGCATAAGGCAACCTCAAAGCGCTTTCGCTTAACGGGTAGCGGGATTTTGGTGAGCACCAAAGGTGGTAAGAGCCACTTTCGGCGCCGCACCTCTGCTCGCGTCAAGCGACTGCTGGACGAGATGATCCCCGTCAAGGGACGTGGGATTATCAAAACCGTCCACCGCCTGGCGCCCTACATGAAGAAGGCAGCCTGAGGCAGCCCTGGCGGACGCCTTTCTGGCTTCCGCAGTTCGATTTTATCCACCTTTTAGTGCGGCTGTTGGGTGTAACTAACGAGCAGAGATAACTGCTGGCGTCCAGGGGTTCGCAGGAGAGTAGAAAATGGCGCGTGTAAAGACTGGTCCATATCGTCACCATCGGCACCAAAAAGTTCTGAAGATCACCAAAGGTCAGTTTGGTTCTCGCAGTACCCTGTACAAACGAGCGAACGAAGCCATGCTGAAAAGCCTGTGGTATGCCTACCGAGATCGCCGTACCCGCAAGCGCGACCTGCGCCGTTTGTGGATTGTGCGCATCAACGCGGCTGCTCGTATCAATGGCATTTCTTACAGCCGCCTGATCCATGGCATGCGGGTGAATCACATCTTGATCAACCGCAAGATGCTGGCAGATCTGGCTGTACGTGATCCAAAAACCTTCGGTGCAGTGGTTGCCCGGGCACAATCCTGATCCAATCACAGCGTAGATTATGACGTGGGGCGGCTGGTGCCGCCCCATTTTTGTTTAAACAAACGGTATACCACCCGTGTAGTATAATCCCCTGCATACGGAGGCAGTTATGAACGAATCACAGCGACCCAAGTCTATTCGCCCGCAGGGTGGCGTTTTTAATGATCTCACCCAATATGCCAAGCTGGTCTTGCGCCTGATGGGTGACCGCCGTGTTAATCCCCTGGTCAAGCTGCTCCCGATCGGCTCGCTGGCTTATTTGCTCATTCCAGATCTGGTGTTAGGACCGGTGGACGATGCGGTCGTTGTGTGGATCGGCACATATTTATTTGTTGAGCTTTGCCCCCCAGAAGTTGTCACCGAACACCGCGTCGCGCTAAATCAGGTGTCCCCAGGCGAGGGGCCTGCAGTGCGCCCCCCAGAGGACGAGATCATCGACGCTGAGTTCCGCGACCAATAACAAACCCCAACCCCAATTTAAGAGTAGTATTAATATGAACCGAATTCTTATGATTCTATCGGCTTTAGTCCTTGGCGCTATTTACCTAGTGGCTTGCAGCCCAGCGTCCGAGCCGTCCGGCTCCGCAACACCCCTACAACCAACCGCCAGCTCTAATCCAACGGGGACCCAGGCACAGCCGAGCCTGCCTGCCGGCGCCACCCAGTTACCCGACCCATCCAGTACACAGACAGCCGAAGCCACTCAGCCAGGCATGCCTGCACTCACCGAATCTCCAGCATTTGTGGCAAGCTTTCCCAACCCCGACTCATATACCTGGGCGCCGGTCGCCACAGGCCTGGAGTCTCCTGTGGGTATCGCCCATGCTGGAGATACACGCCTGTTTATCCTGGAACGTAGCGGACGCATCCGTATCCTGCAGGATGGCGCCCTTGTGCCCGAACCGTTCCTGGATATAACCGATCGGGTTCGAGCGGGTGGAGAGCGCGGCCTATTAGGTCTGGCCTTCCACCCACGCTATCCAGAAACGGGTACTTTCTTCGTCAATTTCACCGACCAAAATGGGCATACTCATATTGCTCAGTTCAATGTGCGTGCAGACAATCCCAATCTGGTAGATGCAAGCAGTGAAAAACAAATCCTGTATGTAGAGCAACCCTACCCAAACCACAATGGCGGCGCCCTGGCCTTCGGGCCGGATGGCTATTTATACATCGGCCTGGGCGATGGCGGCAGCGGGGGTGACCCGCTGGGTTATGGACAAAATTTAGAGGTCTTGCTGGGCAAAGTCTTGCGAATCGACATTGACCAGGGCGATCCTTATGCGATCCCTACCGGCAACCCATTTGCAACTGGCGGAGGGCGCCCAGAAATTTGGGCTTATGGATTGCGCAACCCCTGGCGTTTCGCCTTTGACCGCCTGACGAGCGATTTTTACATCGGCGATGTAGGGCAAAATATCTACGAAGAGATTGATTTCCAGTCTGCCGAAAGCCCAGGCGGGGAAAACTATGGCTGGAACATCCTGGAAGGCGACGCTTGCTATGGGAGTGGTAACTGCCAGACCGCTGGATTAACCATGCCAATATACACCTATACGCATGCTGAAGCGGGCTGTTCGGTAACTGGCGGTGTGGTCTATCGCGGTCAATCCCTTCCAGAGTGGCAGGGAATCTACCTGTTCGGGGATTATTGCTCCGGGTTGGTCGGCGGTTTGCTGCCTTCCCTCTCCCAGGGCGAATCCGCCAGCTGGCAACAGGCCTGGCTTTTCAATCAAATTGGCAATATCAGCACATTTGGCGAAGACTCAGCCGGGGAAGTGTACCTGGCTGATCTAAACGGGACTATCTATCAACTGGCGCGCAGATGAAAACCATTTCTGATGAAAAAATCGCTGCCATCCGGCGAGAAAAACAATGGCTGGGTATTCTCTACGGCATCCTGGCCGGAACAGGATATGCACTAACTGCCTGGGGGCTGGATGCCTACCAGCTGGCTGAGGCGCATGCCTACTTGCCCTGGGGCAGGTTTGTGTTCGGTCTGGCAGCCTGTCTGGTATTGGGTGGGTTGGCAGGCTGGCTCGCCTCTCGCCTGGATAATGGACTGGTCGCGGTGTTGGTTTGGAGCCTGGTTGGCTGCGCGCTGGCGATCGGGATGGGATGGCTTGCCTTTCAGGGCAATCCAACGCTGTTGAATTGGTTTTATCCAGATCTTGCCAGCCAGGTAGAATTTAGCACAAACCCGGCTATCCAGATCCGCACCGGAATTGCGGCGCTTGTCTCAGCTTTACTAGGAGGCGCGGTAGGTTTACTTCAGTTGAACCTGATTGACTCAGCCTTGCGAGGGACTTATCCCATCCAACGTGCGTTGAGCCTGTGGTTGGGGATCATCCCCTTCGTGGGCGCGGGTCTGATTGCTGGCGACGGATTGATCCACACCAACCTGCGTGATCCTATCGTACAGGTGCATAGCGCTTTACAGTACGCCCAGGAACACCGCGGCCAGGAAATCGACATCTACGAGGCGCGCGAGCATGGACAAACCGCTGTACGCGCCTTGGGCGATTTACAATACCAGCCCTACCGCCTGGCAATCAGCTCATACGATGAATATCTGTCCCTGGTGTGGGTGATGGTCGACTTTGGCGAAATCCAAACGCGCTGCTCGGTTTTAGAAAAGAAGCTAAATTATTGTGAGAAACCTGCCAGGATCACCGCGACCCATATCCCACCAGAGCTAACCCAGAGCGCTCCAACCGGGACGACTCCACCTACTTCAGAGTCCCCCACAGCCCACCCAGCGACTGACAACAGCCCAATCAGCGATAATCCAGACGCTGCCGGCAACCAGCCTGTATTCTTGGCGGATCAAGCGAGCAACCTTCCTGAAACGCTCAATCGCTATCTCCTGAATGTCACGATCGAACCGGACCAATCCAGGTTTCAGGGAGCGCTGCAATTAGAATACACTAACACCGAAAACATCGCCCTGGAGCAGCTTTTTTTTCGGCTCCTGCCGAATGGGCAGCGCAGCTACGGCAATGGCTCACTAAATGTGGGTGAAGTAAAAGTTGGTGGCGCAATACAACCCACATCACTCTCCGTGGATGATAGCGTTCTGGAAGTTGAATTAGGAAAAAGCGTGGCGCCCGGGAAACAAGTGCAGGTGGAGATGAGCTTTCAAGGCCAGGTTCCCCAGGACTTCAGCGGCAGCGGACCAATGAATGGCTATGGCATCTACAATTACTCTGATGGCGTAATGGCGCTGGCAAACTGGTACCCGATCCTGGCAGTTTATGATGAGCAGGGCTGGAATTTGGATGCGGTTTCTTTTATTGGCGACTCCGTCTATAGTGACATGGCAACCTATCAAGTTGAAATCGACCTTCCCGAGGATCAGGTATTGGTCAGCACTGGCGTGATTCAGCAGGTAGCAACGGGTGAGGCTCACAAGCAGTATGTAATCGAGAGTGGCCCGGTGCGTGATTTCTTTATGATCCTGAGTCCCAATTTTGAAGGCGTCGAAGAGCAAGTTGAGGGGACTTTGGTGAGCTCATATTATCTACCTGGCAATCGGGCGGGTGGGCAGCGCGCCCTGCAAGTCGCGGTCGAAGCTTTAGAAACCTTCAACCATCAATTTGGCCCTTATCCCTACACCGAACTGGATGTGGTGGATGCGCCCATGCAGAATGCTTCAGGTGTGGAGTATCCTGGCATTGTCCTGATTGGGGATGCCCTCTACGCAGAGTATGAGGAGAAAGCCTTTGCGGTCACCACAGCTCACGAAGTCGCCCACCAGTGGTGGTACAACCTGGTCGGAAACGACGTGATCGAAGAACCCTGGGTGGATGAGGCCCTGGCGACCTATGCTTCTGGTCTGTACTTGGAATCCGCCCAGGGGAAACCAGCCCTGGCTGGGCTGATGGACTATTATCAAGAACGCTACCAGCGCACCCTGGATAGCAGCGGCGATCACCCCATCCGTGAAAGTCTGACTTACTTTGAAACCAGCCCTGATCCACGCGCCTATGGTGGAATTGTTTACGCCAAGGGAGCGCTCTTCCTGGACGCCTTGCGCCAGGAGATCGGGGATGCGGCCTTCTTCGGAGCGCTACAGCGTTATTTCCAGGATTACCGCTATCAAATCGCCACGGGCGGAGACTTGTTGACGGCCTTTGAAACCAGCGCAGGGGCCTCACTGGACAGCTTTTACCAGACCTGGGGCTTTACGCCCCAACCGTAAAACCCAATTTTAGGCTACAATCAGCCATATGGCTTACTTTCTAAGGTTCCGGATCAGTTCCTGGATCACCGGTTTGGTCTGGCTCAGCTTGCTCCTGGCAGGCTGCTCACCCGCACCTACCGCGCCCCCGCTGCTTAACACACCTACCAATCCTATTCTCCTAGCTGAACTCCCCAGCGCGACCCCACTCAGACCTATGATTTCCACAGTATCAGCAACTGCCAGCGCCACCCTTACACCAGCGCCGGCAGCGACAGAAACCCGCCTACCGCCGGTACGCTTTGCAGTGATCGGCGATTACGGACTGGCAGGTCCAGCCGAAGAACAGGTTGCCCAGCTTGTCATTAGCTGGAAGCCTGATCTGATCCTCACCACCGGGGATAACAACTATCCCGACGGTGAAGCGGCTACCATCGATGAAAATATCGGGCAGTATTACCAATCCTATATTTATCCTTACCTGGGAATGTACGGCCCTGGGGCAGATCACAATCGCTTTTTCCCTACTTTGGGCAACCATGACTGGAATACTTCAGAAGCTCAACCATACCTGGATTACTTCACCCTGCCCGGCAATGAGCGCTATTATGAATTCACCTGGGGCGAGGTGCATTTTTTCGCGGTAAGCAGCGATTCACGCGAGCCAGATGGAGTTGGGCGCAGCTCTGTTCAGGCAGCCTGGCTGCAAGAACGCCTGGCAGCCGCTACCCTGCCCTGGAAGGTGATCTACTTCCACCAGCCGCCCTATTCTTCGGGTTACCACGGCTCGGTGGATTGGATGCGCTGGCCTTTTAAAGAGTGGGGCGCCAGTCTGGTGCTGGCCGGGCACGACCATACCTACGAACGGTTGGAGATAGACGGGCTGACCTATATCGTCAACGGTATTGGTGGCGGGCCAATCTATCCATTCATCTTGCCCCTGGAAGGCAGTCAGGCACGTTACAACGATGCACACGGGGCGCTGTTGATCGAAGCCGATGCAGAGCAGCTTACCGGGACATTCACAAGCATTGATGGAACTAATTCGGACCAATTTGTATTATTAATGCCAGTTAAACCTTGACAGACTAAAAAAAGCCATGGTAAACTCTCTCCGTTCTGTATTTTTACAGACGGCAAACTCTTAAGAAAGGATAGGCGCATCAAATGAATCGATTTGAAATCAGCTATATCTGCGTAAGCGCTGCCTCCGGCGGCGTCGCCGCAGCATTGCCTTCTCGTAGTGCGCCTATCGGCTGGTAAACGTTCAATTGTTTGAATGATAGCCACGGGTGCCCTACAGCACCCGTGGCTTTTTTATTTGACTGTTCAAACTCTGCCGCAGGCCACGGGTCCACCGTGGCCTGTTTTGTTTATCGCTTTAGGAGCTCAGCCATGTCTGACGCCATCATCTTAAACAACATAACGAAGACTTTCGGCGGGTTGAATCCTGCCCTACTGAAGCGCATCCCGAATCTGCCCGGGAAGAGTCTTCCGCGCGGCTTGCAATCCTCAACTGCGGTAGTGGCGTTGGATGGCGTGAGCTTAAGCGTACCAGAAGGACAAATCTTCGGCCTGTTGGGGATCGATGGCTCGGGGAAATCCACCCTGATCCGTCTGCTGGCGACACTGATCCAACCCGATGCAGGGGAAGCACGCGTGTTTGGTTATGATGTCGTCCGCCAACCTGCTCAGGTACAACGCTTGATCAATCGTGTGTCTGTGGAAGCATCCTTCTATCGCAAAGTCTCGGCATTGGAAAACCTGATCGAGGATGCCCGCTTACTGGGCTTGACCGGTGCCAGATTGCGCCAGCATCTGGAAGAGACGCTGCTCCACCTGGGTCTGCCGATCGAAGAGATCTACCGGCCCATGGAAGAAACCTGCGCTGCCACTCAGCAGGTGGTCTGCATTGCCCGGGCGCTGATTTCTCAGCCACGCTTACTGCTGCTGGATGAGCCCACGCGTGGTTTGCCTGCTCATCTCGCCAGCCGGGTACAGCAAGCCATCCTGGAAATGCGCGCCGCATTGGGCACCACGGTGCTCTTCACCACCCAGGATATCGCCGAAGCGGCCACCCTGGCTGACGCCACTGCCGTGATGGAGAAAGGGCGTCTGATCGACCAAGCCGCCAGCCTGCATCAGCCAACATTAGTGCCGTTGAGCGGGCATCCCACCAGCCTGGCAGATATTTTCAGCCAACTGAACGAGCTATCGGCAGTTGGAGCGTATGAACCCTGTTAGCCATTTCCAGGCAGGCCCGCTTGACCGGCGAGCCTGCCTGGGATAGGTTATCAGCACACAACGAATTATGAGGATGTCATTATGAGCATTCACGAGCAATTATTTCAAGGGTCAAAAATATGCCTGACGCCTATCGATCACGAAAAGGACCCCGAGATCGTAGCGCGCTGGACGCAAGACGCTGAATACCAGCGCATGCTGAACAGTGATGTAGTACGCCCACTCTCTCCTGCGCAAGTCAAGAAACAATACGAGGCTATCGAAAAGGCCTCGGAAGAATCGAATGGCATGTTTTATTATAGTATCCGTACCCTGGCCAGGGATGACCAGCCCGAACGGCTGATTGGTTTTGCTCGCCTGTATTGGATTGAGTGGTCCCATGCAGCCGGTATGCTGCAGATCGGCATCGGCGACCCCGCCGATCGCCGGCAAGGCTACGGGAGCGAAGCCTTGCGCCTGATGCTGCGCTACGCATTTATGGAGCTGAACCTGTTCCGTTTAGGGGCGCTAATCCCGGAATATAACACTCCTGCCCTGGCTCTGTTTCAAAAGGCAGGTTTCATCGAAGAAATCCGGCGGCGGGAAGCATTGAATCGTTATGGGCGGCGCTGGGATATGCTGCATCTCGGATTGCTGCATGGCGACTGGAAAGCCCGACTTAACGGATGATTTTGATTTACAGGAAAGAGCAAGCTCATGCACACTAACTTAAATACAGGTCAGCTGGTTCGTTTGAGCGCCGAAGAGCCTCAGGTGTGGGCGGAAGCTTTCACACGTTGGTCACGCGACACGGAATACATCCGCCTGCTGGATGATGCACCTGCGCAAGCCTGGTCTGTCACCAAGCGCAAGCAATGGTTGGAGAAAGAATTGGAAGATCCTGAGCGGTCCTATCTGTTTGGCATCCGCACCCTGACGGAGGATCAATTGATCGGGTTTGTCGGACTGGATGGCATCCAGCACACGCACGGGGATACCTGGGTGGGGATTGGGGTCGGCGACCGGAACTACTGGAGCAAAGGTTATGGCAGCGAGGCCATGCGCCTGATCTTGCGCTATGCTTTCACAGAACTCAACCTGCATCGGGTTTCCCTGGGTGTATTTGCTTACAACACCCGCGCCCAACGCGCCTACGAAAAATGCGGCTTCCAGCTTGAAGGTGTCATTCACCAGGCATTCTTACGCGAAGGGCAGCGCTGGGATTTACTCAACATGGGTATCCTGCGTGCAGAATGGCTAGCTCAAAATGGGAAGGGTCTTGAATAAGGGTATTCCATGCATTCGAGCGGAGGATTAATATGGGACAGGATTTATATGCAGGCAAGTTGGTGCGCGTGAAAGCTGTGGACAGCCAGAAGCTGGCTGAAGCGCTCTCGCGCTGGGGCCGCGACAGTGAATATTGGCGCTTACTGTCTACAGGCCCGGCTGGCCTATATACTGTCAAAGGCACCAAGGAATGGCTGGAGAAAAGCCAGGAGAAAGACCCGCCAAGCGAACTGATTTTCGAAATCCACACCTTGGATGATGACCGGCTGATTGGCGAAACTGGCTTTGACGGCATTCGCTGGCAGCATGGAGACACCTTTATTGGAATTGGCCTGGGTGAACGGGATGACTGGGGCAAGGGCTACGGCACCGACGCCATGCGGGTCATGCTGCGCTACGCCTTCACCGAATTGAACTTGCACCGCGTTTCGCTGGACGCCTTTGAATATAACCCGCGCGCGCTACGCACCTACGAGAAAGTTGGATTCAAGCAGGAAGGCCGCGCCCGGCAGTTTATGCTGCGTGAAGGCCGGCGTTGGGATTTGATTTTCATGGGTATCACCAGACTTGATTGGCAGGCAATACAAAATGGAGAATGATCGAGATGGATACAATGCAAGAAATGACCAACACCATAACCGTTCCCGGCGCACCAGATATACCGGGTTTGAGCTTTCGCGGATATCGAGATGCAGCGGATTTCGAGAAGATGGTAGCTGTCATCCAGGGATGTAAGCAGGTTGACCATATGGAGCGCTCCGATACTGCACAGGATATTGAGCGCAATTACCGCTACACCCCGAACTTTGACCTCACCAAAGACATACTCTATGTTGAGATGGATGGCAAAGTGGTTGGATATTACCGGGTGACATGGTATTTCGAAGATAATGGGGATGCCATTTATACCCATTTTGGCTTCCTGCTGCCGGAGTTGCGCGGGCGGGGAATTGGCCGGGCAATACTGGCTTATTTACAAAACCGCATCCGGGCAATCGCTGCCGCACATCAGCCGGAACAGCCAAAGTACTACCAATCCTACGCCGATGAAACCGAGCGCGCCTCCACGGCTTTTCTACTTACGGCGGGTTACCAGCCCATCCGCCATTTCTACACCATGCTGCGTCCAGACCTGGAGAATATCCCGGATCTCCCACTGCCAGATGGCTATGAGATCCGCCCTGTGCTGGAAGAACACCTGGCGATGATCATGGCTGCCAGCAGCGAAGCCTTTCGCGACCACTGGGGGTACAGCTCAGCCACTGAACCCAAGCTGGAAGAAATCAAGGAAGATCAAGATTTCGACCCCAGCCTGTGGTGCGTTGCCTGGCATGGTGACCAGGTCGCCGGAATGGTATTAAACTACATTGTGCGCGCGGAAAACCTGGAATACGAACGTCTGCGCGGCTATACTGAAAACATCTGCGTCCGGCGTCCGCATCGCAAGCAGGGGCTGGCACGCGCCCTGATCGCCGCCAGCCTGGGCATATTACGGGAACGGGGCATGCTTGAGGCATCGCTACACGTGGACACCGAAAACTTATCCGGCGCGCTGAGGCTATACGAAAGCGTCGGCTTCCGGCCGCTCAGCCGGCACACAACTTATCGCAAACCCCTGGAGATAGCATGGCCGAACCTGCGCATCATCTGATCAAAGCCGTCGTCTGGGATCTGGGCGGGGTGTTGGCGCGCACGCTGGATCGCGCCCCGCGCACCGAGCTTGCCCGCAGCTTAGGCATGACCTATAGCGAGCTGGACGAGGCGGTGTTTAACAGCCCATCCGCGCGACAAGCTACATTGGGGAAAATCTCGGTCGAGGAACACTGGGCGAATGTTTATCGCAATCTCAATTGGCCTGTGGAACAGCAAGATGTTTTTCAAAAACTGTTTTGGGGCGGCGATCGACTGGACCAAGACCTGGTAGCCTATATTCGCCGCCTCAAGCCAGTCTTCAAAACCGGCCTGTTGAGCAATAACTGGCCGAACCTGCGCCATCTGATCGAAAATCGCTGGCAGATTAACGACGCCTTCGATGAGTTGGTGATCTCAGCCGAGGTCGGGCTTAAAAAACCCGAACAACCGATATACGACCTGACCCTTCAGCGTCTGGGCGTCCGCCCAGAACAGGCGGTATTTGTGGATGACTTTATCGAAAATATCCACGCCGCGCAGCAGTTCGGTTGGCAGGCTGTTCACTTTCGGAGCCCTGAGAAGGCGCTGGCAGAATTAAATGTTTTACTTGAAATACCGGCTGAGCGTAGTTTCTCTGGAGAGTGAATGTGGCTGACCCGCTTGATCTAATGAGTTTAACCATGCATGAAGCCGCCCTTATGATGCAATCCGGCGATTTGAGCGCGCGTGCGCTTACCATGCTGTATCTGGAGCGCATCGCCAGCCTGGACCGGCGCCTGAATGCCTTCATCACCCTCACTGCCGATCTGGCGTTGGAGCAAGCCGAACAGGCTGACCGCGAACGCCAGCAAGGCAAGCTGCGCGGACCACTGCATGGCATTCCCCTGGCGTTGAAAGACCTGTTTGAAACGGCTGGCATAAAAACCACTGCGGGTTCCGGCTTCTGGCGCGAGAATATCCCAACCCGGAACGCGTTTGTGGTGGAACGCCTGCGCCAGGCAGGCGCGGTCATCCTGGGCAAGCTCAATATGCATGAAATTGCTCTGGGGGTGACCAATGCCAATCCGCATTACGGTCCCTGCCGAAATCCCTGGGATCTAGAGCGCTCCCCAGGCGGATCATCGGGGGGCAGCGTGGCGGCTGTCGCCAGCGGGTTGTGCCTCGGTGCCCTGGGCACCGATAGCGGCGGATCGATCCGTATCCCTGCATCATTGTGCGGGGTGGTGGGTCTCAAACCAACCTATGGGCGGGTGAGCCTGAGCGGGGTCATCCCCCTGAGCTGGAGCACCGATCATGTTGGTCCGCTGGCGCGCTGCGTGGCGGATGCTGCCCTGCTATACCAGTCGGTCGCCGGCTACGACCCACACGATCCAGCCTGCCAGGCTCAACCTTTGGAAGATGCACTGACTGAGCTGGATGGAGGCTTACAAGGCTGGCGGGTCGCTCTATTGGAGGATGCCTACCTGGACAAGACTCACCCGGAGGTGCTCAACACGGTGCAAGCTGCCGCCTGCCTGCTGGGAGAGCTTGGGGCGCGTATATCACCGGTCGAGCTGCCCGGCCTGCGCCAGGCGGCCCAAATGAACGGCCTGGTTGTACAGGCAGAAGCAGCCGCCTTTCACCGCCAGCGCCTGCAAGAGCACCCCGCCGGCTTTGGCGAGGATGTACTCCAGCGCCTGGAAACTGGCGCGGCTACATCAATCCAGGACTATATCCTGGCCCGGCGCAGCCAACAAGAATTACGCCGCAGGATGGAGGCGTTTTTTATGGATTACGATCTGCTTTGTCTGCCTGCGACTCCAATCACCGCCCCGCCGATCAGCGGCCCAGACGCGGTGGAACAGGCGCGTCTGCTGACCCGCTTTACCGCGCCTTTCAACCTCACTGGTTTACCCGCCATCGTCCTGCCCTGCGGCTTTAGCAGCAATGGTTTACCCATCGGGCTGCAGCTTGTCGCCCGGCCCTGGGCTGAAGCCAACTTGCTGCGAGCAGCGCAGGCTTATGAAATGGCTGCCGGCTGGTGTACGCAGCATCCTGTTCTCTGAGCCCAGGACAACGACACCAGCACACAGGTCAACACCTAAGGATCATTTACCGGTATGAATAAACTGACCGCCGCCAGGGTATTTCTGCTCATCGAAGCTGTTACATCCCTGCTATTCGGGATGATCTTCACCATCAGCTCGCTCTATCAGGTTAGCACAGCCAACCTGAGCGCCCTGCAGCTAGTGCTGGTGGGAACTGTGCTTGAATTGTCGATCTTTGTGTTTGAAGTACCGACAGGCGTCGTTGCCGATCTGGTCAGTCGGCGGCTATCAGTCATCATTGGCTTTTTCTTGATTGGCGCAGGCTTTATCCTTGAAGGAGCCTTGCCAATCTTCTGGACCATCCTGCTTGCTCAAATCTTGTGGGGAGTGGGTTATACCTTCACCAGTGGCGCAACCCAGGCCTGGATCACGGACGAGATACGTGAAGATGCCGCTGGTCCGATCTTTCTACGCGCCAGCCAGATATCTGGGCTGGCAGGTTTATTGGGTATCCCGCTCGGAGTAGTTCTGGGGCGCTCACAAATCAATCTGCCATTGTTAATAGGCGGCAGTCTTTTTGCCGGGTTGGCTGTCTTCTTGATCTTGTTTATGCCGGAGGATGGTTTCACCCCTACCCCGCAAGGGGAACATAATACCTGGCAAAGTATGCTGCACACGCTGCGCGGCGGGCTGGCGATGGTACGCCGCCGCCCAGCTTTATGGAATATCTTGCTGATCGGCCTGTTCTTCGGTTTGTATAGCGAAGGCTATGATCGCCTATGGGTAAAACATCTGACCGATAATCTGCTCACTCTAGGAGGCATCCAGGTCGAGCCGGTCGTGCTGTTAGGGGCGATCAATGCCGGGGGAACTCTGCTCGCCATCGCCGCCACCGAGCTGGTACGCCGCCGTCTGGACACCACCAACCCCAACGCCATTGCCCGGATGATGATGGCCGCTTCCGCTTTGATGGTCGCCGGTTTGATCGCTTTCGCCCAGGCTCGCAGCCTGGTGCTGGCAATCGGCATGATCTGGCTGATCGATGTGTTCCGCAGTATCAACAGCCCGCTTTACACCACCTGGGTAAATCAACGCCTTGATCCTCAGGTGCGCGCCACCGTGCTCTCGATGAGCAGCCAGGTGGACGCCATCGGGCAAATAACCAGCGGACCTGCCCTGGGAATGGTAGGCAGCCTGGTCTCCGTGCGGGCAGCTATCACCGCCTCAGGCCTGCTGCTGGCGCCCATCCTGGGATTGTTCGTAAGGGCGCTGCGCATGCCAGAAGCGCCTTTGGCGGCTGAGCCAGAAATTCTCGGAACGGATTTTGACCTGGAAGCTGCACATCCTGACTGACCGGGAACCAATGACCCTATAAGTACCCGGATCTGATTTTGAAACGAAAGGCTTTAAGATTATGTTAGAAACAACCACCCATATCCCCGTGTCCTTGCAGGAATACACCTGGCGCCCCATCACACGTCATGATTCGGTTGCTATGAACACACTCCTGTTGGCTGTGGAAGCCCATGACCAGCGCGGCTGGGTTGACACATTGGAAGACCGTGAGCGCGATATAAACGATCCCGAGTCGAATCCCACCACAGATTCACTGGCTGCCTTTCTACCCGATGGGCAAATGGTTGCCTATGGCTGGGTATTCACGCCGCCCGCCAGTGACACCGAATGCATATCGTTTCTGGATGGCGCGGTTCACCCGGCATACCGCCGGCGCGGCCTGGGTACTTATATTGTGAGCTGGACGGAGCGCAGAGGAAGCCAAATCCAGCGCACAATCCCAGGGGAGCAGGCGCGCTTCCTGCGCTTAAATGCCCACAAACACCTGGTCGATACCCAGAAGCTATTCGAGCAACAAGGCTTCCAGCCGGTGCGGTATTACTATCGCATGCGTCGCGATTTAAGCCAGCCGATCCCCGATATCCAGCTTCCTGATCACCTGCAATTGCAAACCTGGAACTCAGATTTAAATTCAGCCGCATTGAGCGTGGTTAATGAAACCTTCGAAGATCATTGGGGACATATCCCGCTTGACGAAGAACATTACCAGACCTGGATCATCCAGCATGAATATTTTCGCCCAGAGCTATCCTTTATGGTAATGGATGGCGACCAGATAGCCGGACTGACCATCAACAGGATCAGAGTCGCCGAAAATGAAGCTGCCGGGATCAAGGAAGGCTGGATCGGCACTCTCGGTGTGCGCCGGCCCTGGCGAAATCAGGGTCTTGCCTCGGCCATTTTATCCGCCAGCATGCGCGCCTTCAAAGCTGCAGGCATGCAGACCGTCGGTCTGACCGTAGATGCCGATAACCTGACGGGCGCCTTGCGCATTTACGAGCGCCTCGGATTTTTTGTTGTTCTGCAAATCAATCAATATTCCAAGACCATCCATATGGAGTAATCAATGGATCAACCTTTTGTACAACCCAATACCATCCTGCGCGACCTGGGCGACGGGCTAATCTTACGCCGCTCGACCCCGCAAGATGCCAACGCTCTGGCGGATTTCAATGCATATATTCATGGAAATCCAGATAAACAGGAACGTGAGGAAGGAGTAGGAGTTTGGACACATGACCTGATTAGCCGTCCTCACCCAACCTTTGACCCTGGCGATTTTACTATCGTCGAAGACACCCGGGCCAGCAAGATTGTCTCGTCGCTGAATCTGATCAACCAGACCTGGCAGTACGCAGGCATCCCTTTTGGGGTTGGGCGTCCAGAACTGGTGGGCACCTTGCCCGAATATCGTAACCGCGGGCTGGTGCGCGCCCAATTTGAAGAGGTGCATCGCTGGAGCGCTGAACGCGGCCATGTGGTGCAGGCGATCACTGGCATCCCACATTATTACCGCCAATTTGGTTATGAGATGGCTGTCAATCTGGGTGGCGGAAAAGCAGGATACCGCTCTCAGATCATTGAATTAAAGGATGGCGAAATTGACCCTTACCAGGTACGCCCGGCCACGGTAGAAGATATTCCTTTCCTGCAGACTTTATATGCACAATACTGCCAGCGTTCCTTGTTAAGTGCTGAAAGGGATGCACATCTATGGCGCTACGAGCTGAATGGGCGCAGTGAAGCGAGTATTAATACCAGTGCAATCCGTATCGTCGAAACTACCACAGGCCAGCCGGTTGCCTTCTTCGCCCATCCAAACATGTTATGGGGTTCTCTCATGGTTGCCTACACTTACGAGGTTTTACCCGGCCAACCCTATTTACCCATCACCAATTGCGTCATTCGCTACCTGCGAGCGACGGGTGAAGCCTATGCTGAAAAGCAAGCCGGTAAAGTTATCTGGGATTCATTTGGTTTCTGGCTGGGCAGTGAGCACCCCGTCTATGATGTACTATATGAAAGACTACCCCGCCAGAGAAAGCCCTATGCCTGGTACCTGCGCGTGGCCGATATACCCGCTTTCTTGAAGCTTATCCGCCCAGTCCTGGAAAGACGCCTGGCCGAATCGCCCATGGCGGGTTATAGCGGCGAGGTCAAGCTCAGTTTTTATCGTTCCGGGTTACGCCTGGTTTTTGAAACCGGTTGCATCAATACCGTCGAAGCCTGGAAACCAACCCCGGTTGGGCATGCTGGAGATGCCGGTTTGCCAAACCTCACTTTCCTGCAGCTTCTCTTTGGATATCACTCGCTGGAGGAACTTACTGATTTCCTTCCAGACGTATATGTTCATAAGCCAGAAGCCGGACCTCTGCTCAACAGCCTGTTCCCCAAACAGGCCAGCGATGTCTGGGCAATCAGCTAGAAGAACCATCGCCACAACCAGGACAAATCTTCGCGTTACGAATGGAGCAGGAGCCCCTGCTCCATTGCTTTTACCCCACTACCAACATGATCCCAAATCCATTGTCTCTTGCGATACAATACAGCCATGGGAACAATTTTTGAACAACTTCACACAATCATCAGTGTAGACATCGAAGCAGCGGGCGCTATTCCGAGCCAATATGCATTACTTTCCATTGGCGCCTGCACTCTTACCCGACCCCAGCATAGGTTCTATGTTGAATTAATCCCAGACAAGGACTATTTTGATGCTCTGGCCTTACAGGTCCACGGTCTGGATATTGAGCAGTTAAAAGAGAAAGGCCTGCCACCGGAAGCTGCAATGCGCCGTTTTGCGGACTGGCTGAATAACACCCTGCCGGCAGGAGAGAAACCAATCATGCTGGCTTTTAATGCCCCGTTCGACTGGATGTTCATCCACGATTACTTTACCCGCTACCTGGGCGACAATCCCTTCGGGCACAGCGCCATCGATATCAAAGCTGTTTATCTGGGCGCTACGGGCAAATCCTGGCAAGAGACCTCGGGGGTATACCTGCACTCGCGCTATCACGACGGCTCAAAGCTGAGCCATAATGCCCTGGATGATGCAATCGCCCAGGGAGAGATATTTGAAGGCATCTTGAGGGAAATGCAGAACAACCTTCAAGATATCCCTGCATACCCAACCACAAATCCGTCTGAATAAATCTGGAGAACAACATGGCTACTATTGATGAGGTCAATCCATCTGAAGAGATGAACCGTATTCTCGAATCAGCGCGTCGCTTGGGGGTGGAACTTAATGAGCAGGAGGCCGTTCAATGGCTGGTAGCCATCTCAAACGCGCACGGGGAAACTGATGTAGAAATCAACGAACGCGAGGGGATCTTTGGGCACCGGATTACCTTGTTGGATTTTTCGCCAGATCGCTTGACCTATTTTCGCAAAATTGGCAAGCTGGTTGAATTCAGCGATGAGCCGGGTGTGGTTGAAACCGCTCTGGCGCTCTCCGGGTCGGCAGCCCAATCTCGTATCCAATCTTACCCTGGTGATGCCGATTTTTTTGAGCGGGTCAATATCAAGGCTCCCACGCGTGCAGAAGCCTGCCAGATCCTGGGCCGCATCATGCGTGATAAAGCATTGAGCACTGAAAAGGGGGCGACCTACCAGCTAATCGAAGTCAAACTCGGATCCTATCCACAGGCCATAGAGACCAGCAGCGGCGCGCAGAAAGCCGGCGCGCCGATTGGTTGGCGGCCTTCCGAAATCCAGGCGGGAAAAATTGAGGGTAAATTGGCGGATGGCAGCCCGGCGGCGATCACCTGGGAGGAAGCCAGCCAGACGCCTGGCTGGTGCAAGCTGGATTGGGTGGTCGCCGATCCACTGGATAACCAGCTCGTCAACGCCAGCAACATGCTGGATGTGACCTGGGAGGCTCCTGACGAGACAATCACGCCATTGGATGGTTACCTGGATCCATATTTTCAGGAAGTGTACCTGGAATCGGAATCCATACCCATATTCACCAAGCTGGCAAAACACGTCGATAGCAACGCGCTGGACCATTACGTCGGGCAGCTAGAGAACGAAGTTCGAAAATATGTGAGCAAATCCCCCAACTATGGCAAAGCAGCCAAGCGCATGTACAACATCTTCCGGCTGACGGGACGTTATCAGGAGGCTGCTTACCTGCGCGAGCTGTTTGATGAGCCTACCACGGTACTTTACCAGGTCTGGTCGCTGATTCGCACCATCGACGACACCTTCAAGCCTGGGGGGACGATCCCACTGGATACTTTACTGGCTCAGGCTGATAAGCTGCTGATCACGGTGGTGGATGTGATGGAAGGTGAAAAAGAGACCGAGATCGTGCGTATGCTGCTGCGCTTGCGTGATATTCTATCCAGAGAACAACACGGACAGGAACTCTCTCCGCAGGCTGAAGCAGCCCGCGCCGAGATCATCAACCTGGTAAATAACTTTTTCTATGAGAAATTGACCGGTATCCCACAGATCAAGGCCTATATCGACACCCTGTCTGAGGAACATTAAGCACAAGCCGGCCGCACAACCTTTATTTCGGATAAACCGGAGTATTCCAGGCCCGGTAAGCGGGAATGCGCCCGCGCACCAGATCAGTGAACAACTCCCGCAGGCGAGTCGTAATCGGGCCCATTTCACCTGAGCCGATCTTACGATAATCGACCTGGGTCACTGCAGTAATCTGAGCGGCCGTGCCGGTCATGATGAATTCCTCGCACAGATACACCTCAGTGCGATCTATCGGACGCTCAACGACCGTCAGGCCCAATTCTTTTTGCGCCAACTCCATCACCGTCCGGCGGGTGATGCCTTCCAGGATATTTTCGGTCACCGGTGGCGTAATCATAATCCCATCTCGGATCATAAAAATATTCATGGCGCTGCCTTCGGAAAGATGACCATCCTGATTCAGCACCAGTGCTTCATCGAAGCCAGCGCGGGAGGCGTCGGTTTTGATAAAAGCCGAGTTAGCATAGGCTCCGCTGATCTTGCCACGCGCCGGGATGCTGTTATCATCCACCCGTCGCCAGGACGAAAATGTTACATGGGCATTCGTGTCATTCGCCACATAGCGATCAAATGGAATCGCCACAATGGAAATATCATCCATCAGACCATGCAGCCGGACCCCAATGACTTCATCGGCTTTATAAGCTAACGGTCGGACATAGACATCCTGCCGGTAGCCTTCGGTTTGCAGCAGTTGCACCGTGATCTGCGCCAGGTTGGCAGGTGTAAGGTCAAATTCCATGAGCAGTAATTTGGCTGAGTTCAAGAAACGGCGGTAGTGGTCTTCCGGGCGAAATACAAAGAGCTGTTCTTCCGCGGCATTCCAATAGGCGCGCACACCACCAAAGGCGGCAGTGCCGTAATTCAGAGCATGCGTCAAAACTCCCACTTTAGCTTCTGAATAGGGGACAATACGACCCTTGAAATATGCATAACCGGGTAATTGCATTTGATTACCTCCCAATGGAAATTCGAGGCCAATATCGACGTCAATCGGATTATAACACCCTCAATTTTGGTTTTGTGTTCTGCCCGTATCTAATCATCTCATGAGGAGTTACACTATTCAGGAGAAATCACCAGGTGCATACCCCTGCCTTAAATGGTTTTTCAAATCGAGAGGTGTGGAGTATACTCGAGAGATGGGTGGGAAACGCGCGCTGGTTTCCTGCTGGTAATTAAATAAATGAGGAGATGCGACGTATGAAAAAAGCTGTCAGCATCAGTATCGGATCTTCCAAACGAAATAAATCTGTAGAAATTGAGCTGCTGGGAGAGAAAGTCAGCATCGAGCGCATCGGCACCGATGGGGATATGGAAAAAGCCGCCCAGCTTTTCGGAGAATTGGATGGCAAAGTCGATGCTTTCGGGGTAGGTGGAGCCGATCTTGGGTTAATGGTGGATGGCAAATGGTACCCTATCCATTCCGTCCAACGCTTAGTGCGCTACATAAAAACTACACCGGTGGTTGATGGGGCAGGCCTGAAAAATACCCTGGAAGGAAAAATTGCTCCCTTCATTGATCGGCAATTAGGTCACCTGCTGAAGAAACGGACAGCTTTTGTCACGATGGGGTCCGACCGCTGGGGAATGAGCTCTTCGTTTGTCAAAGCAGGGTACGAATGCACCTTCGGTGACTTGATGTTCACCGCCAATATTCCAATCCCGGTGCACAGCCTGAGTGCCTTGAAGATCGTCGTCGCAGTTCTGGCTCCGTTGCTCACGCGCTTGCCCTTTGAGTGGTTATATCCAATTGGCGAGGCGCAAGAGAAACGCGTCCCCAAGTGGGAATCTTACTATCAGGCGGCAGAGGTTATCGCCGGGGATTGTCACTACATAAAGCGACATATGCCGGCGCGGTTGGATGGCAAAATCATCGCTACTAACACCACCACCACTGCCGATCTGGAACTCTTCCGCCAGGCAGGTGTGAAGGCACTGGTGACGTCTACCCCTTCACTGGAGGGGCGCACCTTTGGGACCAATATGATGGAAGCTGCTCTGGTCGCCGTAGCAGGCAAAGGTCGTCCCTTAACCCTGCCTGAATTAGACTCCCTTCTGGATCAGTTGGAATTTGAGCCTCAGCTACAGGAGTTGAATTAACGTGGATGCTATTGTAACAGCCGGCGGGATTCCCCAACCCGGCGAACCTTTATACGAATACACCCAGGGCCAGAGCAAGGCTCTACTGGACATTGCCGGGAAGCCTATGGTGCAGTGGGTGGTAGATGCCTTATGTCAGGCTGAAGTCGTCGAGCGGATCATCATGGTAGGGCTGCCCCCCGAAAGCAACCTGCAGTGCAGCAAGATTGTGGACTTTATACCAAACCAGGCCAGCATGCTGGAAAATATCCGGGCGGGCGTTAATAAAGCATTGGAACATAACCCCCATACACAGCATGTCTTGTTGGTGTCATCCGATATCCCTGCGATCACCGGGGAAATGGTCGATTGGGTTGCCCGAAAAGCCCAGGAAACCGATGATGATGCCTATTACAATGTCATCCGCCGGGAAGTTATGGAGGCGCGTTTTCCAAACTCGAAGCGTTCCTATACCCGTTTGCGTGGCATGGAGGTATGTGGGGGTGATCTGAATTTGATCCACACGCGCATGATGACCAGCAATAATGAAGTGTGGGAGAAGATTATTGCCGCTCGTAAAAATGTATTAAGACAAGCTGCACTCATTGGATACGACACCCTGCTGCTGTTGATGCTGCGCCTGATTGATGTGGATCAGGCTGTAAATATGGTCAGCAAACGATTGGGAATAAAAGGCCGTGGCCTGGTCTGCCCGCACGCCGAAATTGGCATGGATGTGGATAAGCCATTCCAGCTGGAACTGCTGCGCGCTGACCTGAGCCGCCAAACACCAGCCTGAAGCACATGATGCCCTGGCAAGAGTTTCTGGCGTTGGACGCCCGCCTTTCACAGCAACTACGGATCGCCGAACAGCCTGGCTGGTTACGCAACCTGGCGATTTTTTTCGCTCACTCGGGGGATTCCTGGTTTTGGTTGCTGGCCCTGATCCTGGTATGGTGGCTGGGTCCGCCTGCGCTAAAAACATTAACCCCTATTTTTGCAATCGCAATTTTTATCGCCGCCCTGGTGGTCTTTGCTGTAAAATTCACCGTCAGACGCAGACGCCCTGAAGGTGAGTGGGGAGGAATTTATCGCAACACCGACCCACACTCCTTTCCATCCGGGCATGCCACACGCGCCGCGCTGCTGGCTGTCCTGGCAATCGGATTGGGGCCGCCCTGGCTTGCTATACTGCTGGGAATTTGGGCTCCACTGGTCATATTGGCGCGGGTAGTCATGGGAGTCCATTACCTCTCCGACGTACTGGCAGGCGCTGTATTGGGTGTTATCCTGGGGCTAGCTGTCCTGATCATTCTGTAATGGTGTCCATTACCTGTCCGCGTGCTGGCAGGCGCTGTATTGGGCATTTTCCAGGGGATGGCTGTCCTGATCACCCGTTAATGGTGTCCATTTCTTAAATAATTACCGCGCCGAGCAAAATGACCGGCGCGGTGTGTTGTGAGCCAAACAGGCATCAGCCAACCCGTTTCAACTCCAGCTTCAGGCTTTCAATCGCATCTACCGGCGTTGGATTCACGCCATAGATCATCGCCAGGTAATAAGCCAGATAATCTCCAAAATGCAGCGCGGTCCACTGATTGGATAGGGGTGAGTTGCCTGGCGCTGTGTAAGTATCTGTCCCCAGCCCCTCCAGCATCAACACTTTGCGGGTGACTTCAGCCCGCAAGCGGTTGCGCGGGTGATCTGCAGAGGATTGCAGGAAAAGGATCATTGTATGGGAGAGCTGGCTTTCGGGATACAAAACCCCTGCCAACGTGTTGTGATCAGCTTCGGGCAGCGTCTCAAACTGGGCCCAGCTCTTGGCGACTTCACAGAGCTGACCTTTCCAGCGCCGAGCAACCGGGGCCATTACACCCGCACCCATGATCACCGCCCAGCGCTCCACGAATTGGCCTGCCAGGCGTTTCGCAGGATTGGCAGCTACCGGGCTCTCGCAACCAATGGATTCCTGTTGCCGGCGCATGGCTGCAACCGTGTTTACCATATCCAGTTGGGGATCGGGGACCAGGCCTAAGCGGGCGAAAGCAGCCAGGAGCAGGCCAAACGACCAGCCCACAGCCGCACGCGGCTGCCCGGCGTGCACAAAACGCCACACAGGCGCGCGTGCTTCCAGTGCTTGCTGCGCCAGCCTGCCGCCAGTGGTGACCGCCATCAGCCTGCACTCTGCCTGGCGCGCCTGCTCGAACACCGATAATGTCTCCTCGGTATTGCCAGAATGCGACGAACAGATCACCAGGGTACCAGGCTGGCGCGCCCAGGCTGGCAATGTGTAGTCACGCTGCAAAATAATCGGCACCGGGCAAACGCCTTCCACCCAGGCTGACAGCAGATCGGCCCCGATGGCTGAGCCCCCCATCCCGGCGATTAACACCTGTTGAATGCCTTTCCAGTCTGGCAAGGGTTGGTCCATGCCATACAGGTATGCTGAATGGAGCTGCCCGGGCAGAGCTTCAATCTCCGCCCGCATCCCTTGTGGATCAATTTTTGAAAATTCAGCTGGCTGATCTAAGATTTGCATTGATCTCTCCCTAACATCAGATGAGCATATCCGTTCGGATGGCGCTCAATCACAATAAAAAAATTAGCCTGAATTTTTTAACTCTAAAACCAGCTCATAGATCTTGCGACGCGGCCATCCACTTAGCTGCGTCAAGCGAGCAGCCAGCTGCGCAGGAGCTTCACTGGCTGCCAGTCCCTGGCGCACCGCCTGCCTCAATTTGGCTTCATCCCAGTCCTCAGGTTCGGCATGGCGCCCACCAATCACCAGGGTGAATTCTCCGCGCGGCGGCTGGTTGTTAAAATAATCCAGGACCTCTTCCAGCGTCCCGCGCCGGATCTCCTCAAAGCGTTTGGTCAGCTCGCGAGTAATCGCTGCCGGACGATTGCCCAGTACGCTTCGGAGATCTTTCAGGGACGCCAGCAAGCGATGGGGGGCTTCCAAAAAGACTAGCGTATAGGGCAGGTCTGTCACCTGTTCCAACCAGCGCCGGCGTTCTGCAGCCTTTCGTGGCAGATACCCCAGGTACAAAAAGGCATCCGTCGGCAGGCCCGAAGCCACCAAAGCCGCGACTGGTGCGCTGGGTCCAGGCACCGGGCTGACCGGATATCCAGCTGCCAGGGCAGCCCGCACCAACTCAAAGCCAGGATCGTTGAGAGCCGGTGTACCGGCATCTGAGACGAGCGCCACATCCCCATTCTCCAGCGCGCTCAGAATCGTCTCAACCTTTTGAAGCTTGTTATGCTCAAAATAACTGGTGAGCTGTGTCTTGATCTGATAGTGCTCTAAAAGTTTGCGCGTATGACGGGTATCTTCAGCGGCAATCAGACTGACCTCCCCCAGCAGACGCACTGCACGCAAGGTGATATCTTCAAGATTCCCAATCGGGGTAGCGATCAAGTACAGTGTTCCCATACGCTTCAAGGGGTGGTCCAGGTGAGAAATTCCAGTTGGGCGACATAGGTATTTGGGTTAAGCTCCTCTAAATAAGCCCAACCGTAATCTCCCATTTCTGTACGATAACATAGATAACGCTGGATGTAGTTTAGAGCAATCAATGCATCTTCGGCTAAAGCAGCCGATGCACATTGAGCAGGCGTGGGGCGTTGTTCCCCGAAAACGCCCAATAATGCGCCGGTCTGTGGTACCAACCGGTGTAATCCATCCGGATGGCTGGTATATAAAAGATCTGCACCCGTGCCGCTGTTCAGCTCCCCTGAGTCCAGATCGAGAGCATCCCCTGGTTGGATGGTTAACACCATACTGACCGGTGCTACCTCCGTGGCTGTGGGACTGGCGGTTGGTGTGCTCGGGGTCGATGAAGTCGCCGGTTGTGTGGTGGTCAGTGTTGGCGTAGGAGTCATACTGGTCGTTGGCGTGGGCGCAACCACTACAATTCGCACCCAGAATGGCGCCGAAGCTGAAGGCCCGATCCCAAACGCCACCCCATTCGGATTACGCAGTTTCCAATTACCCTGGTAGGTACCCGACTGTGGGGGCGCGAGCATGTCGATGGCAATATCCACACTCTGTCCAGGGGATACTTCCCGGTTTAAAGCAATATTCTCCGGGGCGCCTAATCGCTCTCCCGAGAAGAAGATAACCCGATAACTGCTTGTCCAGGCGCAGGTGCCCGCATTTTGCAGCCGCCAGATCTTTGTGAAAGACTGCCCGGACTCCATGATCGTATCATCCGGAATAGTTACGTCAATGGGTGTTCCTGCCCCAGCCCGGTCACAGGCATCCAGCGTTGGTTGGGTGGGCATGGTAGCGCCGGGCGTGTGGGATGGGCTGGCTGGATTAGAAGCCAGTGTTGGCGATGGACTGGGCAGCACATTGCTGGTTGATGAGGGTGTGATTGCAAGCGTTGGTACGGTTGCTGCCGCCTGCGTCAGGCGCACCAGGACTGTTGCATATACCTGGGTAAGATCAGGTGAGGGGGTCTCAACATCCGGACGTGCAGGCATATTGCAAGCAGATGACGAGCCCAGCATGGTAAAGAGCAGCAGAATTTGTAATGAGGCTCGCCAACCAGTTTTTCGGTTCGGAAGGCTCACAGAATTACGGGAGCTCCTACCCATTTGGCTAGAATCCTGGCTATTTCGCGGGCAGCCTGCGGGCGAGCCAGGCGCTGACAGGCAGCCAGCGCGACTTTATATTTTTCGGGGTCATCCAACCACTGTCCTAAGGCGCGCACGACCTGCTCAGGGCGTGGCGCCCACACCCCTGCTCCTTCCGAGACCACAAAGGTCACGTTGCCATCTTCCTGACCCGGCAGACGGCTGTATAAAATCAACGGCAGCCCGGCGATGAGAGCTTCACTGATCGTACCTGGCCCAGCTTTGCTCACCAGAAAATCACTGGCGCGCATAAAATCGGGCATTTCACGCACAAAACCATAGATTCGTGTGGGGATTGGCCAGGAATACGCTTCCAGGCGTGCTTTCAATGCCTGGTTGCGACCCGCAATGATCACCAGCCCGACCGGCAAACCAGCCTCGGCGATGGCGTGAGCGTTCTGCTCTAAAGGACCCATGCCTTCACCGCCTCCAACCAGCAGTGCAATCTTCCGATCCTGTGGCCAACCCAACTGCTGGCGCAGCTCCTGCCGGTCCGCAGGTAGCTGGCAAAACCGGTCGGCAACCGGCAACCCGACAATCTGTACATGCTCTGGTCGTAAGCCGCACTGCATGGCGCGGTTGTATGCTGCTTTGGTTGGAACAATACAAACATCTACCTGGCGGTGGTACCACAACGCATGCGTCGTTACTAGATCGGTCACCACATTGATAAATGGCACACGCTCCCGACCGAGGGCTTTTAATACCGGAGCAGCTGCTAAAGGGTGGACCGATACAATCAGGTCGGCAGGATGATCGCGGATTAACTTGCGCATGGCCCTACGCACGACTGGCCAGGCGCTGGCCGTGATTGCCCGCGCTTGGGGATGGCCATTGCTCAATTTATAGCCCAGACCCCAGGCTTGGGGAAGCCTCACCATGTGCGGGTACAGGTCCGGCATACGATTAAACGGCACTGGCCCATACTCCTTGAATATGTCCACCATTTCAAGATCAAAACAGCCAGCAAATTCCAGCTCAAGTGCCTCGATGATCGCTTCAGCTGCGCTGCGGTGTCCACCCCCTGTATCCGAGAAAAGGAAGACTATCTTTTGACGTTGCGAATTGGTTTTATTCATTTTTGGGCTGGCTGATAATTGTTTTCATTCGCTGGGCTAATTTCCGGCGCGGCAACAGCACTCGCCGCCCACAAGTCAGGCATTCGAGGCCGATATCCGCTCCCAGGCGGACAATTTTCCATTCATAACCCCCACACGGGTGGGGTTTGCGCATCCGGACCACAGCATCTATTTTGAGATCTGGCAGCATGCAGGCATTATAACATGTGGCATCTGGCCAAGACTCCTCCGTAAAATGGTTTGATTCCCTGCCAGGGCTTTCACGATATCAGAAAACTGAGCAGGTGCCTGGCACGAATGGCAAATCAAACGTCAATGGTATAATCCTCCCAGAGGCTGACCCTATATGCTGGATTTAGATCCCCAAACATTTATCACCCGAATAATTATCTTAGTAGTGGCTTTTAGTATCCATGAATTAGCGCACGCCCTGACGGCGACCTATTTTGGTGATGATACACCGCGCCTGAACGGGCGGCTGACGCTCAACCCGCTCGCCCATTTGGATCCCATCGGATCGTTGCTGATGATCATACAGGGCTTTGGCTGGGCAAAACCCGTGCCGGTCAATCCCTATGCGCTTCAAAGGCACTCCCCGTCTGCTATGATGTGGGTTTCATTGGCAGGACCGGCCTCCAATTTTGCGCTGGCGCTCCTGGCTGCGATTCCATTCTGGATTGGATTGACTTCTCTGGATCAAGCCTGGATCAACCAATCTGGATGGCTGCCCACCCCAGCGCGCTTTTTAGCGGAATGGGTTTTTACCAATCTACTGCTGATGTTTTTTAACTTACTGCCCATCGCGCCTCTGGATGGAGAGAAAGTTGCCGCGTATTTGTTCCCGGCGCCTGTAGGTCGCATTCTCGAGCAAATACGACCCTATGGTCCCATGATCTTGCTGGCTGTCCTATTTCTCGGCCCTAGCATTGGTCTGGACTTTTTCGGGTGGGTGATCATGCCGCCACTACAAGCCTTATTTGGATTATTAGTCGGGTAACCGGTTGGGACTGAGCTACCGCTTCCAGCAGTTTTGGAAAGCATTGACTGCCAGGCCCACACAAAGCGACCTGGCCCTGGCAAGAACGGTGCTTACCCCAGAACAATTTAGCCTGTTCACCCGGCTACAGCCCAGCGAACAAGCCCACAGCCTGGGAATTTACCATGCTCTGCAAGCTGAAGGACGCCGCGACCCGGATTTACTGGCAGCCGCTTTACTGCACGATATCGGAAAGAGCTGCTATCCATTACAGGTTTGGGAACGGGTGCTGATCGTCGTGGCAAAGGTGATCTTACCAGAACAGACCGAGCGTTGGGGAGATGCCCAACCTTCTGGTTGGCGCCGCCCATTTGCCGTTGCCAAACAACACCCGGCCTGGGGCGCTGAATTAGCAGAAAACGCAGGAGCCTCCAGCCTGCTCGTGGATGTAATCCGCCGGCATCAAGAACCCATGCCAGCGCACCCACAATCACTGGCAGATCTTTTACTGGTGCACTTAAAACGGTACGACGATCAAAGCTGAGGTGAAACCATGACGATCCAGATCTCTGTAATTGGTTTAGGCCAGATCGGCGCTTCGATTGGGCTGGCCCTGAAAAATCATGCGGAAATTGTGCGGCGCACCGGCTTCGACCGCGACCCGGAAATCGCACGCCAGGCCGAGAACCAGGGCGCCTTTGACCGGATCACGAATTCACTGGTGCAAGCCATTCGTGAAGCAGATCTGGTAATCCTGGCTCTGCCGATGGATCAAATCCGCGAGACCTTACAGGTCGTCGCCATGAACTTAAAAACAGGCGCGGTGGTGATGGATACCGGTCCGGTGAAAGAGACCGTGGCAACCTGGGCCAAAGAGCTATTGCCCAAAGAACGCTATTATATTGGACTGACCCCGGTCATTAACCCAACTTACTTGCACACTGCTGAATCAGGCCTGGAAGCTGCGCGCGCAGATCTATTCCAAGGCGGGATGATGGCAATTGTGACACCTTCCAATGCCAGCCCAGAGGCCGTTAAACTGGCGGCAGACCTTACGCGCATCCTGGGAGCAACTGCGCTGTTTATTGACCCGCTCGAAATTGATAGCCTGATGGCGGCTACCCACCTGCTCCCGCAGATCATAGCCGCCGCGCTCACCAATGCTACCGCTGACCAGCCTGGATGGCGTGAAGGGCGCAAAGTTGCCGGGCGCGCCTATGCTGAAGCCACCGGACCGATCGCCCATCTCAGCGAGCCTAACAGCTTGCGCACAGCCGTACTCCTGAACCGCGAGAATGTTTTACGCCAGCTGGATAGCGTCATTGCTGCTCTGCAAACTTTACGCGCGGATATCGACAGCGAAGAAGTAGAAGCCTTGGAAACGCGCCTGACCCGAGCACGCCAGAGCCGGGAGCGCTGGATCATAGAACGCCAGACCGCCGAGTGGGGCTCACCGGATAAGACTGTTGTAACAGAAATCCCGCGCTCGAAAGATATCTTCAGCCGTTTAATTGGCATCCGCCGCAAAGAAAAATAGGATCATTCATCAGACCTACCTTGTTCATCCCATTCAAATCTGGTCAAGAGGGCAAAACTATGGAAACAAAACTACAGTGGATCCAGGATGAGTTGGTCAATCTAAAAGAAGCAGGCTTGTACAACCGCATCCGCACTTTAAGCTCCCCGCAGGGAGCCTGGTTGAAGGTGGATGGCAAACGTACATTAAATTTCTGTTCAAATAATTACCTGGGGTTAGCCAATCACCCACGCCTGGTACAGGCGGTACAGGAAGCAGTCATGCGTTACGGGGTCGGTCCTGCAGCCGTACGCTCGATCGCTGGCACAATGGATCTGCATTTGCAATTGGAAGCACGCATGGCAGCCTTCAAAAGGGTGGAGTCTGCCATCACCTTTCAGTCCGGGTTCAATGCCAATCTGGCGACAATCCCGGCGCTGGTGGGAAAAGACGACGCCATCTTCTCGGATGAGCTAAACCACGCCAGCATTATCGATGGCGCTCGCCTATCAGGGGCGAAAATTATCCGCTACAACCACTGCGATCCAGCCGACCTGGAACGGGCTCTGGTTGAACAGCGAAAAAATTTCAGCCGCGCCATGGTCATTACCGATGGGGTCTTCAGCATGGACGGCGATGTTGCACCTCTGGACCAGATCTATGCTGTGACTCAATCCCATGACGTTATCCTGATGGTAGACGACGCCCACGGTGAAGGCGTTCTGGGCCATGGTGGGCGGGGGATTGTGGATCATTTTGGGCTGCATGGCAAAGTGGATGTAGAAATCGGGACCATGTCCAAAGCGTTTGGCGTGGTAGGCGGCGTCGTGGCTGGCAACCCACTGGTAGTGGAGTGGCTGCGCCAGCGCGGGCGGCCCTTCCTGTTTTCGTCTGCCATGACCGTGCCCGATACAGCAGCCTGTCTGGCTTCGCTGGACTTGCTGGAAGAATCAACCGCCCTGGTTGACAAACTTTGGGCTAATACACGCTATTTCAAAGCCGAGATGAAAAACCTGGGATTTGATATCGGCGCCAGCACCACTCCTATTACACCGGTTATGCTGGGTGAAGCGCCTCTGGCGCAGCAGTTCAGCCGCGAGTTATTCGAAAATGGGGTATTTGCTATGGCGCTGGGCTTTCCAACCGTGCCGCGTGGCAAAGCGCGCATCCGGGTGATGATCTCCGCCAGCCACGAGACCGCAGACCTGGATCAGGGTCTGGAAGCCTTCCGCAATGTTGGAAAACAGTTGGGTGTTATTCAATAGCCCACTAAAAAGAACAGGCTCGGCAGAATGCTTTGCCCGAGCCTGGTAATAAGTAGCTGACGCAGCAATGAACCAGGCAGCCTAATACAGGGTATAATCTATAAGGTGTAGGCAGGGTAGCCCCGCAACCAGCTTATTCCTCTTCTATGAACGGGTCAATCCCAGGGTTTGTCCCCGCCCAGATGCAGCTTGCACGCCCGTCCAGGTTGCAGCTAAAAGCATGCGAACAGCGATGAGCGATAATGCGTGGCTGCTGGTCTGGGAGCCATTCTGCAGGGTAAACAACCTGCGCCTCCAAACCTACATTCTTATCCACATGATGGCAGTATCGAACACGGAGCACTTCCCAGGTTTTATTGGCCATACGCTACCTCCTCAGCTAATATCGATTATACCCACCATCCGCGACGCGCATAGTGTCAGGTGTCATATTATAAACTGGACAAATTACGTCATTTTTAGGCAAACTACTCGCCTGTAACCATTAGGACTTACACAATCGGTGGAGCAATATTCCCTGATGCGCGTAACTCCTAACCGTATTCCAGCATAAGGTCGCCAACACTTCAGCTTCAAAGCCCGACTTTGTGAAAAGCGTGACCAACGCTTGAAATAGCGTTGACGGACGGTCAAGCTTATGTATAATAGACTAACTCTTTTTTCGTGTATGATTTTGGAGGTGCCAATGCAGTGATGCCTCGCGGATCGTCCAATCCTATCCAATAAATCTGTAACCGATTTTCTCTTAGGAGGAGAAAAAGCATGAGCCGTAAATACCTGTTGACCCTCGGGTCAATCTTGATCGTCCTTAGCATGGTCCTGAGCGCCTGCGCCCAGGCCACCCCGGTAGCCACGGAAGTTGTCGTCACCGAGGCCCCTGCCGAACCAATGGAAACTGAAGAACCAGCTGAACCCATGGAGACTGAGGCCCCCGCCGAGCCCATGGAAACTGAAGCGCCCACCGAACCCATGGAAGAATCTGTCTTCATCTTCGGGCGTGGCGGCGACTCGGTCCAGCTAGACCCCGCTATCGTCACCGATGGTGAAAGCTTCCGAGTCACGGGGCAGGTCCTGGAACCGCTCTTCCAATACGAGCCCGGCAGCACCACGCCGATCCCAGCTCTGGCGACCGACTGCACCCCCAATGATGCAGCCACTGAATGGATCTGCACCCTGCGTGAGGGCGTCAAATTCCATGATGGCACCGATTTCAACGCAGACGCTGTAGTCTTCAACTTTGAGCGCTGGCGCTTCACTGATAACCCCTATCATTTCGAGAGCCAGGTTTTCGAGTACTATGAAGTAATGTTTGGCGGTTTTGACGATGCCAGCTATATCACGTCCGTTGAAAAAGTAGATGACTTGACGGTGAAATTCACCCTCAATGCTCCTATGGCTCCCTTCCTGGCTAACCTGGCTATGGATATATTCGCTATCTCCAGCCCGGCCGCGATCGAAGCTGCCGGCGAAAACTACGGCACCCCCAGCGCGGGCTGTGTGGGCACCGGCCCCTACAAATTTGTGGAATGGGTTGAAGGCGATTCGATCACCGTTGAAGCCAATGCTGATTACTGGGGTGGCCCGCCAAAAACCAACAAGATCATCTGGCGTGTGATCCCGGATGACTCTGCCCGCTTCCTGGCCCTCAAGGCCGGCGATATCCACGGTCTGGAACAGGCAGTGATTGAAGACTTGACCGCTGCCGAGTCCGATCCTGATCTTACCATCATCACCCGTCCAGCCTTGAATTCAAGCTATCTGGCCTTCAACTACAAGATCGTCGAATTCCAGGATGTCCGCGTCCGCCAGGCTGTAGCACATGCCATTAACAAGGAGGGGTTGATCGAGAACTTCTTCGGTAAATACGGCACAGTTGCCACGAATTTCCTGCCCCCCCTGATTTTAGGTCACAATGACGCTATCGAAGATTGGGCCTACGATCCAGAGCTATCTAAGCAGCTTCTGACCGAAGCTGGCTTCCCGGATGGCCTGAGCGAAGTAACCATCGCTGAAGACATCAATGATGCCGAAGGCAATCCTGTCTTCACCGCTGGTGAGAAAATCCCACTGCGCCTGTACTACATGCCTGTCACGCGTTTCTACTTCCCCTCCCCGAAAGAGATCGGTGAGGCTATGGCAGCCGAATTAGCCGCCGCCGGGATCAACGTGGAGTTGTACCTGGAAGGCGACTGGCCGACCTATCTCGGCTCTCGTCGGGAAGGCAAACTGGCTGGGCTGTATATGCTGGGCTGGGGCGGCGATAACGGCGATCCCGACAACTTCACCGGCTACTTCTTCGGTGGTCTTCCTTCTGCCGATGCAGTTCAGGAGCCAATCGCCCGTGAAGGCTGGTACCAGAACCAGGAACTGGCAACGCTGCTGTACAACGCCCTGGTGAACCCTGACCGGGCAGCCCGCGAGGAGATGTACAAGCAGGCTGAGCAGATCATGCATGATGATGTCACCCGTATCTGGTTAGGACACAACAATACGCCATTGATCTTCTCAGCCAAGGTCAGTGGCTACCAGGCTCAACCCGTCGGCGCAGACTACTACGAAGGCGTGGTCGTTGCTCCCTAAAGTTTGGGGCGCACGCCGCGTACGTCATCTGCAAACCTAATCACTTAGAGCAGGGGGGCGGAAAAACTCCGCCCCCCTCGCCTACCTGTAAAGGAGGCGCTTTTGGCACGCTATATCCTCCGGCGCTTGATCACCCTCATCCCCACCCTGATCGGTGTGACCTTTGTGATCTTCATGTTCCAGCGCCTGATCCCCGGCGACCCTGCCATAGCCATGCTGGGCGAACATGCTTCAGAAGAAAATGTCGCTCGGATCCGCGAGCAGCTCGGCTTGAACCGTCCGCTGTTTCTGGATCGAGAAGCCCTGCAGAGTGGCGACTTTGCTGGCTTCTTCGATACCCAGTATCTGCGCTATTTAGGGCGGCTGGCGCAATTCGATTTAGGCAATTCTATTCATCGCCGCATTCCAGTAACTGAAACCCTGGCCCTGCGTTTCCCGGCTACCGCCGAGCTGGCTTTGCTGGCAATGTTGATCGCCCTAACCATCGGTATCCCAGTAGGGATCATTTCTGCCGCCCGGCGCAATACCCCCGTAGATGGTGTAAGCATGGTCGGTTCTCTGATCGGTGTATCCATGCCCATCTTCTGGCTGGGGTTGATGGAAATCATGCTGTTTTCGGTCTTCCTTAAGTGGCTGCCAACCGGCGGACGGTTGAGCACAGGCATTGAAATTACACCCATTACTAATCTACTACTGGTTGACAGCCTGTTGACAGGCAATTGGGTGGGTTTCAAGGATGCTCTGGAACATATCATCATGCCAGCTATTGCGCTGGCCACCATTCCCATGGCAATTATCGCCCGCATGACCCGCTCCAGCATGCTGGACGTACTACAGGAAGACTATATTCGTACGGCCCACGCCAAAGGTCTGGTTGAGCAGGTTGTCCTGCTGCGGCACGCCCTGAAGAATGCCTTCCTGCCAGTGATCACCATTATTGGTATCCAAACGGGCAGCCTGCTGGCTGGTGCAGTGCTCACGGAGACCATTTTCGCCTGGCCTGGGATTGGTAAATGGGTTTACGATGCCATCCTGGGGCGCGATTACCCGATTGTTCAGGGTGGCACATTACTGATCGCTCTGATCTTTGTAGCCTTTAATTTATTGGTCGATATATCCTATGCTTACCTTGATCCGCGCATTAAATATGATTGAGAGTCTATATGACTGAGCTAGCTGCAAAAGACACTAAAGACATAAAAGTTGCTGATTTTGCAATGCGCGAACATCGCTCACTGTGGAGCGATGCCTGGCGGAGATTGATCTCCAGCAATACCGCCCGCGTTGGCCTGGCTATCATTAGCATCTTTATCCTGACAACTACCCTTTCCCATTTTTTCTGGGATTACAACCCAAGAACCGATCTGGATTACACCCTAAAACTAAAAGCTCCTAATCTTTCCCCCACCGCAGAGGTTGAATCGATCCATCCCTTCGGGACTGATAAACTGGGGCGCGATATCTTCCGGCGCGTGATCCATGGCGGCTGGAATTCTCTGCGGGTCGGCCTGGTGTCTGTGGGCATCTCGTTAATCGCCGGTGGACTTTTAGGATTGCTGGCCGGGTTTTATGAAAGCATGGCCCTGGCATCATCTGAACGCATCATCGTTTTAAGTATCGCTGGACTGCTCTTAGGAGCTCTGCCAGCCTGGATTGCGAACCAGTTTTTCATTGCATTGCTTTTCGCACTCCTGGGGGGAGTGGCAGGCTGGTTTGAACATTTCCAGGCGCACAAACCCCTCCGGTATATTCTCTTCACTCTGGTTGGAGGTCTGTGTGGCGCACTGCCTGCTTTGCTGGTTAGCCCAAGTACAGCGTTGGTTACCGGCATCCTCGGCCTGGGTATCGGGCTATTTCTGGCGCTATCGGTGCGTGGATCCATCATCTCCAACGTGATTATGCGGGTTATGGATATCACCCTGGCATTTCCCAGCTATCTCCTGGCAATCGCCATTGTTGCCTTTTTGGGTCCTGGGCTGGAAAAGGGCATGATCGCGATTGGCGTGGTGGGCATCCCCCAATTTGCCCGACTGGTGCGTTCTTCGGTGCTCTCGGTGGCCCAGAAGGAATATATCCTGGCGGCTCAATCGGTCGGTGAAGGGCATGGGCGGATTATCTTCCGCCATATCGTGCCCAACATTCTATCACCGGTCATTGTACAGACGACGATGGGTCTGGCGAATGCGATACTATCGGCTGCTGCCCTGGGTTTCCTGGGTTTGGGCGCTATCCCGCCAGAGCCAGAGTGGGGCGCCATGTTGGGCGACAGTTATCGCTTCTTGACCAGCGGCGCCTGGTGGGCAGTTCTTTTCCCCGGCCTGGCAATTATGTTCAGCGTGTTGGGCTTCAACCTGCTTGGGGATGGTCTGCGCGATGCGTTGGACCCCAAACTGCGCATTTGAGCTAACTGCAGGCAGCGCGGCATCACAACAATATACGGTGGGTAATCACTTATGGAACCATTGCTTCAAGTCAAGAATTTAACCACGCGCTTTTATACCGATGACGGGGTGGTGCATGCCGTCAATGGAATTTCTTACAACCTGAATGAGGGTGAAGTCCTGGGCGTAGTAGGCGAGAGTGGCTGCGGTAAAAGCGTGCACGCCCTCTCCATCATGCGCCTGATCACTGATCCACCCGGTAAAATCGAGGCGGGCGAGGTGTTATTCAACGGCGTAGATCTGCTAAAAGTCCCCGACTCGCACATGCGCCGCGTGCGAGGTGCTGATATTGCCATGGTATTTCAGGACCCGATGACCTCTTTGAACCCGGTCTACACAGTGGGCTTTCAAATAATGGAGGCCCTGATGGTGCACCAATCCATTTCACGCAATGATGCGCGCGCCCGTGCTGGAGAGCTGCTGAAATTAGTCGGGATTCCTGGGGCCGAGCAGCGCCTGAACGACTACCCGCACCAATTTTCAGGAGGCATGCGCCAGCGGGCCATGATTGCTATGGCGCTCTCTTGTGATCCTAAGCTATTAATCGCTGACGAGCCAACCACCGCCCTGGATGTGACCATCCAGGCTCAGATTATTGATCTGGTCAAGCGCCTGCAAGAGAACCTGGGCATGGCGGTGATGTGGATCACGCACGATCTGGGAGTGGTAGCCGAGCTGGCAGATAATATCAATGTGATGTATGCCGGATATATCGTGGAGCGCGGTCCGGCAAGCGCTATCTTTAAACATACCCACCACCCTTACACCATAGGGCTTCTGGGATCTCTACCGCGCCTGGACGAAGCCCCAGGGACCAAGCTGCTCTCGATACCCGGCCTGCCACCCGACTTGGTCATGCTGCCCACCGGCTGCCCCTTTGCTGCGCGCTGCATGTATACGGATGAACAATGCCTGTCCGCCATGCCGCCGCTTGTCCCTGCGGAAAGTAAAGAGCACCTGGTCGCGTGCTGGCATTGGGAGAAAATTGCTGAGCAGGTGATCGCATGACCGCCACACAAGAACCCCTCGTTCAAGTGCGTAACCTGAAAAAATATTTTCCTATCCAACGCGGCATGGTCATCCAACGCCACGTGGGAGATGTGAAAGCTGTTGACGATGTCAGCTTTGATGTCTTGCGCGGCGAAACCCTGGGTCTGGTAGGCGAGACTGGCTGCGGGAAAACAACGGTTGGACGTACTATCCTACGCCTGTACGAGCCGACCGGTGGACAGGTAATTTTCGATGGGGTGGACCTGGTAAGCTTGAATGAAGGCGAGCTGCGCCGCATGCGCCAGCGTATGCAAATGATCTTTCAAGACCCATACGCCTCGCTAAACCCACGGATGACGGTCGGCTCGATCGTCTCTTCGCCACTGGACGTGCATAAAACTGTGCATTCCAAAAACAAGAGCAAGCGAGTAGACGATTTGCTCGACATGGTTGGCTTGAATCCTGAATTCGTCAACCGTTATCCGCATGAATTCTCTGGTGGACAGCGCCAGCGGATAGGCATTGCCCGCGCCCTGGCAGTCAGCCCTGATTTGATCATCTGCGACGAGCCTATCTCATCCCTGGATGTGTCCATCCAGGCACAGGTAGTCAACCTGTTGGAAGAATTGCAACGCGAGCTAGGACTGACTTACATATTTATCGCCCATGATCTTAGCATGGTCCGCCATATCAGCAATCGCATCGCCGTGATGTACCTGGGTAAGATCATGGAATTGGCTGATCGCAATGATATTTACCTGGATCCAATCCATCCTTATACCCAGGCATTGATGTCAGCCGTACCCTTGCCCGATCCAGACATCCAGAGGAAGCGCAAGCGCATCTTACTGGAGGGCGATATCCCCAGCCCCACTAACCCGCCAGTGGGCTGCAATTTCAATACGCGTTGCCCGGCAGCAAAAGAACGCTGTTTCAAAGAAGATCCAGCCTTCCGGGAAATTAAACCCGGGCATTGGGCAGCCTGTCATTTTGCGGAAGATTTTCTGCAACCCGATAAAAAGCTGGTGTAAGACCTGTTGGCTAAACGTTCCAGCTGCTCCCGATGGCGAACCAGACCGTTGGGAGCTTTTTTTAATGTCTATTTGGTCCAGCGAATCACCACCTGTCATTTCTGGAAAGCGGTAGGCTGATGGTTGGATTTAAAATACACTTGCTCAGGTTTGACATTCTATCCGGGCAAGGCTAAAATGGAAGTGGGCTGGATCATAGTCTGCGATCCGACAACGGAGATAATATGAGCGCCTGGCCAGGCAAATACGTTATTGGTCTGACTGGCAATATTGCCACCGGAAAGAGTGTGGTGCGCAAGATGCTGGAACACCTCGGGGCATATGGCATCGATGCGGATGCTTTAGCGCACCGCGCTATGGCTAAAGGCGCGCCTGGTTATAAACCAGTGGTTACCACCTTCGGTCAATGGATCCTGGGACCTGATGGACAGATCAACCGCGCCCGGCTGGGAAAGGTCGTATTCAGCGACCCTGAGGCCTTGATCGCCCTGGAAAACATCCTGCATCCATTGGTCCAGCAAGCGGTGGATATTCTGATCCGGCGCGCAAAACAAAAAGTGATTGTGGTAGAGGCGATCAAACTGATCGAAGCGGGCATGCATGCCCAATATGACAGCTTATGGGTGACTTACGCAAACGCAGACATCCAAATGGCGCGCCTGGTACAAAAACGCGGCCTGGTTGAGGCTATAGCCCGCCACCGGATTAGCGCCCAGCCGCCACAGGAAGAAAAAGTTAAGCTTGCTCGGGTGGTAATCAGAAATCACGGTTCGTTTGAGGATACCTGGCGACAGGTTTCAGCAGCCTGGCAAGCCGTCTTTCCCAGTGTTGAAGCAGCGCCTCAACCACGCGTTCGCGCCAGACTTGATAAGATGGAGGTGCAGCGTGGGCGACCCAAAGATGCCGGAGATATTGCGGCAGTCGTAAACCGTTTGAGCAGAGGCAGGCGGCGGATGAGCCGGGCCGATGTAATGGCAGCCTTTGGCGAAAAAGCTTTCCTGGTGCTGCAGATGAACGAGCATACCGTCGGATTGGCAGGTTGGAAGGTAGAGAATCTGGTTTCCCGCACGGATGATGTTTTCCTGGATGAGTCCAAAGTACTCCCTGCGATTGGCCTGAAGGCATTGATGGAAGAAGTTGAGCGTAATTCAATCGAGCTGCAATGTGAGATTTCCCTGCTATTCTTGCCACGCGACATGGCTGAGCAGGACGCGCCTCTGGCAAACCTGGGCTATAAAGTGCGCAGCATTCAAAGCCTGGGCGTGCGAGCCTGGCAGGAGGCTGCTTCCGAATCCATGCCGGCTGAGAGTGTGATGTTATTCAAACAGTTGCGTCAGGACCGGGTTTTGCGTCCGGTATAAATTATTTTACGGAGTAATCGGCGGTGCCGGAATTCTTGAACGACCTTTTTGCAAACATCCTGTTCATTTTCGAACGTCTGGATTGGCTGGATGTTATCGATCTGTTGTTGGTTGCGACGATCTTTTTCTTGATCCTACGCCTGCTGCGCGATACACAAGCCATGGTGTTGTTGCGTGGTATCTTGCTGTTGATCGCACTCTTTGGCCTGATAAACTCTCTGGATGTCTTGCCCGCCTTTTCCTGGCTGGTCGAGACCACTCTGCCGGCTTTAGTAATCGCAATTCCGGTCATCTTCGCCCCAGAAATCCGCCGGGCGCTGGAGCGCCTGGGCCGGGCGGGGGTCATCTTCAGCGCTGATAAACCCAATTCACCGGCCCTGGATACAATCAGCGCCATTGTCACAGCCGCTGCTCGCCTGTCTGACCGCCAGCATGGAGCACTCATCATCATTCAGCGGCTGGATACTCTGGACGAGTACATTCGCACAGGCGTAAAGATGGATTCGCTGGTTACCCCCGAGCTGCTCTTGCAGGTGTTCTACCCCAATACACCCCTGCATGATGGAGCAGCGATCATTTCAGGCCGGCGCATACTCGCCGCAGCTTGTGTACTACCCCTTTCTGCCTCAGGTGTGCTCACCCGCTCGCCCGAGCGCCAGATGGGGCTGCGCCACCGCGCTGCTCTGGGTATCTCAGAGGTAGCGGATGCCGTGGCGGTAGTTGTTTCGGAGGAAACAGGCTCAATCTCCATCGTGCATGGTGGTAGAATGATCCGCCGGTTGGACCCAGAACGTTTAGAGAATATACTGCGTGCTTTCTTCAAGCCCACCCAACAAAGCCAAGGTTTTCGGGATCTCCTGGGGCGCTTCTTGAACCGGCAGCCTCAAGATGTGGAGACGAAGTAATGATCTTAAATGCCTGGCACTGGGTTACCCGTAACCTGTCGACGCTTTTGCTGGCTTTCCTCCTGGCTGTGGTGGTATGGATCTCTGCCGTACTGACCGCCGATCCAAATGAAGAACGTATTTACCTGCGCAATTTGACGGTGGCCGGTCAGCCTACTGACCTCATGCAGATGAATGACCTTCCTTCCCAGGTACGGATCACGGTGAAAGCTCCTCGATCTATTTTGACAACTTTAAATAACAATCCTACACTGATCCAGACCTGGCTGGATCTGTCTGGTCTGGAAGGTGGCACTTACCAGACCCCTGTCCAGGTACGCATTGACGGCAATCCAGTGCGCATCCTGCAAATTGAGCCAGAGCAGGTAGAGGTCATCCTGGAAAAGCAGGTCTCCCGCACACTGCCCATCCAGCTTGAAATCGTTGGTGAACCCCCCATCGGATACCGCAAAGGAACCGCCAGCGCCAGTCCGAGCGAAATTACCATCACCGGATCGGAATCCAAGGTAAACCAGGTCGAAAGCTTAACTGCTCGGCTGGATATTGCAGGGATTTCCGAATCGGTCAAGGCCAATATTCCCATCTCTGCATTGGATGCATCTGGGAACGTAGTTGAGGACGTGACCCTATCACCGCGCTCTGTCAGCGTGAGCCAGCCGATCAATCTACTGGGCGGGTTTCGCAGTGTAGTCGTCAAGGTAGTGACGGAGGGGCAAGTCGCACCGGGGTACCGCCTCACACAAATTTCCGTCAGCCCCCCCACAGTGACGGTCTTTTCCAGTGACCCACAACTGGTCGCCGACCTGCCTGGTTTTATCGAAACGCTGCCGTTGAATCTGGAGTCTCTAAGCGATGACCTGGAAGTACGTATGGAGCTAAATTTGCCTGAAGGCATCGATCTGGTAGGCGAAGAGAGTGTGTTAGTTCAGATTGGTGTGGCTGCCATCGAAGGCAGTGTAACCGTTTCCGTGCCGATCGAGCCACTTGGGCAATCCCCCAATGTGGCAGCGCAGATTTCTCCGATACTTGTTGACTTGATCATCTCCGGCCCCATCCCGGTGCTGGACCTCCTGACATCAGGCAGCTTCCGGGTGCTGGTGGATATCACCGATCTGGAACTGGGGGTATACCAGCTACCCGTAATAGTTGATCTTGTGCCGCAGGAAGTGATCGTGGACGCTGTAGTTCCCCAGACGGTAGAGGTGATCATTACCCTGCCGCCCACACCCACGCCGACTTCCAGCGCTGTTACGCCCAGCCCATAAGCGCTCAAAACTGTAAATATAAGGCAAATGTAATGCGAAAACCGATCGTCGCCCTGGTGGGCCGACCCAATGTTGGCAAAAGCACATTATTTAATCGCCTGGCGGAAGAACGCCTGGCCGTAGTAGATGATACTCCCGGAACGACACGCGATCGCCTGGTCGCTGAAGCCGAATGGACCGGAGTCGTATTTAATATTGTCGATACTGGCGGTATTGATCCCAGTGATTATTCGGGGAAAAATCGCCAACCCCTATCGGTTGGCTCTGCGGATTTCATCCAGCAGATCCGCCAGCAAGCCGAGATCGCCATTCAAGAAGCTGATGCGGTCCTATTCCTTACCGACGCCGATAGTGGTATTACTCCTGCAGATCGTGAGGTTGCTCAAATTTTGCGCCGTTACCAGACAGAACGGGATGGCGTGCTCTGGCCGCCAATCTTGCTGGTGGTGAACAAGGCTGATAGCGAGGCGCGCCGGCTGCAAGCCCTGCAATTCTACGAGCTGGGCATGGATGAAATCTATCCCATCTCCGCCCTGCACGGCACCGGCACCGGCGACTTGTTAGATGCCCTAATTGCCAGTTTTCCCCCTCAGGAAGAAGAGCTTGAAGATGAGACGGTAAAGATCGCCATTGTTGGCAAGCCTAATGTAGGAAAATCCAGCCTGCTCAACCGCTTGCTGGGCGAAGAGCGCGTCATTGTCAGCCCCATCGCCGGGACCACACGCGATGCCATCGACACCAGCATGGAATATGAAGGCATCCCAATCACCTTGATCGATACGGCTGGCATTCGCCGGCGCGGCAAGGTTGAGCCGGGAGTAGAAAAATACAGCGTGCTGCGCGCGATGCAGGCCATCGAACGCTCCGATGTTGCCCTGCTGATGATCGACGCCACCAGCGGGATCACCGCACAGGACACCCATATTGCTGGATATATCCTGGATTCCTGGAAGAGTACCGTGGTGGTGGTCAATAAATGGGACGCCATTATTAAAGATAGTTTTACGATGAACGAACATATCGCCAAGGTTCGGCGCGAACTGAATTTTATGGATTATGTGCCGATCTTATTCATTTCCGCCTTGAGTGGGCAGCGTGTGGAACAGGTGCTGCCTACCGCCCTGCGCGTTCAGGAAGAGCGCTTGCTGCGCATCAGCACCTCCGAGTTGAATCAGATCATCCAACGCGCGCAAGATACCCACCCCGCACCCTCACATGCCGGTCGGCAGCTGAAAATCTACTACGGTACCCAGGTGCGCAGCGACCCTCCAACTTTCTTGTTGTATGTAAATGACCCGCAGTTAAGTCATTTCACATATAAACGCTTTTTAGAAAACCGCATTCGCGAAGTGCATCCCTTCTTGGGAACCCCTATCCGGATTGTCATGCGCCCACGTAGATGATAAGGATACTCTCATTTAGAATACCTTGTCCGGAGGTACTAGCAGTTATATAATCCTCCCGTCGGGAGGCGGAGTTTGGAAGTCTACGAAAATGAAACAACCCAGGAACCACTGGTGCAACCACCCAAGAACCAGATTGGCCTGGCTAAATTATTGATCGAAACTATTGAGACGATCCTTTTAGCGGTGTTCCTGTTCATCGGGATTAATGCAGTATCCGCGCGCATTCGTGTGGATGGTTTCAGTATGTTGCCCACCTTACAAAGCCACCAGTACGTCCTGGTTAACCGGCTGGCATATCGATTGGGCAGCCCGCGAACTGGCGATGTGATCGTCTTTCACTACCCGCGTGACCCAGAACAGGAATATATCAAGCGTGTAATTGGTTTACCCGGCGACCGGGTTCAGATTGCCAATGGTGAAGTGCTGGTCAACGGGATGTTGATCGATGAGCCTTATATTGCAGATGCTCCGCTTTACCAGACAGAGTGGACAGTGCCAGAGAATTCATTATTCGTCTTAGGCGATAATCGCAATAATTCATCCGATTCACATAACTGGGGCCCGGTACCATTGGAATATGTTGTTGGCAAAGCAGTCCTGATATACTGGCCTCTGGAGAATTGGGGATTGATTGCCGGTACTGAGACCGCACTAAAATAAAGACGAACTAAACGAGGAAACCATGCTATCCCTGTCTGACTTGCTGCGCCTGGCAAAACAATACGAAAAAGAACTCCCACCCAGCCCACAGAAACCTGCTCTCCCACAGGGTGTTGAGATTGCAGGTTGGATTGATCACACCATACTAAAACCAGAAGCGACCCTGCAGCAGGTAAAACAGGTGTGCGATGAGGCCCGCCAGTACCAGTTTGCTTCGGTATGTGTAAATCCGGTCTTTATCACGCTTGCCAGCGGCTTGCTTTCCGGCAGCAATATTCCAGTCTGTGGAGTGGTCGGCTTTCCTCTGGGAGCATCCCTACCAACCAGTAAAGCGCTGGAGACCCTGGCCAGCCTGGAAGCAGGCGCCCGTGAGATCGATATGGTGATCCATATTGGCGCGCTCAAGGCAGAAGCTTATGGACAGGTTTATAATGAGATTAACGCCGTGGTCCAGGTAACACACAACCAGAATGCCCTGGTGAAGGTGATCATCGAGACCGCCCTGCTCACCCGTTTTGAAAAAATTATCGCTTGCCTGTTGAGTAAAGCGGCAGGAGCTGATTTTGTCAAAACTTCTACCGGGTTTGCTGCCGCTGGGGCAACTGTGGAAGACGTAGACCTGATGTACCGTGTGGTAGGGCCGGAAGTCAAAGTAAAAGCTGCCGGTGGAATTCGCACCTACCAGGATGCACGTGCAATGATCTTCGCTGGAGCACAACGCATTGGCGCGAGCGCCAGTGTCAGCATTGTTAACGAAGCCAGTATGTGGCAAGAATTGTAACTATGACCGAAGAACAACCCAACCAGGCGCCACAAATGCTAGCCCTGTGCACCGAATGCCAGGCAGGTGTATTGCGCCTTGAGCATCTAACCTATTTCACCTGGCTAAACAACGAGCTGGTGACCGTCCCAAATTTCCCCGCCTGGGTGTGTGATGTTTGTGGGCGGCGCGAGTACGATGAGCGCGCCATCATCTGGCTCAACACACTGCTAAACCCGGATGCAGGTCACCGCTTACCCACACATCGCAGGACCGGCCGTCAGCCCCGCTCCCGCACGGATCGCCCACAACCATAGTCCTACTCCAAAATTGATCAGGGAACTGATCCTGCTCCCAACAACCAGGGGCGCGCCAGCATCAGGGAAGCCAGTGATTTAGCATCCGTTATCTCCCCACGTTCAGCCATCCGATAAGCTTCCACGACCGGGATACGTTCCACGGTGATCACCTCATCATCGTCAGGCGCTAATGGACCCGGTTGTAGCTGGCGTGCCAGAAAAATGTGCAAATACTCGGTTGAGTAGCCTGGCGCCAGGAAAAATCCCCCCAAATGGGTAAACTCGCCCGCACTCATGCCGGTTTCCTCACGAATTTCACGCTCGGCAGCCTGCAGGGGAAGCTCGTCTGCTTCCAACATACCGGCGGGTAGTTCAAGCATCTCTCGCCCGGCGGCATGCCGGTACTGGCGTATGAACCAGATATTATTTTCTGAATCTACAGGCAGCATCACAACCGCGCCGTTGTGTTCAACAATATCCAACTGCACCTGCCGGCCATCGGGGTAGCGCAGGCTGTCCTGGCGTAATTTGAAAACACGTCCGGTGAAGATCACATGGCTGGCCTTCAATTCATAATCCATACGGTTGCCTCCTGGTTATTCTCAAGCCATAAGAAAGAGTAGCTGCACAATCGCTGCAGCTACTCCAAGATGAGACTAAGTAAAGTCAGGCCGTCAGACGTTATCGATCAAGGAATATGCAGACTCTGCCCGACAGTCAGACGATAGGGAGCTTGCAAGCCATTGGCGGCAATAATGTCGTTCGGGTCTACGTCGCCGTAGTCACAGGCAATTGAGTAGATGGAATCGCCCTGGCGGACTGTGTAAGTATCCGGGTGGCTCTGTAAGGCACGCGCACCCGGGAAACCACCTCCAGATTGCGGGATTCGCAAAACTGTTCCTGCCGCAAAGCTATTTCCCGAAAGACCACTCTGCGTCAACATCGTTACCGGGTTTACATCAAAGCGCCGGGCGATGCAGTAAGGATGCTCGCCACCCTGCAATGTGTAGCTAGTTGGCTTACCTGGAGTGGCGGTTGGCACTGGAAACGACGCGGTTGTGGGTACTGGAGTCGCTTCGACTACAGTAGTTGGCACAGCAGTCGCTTCGCCTGCTGTGGCTTGAGCGGTGGCATCGCCAGAGGGTGCCGGGGTTTGCTGAATGGGAGCTCCCCCTTGCTGGACCATGGCTGTTTGGGTAGCAAAAGCCCCCAATTGGGCCATGATGTCATCGGTCGGAAGTGCATCGCTGCCTTCGCTCACGGGTTCCGTTTCAGTGCTGGCGTCTGGTACCCCTGACAAGGAGCGAGTACATGCCGCCAGACCACCGATCAGGAGCACTGCGATCACGATCATTCCAAAACTACGTATCTGCTTCATATTTATCTCCTCACTGGTTGAAGAGTAGCCCGCCTGGTGTAAAAGGTGTCCGCAATAAATTCAGACATCCTCTAACCATTTTCTCACTTTGCAATGATATTAGCACAAACTATCTATTGCGTCAAGCACATTGCACAATCGGCAAGACAGGCAAAATTTTATTGGTTTTTTGGCCGTTCCGAATAGTTTGTGCAAGTTTTGTGCCAGGATTTCTTGTCTTACCTGGGAATATCATTTGCAGGTGTATGGTACCTTAGGGAAGAGTTTTGGCTTGCTAAATCTGAATGAGCAAATTATCATTATTAAGATAGGTTTTTGCGCCTTTATCTGATACAATTGATCTAGACGAATTCCAGTTTCGCGTTTGAATATTTTAGCCGCCATTCTGTAACGAATGGCGGCTTTTTTTCCTCTGTTGATCCTGGAAAATCACATAACGGCTATTGTAAGTACTTGTCAGCAGTAAATGGTCGTACAAGGATAAAGGAATAGAGTATGGAAACAAAATTGTATGTTGGTAACCTGTCTTACGATACAACCGAGGACGGCCTGCGAACGACGTTCGCCAAGGCCGGGACAGTAGTCTCGGTAGATATGATCAAGGATCGTGACACAGGCCGCATGAAAGGCTTTGCCTTCGTGACCATGAACAGCGATGAAGAAGCTCAGAATGCCATCAAACTCTTGAATGAGAAAGTGCTGGATGACCGAGCGATCAAAGTGAATGTTGCCAAGCCACGTGAAGAGCAGCCCCGCCGCAGCTCTTATGGGGATCGCCGCTAAACTAATTTTTAAGCACTCCAGGACCTCCAGGCCCTGGAGTGCTTCATTCTTGTACTGGGAAAGAGGGTTCGATTGGGCTTTAATATTGGTGATAAAGTCATTCATAGTGCCTTTGGTTTAGGTGAGATTGTAGCCATCGAAGAGAAAATCATTCAAGGTCAACCAACTAATTGTTATGTTTTTTGTGCAACTGACCTGATGGTCTGGATTCCGATCAATGATTTACAACAACATAGCTTGCGTGTGCCCACCCTGCCGGAGGAGTTTCAAAGGCTGTCGGTTGTGTTGTCCAACCCAAGCGAGAGTCTTTTAGAAGACCGGGTGCTGCGCAAAAACCTGCTTGTGGCGCAAATGAAAGATGGTCAATTGGTATCGATTTGCCGGGTAGTGCGTGATCTGACGAATTTTAAGCGAAGCAAGCGCTTGAACGATCAGGAGAAATCTATCCTGGAACGTGCGGTCAACTCGGTACTCACCGAATGGACCTATTCGCTTAAGATACCTCTGCACCAGGCACACCAGGCAATGACAAACTTACTGGGGGTTTAATTGCAGCAATCAATTTA
>CAYXDC010000019.1:0-47328 GCA_964463505.1 uncultured Anaerolineaceae bacterium
GCGCCATAGACCGGCGCATCGTGCGCGCCAGTTTACGGCGCAACAGTCAGTAAGCTTATACGCCTCTCACCCAGCGGGGAATGCCAGGCCCGCCCAGACGTACACCGCTGGGCTGATCAGACCAGACACCCGGCACGACCGCGCTGCAGCTCGGGCATTTACCAGCATCGGTCACGTGATAGCCGTGGATGGTATAACCTGAGCGCTCAACAAGCAGCGCCTGGCAGTGTGGGCAGTAGGTGTTCTCATACTCACCCACTCGCCCCGGGATATTCCCGGCATACACAAAATTCAAACCTGCTTCCTGTCCAATCTCGGCCGCGCGTAGAATCGTTTTTATTGATGTCGGCGCAGGGTCCAGCATCTTATAATCCGGATGGAAAGCCGTCACGTGCCAGGGGATATCGGGGGAGACTGATCTGATGAAGCGCGCTGCATCCAGTAATTCCTCGGTGCTGTCATTGAAACCGGGCACAACCAGGGTGACCACCTCCACCCACAAGCCCAGCTCATGCGCCATCCGGATACTATCCAACACATGCTGCAGCACCCCTCCCAGCTTGCGGTACTGGCTGTCCTGCATGGTTTTCAGGTCGATCTTATAGGCTGAGAGATAGGGGCGTAAATAACGCAGTACTTCGGGGGTGGCATTGCCATTGGAAACATACGCACAGCGTAATCCGGCCTTTTTTGCCTCGTGGAAAATACCAACCGCCCACTCCGAGGTGATTAGCGGCTCATTGTAGGAGGACACGATTACCTGCGCCCGGGACCTTTGAGCCAGGTCTACCATCTGGGTGGGGGTGATCCTCCGCACCAGCGAGCCAGCAATATCCGAATCGGGATCACGCAGCGCCTGCGAGGTGAGATGATTCTGGCAATAGGCGCAGTGAAAATCGCAGCCCAGCATCCCAAAAGTCAGCGCATCCGCGCCGGGCAAGACATGGAAAAAAGGCTTTTTCTCAATCGGATCAGCCTGCAGCGCGGCCACATATCCCCAGGGGACGCGCAACTCACCTGCCTGATTAAAACGAACCTGGCAAATTCCGCGCCGTCCTGGGCGGATCAGGCAGCGGTGACCGCAAGCAACACAGCGCACGGCGCCATCTTCCAGGCGTTCTACCAGTTCGCCCTCTACCGTTAAAGTATCTAGAAACTCGCCAAGAGTTGTCATTAGCTCTACTCCATTCAAACTACCATTTTTTACAATAATCATGGGAGCAATGAAACAGATACGTTCTACCTCGCACCGGCAAAGCACTCCAGCCACCCCCATTTTCCCCTGAATGGCATAACTGCTATCTATTATAATCACATCCATGCGCAGTTTAGTTATTCAAGCCGGCGGTCAATCCCGCCGTATGGGGCAGGATAAGGCCCTGCTGCCCTTCCTGGGACAGCCTCTAATCCAGCGCGTGATCGCCCGCACGGGACATCTGGCGGATGAGATCCTCGTCACCACCAACCATCCCGAAAACTATGCATTTTTAGGCTTGCCGCTGCACCCGGATATCATCCCCGAGCGCGGCGCACTGAGCGGGCTGTATACAGCTCTGCATGCTGCTCGTCACGACACCGTCTTGATCGTCGCCTGCGATATGCCCTTCGTCTCACCCGAGTTACTGAGCGTTCAAATCGACTGGCTGGATCAGGGCTACGACGCGGTCATCCCGCGTGGCGAGGGAGGCACCGAGCCTTTCCATGCCGTGTACCGCCGCTCCGCCTGCCGGGGGCTGGCCCAGGCTGCCCTGCAAGCTGATCAATGGCGCGTGGATGCCTGGTTCGCGCAGGCTAACATTCGCTTTCTAGACGCAGACGACATCCAGCGCCTGGATCCATCAGGCCTGGCTTTTTGGAATGTCAATAATCCTGAAGAATTCCAGCGCGCTGAAGACCTCGCCCGCCAACTTGACCAACGGAGTATCCCATGACCCTAGATCTCACCGCTATCCGCCAGCAATTTCCCGCCCTGGAGAGACCCGCCATCTTCCTGGATAATCCCGCTGGCACACAGGTCGCTCGCACTACTCTGGCGCGCATGCAAGGCTACCTGCGCGATACCAACGCCAATCACGATGGCGCCTTTGCTACCAGCCGCGCCTCCGATGCCCTGATCGATGCCGCCCGATCTGCTGCTTCAGACTTCCTGGTTGCCAGCCGCCCCGAGGAGATCGTCTTCGGCCCTAATATGACCACCCTGACCTTCAACCTCAGCCGCTCCATTTCTCGCACCTGGGCACCGGGCGATACCATTGTCGTCACCCGCCTGGACCACGACGCCAATATCACGCCCTGGGTGATGGCTGCCCAGGATCGCGGCTGCCGCGTGCGCTGGGTGGATTTCCACCCGGAAGACGGCACCCTGGACCTGGATGATTTGCAGGCCGCGCTGGCCGAAGGTCCGCGCCTGCTGGCAGTGGGCTACGCCTCCAATGCCTTAGGGACGATCAATCCAGTCCAGAAGATCATTAGCTGGGCGCATGCTGCCCGGGCACAGGTTTATATCGACGCGGTGCAGTACGCACCGCATGGACCTATTGACGTACAGGAGCTGGATTGCGACTTCCTGGTCTGTTCAGCCTACAAATACTTTGGTCCGCATGTGGGTGTACTGTATGGGAAATATGATCTGCTGGACGAGCTGACCGCCTACAAAGTACGCCCTTCTTCCAAAAATCCCCCTGGTAAGTTCGAGACCGGCACCGGCAACTTCGAGGGTTATGCCGGAGTGCTAGGCGCTTTGGAATATTTTGAATGGGTGGGAGAGACCTTTGGCGGTGAGCACGCTGAAATCTATACCGGGAAATATCGGGGTCGCACTTTAAAGCTCAAGCAAGCCATGCGCGCCATCCGCGCTTACGAGTTCGAGCTATCGCATGCCTTGCTGGATGTATTGGAAGAAACCCCTGGAGTAACCGTGTATGGACCCACCAACCGGCAGCGTCTGGAAGAGCGCGTCCCCACCGTCAGCTTCACGCTGCAAGGCAGGCACCCACGCCAGGTGGCGGAAGCGCTGGACAGGCACAATATCTATGTTTGGGATGGGAATTACTACGCCTTAGCCGTCACAGAACGCCTGGGTCTTGAAGACAGCGGCGGCATGGTGCGGGTGGGACCGGTGCATTACAACACCTTGGACGAGTTGGCGCGTTTCAATGAGGCGCTGTTGGGACTGGTTGGCGGCGCCGCTTAGCATACCCCTCCCCGGCTTTTCCACACTCGCCGTAAACATCAACTTAAAAACGGTCGCAAATTTAGCCATGCACAGATTGCTATAGTCTGCGCGTGGCTTTTTTCTGCGGATGCGACCCATGTATAATGGCGTCAGATTGTGCATTACCTGAGCGAGCAGAAACTGATAGCGGCGGGTAACATGGGGGTGGCGAACTGAAGAAGTTGGCCATCCGGTGTGATACTTTTCGTACATCGGTCAATATATAAACGAGATGAACAAACACTCCGAAGCACTCTGGGATTTCCAAAGCATGGTTGAACATATCGATTGGGATGCGGTCTACACAAAAGAACTTCCACGCGTCTATAACTTTTTCTTGTACAAGCTAGGAGACAAGGAGTTTGCCCAAGATTTGACCGCCACAACCTTGGAGCGCGCCTGGAAACTGCGATCAAAATACCGCTCGGCAATTGCGGGAATTTCAAGCTGGCTCTTTGGCATTGCTAGAAATGTCTTGAAAGAGCACTTACGAAAGAACCGGTCGGGCGGGCAGAAATTACAGGGCATAACATCAGTTGAAGAAATGTCTGCGAAGATAGATGTCGAGGAAATGGTTCAGCAACAGCAAGAAAAAGTGCGCTTGCATAAGATACTACTTAAACTGCCTGATCGTGAACAAGATTTGATTGCCTTGAAATATGGCGCAGGATTGACCAACCGGGAGATTGCTCAGGTAACTGGCCTTTCTGAAAGTAATGTGGGCAGCATTTTACACCGTACGGTGAACAACATTCGTGCCCAATTGGAGAACGATGATGGACGATAAATTCTTGTATCAACTGCAAGAGCAACCAGATGCGGAGTTTGCTAAAACCTTGCACAGACAACTCTCACAGCCTCAATCCGAGCCTAAAAGGAGGTTTGATATGAATATCCACAATTTGATTAATAACAAGAAACTTGTTCAGGTGGCTGCCCTGTTCGTGATTGCCATCATTGCTGTCATGTCAATCTCTCCAGTGAGAGCATTTGTGGCGTCGTTCATCACTAATATCGCTGGCCAATTGTTCGAGGTGACCGCTGATTATCCTGGTGACAATAACGGTGAGGGCGAAGAAATCATCGAGCCACAGGTAGTGTCCCTTGGCGACGCGCTCGCAGCATTTCCGCATAATATCCAATTGCCTTCGAACATTCCGTCCGAATACACCTTGGATGAGGATAATGTTCGCGTCTATGTTGGTGATGGTGCTGGCCCATTTTCCAATACAATTGAATTTGGCTGGCGATCAAACACGCAGAATGATTTCATTCTTCTGCATATTACTGATCGTGATTTGACTGCTATTGGAGAAATCGTGGCGCCGAACTCCGTGGAGGAAATCTTTCTCGATGATACTCATCCAGCAGTTCTTATTCGGGGTGGGTGGAATGCTGATAAAAAGGCTTGGGGGGATGGCGCTGGAATCAGGCTGCGCTGGTCAGTGAGCAATCTTTTTTATGAGCTAACGGGAACCGACCAGGAGCAGCTACTCGAAATCGCAAAATCAACTCTCAAGTAGCCATCTCGCAAGCGTGGACGTTCTATCATAGCCAGATGGCCCTGCGAATGCTGCAGGGCCATCTGGCTATTTGCTCAAGCATAGGTAAACTGTCGCATACGTCACAGGCTGATGACCACCCGCTTAGCTCACCTTTTCGACCGATTTTTGATAATCAGAGACTGCCTGGCGGGTGGTTAGCCAGACGCGCCCGCGTTTGATGGCCTCCAGGCGGCCTTTGCGCGCCAGCAGGCTGAGGTATTCCTGGCTGTAGGGTGTGCCCTCAGCGGCCTGCGCCAAGCTGATCCAGATTTGATCTGACGCAGGAGGCAATATCTGAAACATGCAAGCATCCAGATACAGTGTGAGGCTGCGCTCAACCGCCCTGCCCACAAAATTGATTAATGGCGCTGGTTGGGCGGCATCCGCCTGCATCAGCACGCGATAGTACTGCCGTCGATTAACCCGTAAAAGCACCGTTGGCGGGTAACCATATCGAAAGAGCACCAGGTTCATCACCAGCCGGGCTGTACGTCCATTCCCATCGACAAAGGGATGAATTGCCACCAGTTTGTGATGCGCCTGAGCTGCCAGCACCACTGGGTGCAATTCCTGCTCTGCCTGGTGCAGCCATGTCTCCCAATCCTGCATCCGCTGGGGGATCTCCCATGCCTCTGGCGGAACGTGCTGAGCGCCGACAATGCGCACCTGCGTGCGCCGATATTGCCCGGCGTTCTCATCGTCAATCCGAGACAGCACCAACTTGTGAATTTGGCGCACGTGAAATGCTGAAAGCAGCATGTTCTGCTCAGATAGGTCATTTACATATACAATTGCATCCTTGTGATTAATCACCTCAAAGTGCTCGCGCAGGCTCCTGCCGCCGATGGTCAGGCCAGTTTGCAGGATCAACTGCGTTTCACGCAGTGTTAGCGTGCTTCCTTCAATGGCATTTGAGTTGTAGATCCATTCGACGGTAAGCTGCTCTTTGAGGCGAGCCACGGCTGTAGCAGGAAGTGGGCGCAAGGCATCCAGTTGGGCTTTCTTGTGTTCCAGGCGGGCTAAAAGGCGAGGCTCGAGCATTAGGTTTCTCCAGATGTGTGATATTGATATCGGATAGGCAATATTATTATACATCCGATACCGATATACCTCAACATATATCCTTGCCTCAGGGATTTTCATTTTCCTGCCCCTGGTACAGAAGTCAGGAGAGTACTGCTAATCAACGCGCCTTATAGCTCAAGCAAGCCATTCGCTCCATCTGCGCTTACGAATTCGAGCTATCGCACGCCTTGCTGGATGTATTAGAAGAGATCCTGGCGGAACCGTATATGGGCCCACCAACCGGCAGCGTCTGGAAGAGGGCGGCGGTATGGTGCGTGTCGGGCCGGTGCACTACAACACGATTCGGGAAATTGAGAATTTCGGAGAGACCTTGAGCATTATTGCAAAGTAAATCTTCAGGCAATCAACGAATATCCAGGCTGAAATCCTGGGTAATTTCATCGATTGTGATCGTCACGGTGCCAGTCCCTTCCAGTGAACCCAGATCCCACTCCCACTTGCAGATACCAGAGTCATCTGCGGTGATAGTGCCGGTGCCTTGCGCCTCAATCCGCTTTCCAGCCGGATCAGTGTACTGTAAGGAACATTCTTGACCGCGATTGGTCAGTATCTCAAAACTGCCGCGATTGTCTGCCAGAACGATACTGGGCCGGCTGATGATTTTAAATCCTGCCACAGAACACTGCCCATCCCCAGGATCAGGTAGATCAGATAGATCCGTTTCCGGGGCGGTTGTCTCCAAAAGGTTATATTCCAAAACAGGTTGGGTCAATTCGGATGGAATGCCGGAATACTCGCGGACAGCCGGTTCCTGCAAAACCATCTTTTGATGGCAATATTCTCCTTGAAAAGACCTCAAATACGTGGTTTCGTGTACCGCATCGTAAGTGACAATCCGTATCCAGAGCCGGTAATCCTGAAGGTAATAATCTCCACTGGAGACTTGCGGATTTTCACGCTGGAACCAGCCCTCAATCTCTGACCAGCTTTCGTTGTTTACCTCGGCGTCGAAGCAGGTGTTGTCTGTGTACAATGCCCATCCATCCGCATAGAAACGATAGAGCTTATAGCAGCGGGAATCCTGTTCGCCTTCAACAGACACACTCGATATAAAAACCCCTTCCAGTCCCCCCAGCCGGCCCCCTTCTGGAAGCGGGGTGTTGGATAATTCGGCCGGCCGTGGTAGAGGTGTAGCGGTGGGTAGCAGACCAGGCCCAGAGCACGCCAGGATAGAGAATAGCAGCGCAAGCAGGATAAATATGATCCTGCGGTCTCCCCCGGTAAACCAACTCATGGTCGCAGTGTGCAAAGCGCCTGCCGAATTTCACCCAGATGATAGGCCGTGTGTGCAACCATCCCCATCGCCCCGCCGATCTCCATCTCACTCGTCCAGCCTGGCATTTCATGAATCAAACGGATGATGCGATTGTAGGAATCGCGTAACTCGACCTGTATGGCGCTCCATTCCTCAGGGCTAACGACGCTCACCGTACGCCAGATCTCCCCCCAATCGACCCGCGCATAATCATGCTCACGCACATTGCGATCAACCACATCCAGATAGAAAGCCACATGTTTAACCTGCGCCGCTAGAGTGGCGCATTTCCCGCCCACCGGGATAGAGCCTTCAGCCGCGCTGATCGTCGCAAGGGTCTCAAAAAGCGAGGTTCCCCGGTCTAGAAAGTATCCATGCACGTTATCAAACGCCTCATCCAGAACTGAGAGCAGGGCTTTGGTAAAGAGCTCGGAATCAATAGTTGACATCATCCATCTCCATCAGATAATCCTTAAGAATCTTTGCGCTGCTGTGCTCCGTATCGCGTGCAGCCAACACAAAGGTGACCACCTTTTCTTCACTCAGCACCTGTTGTAAGCGTGCGAGTTCTGGATTCTCATCCAGCTCCAGCCGGTAACGATGTTGAAACTCGTCCCAGAGGTTCAGATCGTGGTTATACCATTTTCGCAGCTCCGGGCTGGGGGCGACGTCCTTAAACCAACGATCGATCCTGACCTGCTCTTTTGTCAGCCCGCGTGGCCAAAGACGTTCAACCAGAATACGCAACCCGTCTTCTGCTGCGGGTTGCTCGTAAGCGCGTTTTAGGCGGATCATACACACCTGCTCCCTTGCTGATCAAAACAACCAAATTCTAGCAGGGATGAGATTTCCATCAAGCCATGTTTGCTTTAACTGACTGGTCGATCAGCTCCTGTAGAACCGGGAGATCGACCTCGGCCAATTTCTTGATATACAGGCAGCCTTTACCGGTTTTGTGCTTACCCAACCTGCTGAGAAGTTCCTCAAAATCTGAAAAGCCAGGCATGATATAGAGGGTCAGGTTCTGCTTGCGCGGCGAGAAACCCGTTAACAGCCAATCACCTTCGCGACCACTGGCATAAGTATAATGATAAGAACCGAAGCCCACAATAGAATCACCCCACATCTTTGGCTCGGCGCGCGTCGCCTTCTTCATCATTTCCATGATCGTATAGCAATCCTGCCTGCGGCCCTCATCAGCAACGCCGTCCAGAAAAGCCGCTACTGGCTGATCGTTTACCTTCGTCTTAAGCTCTGCCATCTCTGCTACTCCTAGGATTCTACAAAATCTCTGTGGGATCATACCTTCATGTTTTTTCTAACTACCAACCTATAGTCTACCTCTACGACTCAAGCCACACTCAAATCTTACTGCTGGTAAAATAAAGCCGGAACAAAAATTAAAAAAGGAGCATACCATGACCGCCCAAATCATTGACGGAAAAGCAATCGCCCAAAGTGTACGCGAACAAGTAGCTGTCGAAGTAGCCCGGCGTTCTGCAGCAGGAAAACCGCAACCGACCCTGGCTACAGTCCTGGTCGGCGAGCGCCCCGACTCGGCTGCTTATGTGGCTTCCAAGCAAAAGGCCTGCGCCGAATTGGGCATGGGCTCAGTAAGCCACCATCTGCCTGGCGACGCCACCCAGCAGCAGGTAGAAACCCTGGTTAAAGATTTGAACGATGATCCAAAGATCAACGGGATATTAGTACAACTGCCGATGCCCAGCCATATCGATGAAGAGCGTGTATTGCAGCTGATCAATATCGAAAAAGATGTCGATGGCTTTTCGCCGCTCAATATCGGTCGTCTGGCGCAGAAAGGCCGCGAGCCGCTCTTTGTGCCCTGCACACCCTTCGGATGCATCTACTTGCTGGAGCAGTCCGGTGTAAAAATTGAAGGCGCCAATGCCGTGGTCTTAGGGCGCTCCAATATTGTCGGTATGCCAGCAGCGCTCCTGCTCATTGGACGTAATGCCACAGTCACCGTCTGCCACTCCCGCACCCGTGACTTGCCGGGTGTCGTGCGCCAGGCTGATATCCTGATCGCCGCCATCGGCAGGATGGAAATGGTGCGTGGCGATTGGATTAAACCCGGCGCAGCAGTCATCGATGTAGGGATCAACGAAAAACCTGATCCCACCAAAAAAAGCGGTCGCCGCCTGGTGGGCGATGTAAACTACGAGGAAGCCAAGGAAGTCGCTGGGTTCATCACGCCTGTCCCGGGTGGGGTTGGCCCAATGACCATCGCCATGCTGATGAAAAACACGCTGCATGCGGCTGAAATTCAAAATCCATAAGCCGCTCTTCGTTCGATCTCCTACGGGCCGGTCGTTATCACCGGCCCGTTGCTTTTATAGCAGCTTGCTCCCTGCGCTTGTACACCCATCAACCGGCAGCCTCATAAGCTTGCTTGACCCAGGCAATCAATTCTTCGTCCACTTCGCTTGCATCGCTAAGATTCACCTTGAAATTGCACATGCTGCCCGGGGGCATAACGACCAGCCGTGCATCCTCAGGCAAATTCTTGATATTCAAACCCAACTCAAAGCGCGTTTTTGTCGCCGGCCCAAGCATCACAAACTGCTTTTTTCGCCGCAGGCTGACATAGCCCTTTTTCGGTGCAATCTCAAACTCGCCAAAAGCATGGATTGCAGCCATCAGACGCTCGTGGATAGGCCTCAGGCTGGCTTTAGGGCCTGTGTAAATCTCATCCAACACATCACCCAACGACAAGCCTTTTTCCTGGGCGGCGCGCTCGCCATCCGACTTTAGCACAGCATGCACCAAAGTGTTTGCATCGCCGTGCCCCAACCCCAGCTCGCGCTTTAGCATGTCTCGCATCTCACTGTGGCGGCTCAAACCGCTTAGCCGGATCATTTCCGCCAGCTCTTCCAGGGACTTACCTGTCTTCTTCTGGATATTCTCCAGTTGGGTCTGATAGGCTTGCTCAAGACTGCTCATAAATACCTCCTGAGGAATTCGGGGGGTGGTAAAACATACGTTCTAATGAAGCCAATTATAACCTAAAATATCCCAATATCAGGGCCAATTTTAGCCTGATCTGCCGTCTGTCAACTCAATACACACGATGCTGGTCTGAGGTCTATAATTGATTGAAGCAACAGCCATCCAACCACAAGCAATAAACGCATCAGACCCTTTGATGTCAAAATAGAATGTCTCAAAATCTATCGCTCCCCATCCACCCATTAACTTCCTCCAATGCCACCTGGCGCGTGCCTCCTGCCTCAGGAATCTTGGATCACAACGCTTTCCCACACACAGATCCACAAGCAATACTTAAACTGCAAGCTGTAACCTTACAAACTTTCAACAGGGCTAAGCTGCCTGTGCAGATCATCGAGACCATCCCTGGACCCTGGTTCTGCCAGCTCACGGTTGAAGCGCTGCCGGGCAGCAGCCAGGGATTTCTTGGGCGCTTCCGCGCCCAAAAATTTGATATTCAAAAAACCATCCTTGAACAGACCAGATTCTATCTGGCTCAAATTGACATTCCTATTCCCCGCCGCCCTCGCCTGTATATCCTGGCAGTAAATCCCGACCTCCCGCCCATACCCCTGCGGCCAGTGCTGACCAGCCCTGTTTACCAACAAGCGACCGGGAGATTAAACATTCCGCTGGGCGTAGATCTTGCCGGCCAGCCGGTGGTTGCTGACCTGGCTGCCTTCCCACATCTACTGGTGGGAGGCACCACCGGCGCAGGAAAATCGGTTTTTGTCAACAGCATCCTGGCTGGCTTGCTTTGTCGGTATTCACCAAACGAACTTCGCCTGCTCCTATGCGATGGAAATATGATCGAGCTATTCCCTTATCGGGCTATTCCTCACATGATCGGGGAAGTCGCCACGAAGCCAAACGAAATATACCCTCTCATGAGTTGGGTCGAGGCTGAAATTTCAAGGCGCTTAGAATATATGGGGGTTGGAAGCCCGCATTGGCCTTCTTTGGTAGTGGTGATAGAGCATCTGTCCAGTTTTACCCCGGCCAAGTCGCGTTTGTCCGGTGTATTGGAGCGCATCCTGCCCCTGGCCCCCCAGGCAGGTGTTCATTTTATATTCACCGATTCTTATCCAGATGCTAAAATTTTACCTGCCGCGGTTAAGCGCCAGATCCCTGCACGGGCTTGCTTTGCCGTGCCACAAATCCAGGCATCACAAACAGTCCTAAATAGACCCGATGCACTAAATTTAATTCGACCTGGCGATTTTTTGTTTCAGGCCGGCGCGGAGCAACCTCTGCAACGCGTCCAAGCCTGCATGCTCTCGCGTCGCGAGTTTTTACGCTTGCTCCATTTCTGGAAAGATCAAGCCCACTCTTGATTCTTAACAACTGATCTTTACGCCACCCCTGCTTCTACCTCATCTACCACGGGAGAGAAGCGTTCTTGCTGCCCCAGGCGTGCATGTAAGGCGTAAAAACTAAACGCCGAGATGGCGCACAACACGCCGCCAACATACCAGAGCAAGTTCGGATCATAGTTATCCAGGATCACCCCGGCCGCGCCTGGCCCAATCGCCGCGGGCAGCATCCAGGTCAGCCCAAAGACAGCCATATAACGTCCGCGCATTTCCGCCGGGGCAAAGTTGGCTGCCAGAGCCTGGGTAGTTGGCATCACAATCATTTCACCGATCGTAATGACGACAATCGCCAGCGCGAACAGCCAGTACATCGTAACAAAGCCAAACATCCCGAACCCAATCATATAGAATATTGTCCCTAAGGCCATCATTAAGAAGGGTGGGCGATGCTTAATTTGGCGTGTGACCCAGAACTGGAACAAGATCACTGTGATAGCGCTGGTTGTCAACAAAAATCCATAACCTTGCGGTTGGATCCCATGCACATCCCGCAAATACACCGATAGCGAGTTATACATTTGCTGGTACACCAGTCCCATCAACATGCCTGCCAGCAAGAAAGCCATAAACGCCAGGTCGCGCGCTACCAGACCATAACCCTTGAAGGTAGCCAGTACGCCTTCTGCTGGCTGCCCGGCCTTCCGTTCGGGCATGGTTTCTGGCATCAGCAGGAAAAAGAGCACAGCCACGACACAGCTCACAATGGCATCAATCACGAACAGGGCAAAGAACGAACGGTCAGCCACAAAACCACCAATCGTCGGACCGATGATCCAGGCCATATTGCCAACAATCCGCAGAAGGCCAAAACCTTCCTGGCGCTGCTTTTCTGGAAGAATATCAGCGATCATGGCGCTGTGCGCTGGCCCTGCAACATCCGAGAGCAGGCCGATCATCACCGCCAGTGGTATCAGCATGTTGAACTCGTTGACCAGACCTAAAGCCAGGGTGCTGATGGCGCTAAACACTAACCCGAACAAGATCAGCTTGCGCCGTCCAAACTTATCCGTGAGCGCTCCCCCGATCATCCCGCCAAACAAGCCAAAAATTGCAAACAACCCCAGGATCAAACCGGCCTGGGTCATACCTACATTGAATTTTTGTGTGATGTAGAGTGAGAAAAAGGGGAAAAGCAATGTCCCGCCTACACGGTCAATAAAAGAAACCCCCACCACAATCCAAAATTTCTGAGGGAACTCAGCGTAGATCTGTCTGACTCGGTTAAACATAGTGTCCCTTTTCTAAGTTCCGCATATTATTGCCGCCGACCAAAATAATACTCCCTGGACATTTATATACGCAGTAAAGTGTCAGAAAGTTCTACGTAATTCGCTGAAAGTCGCTTAACAAATTGGGCTCTCAACCAGCGAATTACTTGAGTAAAACGCCTGGCAACAAGTCAGGTTTTGTAAAATATCTTCTGGCGTTTTACTTAAATTTACCTCAAATTTCCCCAATTAGAACATCAATTGTCGCAATAAGCAACTGTGGGATAAAAAAAGCTACACCAGGTAAATTACCCGGTGTAGCTGTCGGTTATGCGGTAGAAATGCGCCTGATCAGGCGCAAGCGAACCTTATTTAACCAGAATCTGCGGCCTAGTAACGCCGTTGTCCGCCGCCACTGCTGCGACCCCCTTGCCGGTTGCCGCCACGAAAGCCGCCGCCCTGGCCAGGTGCGCGTTCTTCACGCGGGCGAGCGATATTGACAGTCAACTCGCGCTCTCCCAGGCTATGGCCATTGAACATGCGAATGGCTGTTTCCATCTCGCTCTGACTGCCCATCACCACAAAGGCAAAGCCTTTTGAACGGCCAGACATGCGATCTTTAATCAGATCAACAGAGGTCACTGTGCCCGCCTGAGCGAACAGGGTGCGGATCTCTTCTTCAGTCGTATCATACGACATATTCCCAACATATAGTTTTGTTTCCATAATCCAAAGTTCTCCAAATTCAAAAAAAGAGCTGCCTACTCACAAATCGAGAGGCGGCGTAAGTATCTAATCGCCAGTTCGTTGTGTTTCGAACCTGAGTTGCGAAATGATCAGTTAGCCAGAATTACGTTGCTGGCCTGTGGGCCCTTCGCGCCTTGTTCGATTGTGAACTCAACTCGTTGGCCTTCTTCCAGGTTGCGATAACCATCGCCCTGGATCGCGGAGAAATGGACGAAAACATCCGGCCCGCCTTCACGCTCGATGAAGCCGTAACCTTTGCTACCGTTGAACCATTTGACCGTTCCGATAATACGTTCAGACATTGTTGCCTCCTAATGGCAAAAAAATTAGGTCAGGTACACATTCGTCTTATCGGAATGGGCAAAACAAAAAGCTCATGGATATACCCATGAGCTACTGTCGTCTTTTCCAACGTCAACTTACTGGTATCCTGCTGGGTTTAATAATATCACATCCTTCTTAAAAAAGCAAGCACAATTTTTGGGTACTTGGATCAATTGCTCAGCAAGCTCTCCAATTCCCGATATGCCTGTTGTTGTGATACTTCTAAAGAGATGCTCCACTCCGAAAGCAAAAAATTCCGGGCGCGTTCGAGAGTCGCGTTATCATTTTCATTCATCTTGCTGGAACGCTTTTGAGTGATCAAATCGCGTACTACGGTGCATACTGCTTCCAGCGTGCCACTCTTCATTCGCTCGGTAAGCTGTAATTTCCTTTCCAGGCGATCCTGTGAAAGCGGTTCACCACCACTGGCAAGAATCTTGAACAGGCGTTTGAACTCTTCCGCGGGGGTAGGTAAACGCAAACAATTCTTCCCCGACTCAGTTACCGGCACCCACAGAGTCAGATTTTGCATTTGAACGACATAATACTGGCTAACACATCCATCCAATTCTTTCTCATCGAGCTGGATGATTGTCCCGGGACCATATGTCCAATGAATTACCAGATCACCTACCTGGTAATGTGAGTTTCTCTCAGCCATGTACAATATCGCCTCCTTCCGGATGCAAGTGGAGGTTCATATCCAATCGCGCATCCGTTGTGAACTATTCGCCGATTAAAACCCCTATTTCCATGCCGAAGCCTTCTGTCGCCTGAACACCCCCTGACAGTTCCCTGAGCTACATAACTTCGATCAAGTACAGGTCTTCTAAATAGAAAAGTAAAAAAGAAGAGCCAGTCCGATACAAGGACTGGCGGCATCTCCACAAATCCTACGGGAGCAAATTCAATTATACCACCAATCAACTAGCTGGCTGACAGCCGGGTCAGGCAGAAACTTTCTGCCGAGCAGCCTGCTATCGGCTTATGATATACTGGTTTTAAAGGTCCGGACTTAGTATTTTTTTATTAAATTTATCGTGAAACAGGACACGCTTTCTTTTCCGCCTGAAGGTTGTAAACAGTCCAATACGACTGGTGATCCATCCCGCCTGCTCGAGAATTCAACGCCAGGGAATGCACCAACCAGGCAAAGCCCGCCGCTTTTACGCTTACTGCAAGCGCGCCTGCGCTGTGTGACGATCTATCGCCAGATTGCTGTCAGCATGGCTGTGATCCTGCTTACCGGCGCATTGATCGGCACCCTGATCACGCGCCAGCTTGTCTTGCGCGCCATCCCCTTCGGATGGGTTCTGCTGGTCTCTCTATTAGGGATTGGGTTGAGTATCGCTCTGACGTGTGCTGTCACTCGAATAGTCCTGCGTCCCCTGTCAGATCTTCATAAGCTCGTGCGGCAGTCCAAAGAAGCTCGGACAAGCATCGATATCGGGGAACTGGACAGCCATGACCCCCAAATCCGCGACCTGGTTCGTGATCTAAATTCCATTATTGATTTATTAGCTCAAAGTAACCACCAACTGCGCGCCCTCTCCAAACACGCCATTAATGCCCAAGAAGATGAGCGCAAACGAATTGCCCTTGCCCTGCACGATGATACCGGGCAGGCATTGGCAATGCTGCTGATCAACCTTGAACGCGTTGACAAACGCCTGGGCGAAGGAGATGAGGCGCTGCGAAATACGATCGCCGCCACCCGGCAAATGGCCAGCCATGCTCTGGATAGCCTGCGCCAAATCGTTTCCGGTTTACGTCCGGCAATTTTGGATGACCTCGGATTGGTGCCTGCCATTCGCTGGTACGCGCGCACCAATTTAGAAGCCGCCGGCATCCGGCTTGAATTCGAAGCGCCAGAGGAGGATCTGCAGCTCGATCATCGCCTGAATACCACCTTATTCCGGATTGTTCAGGAGAGCGTAAACAACATAGTGCGCCACTCTGGAGCAAAATTAGCGACCATCCGCCTGAAGTCTGCAGGGAACGATGTGTATCTGCAGATTGAGGACGATGGGGCTGGATTTGCCTTACGCCAGGATAGTGGACCAATCTATGAGCAAGGACATTGGGGCCTGGCAGGCATCCAGGAGCGCGCCTCGTTGGTTAATGGATCGGCGGAACTGCTGTCCGAGCCAGGCTGCGGAACTCTGATCCAGATCAGGGTTCCTGTTGATCGCGATGGAGGCGGCAGCATTGGATAGAATAAGAATACTTCTAGCCGATGATCATGCGATCCTGCGCGACGGCATCCGAGCGTTGTTACAGGATGAGCCAGACATGTCGGTAATTGGTGAAGCAGAAGATGGGCACACTGCCTTACGCTTAATTGCGGAGCTCGAGCCAGATGTGGTCGTATTGGATATCGGTATGCCGCTGCTCAATGGGTTGGATGCCACCCGCCAGATCAAACGCGATCATCCCAAGACAAGAGTCCTGATCTTGACCATGCACGAAAACGAGGAATATGTTCGCCAGGTGCTAGCCAGCGGGGCAATGGGCTATATCTTAAAAGATGCAGCCGCCCGCGAGCTCATCGATGCGATTCGCGCCGTGTATCGCGGTGAGGCCGTACTCTCCCCAGCCATTACTCGCCTGGTGATTGAGGACTATCTGCGCTGGGGTGATCTGCAGACCAATCACCACGAAAATGATTTGAGCCCGCGTGAACGCGAAATATTGCAGTTAATTGCTGAAGGATACACCAACAAGCAAATCGCCGAAATCTTATTTATATCGATCAAAACCGTTCAAACGCATCGCACGAACTTAATGAGCAAGCTCGACTTACATGACCGGGGGGAATTGATAAAGTACGCCATTCAAAAGAAAATTATCGAAATCTGAGCTTAGGGCAGCCAGGAAAATATCAGGCGCGCGCCGTATAAGAGATCAGGCGCGGGCCTATTGCCACCTCTTCCCATAAACCTGTATAGTGTATTGAGAGAAACTTCACAAAATCGCCGGTCTGCGGTGATCGATTCGACCTTCCACGGGGTGGGGTATGAAACGAACCTTCAGTAAGATCTCTAGACCGCGCCGACCTATCCGGTACCTGGCAATCTTTTGCATGCTACTGGGTGGGTTGGCGCTTGTTTTTACCACCTATACGGCTGCGACTGCCTCACAGCAGGAGAGCGCGCCAACCATCGCAAACCCTGCCAGCCCGGATGGCATCAGAGCACAATTGGGTTATGGCACCCTGATTGAATTGCCGCCTCGCCCGGATCAGGCCGTCAGCCTTCCGCCACCCAATCAGGATCCTTGCCAGCACTGCCACATTTCCGGAGAGAATAAAGGTCTGTGGACCCCGCTGGTGCGCTGGGTGCTTTTTGGGTTGGCCGGGGTGGTATTTGGGTTGGGCTTTTATCGCACCACCAGCACCTGGGTGACCCGTACTCCCTGGAAACCTCTCACCGCCAGGGCAGCCGATTGGGTTGACGAGCGCTACCAGGTCAAAGAACCCTTACAGAAAATGCTCAGCAAACCGGTGCCGAACTTCGCCCTGCGCTGGTGGTACTGCCTGGGAGGTATTACCGCTGCTCTGTTCGCTGTTCAGGCGATTACAGGGGTCATGCTGGCGTTTTACTACAAGCCCACTCCCGAGCAAGCCTATGCGAGTATTCAGTTCATTGAAACCCAGGTGCTCTTTGGCGCTTCCATTCGCGCCATCCACCACTGGGCAGCCAACGGTATGATCCTCGCCTGTACTGCACATATGCTGCGCGTGCTCATCATGGGGGCTTACAAACCACCCCGTGAGCTCAATTGGGTCAATGGCATGATCCTGTTTGTCCTGGTATTGGTTTTCGGCTTTACGGGATATTTATTACCCTGGGACCAGCGCGCATTTTGGGCCAGTACGGTCGGCTCCGAGATTGCCGGTGGAATCCCAGCCATAGGCGATCTGGTGTTGGTATTCCTACGGGTTGGTTGGACGGTAAACGATCTGACCCTCAGCCGTTTTTATGCCTTACATGTGCTCGTCGTCCCGGTCCTGACGATTGCCATGATGGGGGCGCATTTCCTGATGGTCCGCCGGCTGGGAATTGCTAAACCACTTTAACTCTATCCATCCACAGGCTCTGATTAAGGAGGCTGCCGTGACTACAAATCAAGCACATAATGAAGAAGGCTCCATCCCCTTCTACCCAGACCATGTCAAGACAGAGTTTAAGGTGGTGTTGGTCATCCTGGGGATTGCAGGCTTAATCGGCCTGGCTGCGCTTTTTTCTCCGGTAGGCCTGGGCGACCCTGCAGATCCGATGAATACCCCAACGCACGTTAAACCAGAATGGTACTTCATGTCTTTATATCAATTGCTAAAATTCATCCCCAAAACAGCCGGCGTTGTTTTACCGATTGCTCTGCTCGTGGGGATGATATTCTGGCCATTTATTGATCGCAAACCGGACCAGTCGCCAGATACCCTGCGCAAGCGGTTTATCGTTGTGGCTGTTGGCATGTTTATATTAATCGCCCTGACGATTTGGGGAGAGGTGAGCTAAACATGAACGTAATAAACCGGCGCTCTTTTCTAAAACTAGCCAACCGCCTGTTGGCTGCCACAGGTTTGTTTGCCCTCACTGGGCCAATCGTGGCCTTTTTCTATCCGGCGAAACTGGAAGAAATGCCTTCTGAGCCTGTGCTGGCCTGCAAAACCAGCGATCTACCCATCAACAGCAGCATTGCCGTAAGCTTCGGGCGCTATCCAGCCCTGGTGATCAATACCGAGCAAGGCTTACGCGGCTATTCCGCGGTCTGTACCCACTTCGCCTGCATCTGTAAGTGGGACCCCGAACTGGGCCAGATTGTCTGTCCCTGCCACGATGGGTTTTTTGATCCATTGGATGGGCATGTCATTGCTGGCCCTCCGCCCACACCGCTACTAGAGCTGGAAGTCAGCGTGGTGGGTGATGAGATCTATGTGGGAGGGCAAGCATGAGCACTCAGACAGCCGCCAAACACACATTCCCAAATCTGACTAAAGCCGCTTCAGCATTGCGCAATAGCCGGCCCGTGCTCAAAGAATTCGTGATCAATATCCTGGCCCAGGTGCGCGTCTGGCGCAAGGGATATGCTGGCATCATGCACGCCCTGATTTTTTGGGGTGTAACCATTCAAGTCATCGGCACCGCCATCAATCTGATGCAGATGCAACTCTTCATCCCCTTCGTGGAGCTGCCCTTCCCGCGCAATTTAGGTTACCTGACCTACGAACTGGTGATGGATCTGGCTGGTGTCGCCATCCTGATCGGCGTTTTGATGGCAGCCTTCCGCCGGTTAGTATTACGGCCCAAGACCCTGGAAACCCGCTGGGACGATACTTATGCCCTGATCCTGCTGCTACTCATCCCCCTGGCTGGTTTTACCCTGGAGAGCCTGCGCTTAATCTCCGCTGATCCAACCTGGGCGCGCTGGTCACCGATGGGCAGCATTTTTACCGGCATCTACCAATCCCTGGGGCTCACCCCAGAGGTCGCCATCCAGCTGCACCCCTACCTCTTCTGGACTCACGTTGGCCTGGGATTGACGCTGGCTGCCAGCATCCCTTTCACCAAATTTCGCCATCTGATCCAAACCCCCCTGAATATCCTCCTGCGCTCCAAGCGACCGACCGGCGAGCTGGTGAAAATCGAAAATATCGAAGAGACTGAAGTCCTGGGGGTGGGTACGGTCACAGAATTTACCCCGCGCCAGCTCCTGTCATTTGATGCCTGCACACGCTGCGGACGTTGCGAGGAGGTTTGCCCATCGGTAATCTCCGGAATGCCCTATTCCCCCAAGAATCTTGTCCAGAGTTTGCGCGCTGTCAAGGTCAGCGCATTGGAATCGCCCAATGGGCATAAAGTAGAGCTGCTTGGCGAAGCCATACCTGAAGAACTCATCTGGATGTGCACAACCTGCGGAGCTTGCCTCACCGTCTGCCCCGGATTTGTCAACCCGGTGGATGAAGTGATCGATCTGCGCCGCTACCAGACGCTGACGACTGGCAAGATCCCCAAATCAGCAGCCGATACCCTGCGCAATATTGAGCGGCAGGGCAATCCCTGGGGGATGGATCCAGGCGAGCGCAGCGAATGGCTGGACAGCCTGGGTGTACGCCAACTAGAACCCGGCGACCAAACCGATGTGTTGCTATATCTGGGCTGTGCGTTGGGCTTTGACGAGCGCAACAAGAAGGTTACCCGCTCCTTTATCCACCTGCTTCAGAAAGCCGGCGTCGATTTCGCCACCCTGGGCATCGATGAAGCCTGCTGTGGAGATACTGCTCGCCGTCTGGGTCACGAATATCTCTTTCAGGTTCTGGCCGAACAAAATTTAGAAACATTTTCCAAAGTGAAATTCCAGCGCATCGTGACGCAATGCCCACATTGTTTCAACACCCTCAAGAACGAATATCCGCAGTTCGGCGCTGAGCTACCCATTCAACACTATACCGAATTTTTGGACGATATGTCCCTGGCGTTTGAAGCGCCAGCCGGTAATACCAATGGAGGCCAACCCGCCATCACATATCACGACCCATGTTACCTGGGACGCCATAACCAAGTATTTAACCAACCGCGTGAGCTGCTTGATCGCGCCCATCTAAAGCAGCGTGAGATGGCGCGCAGCCGGGAAAACAGTATGTGTTGTGGCGGCGGTGGAGGTCAGATGTGGCTCGAAACGGATGCCGAGACCCGCATCAATCACCAGCGTCTGCAAGATGCGCTGGCAACTGAGGCAGGGACAATCGCCACGGCCTGCCCCTATTGCCTGACCATGTTCGATGACGCCATCCGCTCCAAGGGTGTTGGCGAGAAAGTAAAAGTATTGGATCTGGCAGAGATTATTGAAGCGCGGCTGGTAAATTAAAGGAGCACACCTGATGGCTACACATTGGATTGTAAATACTTATGGGGATCCTCTAAGCACCCTGCAAACTACGCTGGGAAAGATTTGGGGGCAAGCTGGCCTGGATAGCATGTTAATTCCAGGTGCCAGCGGGCTCAACGAGCTCACCAAACCACGTCTGGTTCATGATCCAGCCGAATTAGCCAATCTGAATCCTTTCCGACCCATCATGACCATGAATGCCGCCCGGCTGATCCCCGACATCCTGGAAAAATACCCTGAGGGGCAAATCGGTGTGCTTTTACGCCCTTGTGAGATGCGCGCCTTGATTGAGATGGTAAAACACCGCCCGCTGAGCCTGGAGCGGCTGCTGACCATTTCTGTGGATTGCCTGGGAACCTTCCCCCCCGAAGATTACCTGTGGCGCGTGGACCGCAAAGGCTCGGCAGAAAAGCTGGCCCAGGAAGGGCTGCGTTTTGCTCGCCAGGGCGGTATCCTGGCCTATCGCTACCGCGCCGCCTGCCAGTTCTGTGTGGCGCCCTTTACAGCCGGCGCACAGATCAACATCGGAGTGCTCGGCCTGCCGGTCCGCCAACATATTCTGCTTTCTATCCGCGATGAACAGATCGCCCAACGCATTCAAGTAGATGCTATTGCAGCCGGAAAAGCTGAACCGAAACTCCTCGCCCAGCGCGAGCTGCTTTTAGCGAGGCTGGAAGAACAACACGCACATACGCGCGAGCGCATTCTGGTGGGCCTGGCTGAATATTTGCCCCCCGATGTTGATGCGCTGATAGAACAATTCAATCAATGTGGCTCTTGTGAGGCCTGCATGCAAGTCTGCCCCATTGCCGCAGTTGATTACCCGCGTCACGGCGAGGATCAAAAATACCTGCGCCAGGATGTGATGCGCTGGCTGGTTTCCTGTGCCGGTTGTGGGATGTGTGAATTATCCTGCCCTCAACACCGGCCTCTGAGTGTGATTTTCACCCACATACGCCAACAACTCTCCCATGCTCTGGAGTACACCCCGGGGGTTTCCATAGAGCAAGCTCTACCAGTTGCGTAATTTGAAAGCCGCCTGTGCTGCAGCTCACAGCACAGGCGGTTAATCTCTCAAGCAATCCAGCAAGCGAATTAGATCCGCGTATTATGGTCCTTGAATTTGAGGCAGATACAGCGTAAAGTCCGGGTTGGATGGCGGAATTTGGGCGTAGTTCACCGTCACCGTGTGATTGCTGGCGGGCATACTAACGTAGTTCACCATCGCAGTGCTTGCATCGTTGGTTGTGCCGTTCCAGTTGAGCACCCGCCAACCCGTAGCTGGGCTGGCTGTCAGTTGGATGTTTTCACCTGCCAGGTACATCCCAGCTGTACAACCACTTGAGTTCGCCGGGCTTGCAGTCGGCATTGCGCCAGAACCTGTGGTCGTCTTGCTCAACTGGTAACAAACCGGGGGCGGCGGTTCATTCCCTTGCCCGATCTTTGAAACAAACCCATGCCTGCCCGGGTTGGGTATGTCAGCCTGTATGCTGCCTGCAGTAGTGGGGAAATTGGTAGACAGCGTGTTACCAACTACGTACACATCCCCATCCACCTCAGCAGCAATATCATCCGTAAAGTCATCGCTGATGCCCCCCAGGTAAGTGTTGTAGACCAGTGCGCCTGCCGGGTCAAACTTAGCCACGTAACTATCGATACAGAAACGGGGATAATTGGCATAGGTGTAACAAATGCCCCCGGCGTGATCCTGGATCTCGTTCAGTAAAGGCAGGTCATTCCCTTCAGTCCAGCCGGTGATATACGCCGCGCCGCTGCTATCATACGCAATTGCCTTGGCATAATCCTTATAATCAGCGCCGAAGTAGGTGCTATACACAATCCCACCAAAGTCAGGCTCAAGTTTTACGACAAAAGCCTCAAAATTCAAACACTGTTCCGTATTGGATGGATCGGTACCGCTGGGGCAGCTGGCCTGGTAAGCATTGGCTGTCACCGGAAAATCGACCGAGATGGTCGTTCCTGCCAGGTATACATAACCATTCGCATCCAGCCTCAAGTCCTCGGGATGATCCGAGCTTAGCCCACCATAATAGGAGCTAAAAAGAACCTCAAGGTCTTCCAGCCGGTTAGCATTATTCAATTTGGTAAGGAAGATATCGCCGCGGCAGCTGCGGTATTCATTGACAATCCCATCGCACTCGTCCTGGAACGCCCCCGGCGTTACACCCAGGTCTTTCTGCCCGGTCTCGCCTGTCAGGTAAACCTCACCTGCGGAATTCACCGCAATACCGGTTCCGGCAGTCTGACCGTATGTGCTGCCGCCATAGAGCGCACCATAAAGCAAGTTCCCATCCGCCGCCAATTTGTAGATAACAGCCCGGCCATTGATCATGCCAGTGATGTGAAGCTGACCCTGGGCATCCACCGCAATCCCAGCCGGCTCTTCCGTGTAGATTGTCCCTAAGAAAGTGCTGAAAACCAGCTGCCCTTGTGGGTTGAGCTTCGTGGCGAAGAAGTCCCAGCCGCCCGCCAGGTCTGGTTGGGTAGCGTTTAGAGTGGGGAAATTCGCCGAACCGGTATAGCCGGTCAGGTAGGCATTACCATTGCTATCCAGAGCAACATCATCCGGACGTTCACTATCGTTACCCACCAGATAAGTAGTGTACAGAGCAGCCGATCCGGCAGCATTTAGCTTCACGATCCACACATCCTCAGTACCACTTGTTCCTGGATAATCAAGAAAATCGGTTGACAGGGTTGAACCGGAAATAAAGGCATTGCCTTGTCCATCAACAGCAACGGTATAGGCGTCGTCCGGTAAGGTTCCACCTAAATAAGAGCTGTAAACCAGATCCGGATCAATGATTAGAGGCAGAGTTGAGTCGTAGGCGCCAAGCTCAAATGAGACCATCCCACCTTCAGAAATTGAATAGCGTGCATCCACAGGGATTCGCTCGCCGGCGCTCTCCTGCCAGACAAGTGGAGCGCGCTCGATGAGCAGGTTCTCCCCAGGTTCAGCTGCCTTCGCAAGCTGAACCTGTAAATCACCACTCAGGGGATCTACCCGGGTAGCAGCTGCGCCTGAATACTGCCAGCTGATCCGAGCAGGGTCCGCGCCCGGCGCAACCAGATAAGTCCCCTTCAGGCGTCCTTCCGTGCCTTCATAGCGCAGGTCGATCCCCGGATAGAGTTGCTGGTAAACCAGATAACCATAGGTAGGCAGGTCGGTTCGCCACTTAGCCGGATCCTTGTCTGCATAGTAATTGACCACCCCCGGCAGTAGATCTTCACCCCAAACCTGTGTATCCGGGTTGGCCCCCTCAAACTGTAAGGCAACCTTACCTCCGGGTAGATTAAAGATCACCTGCAGAGATGTAAAGGAGAGCATCCCGCCCATAGCACGCGCCTGGAACATGATCTCCTCGGAGATCTGGCCTTCATTGGGCACAAAAGCCAGCGGCAGTTGGTCGGTGGCGGACTGCTGTGACGCGCCAATAGCCGAGGTATCTCCAGTTGCACTGGCAACGGAGTGTGTGGTGAATATCCCTCGCCATGCAGCAAGCCCTGACAGCCACAGCGCGGCCAGGAGCAGGATAGAGATGATCGCCGACATCCGGCCCGAGTGACCAAATGTCATGGACTGCGCTGCTTCAGCGCGTGGATCCTTGTGATTGAAACCAGTGATCATAGACCCAAACCTCCCTCAAAGAACCAAAACATTTTTCTATATGCTGCTGGCTATTAAACAGCAAATGTCTTAAGGCCAGGTCTATCTATGTAAGACAAGAATCAATACAATATCCGATACATCCATCCAAAGCGGTACAAAACTGGCACAATACAGCTCTGTCGCTCCCACTCTAAAGAGCGGACGGTAGCGAAGGTCACCTGATTCCCCTAACCCACTCACTAAGCCAGATACCCAATCAGGCAAAAATCTACATTTTTTCCAAATCAGCCCTTCATATTTTCTAAATAACCTCTTGATATCCTATACACAGATCAATCGCTTACAAATTGATCAACCAATTTACGAAGATATACAGGAGGTATACGGATGACGAATTCTCGCAAGTGGTTTTTAGGTTTGGCCAGTGGCCTTTTGGTAGCCGCCATCGCTTTTGGCGGGATATCCCTGGCTACCGTTTCTTCAGCGCAGGCTGCTGAAGGCGTTACAACGCAGCATCGTGGTGGGCCAGGCATTCCGGGCGAGCCAGATGGAAGACTTTTCCCAGGCTCGAACATTGACTATGACGCGCTCCTGGCAGATGCCTTAGGGATCACCGTTGATGAGTTAGAGGCCGCTCGACAAAAGGCCAGCCAGGCGGCTATCGATCTGGCTGTTGCAGAAGGCCTGCTCACTGAAGATGAAGCTGCTTTAATGCACGCTCGTCTGCTCGTCAAAGATGGTATCGACCCACAGGCGCTTTTTGCAGAAGCCCTTGGCATGAGCACGGAAGAATTGCAAGCCGCACTCGATGATGGGCAAACCATGCAAGACCTGCTCACCGAGAAGGACCTGACTCCAGCTGCTTACCGTGAAGCCTACCAGGCTGCCTATGAAAACGCTCTACAGGCTTTGGTGGACCAGGGCGTGATCACCACTGAACAGGCTGAGCTACTCCTCGACCAACCTTTTCTCGGCGGCTTACGCGGCGCTCTCACAGACATGGGTGGCTCGTTCAGGGAAAAAGGTTTCCGTGCACCCTGATCAACCGGCCGGAAAAACCCGGTCGGAAAGTTAAGCAATACCAGGGATGGAGCGCAGTCGGAGGGCTGCGCTCCAAGCTCACTTAAGTGATGAAAATATTCTATAATTGGTTCAATGTGCTGGTTAATATTTGTTATTTGATAAGGTCAGTGATCACGGAATTATGTCAAAAAAAATTCTAGTTGTTGACGACGCGCCGCAATTGCGCAAGCTGGTAAAAACCTACCTGGACCAGGAAGGTTACGCGGTGGTAACTGCCTCTGACGGGCAGGAAGCCCTGTATGTTGCCCGGCACGAAAAGCCTGATCTGATCATCCTCGACTTGATGATGCCTGAGATGGGCGGCTATGAGTTTATGCGCGCCTATAGCAAAGAAGCTGACACACCCATTATCGTGCTGACTGCCCGGGTGGAAGAAAATGACAAAGTCCTCGGACTGGAGCTGGGAGCCGACGACTTTGTTACCAAGCCTTTCTCACCGCGCGAGCTGGCAGCTCGGGTACGCGCCGTCTTGCGCCGCACCGCCAAGCAGACCACGCCCAGCGATATCCTGCGCGCCGCCGATGTCACCCTGGATCGCAGCGGGCGAGTGGTGCAGGTTGCTGAGCGCTATGTCGCCCTGACCCCTTCGGAGTTTGACATCCTGGCTGCCTTAATGGCTGCCCCAGGGCGCGCCTTCACCCGTCTTGAATTATTGGAGCGCTTGCAAGGCACCGCCTATGAAGGTTATGAACGCACCATCGATGTCCATATCCGCAACCTGCGCGCCAAAATTGAACCGGATGACACCCAACCCCGCTATGTTGAAACTGTATACGGCGTGGGGTATCGTTTCGCCTCCGAACGGCGTTAGGTGATATTCATGCGCTCACTGGCCCTCAAACTTACCCTGGCGTTTCTCTTTGTGGGAGTGGTTGGAGCCGTTTTAGTTGCCTTCATGGTGCGCTACCAGACGCAGCGCCAGTTCAACCAGCTTGTCCTGGACCAAAATCAACAGGTTCTAATCAACAATCTGACCCGATTTTATGCAGCCAATGGCTCCTGGGAGGGCGTAGAGAGTGTATTTCGGCCTTCGTCGCAAAATATAGAATCGGCTCAGGTCCCACAAGGGCGCTGGGAGGAACGGCGCACTTTATTCGCTCTGGCGAATCGCGAAGGCAAGATCGTTTATGGCTCAGGGCCTGGGATTGACGAAGATAACGTACGCTCAACGGATTTAAAAAAAGGCATACCCATTGAAATCGATGGCCAAACTGTCGGCTGGCTATTATTCATCCCATCCTTAAACCGTTGGGAGCAGGATACACCCGAAGGCAATTTCCTGCTTGAAGTAGGCAGAGCCAGCTTATGGAGCGCCATCATCGCCAGCCTTTTTGCTCTGGGGTTGGGTGGAGTCCTGGCTTACACAATGACCCGATCTATTCGCGAGCTGACTACCGCCACCACTTACCTGGCCCAGGGCAGGCTTGGGCACCAGGTCAAAGTCCGTTCACAGGATGAAATTGGTGTCCTGGCGCAATCCTTCAATAAAATGAGCTCTGACCTGGAACAGGCCACCCAACTCCGCCGCCAGATGACTGCCGATATCGCCCACGACCTGCGCACGCCGTTAAGTGTTATTTTGGGCTATACCGAAGCGCTGAACGACGAAAAGTTAGCTGGATCGGCTGAAATTTATTCCGTCATGCACTCGGAAGCGCAACACCTTTCACACTTGATCGATGACCTTAAAGTCCTATCCCTGGCAGATGCAGGAGAGCTTCCTCTTTCAATCCAACCGGTTCCGCCTGCCGGTCTGCTGCGCCGCGCCGCAGATGCTTACCGCATCCAGGCGGAACAAAAAAATATCACTTTGGAGTTAGACGCGGCATCCGATCTACCTGAGTTGAATTTAGATCACGAGCGCATGGCCCAGGTTCTGGGAAATATAATCACCAATGCTCTGCGCTATACCCCGGCAGGAGGCACGATCCGCCTGTCTGCTGAACGGGCTGGAAGTAACGTGCGCCTCCAGGTTTCCGATAACGGCAGAGGTATCTCCGCTGAGGATCTACCGTTTGTTTTTGGGCGCTCGTTTCGTGGGGATAAAGCCCGCCAGCAAGAAAATGGCGAGACCGGCCTGGGGCTGGCAATTGCCAAATCTTTAGTAGAAGCTCAGGGGGGGAGAATTTCTGTCACCAGCCAGCTCGGATTGGGCAGCACTTTTCGCATCGATCTGCCGGTCAGCAAGTAAACCCATACCGGCGCTCCAGTTATCGAGTCAGTTTGTTATTAGCCTGGCACGCGGCGTAATAAGGCCCGCACCCAAGCTCGATATACGCCGGCTTGAAACGGTTCCACCAGACACAGGTCGGCGCCGGCTTCAAGGCTCAACACACGATCTTCTTCACTCATATCCGTACCCATTAAGATAATCCGCAAGCGCAAATCCACAACGCTTGCGCGCAGGATACGGGTAACAGACATACCACTCAAGTCGGGCAGCTTCCAGTCCATCATCACTAAATCGGGGTTTTCAGCGCGCACCAACCCAACCACATTTTTCCCAAAGCGGGTGGAGCAGGTGTCATAGCCTACACAGTCCAGACTGCGCGTTAACAGGCTGATACGTAGCGGATCACCACTGGCGATGAGAATTTTTGGCTGTGTGGAATTGTTCATCATGGGTAATCAACCCCCTCCTGGGAAGCGTCTCTATAGGCAACAGTTCCCAGGGGGTTCCATCATCTGAGCTTAGCCTTCAACTCTAGCCTGTAGATACTCGATCACCGCATCCAGCAGCTCGGTAGGTACGCTCTGCATAACTCCACCACGTGTTCGCGTCCCTGTGGAGGCATCCTGGGTAGGCATTGCCATACCTCCCCCCGCGCTCGGATCTATACCACCCCCACCAGGCATTCCGCCGCCCCCGGCGAAACCTCCGCCCATTCCACCCCCACCGCCGGCAGGCATACCCCCTGGCGGCATCCCGCCGCCAGACGGCATTTCTGGCATCTCCCCGCTCTCCCTGGCTGCTTGAAGTGTTTCAAGCATCTCCGGGGATGGTGTCCCCATCAAACCTCCGCCGCTTCCCATCATGCTAATACCCAGCTTTTCGGAGAGCGTCATCAAGTCATCCCGAGACAACTGCATGGCAGTGATCGCATTCATCTGTTCGGCAGGCATCGTCTCTTGGATTTGTTTAAAGAGCGCCTGGTATTCCTGGGTGGTAATCGTACTGCTGCTCCCCAGGCTGCGCACTGCCTTCCATAAGGGCAACAATTCGGCGGCAGTCTCTGCACTGAGCGGCTGCTCAGACTCATCCAGCAGCAAAGTGCCTATTGCGAGCTGCATTTCGGTTGATAGGGCACCCTCGGCTCCAGAATTTTGGGTGCCATTCACTGGTTGGGTTATCGCGCCGGTTCCCGCTGCTGTGTTGCAGGCAGACAGAGCCAGACTGAGCAGCAGTAAAGAAATATACCAATTCAATCGTTTCATTTCAGGAGTTCCTCCACAAAGATGTGTTTTTTTAAATTCGAGTTACGCAGTTCCGCGGGAAAATGGGGGTTGTTGGGCGTGCTACGCACGCCCAACAACCCCCATCCTCCAACCCAGTGCGTAAGCCTATTAAATTTATTCATGTCGCAAAGCTTCGATAGGATCCAGCTGGGCGGCTTTATTCGCCGGGTAAAAGCCAAAGAAAATACCCACTGCTGCCGCCGAACCAAATGCAAGCAATATGGATGAGAGCGCCACCACAGTCCGCATATCACCCAGTTTTCCAAACAACCAGGAGCCTCCAATCCCCGCCAGCACGCCGATCACCCCTCCCACCAGGCTCAGCAGCAAGGCTTCGGTAAGGAACTGCCAGCGGATATCGTTCGGCGTGGCGCCCACCGACTGGCGAATGCCAATCTCGCGTGTGCGCTCGGTTACGCTGACCATCATAATATTCATGATGCCGATCCCACCCACAATCAACGATACCCCTGCAACCCAGCCCAGTAAGCTACGAAAAGCCGCCGTGGTCGATTCCTGGGTCTCGATAATGTCGTCCTGCGAGCGGACCACAAAATCAAGACTGTCGAGAGATACATCATGCCGTTTAGCCAGCAAGACCTCAATGCCATAGGTGACCTGGTCGATTAAGGTTTTATCTTCGACTTCAACATAAATTACGCGCACACTATCCCCGAACATCCTGGCGAACATATCGAAATTAAATTTATCAAACACAACTGTGATCGGCGTAAATAAGTAGGTATCGTAATCCACGCTGCCAGTCATGCCGCTTTCGGCCATTACCCCCACCACGGTCAGTTTTACGTTGCCTACCGTTACGATCTGGCCAATCGCGGTCGTCTCTCCATATAATTCTTCCGCCAGGGTCGCTCCCAAAACTGCTACTTTCTGGGTGCGGTCCAGATCTGTATCGGTGAAATAGCGCCCATTACCAACTTCAATATCGCGTACGGAGGGGAAATCCGTTGTGGTGCCCAGGATTGTGACATCCTCCACCGTAACGCTCCCTCCCTTGACATCCCCTGTAGCGCTTTGTTCCACCACCACCCCTTTGACACCCGCGACATTCTCAGCAATTGCAAAAGCATCGTCATAAACCAGGCCGCCGGTTTGAGCCTGACCGGGTCCCCCGCGCAACATACTCGCCTGGACGTACAACAGGTTCGTCCCCAGGGTCGTGATCTGCTCCTCAATCGTCGCTTCAGTACCCCTGCTGATGGAGACCATAATGATGACTGCCGCCACACCAATAATCACGCCCAACATGGTGAGTAAGGAGCGCATCTTGTTGCGGTTCAAACCTTGCGAGGCAATCCGGATGACTTTAGAAGGTCGCATGGCTTTCCTCCGTTATATGAGTTGGGACCGGTCGGTGGCCATTAAGGTGGTCAGTCTGGATATGTCCATCCCGGAAATGGATCACCCGCCGGGTAAAAGCAGCGATATCATCTTCATGGGTGACGATCACGATCGTTGTTCCGCGTTGATTCAGGCCGCTCAGCAGCTCCATAATTTCATTTCCTGAGTGTGAGTCAAGGTTGCCAGTCGGCTCATCCGCCAGCAGCAGCACCGGATCGTTGATCAATGCCCGCGCAATCGCCACCCTCTGGCTCTGTCCACCCGACAACTCCTGAGGATGGTGGTGCATACGGTCTGGCAGACCCACCAATTCAAGCATTGTCTCAGCCCTGGCGCGTTGCTCGCTCTCTGTGAAATGGTCGTTTCCGTCGTAGATCAGTGGCAGCATCACATTCTCGAGCGCCGTTGTGCGCGGCAGCAGATTGTATGACTGAAACACAAAGCCAATTTGCTTATTGCGGATTTTGGCCAACTGAATCTTATTCAATTGGCTGACATCCTCACCTGCCAGGAAATACTGCCCGCTGGTGGGATGGTCCAGGCAGCCCAACATATTCATCATAGTGCTCTTGCCCGAACCAGATGGGCCCATGATTGCCACAAATTCACTTGCGCGGATTTCGATGGAGATATCCTCCAGGGCTTTTACCTGGATATCTCCCATGCCATAAATTTTGGTCAAATTAATCGTTTTGATTATTTCAGGTTTATCCATAATTCACTCTATTTCCCGGGATCACCCAGGACCACACTTTCTCCGGCTTCCAGGCCGGAGACAATTTCTACCCTGGTTGCGTCCATCAGGCCGGTAGTAACCGGTTTTAACGTCATTTGACCGTCATCCTGGACGACATAGACTCCATACTCACCACCGGCCAATCCCTGCAAGGCTTCAGTTGGGATCAAGACGGCATTCTCCGTTGAATCGCCAACCACATCTACAGTCGCATTTAATCCCACTGGCAGCCAACGCGACCCGAGCACGCTTATGTCATCCAACTGGACCAGCACACGTCCGGTTTTTGTCTCCCGCGAAGTGACCAATGCTGGATCGACCTGGGTCACCACACCGCTCAACAATTGATCTGGCAGCACATCAAAGACAATCACCGCTGGCGACCCTACCTGCACCATGCTCATATCGTCCTCATCCACGTAAACTTCCACGCTGGGGTTTTCCATATCGCCCACAGTCAGGACGATCTGCCCCTGCTCGATGCGGTCACCTTCTTCAAAGGCAATATCCAAAACCTTACCGCTTAGCGGGGTTAGCATTTCGAGGGTCAATTGTGTACTCTGTACCTGAGCAAGCTCAGCTTCTGCTTCATTCAATGCTGCTTTCGCCAGGGCAAGCGCTTCTGGATCTGGACCACTTTGCAGTTTTCCCCAGGCAGACTGAGCTTCAGACAGTTCAGCTTGTGCCAGCGCTAACGTACTGGCCTGTGGGCCGGCTTGCGCCTGCTCAAGCTGGCGCTGCGCATCTGCCAGTTGTGCCTCGGCGGTTGCCAGTTGTGCTTGAGCCAGCTCGATTTCCTGATCATCCGCTGTCTGTTCCAGCGCATCCAGCCTGGTTTGGGCTTCGTTCACGACCAGCTGCTGATTCGTGAGGCGCACATTTAACTCCATCATTTGGCGCTTTAAGCGGTCGCGCAGTGTTTTATCGGCCGCGTTTTTTATCTGGTTCTCCAACCGGCGGACCTGTGTTTCGATCTCCGCCAGCGCTTTCTCCTTGAACAAAAGCGCCGCGTAAGCCGTATAGCGCGCACCGGGACTTGCTGAAGATTGCGAGATATACAACTGCATTTCAGCATCTTCAATATTTGCCTTGGCTTCGGCAACAGCCTGCTCAGCCTGTGCCAGCGCTGGAGCATTATCCTCGGCCTTTAACAGTGCCCGTTGGGCTTCTTCCAGGCGGATCAATGCCCGCGCTGCTTCCAATTCAGCATTGGTCTGTAGATCGTGCAGCGCCTGGCTGGCCCGGATAACCGTCATCTCGGCAGCGCTACGCTGCACCTCCAATTCAGCGTCGCTCAGATCTACCTGTAAACGCGCCAGAACTGTTCCCGTCGCCACTGCATCACTCTCCTGAGCCACCAGCTCAACCAGTGTTCCACTTTGGTTGAAGCTCAACTCAGTTGCGTTGGTCGCGATTAAGGAACCTGCCCCGGTGGCTGTTAAAGTAATACTGCCCAGACTGGCCACTGACTGGCTCAGCTCGGAATTTTCTGTGACATTCGGGCTGGCTACCGGACTCTGAGCAAAACCAGTACAGCTCGAGACCAGCACAGCCAACGCCGCCAACTCAATTAGGAATGCACGCTTCACAGCAACCTGCCTCCCAGTCATCTTAATTCGTAGTCTGGACAGTCGGCACGCTGCCAGTAGTAACAATTTGACCTGCTTCTAACCCACTGGTAATTTCAACTGAGGTGTAGTCCATCAATCCCACAGTAACCATCTGCAGGCGTGGCTCATTATTTTCCATCACGAAAACGGCATATTCACCCTCATCGATCTCTACCAGGGCTTCCACCGGTACCAGCACAGCGTTCTCGGTTCGTCCGCCAATCACATCCACTGTGGCATTCGAGCCAACCGGCAACGACTGTGGTTTGGCATACGAATCTGCATCCAGCTCCACTTTCATCAGCACCGTGTCCGAGCCCATCGTCGCGTAGAGTACCGGGCTAACTTCCACCACATGCCCGGTAAAGACATTATCCGGCAGCGAGTCGAAGACAACTTCAGCCTCATAGCCCACAATGGCCAGATCCAGGTCGTCTTCATCCAGATACACCTCGAGCAGCGGCTGGTTTAGGTCTGCCATCGTAATCAATGCGCTGGTCCCCACCGCCTCGCCGACCCCCGCGCTGATGCTCAGGATGGTGCCAGATTCAGGAGCGATAAGCTCGAGCACAGCTTTATCCTCCTGAGCGACCGCCAGGCTGGCTTTGGCATTGGCTAAAGTCGCCTTAGCCAGGGCTAGCTCGAGTGGATCGACTCCATTTTTTAGAGTTTCATATTTCGCCTGGGCGACTGCCAGCTCAGCATTCGCCTTGGCCATCTCTCCAGCTGAAGGACCATCTTTGATGCGCTCATAAGCGCGCTGCGCCTGAGCCAGGGTTGCCTGAGCGGCAGCGAGATCCGCCGCCGAGCTCTCCAGTTCTAATTCACTACCGGTTCCCGTCACGGCATTGTAGTAACGCAGAGCAGTGTTATAAACGCCCTGGGCTGCTGAAAGCTTCAGTTGCACATTGGCCTTTTCTGGATCGCTATCTGGCTTGTTGATGTAATCATCAAATTTCTCTTCCATATCGGTCAATTGCTTTTGAGCCAGCACCAGCTCTGCCTTGGCTGCCGCAATGGTATCCTTATCTGCTATGGAGCGCACCCCGTTATAAATACTCTGCGCCTCGTTAACCGCCGCTTGGGCTTCAGCTACCGCCTGCAATGCTTCCGCCTGATCTAAATTGCTGGTTTGCAGGTCCTCTAGGGCTTGTTCGGCAGCCTCAACCGCCAGCAAAGCCTCCGCTGCATCCATTTCCCAGGAAGCGTTCAAGTTATCCAGTTCCTGTTGAGCGGTGAGTACGTTTAATTCGGCTTGCGCTAGAGCCAGCGCTATGTCTTCTTCTGTGCGGTCTGTTTGCAAGCGCGCCAGCACCTGGCCCTCCTCCACCTTATTCCCTGCCTTGACCAGCAGCTCCAGCAGGGTCCCGCTTTCATCAAATCCCAGGCTGATCTCGGAGGCTGTCACCACTTCACCAGCCCCGGTGGCAAAAACGGTCAGCGAGCCCTGGCTGGCTACTGCAGTCTGCAGCTCAGCGGCTGTCTCGGTCTGAGCTGCAGACTGCGACGCGGTTGTAGCCCGGTAAATCAAATATCCACCGGCTGCAACGAAAACCAGGAGCACGCCTACCAGCCAGAATTTATTTTTTTGAAAAAATGGTTTCCATTCAATCGCTTTCACCTGGGATCCTTGCACATTAATCGATTTCATACTTTTTCTCCCGAAAATTTTGCGCGATTTAATACCCTGAGGATTTAAGTACTCGGTGGCTGATATCTCCTGAACTACGCTACTCCTAACCCTGAGGTATTAACAGCTAAGATGGCTGCATTCACATGTAGTATAGGAAGAACCTGTTCAGAAATTGTGAAGACGGTATGTGGATATTATTGTGATGTATGGAATTCGTAATCGGTTGGTTTCACACACCAAGGGCAGGTACAATTGAGCCGAGAAATCCACACCAGGAGATTGATGTATGCCAACGCTGCTCTTTGCTACCCGTCCTTCTGCCCTGGCCCGCTGGCAAACCCAGTGGGTATGTCAGGTTTTAGAGAAAGCCTGGTTAGGCCTCCAATGCCAGGAAATGGTCATCACTACCAAAGGCGACCGCATCCTGGATCGCCCCCTGCCAGAGATTGGCGGCAAGGGGCTGTTTACCCTCGAGCTGGAATGCGAGCTGCTGGAAAGGCGCGTCCATGGCGCAGTACACTCCCTGAAAGACCTGCCTGTAGATAATCCCCCGGGGCTGGTCCTGGGTGCTATTCCGCAGCGCGCCGTGGTGCAGGATGTCCTGATCTCACAAAACGGGTATAAGTTTATGGATCTACCTGTGGGAGCGCGCCTGGGTACCTCAAGCCTGCGCCGGTCAGCCCAGGTGCTGGCGCATCGCCCCGACCTGCAAATCCGGCCCTTGCGTGGTAATGTAGACACGCGCATTCAAAAGGTTTTTGCCGGAGAATATGATGCCATCATCCTGGCTGGGGCAGGCGTCACCCGCCTGGGGCTAGAAAAGTATATTACCGAGTGGCTGCCCCTGGAGTTGATGCTGCCCGCCCCAGGGCAGGGCGCCCTGGCCGTACAATGCCGGGCAGACGATACGGAGACCCTGGGGTACCTGGCAGCCATTGAGCATTTTTCCACCCGCCAGGCGGTCAGCGCCGAACGCGCCTTTTTGGCTGAATTAGGCGGGGGCTGCTCGTTGCCAGTGGGTGCCTATGCCCAACCCGCTCCTCAGGGACTTTCTATGCAAGTTGTGGTGGCTGCTCCCAGTGGACATCAAATCATTCGCCATGCAGCCAGCGGGGAAGAGCCGCTCGCTCTGGGCGTGGCTTGTGCCCAGGAAGTCCTTAGACAGGGAGCCGGGGATATTTTGACTGACGAGGGGGATTAAATTATGAAACGCGCCTGCAACTGCCAGGCTGCCTGAATTAGCACAATGATTTCTCAGGTAGCCTGGCAGTGTTCACAGCAGTCCGGGCGCGAGGTGTAATCAATCAGATGCCCGCGCCGGTCAAACTCGAAATGACAACACTCCAGCAAGGCGCTGCGCAGTAATACTCTCCCGCGCTGCACCCGTGATTTCGCCCCACTGAGGGTGATCCCCAGGTTCTCAGCCAGCTCAGCTTGCTTGGCCCCTTCCAGCTCCACAAGTTGGACGGCCTGGCGATATTTGGCGGGCAGGCTTGCCAGCATGCCATGCAGGCTGTTGGCAAGCTGCTCGGCAGGATCGGGTTCGTAATGCTCGAGCTCTACTGCCAGGTCTTCCGGCAAATCAATGTGTGGCTTCTGCCGCCGGTAGTAATCAATGATCGTATTGCGGGCAATCTGATAAACCCAGGGGGCCAAACGCTCTTCATCCACCAGCGAGTCGATGCGCGTGTGAATCTTAACAAACACATCTTGCAGTAAGTCATCTACATCCTGCGCGTCGCGCACCCGCCGGGATATGAATGCCCGCAGGCCATCACTGAACTCTTGCCACACCGCTTCCGTAGAGCCCATTATTCTTTGCTGGCCTGAACTGTTATGCTGGCGATCCCGTATCCATCACCGCGATAAGTATCGTATTCTACCGTTTGGACAACTTCAACAGCGTTAAAACCAGCCTCACGAATGATCTCCAGGTATTCCTGTCGATCTAACGCCCCTGCGATGCAGCCTGCCCATAAGGCCATATCTTTGCGGATTTGATCCGGCACATCGCCGTAGGTGACCATATCAGAGATGGAAAACCGGCCACCAGGCTTGAGCACCCGATAAATCTCGCGAAAGACCTGGCGTTTGTCTGGGACCAGATTAATCACGCAGTTGGATAGCACCACATCGACAATGTCATCATCCACGGGTAAATTTTCGATCTCACCTAGATGGAACTCCACATTCTGGTAATTACCACGTGCTTGATTCTCCTGCGCTCTGGCAATCATCTCCGGGGTCATATCGACTCCGATCACCCGTCCCTGTGGGCCAACCTGGCGCGCCGCCAGGAATACATCTACACCCGCCCCACTGCCCAGATCGAGCACCGTGTCGCCTTGTCGAATGGCAGCCGACTGGGTAGGTAATCCACAGCCCAGTCCCAGGTCAGCCCCGGAAAGGTCAACCTGCAAATCAGGGTATTCGACCAGTCGGATTACATCACTGGTCTGGCTGCTGCAGCAATCTTGCGGCCCACCACAACAGGTTCCTGAGCGCGCCACTTCGGCGTAACGATTCTGTACTGCGTTTTTGATCTCTTTTGCATCCATTAGAATCTCCTAAGTTGATAATACTTCATCCTTATAGACGCAGCCTGATCTAAAAGGACGCAAACTTCAGCGCCCAGCTAGTTTATCGAAAAGGTTCCTGGAAGTCAATTTCGCAGCCATTGAGCCAGCCAGGCAATGTTATCATTGTTAGCATTACGCAGTCCAGTAGAAATCCATACGAACGGATAGATCGACCAGCCCGATAATTCTTTATTCTGGGCGAACAGGAATTCAGCATGACTGACCTACCCACCACCATCGTCATATTCGGCGCCAGCGGTGACCTGACCCACCGCAAATTGGTGCCAGCCTTATACAATCTGGCGCGCAAGAAACGTCTGCCGGCCCAGACGCGCATTGTCGGCTTTGCCCGCCGCCCGTATGATGATGCCGCCTTCCGCCAGGAAATGCAGGCTGGCGTGCAGCAGTTCAGCCCGCAAACCTTCGACCCCACACTGTGGGGGGCTTTTGCTGAACAATTACACTACTTCCGCGGAGATCTGGAGACCGTGGAGGATTACCAAAAACTAAAACTCTGGCTGGAAGAACTGGAAGGCGGGCCGGTTAACCGCCTGTACTATACAGCCACCGCCCCGGAGTTTTACCCGCAGATCGCCCGTTTCCTGGGGCAGGCCGGGTTGGCTTCAGACGAGCATGCTCAGCGCAGATTGGTGGTCGAAAAACCCTTCGGCCACGACCTGGACAGCGCCTGGCAGCTCAACCATACTCTCCACGAAGTGTTCCCGGAACGGCAGGTCTACCGCATTGACCACTACCTGGGTAAAGAAACCGCTCAAAACATCCTCTTCTTTCGCTTTGCAAACACGATCATGGAACCCCTGTGGAACCGCAACTACGTGGATAATATCCAGATCACGGTCGCAGAGACGGTAGACGTGGGGCACCGGGCAGGCTATTATGATAGCTCTGGAGTGCTGCGCGATATGTTCCAGAGCCACTTGATGCAGCTTTTTACCCTGATCGCCATGGAGCCGCCATCCTCCTTCGAAGCCAATGCCCTGCGCAACGAAAAGGTCAAGGTACTGTATGCCACACGCAGCCTGGCTGCGGAGGATGTGGTCCTCGGCCAATACCTCGGCTACCGGGAAACCCACGGGGTAGCGCCCGATTCGCGCACGCCCACTTACGCCGCGCTCAAGCTGTACGTGGATAATTGGCGCTGGCAGGGTGTGCCCTTTTTCTTGCGCTCGGGCAAGGCGCTCAAGAAGAAGATTTCTGAGATCACGATTGAGTTCAAATGTCCCCCGCATTTTATGTTCCAGCTCCCGGCTGGTAACAATCCAAACCCCAATATGATCTCGATGTGCTTGCAGCCCGATGAAGGCATCCACCTGAAATTTGAGACCAAGCTACCCGATTCGATACAAGAGTTCCGTTCGGTGGATATGGAGTTTCACTACCGTGGATCCTTTGGCGATGGCGCCATCCCTGAAGCCTACGAGCGCCTGTTATTGGATGCCATCAAGGGTGACGCAGCCCTGTTTGCCCGTCATGATGAGATCGAGCTGGCCTGGGGCTTGATCGAACCGCAGATCGTCGTCAACGAACAGCCCCAATCGGCGGCGCCTGTCCTTTACGCCCCCGGCAGCTGGGGACCCATGGAAGCCGACCGGCTGTTGGGGCGAGATGGGCGCGGCTGGCGGTTGAACTGCGATATGCACCCCGAAGATGATGCCTGAAAAATACCGTCTTGAGGTCGTTGAAGACCCAGACGAATTAGCCCTCGCTGCCGCGCAATGGATCGTCCAGACCATTCAGGCGCACCTTCAAGTCGCTGAACACTTTAGCCTGGTATTATCTGGCGGATCGACTCCTCAGGCGCTTTATCGCCAGCTGGCACGCTTTCCCTATGCGGCTGAAGTCGATTGGGCACGCCTGCATATCTTTTGGGGCGACGAGCGCTGTGTGCCGCCTGACCACCCGCAGAGTAACTACCGTATGGCATGCCAGGCTCTACTGGGCCATGTGCCGGTCCCTCCTGAGCACATCCATCGTATACGCGGCGAGCTGCTCCCTGAAGAGGCTGCGCAGGCTTACGCACAGGAGTTGGCCCAGTTTTTTGGTGAACGCCAGCCGCAATTTGATCTGGTGCTGTTAGGGATGGGCGCTGATGGGCACACCGCTTCATTGTTCCCACACAGCGCAGCCCTGAAAGAAACCCACAAGTGGGTTGCGGAAAATTATACATCCTCCCAGACCAGCTGGCGCATTACCCTGACCATCCCGGCCCTCAATGCCGCCCGGCAGGTCGCTTTCCTGGTCAGCGGGGCAGACAAAGCCAACACCCTGCAGCGCGTGCTCGAAGGCCCTTACCAACCGGATGAACTTCCTGCGCAGTTCATCCAACCCGCCGTATGGCTGGTTGATGCCGCCGCAGCCAGCCGGCTCTCGCTTTAAGCCCTGAACTTCATTCAATCCAAAAAACAGGGAGAATCTCTTCTCTCATTTCGGTTATTGGTCCGTATCCAATACCCACACATGCACATCCCGCGGCCCATGCACCCCCAGTGTTGGGGTCATCTCAATATCACTGGTCCGGCTAGGACCGGAAATCAAGATCAAGTAAGCGTGTGTCCTGGCTTCAGCAAAAACCTGGTGCAAGTCGGCGCGCAAGGCGGCAGGTCGCATAATTGCCAGGTGCAAGCGCGGCAGCAGTGAAACCAGGCGCGGGTGTTCCGCATTAGAAAGCAGCCCCAGGGTGCCGGTCTCTGGCAGCGCAAAGTCCGCTTCGGTGATCCCCAAATCACATTCACTCAACGTCTGCTTATCCGAATGGGCGGGGATAACCCTCACCCCCAGATCCGTCAAGCGGGTTGCCAGACCAAGCCGCTGAAGGAGTGGTGCATCCCAAAGCACAGCTTGTTTCACCTGGTAGGTGCGCACCAGCTCAGCCAAGGCCATAGAAACCTGGCTGGGCGAGATCATTTGCGCATGCCCGGACAGCTTTTGAATCTCATCGATCAATAACTGCAGCTCTTCTGCCTGGCTTGCCACCTGGCGCGGGCTCAACGCGGGTGGGCGCACCGCCAGGCTGTCTCCCAGCTTGCGCTGCAGCGCGCCACGCACCGCATCCAATATCACAGAACGGTTTTGCTCACTCATGGCTGGTCTCCTGTGGATACCTGATGCCGCCTTTTCCACCAGTTCCGGAAATGTGCTCGAAAAGCAGGCAATGGGCGCACCTTCGTCCAGCGGTTCAGGGGCGGCGGCAGCTTGTATAACCAGCCGGCGCGCAGCCAGGGGATTTGCAGCCAGGGGAGTAGACGCCCACCCAGGCGGTAGAGCCAGCCGGTACCTAAAGCCTGGCGACCCAATGCTGCTGCAGCGCGTAAAGGTGTCGCAACCACCGCCGGCTCATACGCATCGCCTTCTGCAACCCGGCGCCGGAGGTGTAACAGGATATCGGTGATCGGAACTCTCACCGGGCAGACCTCATCACAGGCCCCGCACAGGCTCGATGCAAATGGCAGCTCGCCTGCCTGCTGAACGCCTAAAATTTGAGGGGTAAAGATCGCTCCAATAGGTCCAGAAATGCACCAGCCATAGGCATAACCGCCGACATTTCTATAAACCGGGCAAATATTCAAACAACAGCCGCAACGGATACATTTAAGGGTCTCCCTGCCCCCAGGGTCCTGCAAGATGCGGCTGCGGCCATTGTCCAACAACACAAGATGAAATTCTGATGGGCCATGTTCGTCTTTTGCCCGGCGAGGTCCTGTAATAAACGAAGTATAGACTGATATTTTTTGCCCGGCACCAGAGCGCGGCAGTAATTTGAGCAGCACGCTCAGGCTTTCCCAGTCAGGGACAACCTTGTCAATTCCCGCAACCGCCACATGCACATCCGGCAAAGTTGTGCACATGCGTCCATTACCCTCATTCGTCACAATCACCAGCGTGCCGGTCTCAGCGACCAGGAAGTTAGCGCCCGAAATCCCCAGGTCGGCTGCCAGGAATTTTTCACGCAATACCCGGCGGGCAATGGCAGTTAATTCAACTGGATCAGTGGGCGCCTCAATTCCGAATTCCTGGCTGAATACTTCTGCAATCTGTTCCTTCTTCAGATGCACCGCCGGAGCGACAATATGTGACGGTCCGGTGCCCATTAATTGGATAATGTATTCTCCCAGATCTGTCTCGACGACTTCGATCCCGACCTCCTGTAAGGCATGGTTCAGACCAATTTCCTCCGTTGCCATGGATTTGACCTTGACCGCGCGCTTCACAGCATGCTGCCGGGCAAGTTCCAGGACAATCTCACACGCGTCTGCGGCATCCTTCGCCCAGTGCACCTGACCACCTGCCGCGATCACCTGTTGGTCAAGTTTTTCAAGATAAAAATCCAGGTTCTCCAGCGTATGCAGGCGAATGGCAGAACCTGCCTGGCGCAGCGCCTCCCACTCAGGTAATTCACCCAGGCACGCCGCGCGCTGCTCCATAAACCGCCCTGTGGCATATTTCAACGCAGAAGGGATTTGGCCTGGCACATGCTCACTGTAAGCCCCAAATTCGATCGGATGAGGAATTTTCTTTTCGGAAGATTGCAGTTGTGATTTTTGCATTTATCCTCTCAATCCGAGTTGAGCCCTGAAGCCAATACCTCGATAAGATGCATAGCACGCACGGGAGAGCCTACCCGGCTTAATCCGCCGGCGATATTCATCAAACAGCCGGCATCACAGGCCACAACAGCTTCCGCGCCGCTTTCCAGGATATGGTTTACTTTATCTTGCAGCATAGCCCGGCTCACCTCCGGATAGACCACGCTGAAAACACCCCCAAAACCGCAGCAAGTTTCTGCGCCCTCCAGAGGCAGCAGTTCCAACCCATGCACCGCCTGTAAAAGCTGCAAGGGTTCCTGGCGTACGCCCAGCCCGCGCAGCAGGTGGCAGGACGCATGATAGGTTACCCGATGGGGAAATACTGCACCCACATCAATCTGCCCTAATTGGTGTACCAGGAACTCTGAGAATTCAAAAGTCCGGCTTGCCAAATCCATCGCCCGGGAATGTTCAGGGGTGCCCGGTGGAAACAGGGCCGGGTAATGGTGGCGCACCATATCCACACAGGAACCCGAAGGGGAAACCACCGGCAGATCAGATTGGCTGAAAGTATCCAGCCATTTAATCGCCAGCTGGCGGGCCTGCTCCTGAAAGCCGCTGTTAAAGAGCGGCTGCCCGCAACAGGTCTGTTCGGCCGGGAAGACCGGCTCAACGCCCAAATCTTCCAGCAGCGCCACCATCTTTTCCAGCACGCCTGGAAAAAACTGCTCCGCCAGACAAGTGATAAATAACTGAGCTTTCATCCTTGAGCCACCTTGTAATGTATTTCGCTTGCTTCGCGCAGCCTTTGAGCAGCCTGCTCTGGGGTCAGGTCGCGCTGCGCTTCCGCCAGCATCTCATAGCCCACCATAAATTTTTTCACTGTTGCGGAGCGCAGTAACGGCGGATAGAAATGGGCATGCAACTGCCAGCCGCCATCGACCGATTGCCCTGGTTCCCGTCCAGCAATCCCCGGAGCTCCGTGCCAACCCATGGAATATGGGAATGATGTCTCGAATAGATTATCATAGCGGGTCAATAAGGATTTCAAAATCCGAGCCAGTGCTTCTTGCTCAACAGGGGTCAGCTCTGGCAGCCGTTTTACAGCCCGGCGCGGCAGCAGTAGAATCTCAAACGGCCAGATGGCCCAGTAAGGCACCAGGGCTGCCCAGTATTCATTCTCTACCACCAGGCGTTCCCCCCGCTCCAACTCCACTGCCAGATAATCCTCCAGCAAGGCTCGCCCATGTTGGGCAAAATAGGCTTGCTGGTGGAACCCCTCTTTGGCTGGCTCATTCGGCAGCGAGCCGCTCGCCCAGATCTGCCCGTGGGGGTGTGGATTCGAGCAGCCCATGATGGCGCCCTTATTCTCAAAGATCTGCACCCAGCGATAGGTCTGGCTGAGCTCGATCATCTGATCGATCCACACGCATACTACCCGCTGGATATCCTTCACTTCCATCTCCGGCAAGGTCAGATCATGGCGCGGCGAGAAGCAGATTACTCGGCAGGTGCCCTGCACCGCCTGCGTATCTAACAGGGGATGCTGCTCCAAAGCGTCTGTGGATTCCTCCGGCAATAAGGCCGAAAAATCATTGGTGAACACGAAGGTATTTTCATATACCGGATTGCGCACCCCGCCGGCGCGCTCGTTGCCGGGGCACAGGTAGCAGCCCGGATCATAAGCCAGGCGCTCATCCGGAGGCAGCTTTTCCACCTGGCCCTGCCAGGGACGCCGCGCCCGGTGCGGCGAGACCAGCACCCATTCCCCCGTTAGTGGATTCAAACGTCGATGTGGAAAATTTTGCATGAGCTTACTCTCCAGGATGACCATCGCCCAGCCGTTTAGTCGATTCTACCCCGAAAACCCGTCAGCCTGGTTATCTTTAAAACGCCCTTTGACAGTCAGACAAGGATTACAATACAGGCAAACCCATGTAACAAACCACCCCTTTCCAAGTGAGGTGAAAATGAACGCTACAAACGCAAGCAATCCATTCCCCGAGCTGGATATACCGGCGCGCACGCTGCTCGGTCCGGGACCCAGCACGGTGGACCCGCGCGTGCTGCGCGCCATGGCTGCGCCCCTGGTTGGGCACCTGGACCCCACCTTTTTGGAGTTGATGGATCGCACACAGGTGATGCTGCGCCAGGCGTTTGAGACCCAAAACCCGCTCACCCTGGCAGTCCCGGGGACCGGATCAGCCGGCATGGAAGCCGCTTTGGCTAACTTGATCGAGCCAGGCGACTCTGTGCTGGTATGCAGCAACGGCTATTTCAGCCTGCGCATGGCTGAAATAGCACGCCGTTATGGTGCCCGGGTGCAAGTCATCACCCGCCCCTGGGGCGAGATTTTCACAACCTCGGAGATCAAGCAAGCCCTGGAAGCTCAGCCGGCCAAAATCGTGGCGCTCGTCCACGCTGAAACCTCCACCGGTGCGCTGCAGCCACTGGAAGAAATCGCGCCTGTGGTGCATACTAACGGCGCCCTGCTGCTGGTGGATGCCGTCACATCCCTGGGTGGTCTGCCGGTGCGCGTGGACGAAACCGGCATCGATATCTGCTACAGCGGCTCGCAAAAATGCCTGAGCTGCCCGCCCGGGCTGGCTCCCATCACCCTGGGCCAGCGCGCCGAACAGGCGCTCTCGGCCCGTAAGACTCCTGTTGCCAACTGGTATTTAGATCTGAACCTGTTGCGCAAATATTGGGGCCCTGAGCGCGCCTACCATCACACCGCGCCCATCAGCACAGTTTATGCTTTCTATGAGGGGCTGCGCCTGGCGGTTGCTGAGGGTCTGGAGGCGCGCTGGGAACGCCATGCCCGCAACGCCCGCCTGCTCTGGGATGGGTTGGAAGCGCTGGGGATGACCTTGCATGTGCCGTTGGAATACCGCCTGCCCAGCCTGACTACCGTGCGCATTCCTGAAGGCGTGGACGATCTGCAAGTTCGGGGACGCCTGCTGAACGAATACAATATCGAGATCGGCGGAGGCCTGGGCGAGCTGAAAGGCAAGCTCTGGCGCATCGGCCTGATGGGCTACTCCTCCCGCCCCGAGAACGTGCTCCTGCTCCTGGCTGCTCTGGGAAAATTGCTGGGGTGTTAGTCCATTTCGCTTCACTTAAGATCGCTGCATCGATCAAAATCACTACGTCGCACCACATCGCGTTTCCTCGTGTTTGAGAAAGCGCGATGTTTGTTTAAATCCTTGAAATAAGGTATAATTTTTATCAACTTATTGATATTTATTCGGCTTGATAATCGACTTTAGAAGTATTATGGCCATCGACCGCTTCGGACGCAACATCCATTATTTACGCATCAGCCTGACCGATCACTGCAACCTGCGCTGCGTGTACTGCATGCCGGAGGACATGACCTTCCGTCCATCCGCAGAGCTGATGCAGGATGACGAGTTACTGCGTCTGGTGGATTTGTGCGCCACGCTGGGCTTCGACAAGATCCGCCTGACCGGCGGTGAGCCGACCGTGCGCGCCAACCTGGTCGAGCTGGTTCATGCTATTCGCCAGACCCCCGGCATTCGCTCCCTGAGCATGACCACCAACGGCGTCCTCCTGGAGCGCCTGGCGCAGCCTCTGGCTCAGGCGGGCCTGCAGCGCGTCAACATCAGCCTGGATACCCTCAACCCGGAGCAGTTCAAACGCCTCACCCGCTGGGGAAACCTGGAGCAGGTCTGGCGCGGCATCCTGGCCGCCGAAGCTGCTGGCCTGACACCCATCAAGATCAATGCCGTCGTTGTGCGCGGCTACAACGAAGCCGAGGTCAGCGGGCTGGCGCGCCTGACCCTGGAACACCCCTGGCAGGTAAGGTTTATCGAAATGATGCCCTTCGCCGGGGCTACTGAACTGCAACTGAATCAAATGGTCACTGCTGAAGAGATCCTGGAACGTATCCGTCTTGAAGTAGGACCGCTAGAGGTCTCCAATGGTGGCAAACTGGATGGAGAAGCCCGTCTCTTCCGCCTGGCAGAGGCGCAAGGTGAGCTTGGTTTTATCTCATCCGTCACTGAGCCCTTCTGCGCCGCCTGCACGCGGGCGCGCCTGACCGCCGATGGGCGCCTGCGCCTGTGCTTGCTGCGTGAAGGTGAAGTGGATCTACTCACCCCATTACGCACCGGCGCCAGCCTGGAAGAGCTGCGCCAGCTGATCCTGGACGGCATCTGGCACAAGCCCTGGGGTCATGGGCTGGCGGAGGGAGTAATCCCGTTAAATCGCGTGATGAGTGAAATTGGGGGCTAGCAAAAATGGAATTTGTCGCGCTGGATTAGCGAATAATCCACCAGATCAGCGCTGCCCCGCCTGCCCCGGCCAGCGCACAAACAAAATTAACCCAATCGTTATTCAGCCAGTTCAGGCCGCGCACCTGAGTCGTAGGAGTGCCGCAGGTATGCTGTGGATAGCGTTCGGTTTCCTTCTGGCAGGTAGGGCAGAAATAGATCGCCTGCAGGGTAGCTCCCAACAGGGAATCCACCAGCGAGCCCAACATGCCCCCGCCAGTCGTTACCGCCAGAGCCAGTCCGACACCGTCTTCCGGGCGCACCAGCGCCGCAACCAGGCCAATCAAGCCGGTTCCTGCCAGGCTGGCCAAACCACCCAGCAAACTGACACCCCCAGAAGTACCTCGCTCTACTGGCGCACCGGTAGTTACCAGGCGCGGCGGCGTCGGGTTGAGCACGCCGACCTCTGTCGCCCAGGTATCCGCATTCACCGCCGCCATACTTCCAATAAAAGCTGCCCACCATAGCCCGTACTCTTGGTCAATTGCTGCCAGGATCACCAATGCAGCGCCTAGGCCGCCATTGGCCAATACCTGCCCCCAATCTCTCTGGTGACCTTTGGAAAATTTCTCGTTCAGAGCCGCCTTGCGCCGCCCAAACGCCCGCGACAGCAAGCTGGAGGAAATGAAAAAGGTCAAAAGCAGGGCCGCCCAATCCAGGCCGCCAAGGCCAAAGATCAGGCCGCCGCTCAAGGCTGCTGCTGCCGCTCCGCTGCGACTTAACGCACCGGCTTTCCAGGCAGCCGCGGCGATTGCCACTCCCAGTAAGAAACCCAGCCCAATCTGCACCGCTAAACTCATACGCATACCCTTATAAGATGATCAATACACTGATCAAAAACAACACTCCGGTGATTAAACCCCCACCCCAAACCAGGGCTGCCAGCCACCTGCGCTCAGCAATACGGTAAAAATATAGACCAATAATGAAATCGATCACCCAGGCAAAGCCATTCAGTACCGGTAACAGCAACATACGCACGGCTGGAACTACCTCACGCGGCGCGCCCGCAGCGGTGAACCCTAAAGTAATCTCGTACCTGGAGGGGACTACCAGACTCACACCCAGCGCCAGCAGCAGGCCAAGCGCCAGCCCCGCCAGCACCAAGCCACGCGCCAACCGGTCGGACCATAGATTGGCCAACAGAAAACTGGGATAGACCGACTCTGCCGCAATGGGATAGAGCGAGCCAAATTCAGCCACCTGACGATAGGCGCTTAAAAAAGCTTCCGGATCGGAGGGTGAAATCGCATAAGAGCGGCGGGAGGTGCGCACCAGCACCAGCTTTCGACTGCGAGACGCCATAAATTCTACCTTGCCGGCCTCTTGCGTCTGGCGCAGTCCTACTACGGTGCCAGGCAGGCGCAGCCAGGGTCGCGGAAAATCATCCGGTAACATGCGCATCCCCAAGATAACATCCATCGGGATCACTTCCACACGTAGCCCCCAGTGCAGATGCAGACCATCTTGCTCCAACAGGTAGTACGAACGGTATAGGGCGTAGGCAAAATAAGCAAAGAAGAGCAATAATATTGCTGCCAGGAGGATCAGCAGCAGATATAGCGCAAAGGTAGGGCTGACCTGGGCTTGAGCGGCCTGGCGTAATCCGAACCCAACGACAAATCCCAGTCCAGCCAGGACCAAAATCTGGAAGAATATGCCCGCCCGGCGCGGCGGGTGGAATTCAAAATGCTTCTCCACGAGGTGCAGTTATACCACACCCTATATTCATTGTTTCGCTTGGGTTTTAA
>CAYXDC010000020.1:0-46907 GCA_964463505.1 uncultured Anaerolineaceae bacterium
CCTGCGCGGTGGTGAAGTCAAAGGCTCGCTCTTAGGCGTATTAGATCAAACGGTAAGCCCGATGGGCAAGCGTTTGATGAACCAATGGGTGAGCAAGCCGCTCCTGGACGTGGCGCTGATTGCCACTCGCCAGAGCGGAGTCCAATTTTTATTTCAGAATGGCCTGCTGCGCGCTGAATTACGCGCCGCGCTAAAACCGCTCAACGATATGGAGCGCCTGGCGAACCGGGTGGCAGGCGGCAATGCCTTGCCGCGTGACCTGGTAGCCATGCGCGCCACGCTGGAGCGCCTGCCCGATTTGCGTGCATTAATTCCACCGGATGCCGCTCCTCTGGCGCGCGTTCTGGTTGATCTTGACCCGTGCGCGGCTGAGCTGGCCTTGTTGGAGCAGGCATTAGCAGATGAGCCCCCTGCCACACTGGCGACAGTGGGAGTGATCCGCCCGGGTTATTCTGCCGAGCTGGATGGGGTGGTCGAACGCTCACGCCATGCCCGCGAGTGGATTGCTAACCTGGAAGCCAGCGAGCGCCAGCGCACAGGTATCAAAACCCTGAAAGTCGGCTACAACAAGGTTTTCGGTTACTTTATTGAATTGACGCGCGCCAACAGCGGCATGGCTCCGGATGATTATATTCGCAAGCAGACCCTGGTGAATGCTGAGCGTTATATCACTCCGGAGATGAAAGAATACGAGGCTCTGGTGCTCAATGCCGAGGAGCAATTGCACGAAATTGAAGGGCGCCTGTTCCGCGCCTTGCTGGCAGAGCTGGGGCGCTCGACGCGCAGGTTGCTCGATTCGGCGCGCGCTCTGGCTCAACTGGATGTGCTGGCAGCCCTGGCGGAAACGGCTGCGCGTGGCGGCTATGTCTGTCCACAGGTGGTGATCGAGGATGTTTTGGAGGTGCGCGAAGCGCGCCACCCGGTGGTTGAGCTCACCTTAAGCAGTGAACGCTTTGTTCCGAATGACATCGTATTTGAAGCGGGGGAGCGCATCCGTATCCTGACTGGTCCTAACATGAGTGGTAAAAGCACTTTTCTGCGCCAGGCAGCTTTGATCGTGCTGATGGCGCAGATGGGTAGTTTTGTGCCGGCGGCCAGCGCCCGCATTGGGCTGGTGGATCGTATTTTCACCCGCATCGGCGCTCAGGATGAGATCCATGCCGGGCAATCCACATTTATGGTGGAGATGGTCGAGACTGCCAATATCTTGCATCACGCAACCCCGCGCTCTCTGCTTATCCTGGATGAGATTGGGCGCGGCACCAGCACCTATGATGGCGTGTCCATTGCCTGGGCAGTGGTGGAGTACCTGCACAATCATCCGGGATTGCGCGCCAAGACCCTGTTTGCCACTCACTACCACGAGCTAACCCAGCTGGCTGATCTGTTGCCGGGTGTCAGTAACTATAATGTGGCGGTCAGTGAAGCCGATGGGCGGGTTATTTTCTTGCATAAACTCATTCCTGGGGGGGCAGACCGTTCTTACGGTATTCATGTCGGGCAGTTGGCGGGCTTACCCCGCCCTGTGGTCCAGCGTGCCAGCGAGATCTTGCGCCAGCTGGAGGCTTCCTCCGGTAAAGCGGTCAAGGTCAATCCTATTGCAGCTCGCCAGATCGCACTCTTCCCAGAGACGAACCCTCTATTGGACGAGTTGAAGGGCCTGGACATTAATGGGCTTTCCCCAATTGAAGCCCTGAACAAATTGTACGAGTGGCAGAAGCGCTTCCTGGATCGTCCCAGCTGACCACAAGCCTGGGTCAGGCATCTGGACGCGCTTTAATGATCTTTTGGGCCAGCATGCCACCCACCACTGCGCAAACATCGCTGGGTAGGTAGTGAGCAGCATGGCGGTCGAATAAAAATTGAGCATTGGCAGGAAATTCTTCATCCCCCAGCCAGTAAGCCATCAGTAGTGGCAGGCGTGGTAATGGCCAAAAGGTAATGGCGAAATCCCCCGGCAGGTCGGGAACTGTAACAGGTTTACCACCCGCAACCAGAACAGCCTGCTGCAAGGCATCGTGATGGTTGCCAAAAACGCGCGCCAGGGCTTTGCCGCTGTAACCTTGAAAAGCCTGATTGTAAAACTTTCCCTCCGGTAAAGTGTGAAAAGAAACCCATTCTCCCGCCAGGGGTATGCCATCCGCGGTGTAGAAGTAATATGCCAGCAGCGCCTGCATCACAATCGGCGCTTCCGCAGCGCTGCCTGTTGCGCAGGCCACCAGCCCTGGAAAGCTGATGGTATAAGAGCGCCCCCAGACCGGCAGGCTAAATTCACCTTCTCCAGGAGCTGATTCTTGAAACTCAGCGCCTGTGTTGAAAGCCAGTTGCCGGGGATTGTTATTTTGGAGCGACGCGCGTAGCTCGCCCACGCGTCTGGCAAAACCAGTCAACTCAGGTTCGGGTATTGGCTCTGATTTCACGCACACGCCTCCGTTTCCACCAGGATGAATAGAACTCATGTCAAAAATGTGGGGTGGGGTGTTTTTCGGCGGCGTAGCCCCCGAAAAACACCCCACATAATCTATTTTTGAGATAATTGTACTGCGAGCTTTCCACTTTGCGGAATGGACTTGTTTTGCACCTAACAAAATAGGTAGGAACCTGGATGGCGAGAACAACAAAAATACCTGTATAATTTGATGAAGATTATATGAACATTGCAAATTGAGATCCTGCTCCCGGATTGTTTTTCTATCCACTTGTAGAAGACTTGCCGCCTGGATCGTCTTATCTGTCCATCAGGCAAGTGTTCTGATGTTGCGCTCATCATCCCTGCCAGCAGCCGGCGGTCTTCTCATCCTCGCAAATTACCTCCCCTGATCGCCGGTTACCTCGCACCCCGAGCGCAACATCTTTTTAATTTTCCCCGGAACTGCGTAACTCCTAAATACTATACCTTTGGGGAGTGAAACATGGAACCTTTGGCTGGTTTTAAACGTCAGTAGGCGTGGTAGAATTCGCCTGCAGCGTTGTGTATTCACATCCTTTTTTGCAGCGATAGGAAAGGATTCCAAAGATCATGGTTGAAGATGTCGCCCTCCCTGTAGAACCGGCACGGCGGTTCCAATTTGATTGGATACCAGCTGTTCTTTTTAAGCCCAGACAGGCATTTGCTCAAATTACGCAGCAGATGGGCGCGGTCTGGCTAACGCCGATCGTGGTCCAGACCCTGACTGCGATCCTCCTGGTCCTGGCAACCGGTTATATCTCCCAGACCTATGGCATGGGGATGACCGGCGAAATGCCCCAAATCCCCGAGTATTACACGCCCGAGCAACAAGCCCAAATTATGCAGGCTATGGCTGCCATGCAGGGGCCGGTGTTTGTGTATGTCTTTCCGGCCCTGGTTGCCATTGGTAAAGTGTGGTTCGGCTGGTTGTTGGTAGGTGGCATCATCCATTTGGTGTCCACCATGCTGGGCGGGCGGGGGAACACGGCGCGCGCCATGAATATTGTCGCTTGGGCGGGTCTGCCCTTTGCAGTACGCGATTTGGTGCGCACCCTGGCAGCTCTGATTGGCCGTAAGGCGCTCGTTTCCCCAGGTCTGGCTGGTTTTGCGCCAGCCGATGGCACGAATTGGGCATTGTTCCTGGCAGCGTTCCTGGCCCTGGTCGATCTCTACGTGATCTGGCACATAATCTTGATCGTGATTGGACTACGCTCTCACAATGGTCTTTCCCCGGTCAAGGCATTCCTGGCAGTGACGGCAACCATCCTGCTGGTCTTGTTGGTTCAGAGCTTGTTGACCTACCTGGCTTCCAGCCTGGGCGGCCTTACCGTTATCCGGCCCTTCTTCTAAACCGATGACTGTTGAACTGCAAGCCCCAGAGTCGGATTCGTTTATCGGCGTGCGCAATCTGCGTAAGACGTATGTCATGGGGCGCATCGCCGTGCATGCCCTGGCTGGCGTCGATTTGGACGTCGATGAGCAGTCTCTGCTAGTGATCATGGGCCCTTCGGGATCGGGTAAATCAACTTTATTGCACCTGATCGGCGGTCTGGACCGTCCTACCACGGGGAGTATCCAGGTCGGAGATCATGCGCTCGAGACTCTGGACGAGAATGCGCTGGCGGTCTTCCGCCGCAAATCGGTGGGCTTTATTTTTCAATCGTTCAACCTGATCTCCAGCATGACTGCCCTGGAAAATGTGGAATTCCCCATGCGCTTTGCGCGCCTGCCGCGCAAGATAAGGCGTTCTCGGGCAGCCGAACTGCTCGATCGGGTTGGTTTGGCAGATCGCGCCCACCATAAGCCCACTGAGCTTTCCGGTGGTCAGCAGCAGCGTGTATCGATTGCGCGCGCCCTCGTCAATGATCCCCGCTTGATCCTGGCGGATGAGCCAACGGGCAACCTGGATACGGCCAGCGGCGCCAGCGTCATGGAATTGCTATCAGAGCTGCATCAGAGTGGGCGCACAGTGATTGTGGTGACCCACGACTCGCGCATGACCCAATTCGCCACGAACACAGTAAGTTTGCTGGATGGCAAGATCGTTGAAGAGAGCGCAATCAATCGGGCATTTAAAATGGCTTGAATGGCGCTGCCTGGCATTCAGAAAAGAAGACTGGAACAAAAAGATGAAAAAACACCTGACCCTACATTGGATCATTATCAGCCTGCTCCTATTTGGGAGCTTTCTGGCAGTTCCTCCGCAGACAGCCCTGGCTGCCTTGGGCATTACCAGTGTGCAGCCGAATGTGGTCTCGAACACAACTTCGGTTGACCTGGTGATCACCGGCACCGACTTTATCGATGGAGCGGTGGTGGTGCTGGAAAACTTTGGCGGGTTGCAGACCAGCTTTGTCAGCGCGACTGTGCTCACGGCCACCATGCCTGCCGGCCTCCCCACAGGCTCGTATGGCATCACTGTGATCAATCCGGATTCCACCTCGGCATTTTTAGCGAATGGTGTGCAGATCGTGCAGGCCAGCCAGACCCCTCAGGATATAGGTTCTGAGGTTACCCCCACACCCTATTCTCGCCCGCTGGTCATTATCGAGTCCTATAATATGAGCGTTGATAAGATCACGCCCGGGCAAAACTTCAATCTGGTGGTCAAGCTTAAAAATTCTGGACAGCGCGAAGCGACCAATGTTGTGGCCACCTTCGCGACCGGAACTTTAGTGCCGCGTGAAACGGGCGGGGTGGTGGCGGTCAAGGAGCTCGACCCGGGCGAGACCCGCAAAGTAGAGCAGCCTTTTACAGCTACCTATGACCTGTGGGGTTCTACAGTGGCGTCACAAACCATGTCACTCACGTACACAGACGCTTCTGGCACCACCTACACTGAAAATTTCACTTTGAGTTTGCCTGTGATTGGCTACAGTGGTGTGGCAGGCCCAACATCGACCCCTACGCCTACACCCACCGTGCTGGCGCGCCCACGCCCGCAGTTGGTAATAGGCGCCTATCAAACCGATCTGGAAATCCTGACACCCGGCTCGCGCTTCTCGCTTGATCTTACGATTAACAATGTTGGCAACGCGGATGCTAAACGCATCACCATGATCCTAGGTGGCGGATCGAGCGGCAGCACCAATCCCGATGGCACTGCTGTGCCGGGAGGAGTTTCAGGCAGCAGCGGCGACTTTGGAAATTTCGCGCCGGTTGCATCATCCAATGTTCAATTCTTAGGTGACCTGACGGCCGGAAGTACGCTGCCTGCTAATGCTCAGCTGATTGTGAATGCCACCGCCAACCCCGGTGCTTATCCGATGAAAATTTCTTACGTCTACACAGGTCCGGATAATATTTCTTACACAGATGATCAGGTGATCACTCTGCTGGTATTTTCGATACCGCAGCTCGAAGTTAGTTTCTATCGCGATGCCGGGCAGTTCTTTGTCGGTCAGCCTAACCAGATTCCTCTGCAGGTGGTCAACCTGGGGCGCAAGCAAGCTGTGCTGGGTAGTATGCGCGTGAGCGCCCGCCCAGCTGAGGGCATGCCGGGGGCGCAGCTGATGAACAACACCACCCTGATCGGAGCGCTTGATCCGGGAGGCTATTACACCCTGGATGCCACGCTGATCCCTGAGGCGGCTGGCCCGCTCGATCTGATCGTTAGCCTGGATTACACCGATGACTTCAATCAAGCGCAGGTCATCACCAGGACGATTTCAGTCGTTATCGAAGAGATGATGGTCGGGCCGGATGGTGGTATTCCTCCGGATGGCGGCTTCCCACCCGATGGTGGAGAATTCCCCGATGGTGGCTTCCCCGAACCTTCTCAGCCTGAAACGATCGGCCAAAAAATTCTTCGTTTCCTGCGCGGCCTGCTGGGGTTGGATAGCGCCCAACCATCCGGCGGTGAAGAATTCATGCCGCCCATGGAGATGCCTGAAGGTGGCTCTGAAGAGGCTGTACCCGTAGCGCCTCCCATCAAAGGCTGAGGTTTAGACGAACCACCTTGTACTATTCAATCAGTAGTTGTGGATGAGCTGTAATGGGCTTTTTTGATTTACTTACCTTGATCATCGACAATTTGGGGCGGCGTAAAGCGCGCGTGGCCCTCACCGCAGTCGGGGTGGTGATTGGCACGGCTGCGGTGGTCGTATTGGTTTCTTTGGCGATTGGCCTGCAGCGCAACGCTAACGAGCAGCTCGGTGGCATTGGCGACCTGACCCAAATCCAGGTCTATCCGGGATATCAGGATTCTGGCCAGGGAGGCATGATGGTGATGTCTGTTGGCCCGGGCCAACAACAGGACCCCAACGTCACTCTGATCACCGACGATACACTGGCTCAAATTACTGCCATGCCAGGGGTGTCTGACGTAATTCCAAGGGATTATCTGATGGCGGGCGGCTCCATCAAGCTGGACCGTCTGGAGACTTACCCTAATTTCATTGGCATTGGGATCAGTGACCTGAGCGCCCTTGGCCTGCAGGCTGCTGAAGGTAGCCTGGAGTTATCGAGAGGAAATATTGTCGTCGGTGCGATGGTGAAAAACCAGTTTTATGATCCTCGTTGGCGACCCGGGCAGGAGCCGCCCACACCGCCGGAGCTGATGGGTAAGACCTTGCGCCTGACGTTGTCGAAATACAGCCAGGAAGGAACCGAAACTCGCAAGGTCATCCCCCTGACTGTGGCGGGCGTGATTGCAGAATCGCGCGGCGAGTCGGATTTCTCGATTTATCTGCCCATGGAAGATCTGGTGGCGATGAATGAATGGGCGCTCGGCAAGCGCATTAACCGCAACCGGGATGGCTATAACATGCTGATCGTGAAGGTGGATGATCTCGATCAGGTCTTGGATATCACGGACCAGATTACCGGTTTGGGTTACCAGGCATATACACCGCAGTCTTTTGTTCAGGGGATCAACAGCTTCTACCTGGTCTTGCAGGTGATTTTTGGCGGGGTGGGGGCGATTGCACTGCTGGTGGCGGCGATCGGCATCGCCAATACCATGGCGATGGCAATCTTGGAACGCACGCGTGAGATTGGTCTGATGAAGGCAATTGGCGCAACCAACCGGGATGTATTGAGCGTCTTCCTGGGGGAAGCTGCCGGGATTGGCTTCATCGGCGGCCTGGGAGGGGTGATCATTGGCTGGAGCGCGGGTCAGATCATTAACGTATTGGCGATGGCTTATCTGGCCGGGCAGGCGGTAGAGACCGGGGGAGCGCCGCCTTCCATCGCGGTATATACGCCCACATGGCTGCCGCTGTTTACCCTGATATTTGCCACGCTCATTGGGCTGGTCAGTGGTCTGTATCCTGCTTTACGGGCGGCAACTCTGATCCCGGTGGATGCGCTGAAGTACGAGTAGGCTATTTCTGTTGCCCGCATGCTTAAAATAAACACGGCTCATCCGTTTTCGAGATGAGCCGTGCAGCATTCTACGAAAAGCCCGCAACCTAGTTGAAAAGAGCAGTTCTACTTGGTTTTTGCTTTATTCTTCAGGGTGCGCGCCAGGATCTGTTCGATCTCGGTGCTGGTGGGAGCTGGTTTGCGTTTATCCTTGCTGACCGGAGCTTCCACTGCGCGGCCTTTGTTAGATCGTTCCATGGCTTCACGTAAGGCCATTTCCATGGCGGTAGGCACAGGTTCTTCTTTGGGAAGTTCTTCAGCAACGTTGGAGGTACGCGGCGCCTGCGGTAAAGGTTCCTTGACGACCTTCTCCGGTTTTTCTTCCAGTGCTTTCATGCTCAGCTTGATCTGCTTTTTCTGACGATTGACGTTCAGTACCTGTACTTCAATCTCGTCACCTTCTTTAGCAATCTCACCAGGGTTTTTGATATAGCCGTGGGTCATTTCGCTAATGTGCACTAATCCGGGGCGTTCCGCACCGATATCCACAAATACGCCAAACTTCTCCAGGCGGGTGACCTTACCCTTCAAGACCATGTCCTTGGTAATTTCACGCCACTCCAGGTCGAGCGGCTTGATCATGGTTAGCTCAATACGATTCTTTTTGGGGAAGACACGCTTGACCCACACTTCTACCTGCGCGCCGGTTGTCACTACATCTTCAACGCGGTTGACCGGCTCAGTCGATAGCTGTGATATATGTACCACACCGGGGGTGCTCAGACCAATATCTACGACTGCACCAGCGATGGTCGTCTTTATAACAGTCCCCGAAAATTGCGTTTTGCGTTTTATATTCTCAAGCTCGGGATTTTCGGTATTCTCCGGGGCTGCCAGGGCTTCTGTTTCCATAGCACTATACTCCAATCTGACAAATTTCAATCCACCCAAATCGGCGGAAATAGTTAAATAATTCATCCACGGAAGCTTGCATCCGCGAACGCTGATTATAACGCGCCCGTGATATAAAGTCAAATTCGATTTATCAGCGGAACCAGGCTAAGGACGGATGATCACAAACTGGCTTACCACCCAACCTGTGCGATCAAATAAGTCGCGGATCTCGATCCAATCAATGTGATTAATGGTTTCATAGCCCAATAAAATTTCTACAGGCGCCCCTTCGGGTAGAGAGCCAATCACATTTCCACCAGGAGCTTCGCGTAGATATAAACCATGTCCAGACGTATTGGCGATATATCCAAAAATTGGGGTTGCCGTTGGCGTGGTTGTCACCGTCGAGGTGTTACTGGGGGTGGGTGTGAGGGTGGCTGTAGAGGTTGCTGGTCGTAGTGTGGAGGTGGGAGTGGGGCTGGCAGTTGGAGTAGAGCTTGGCCCAGGAGTGGGTGTGGGTGTAAAGGTGGGTGGGATCAGCGGGTCCAGCCGAATCACCGGTACGGCTTGCAGCTCCAGCGCTACAGGTTGCTGCAATCGTTCGGCGATCGCCTCCTGAAGCGTTACAACGGTTTGATAGGCAGGTTGTCTGGATGTGCGCACCACAACTTCCAGGTTTAAGCCGTTCTCGGCGCTGGTGATATTCAGATCGATTAAGTCTCCAGGCAGTAATCCGGCCAGTTCGCTGTTCACTGCCGTGCGTATGATATTTTCATATTCGCGATTGGCTTGCTCAGCACGCGCCAGCTTAACAAAGCTCAGAGTAAATGCAACCAGCGGGACCAGGACAATCAATACCAAAACCATCGAGATATACAGACTGCGTGGCAGACCGTTGCTGTTTTCCTGGGGAATGGTCGGGCGAAAGCCCATTAGAACAAATACCAGGATCCCGGCAAAAGAAATGGTTACTAGGTTCGTCAGGAAGAGCAGAAAAGCTCCCAGGGCGATTTCGGGACTGCGTAATGAGATTCCGATGCCCACCGTACACAGTGGCGGCATCAGGGCGGTGGCAATGGCAACGCCTGGCAAGGCTGCCGAAAGCTGAGGCTGGGCTAAGGCATAAGCGGCTGCCGCTCCACCCGCCAGCGCGATTCCAAGATCAAACGGAGTAGGATGTGTACGGGCCAAAACTTCGTTGGGCAATTCTTTGAGGATATCGAAGGGAAATAATTGGGCTATCCAACTGAGCAATGTAGATAGGATAACGGCAATTAGAATTCCCCGGATCAGAGCGATCACAGCTTTCTGGAACACGCTGCGTTCACCAGCGACCGAAGCCAGCGACAATCCTAAAATTGGTGACATTAGTGGGGCGACCAGCATGGCGCCAATAATCACCGCGGCTGAGTCTGTTAAAAGACCGAAAGTGGCAATTGCGCAGGATAGCACGACCATCAAAAAATAGTCAAAACTGGGCGATGAGGCGATTGACAACTGCTCCAGAACTTCTCTTCGGCGTTCTCCAGGCAGATAACGGAAATTGGCATTGATGTATTTTTCCAGAAAACCAGTCATGCGGCTGCGCATATCCTTATCCCTCTGCTTTAGTTTGACACAGGCGTTGGATCTCTGCTTGTTCATGGGGTTCGACCACGATGACCAGAGTGTCCCCGGTATGGATGATGGTTTTGCCATTTGGAACCAGTACTGAGTTACCACGACGCAATGAACTGATATTACTACAGACAGGCCAGCCGCCGTCTCGGATGCGCAGGCCAGCGCAAGGTGCTCCAGGCATGTGATCCATTTTACCAGTCTAGACTGAAGCAATTCAAGTTAAAAACAAGAAGCCGCCCGGTGTGGACGGCTCCCTGTCGCGCTGCGGCAACCTATCGGATTACGAGGAGGGTTGCCGCAGCGCTAAGTTTGGTACTATGGTCAGACATCTTGGCAACACCTCCTCCTGATTAAGATGGCAGAAGAAGGATGAGCTACCCTGCCGGGTAACTCGTGTGTTTGTAGTATCGCATACAACCCTATAAATGTCAATGGAGATAGAACCTGTCGGATTTGATAGTCTCCCGGGGTTTATTCAGGCATTCCAGGCCAGGTTTCCAGGGGATCCGTGGAGCGTACCACGTGCATGCCAGCCGCTGCAAAGCGTTGGAATGCTGCATCCGCCTGGGGTGTGTAATCGATCACGCCAGGCACAACCACCGGTGAGGTGCAGTCCTCCAGCAAGTAAACCTTTCCAGCCAGAGCTGGATCACGCGCCTGGATCTCGCTCAACAGGTCTTCCATCGTCCAGGCAACACAGTGACTCTTGGCTTGACCGCCCACCAGCACGGCATCAAATTGCTCCACCAGTCTTATGACCTGATCGTTCTTGCGTGCTAATTGCTTGCCCGCTGCATCCTCCAGAACTTCCGGGCCGATAGCCGAATAGCTTTCCGTGAATGGATTGGCGCCTTTAATGATGTATTCTGCCTGGGCGGAGCGGCCGATGGTGTGGAAAAAGACAGCTTCTTCGATGGTAGGAACCAGAGCATGCCCAATCCCACCCAGCATAGAATGGTAAGGCCAGATGGTAAGGGCGTATTTCTGGCGCGCTTCCAGCTGCTGAATGTAGTGAGTTAATTGCTCCTGTCCATACTCTGGACTGATATCCAGGCTGTGCGCCACGGCTGGATTAAATTGCCAGCGCCCGCTAAGAATATCCTCAGCGCTGACCTGGGTGTGTGGTGCGGGATGTCTCCCATCTTCGTCAATCAGGTAGATGGCATGGAAGATTTGGATTGCCTGGTGCGTGTCGAATGTAGCTGTAATTTCGGTCAGACGGCCCAGGTTGGTATAAATAAACGCTGCCAGGCGCCGGTTATCATCCACCGCGCCTGTGCCCGAGCGCCCACCTACGTATAACTCAAAATCAGGCAGGCAGAATGTGTTCTGTATATCAACCAGGAGCAATGCTATGCGGAAGCTATCGCTAGAGGCAGGTTGGATAGCATGTTGGGCAGCCCAGCTTTGGGCTGCCAGCGCGACTTTTTCATAAGGGACTTTCCAGATCTGGTCGGCTTTGCCAGGGTCGTAATGCTCGGGAAGGGGCAGGCCAGGAAAAAGATGTTCAGTCATTCGAACTCCTTATCAAATTTTGCTGGATCGCCTCATAAATATACTATGAAATGGCCATTCGATCAGGGGTTAGGATTAACCTTGCAGGAAGCGCTGTTCAAGCAGCCCGGTGATGCCCTGGATATCATCCAGAGAGAAGATTGGCACGCCTAATTCCAGAGGTAGATCGGAGGCTATGGCAATGCGTTGCTCCGGTGTGCTGATGATTGCATGGCTGTTGGCGGCGCGCACCACTTCGATAGTGGGTTGATTGGCTTGCTTATAACCCTCCACCAGGATCAAATCCACATCGTGGATCCCGGCTGTGATTTCGTCCAGGCTGAGGTCATGCTCCAAACGGCGATAAGCGGCGACTTTGTCCGGGGCAGCCACAACCACATGCTGGCTGCCAGCCTGGGAAAAACGCCAGCTGTCTTTACCGGGGATGTCGATCTCAAAACCTTTGTGCGAATGGTGTTTGATCGTGGCCAGGCGGTAGCCGCGCCCGGTCAGCTCTTTGACCAATTTTTCGAGCAGGGTCGTTTTCCCAGACCCGGATTTTCCAATCACGGTTACCACAGGAATGGGCGTCAACCGGTTCTTTGGGTTGGCGGTGAGATTTGCGTAATAGCTCTCTCCGGCGCAAGCGCGGCAGTAAACCCGACCATTGCGCAGCACCTGGCGCTCGTTACTGATCTCCTCATCGCAGCCAGTACAACTCGCTCGCAGGTCGGGTTGGCTGATGATCTTTTGCAGGGAAACGGTCAGTTGCACGGGTTCAACGATGAGAAGCTCTTCGTCGGGTAAGATTTGATAGCCTTCAAGCTGGCTGTGCCAGCGACTGGGGCGATCGGGTAGTAATTTTTCGGCGCGGGCGCGGGCTTGAGGATCTGGCTTAATGCGGATACTTTGTCCTGTTAGGGTATCCACAAATGTGGCAGCCAGCTTACCAAAATCCTGAACGCGCAACGTGCGCCGTTCCACAAAGCAGCCTGTAGCGATGGCGATGCCGCCCATCCCACAGCCATCGCATTCCACAAAGGTGAACAGGCGTTTATCTTGTTGTGGCAAGTCAAGATTCAAGATTTTCCCTGCCAGCATCCCCATGCGCACGCCCAGCACCTGGCGCGGGCAAAGGTTGTGATGGCGGGATGCCGAGCGGGTTAACAAGTCACCCAGTGATTCCACGTCAGAATGCTCCTATCCGGGTATCAGTACAAAAGCGATCATCCCGATCAAGCCCAGGCCCAGGATTGCCCAGTCCCATTTTCCAATTCGAATTGGCATACTGCGCGAGCGTTCGGGTGAGTAGGCGCGCGCTTCGGCCGCCAGAGCGATCTCCTCCGCCCGGCTCAGTGCACCCGCGATCACCGTAACTGCCAATAGACGCAGCCCGCGCCCACGCTGCTTGCGCAAACCACCCCGCATCCACAGGCTGCGCCAGGCATTCAAGGCGGATTGAAGCAGAGCGGGGAGCAAGTTGAGCGCTACGCCTACCGAAAAGCCCAGCCCATGCAGCCCTGCTCGCTCCAGCAGCCCGGCTACAGAAGAAATATCCACTGAGCTGGTCAGCCCCTGGATGGCGACCAATACAACCAGAATCCGCAGGGCAATTTGCATCCCGCTGAGCAGACCTTCCGATGAATAAGGAATACCAGCTAGACTGCGATCCAGGTCTCCCAGCAAAAAGATCGGTGGCAGGGCGAGCAGGATGATCATCCCCAGCCAGCGCAAGCGCATCAGGCTGCGGAAGGCGTGCGGGTAGACCAGCAGCGCAACCAACAAACAGATCGCAGCCGCCCAGGGTAAACGCCAGGCAGGAGTAACCATCACAGTGACGACCGAGAAAATGAAAATCCCCAGATAAGCAACTGCGCCCAGGTTGCGCTCCTTGAAGGAGGCGGACAGGCTCAACTTCATGCAGTGCTGTGAGATCATTGGATAACTTGCAGCTCAACCAGCATACGCGCATTGAGCTTGCCCTCTGCACCCGGCAGCACCATGCGGAAGGCGCCATCATCTTCCGCCAGCTCGCCATCCGGACGGGCATAGGCCAGGATTACCTCATCCACCAGCACCTGGCTGGTGTCGTAATTGACAGTAAAACCATCACTGGCCACGACTTTGATCGCTTTGACCAGGGCTGGGTCAAAGCCAGCGTCCTGGATGAGCGTTGAAATCGTGACACCCTGGTAAGTGATTTCGTTGAATATGGCCTGGCTGGCGGGCAAGGCTTCCAGGTCAGCCCGTGTGTATGTCTTACTGATCTCGCCACCGGAAACTACCAGGCTGGACGTCGTGGTGTCAGCTGGATCTTGCCCGGCCGGATTATTCGAAGAAGCACAGGCGGATAAAAGAACTATGGACAGGATAAACACGAGAATTGTTAGGCGTCTCATTTTATTTTTACTCCCGAAGTTATCAAGATTTTAGTGTACTGCTAACCGGTCGTCCAAGGCGGATTTGTAACAATCGTGCGATATCCCAGCTTAGCCAGCCAATCACCCCGCCAATCGTCAGGTATATCGCCAGGAGAGCCAGGAGGATCCAGATGGCTGCGGATGCTTGCAAACCCAGCAAGCGGCTGCCCTGATCGAGCAGGTCCAGCCAGACGGTGAACAGGGTGCGCCCGAAGAGCAGTGGGCCGGTGACAAAAGGCTGCAGCAGCACCCAGGCTACCCCCAGCGCTCCTGCCAGGGCGAAAGCGCCCCGTCGGGGTTTGCCAGCCAGCGAGAGCACGATCTCGGCCACCAGGGCTTCCGTCAGGATGCCCACCATCGGCCCGATGATCACCCCACCCAGGCTGAACAGCTTCAACAGCATGGCAATAACCCCGATGAAGAGAGTTGAGCCGCGCCGGGGGACGAAGACCCGTCCGGTCAGGGCGACGGTCAGCCCTATCGCGGCGAGCACCACCCCGCTCAGAGGGATATTTAATGTTTTGAGCACAGAGCCCAGACTGACTTCAACCAGGCCCCATAAAGCCCCAAAGACAGCCAGAGTAGCCAGTTCACGCGTTGAAAGATTCATCATTGACCTCCACTTGCGACGCCGGTGAGTTTTGGATTTTTCCGATACGATCAATGCGCCCATCACGCAGCAGGATTACCCTTTGGGCGTAGTGATGGACTAATTTGTAGTCATGGGAAATCAGCAAAATGGTAGTGCCTTGCTGGTTGAGTATCTGGAGATAGTTCATCAAGCGTTGTAGATGCCCCCAATCCTGTCCCAGGGTGGGCTCGTCCAGGATGAGCAGGCGCGGGTGCAGGCTGAGACAGGCAGCCAGGGCGGTACGCTGTTGCTGGCCGATGGAAAGTGCCAGGGGACGGCGCGTGCGCAGCTCCCATAAATCAGCCTCCTGCAGGATTTGAGCGTGCTGGTCAGGGTCAAAGCAGTCGTAATTGCCAGGCCCAAAAGCCACTTCCTCGTCCACCGAGTCGGTGAATAACTGTTCCTGCGGGTCCTGGAAGAGCAGCGCCACATCCAGACCCGGGCGCGGCCGAGTGCCATTAAGGAAGCGTACTGTGCCAGCTTGAGGCCTGATCAAGCCTGCTGCGACCATCGCCAGCGTGGATTTACCTGCCCCATTGTCCCCTACCAGCGCAATAAATTCGCCTGGGTAAAGATTGAGGAAGATATCATTGATGACTGCATGGCCGTTGAAACCGGCTGATATATTCTCAAGCGCGAGTAGTGGCTGGCTTTCGGTTAATGCATGCCCATCGGATTGGATCAATGTCTCCCAGGAGACGGAAGGCTCTTCGGTGGGGCGGCGTAAGCCGAGCCGCCTGCGGAGCTCGCGATCGGCAAACACTTCCTGGGGGACGCCGTCGGCGAAGATGCGACCATCTTCCATCAAGATCACTCTTTCTGCCAGTTGAGCGGCTTCTGCCAGGCGGTGCTCGATCAGCACAATGGTGATGCCATGTTCGGCGCGCAGGGCGGCCAGAGTATCAATTACCCGGCGCGTATTGGGTACATCCAACGATGCGGTTGGCTCATCCAGCACCAATACCTGAGTGTGCATGGCCAGGGCAGCGGCAATTGCCAGGCACTGCTTTTGACCTCCTGAAAGAGAGGCTGGCTTTTCATTCCGTAGATCATAAAGACCGGTTGCTCGTAACGCCCATTCTGTGCGCTTTTGTACCTCTACTTCGTCCAGCCCCAGATTGCGTGGGCCAAAGGATACTTCGTCTTCAGCGCGCAGGTGGAAGAGCTGAGAAGCGGGCCGCTGAAAGACCATGCCCACGCGTTGGGCTATATCGGGGATGGTACTGGCGAGGGTGTCCAGACCGGCGACTTGAATGTGGCCTTCAACTTCAGCAGGGATGGCATGTGGGATCAACCCGCACAGCACGCGTCCCAAAGTACTTTTCCCGCAACCGGATGGCCCGGTCACCAGAACGCATTCACCGGGGGCGATGTCCAGGCTGATATCCTGTAAGGCCTGGATATTCCCATAGTGCACACTCAGATTCTGGATGTGAATCATGCTGTGTGCGCCTCTATTTGCAGGATGGTTGCCCAGGGCCAGCGTTCTTGAGCGGTAGCCTGAAGGTTTGGGCGCACCGACACACAGGCCAAGTTATGCTGCTGCTGGTCGATTAATTTCAAGCCGTTTACCAGGCCTTTGTTTTCCAGAAACTCAAGGGGTCCTAGCTCATCCATGATCAGAATGTCCGACTGGGGTAGGCTTTCAAGCAGGTGGTTGCCCCAGGCCAGGGTATCTTCATTGAACTGCCAGTTAAGGGTGCTTCTTATTGGTGCGGCGGGGGAGCGGACGGGCTCTTTTCGGGTTGCCAGGAGCCGGCGCTCGCCGCTCTGGATATCGAGCAAGTCGATCCCGGTCTTTATGCCGGATTCAAATACTGCCGGGGAAATTATCCCAGCGGGGTTAAGGCCTCTACTACGCGCCTGCTCGACGAGGCTTGTACACCAGGTTGTCTTGCCACTTCCACTAACGCCGGTTAATAGAACAAGCGCTGCAGAGCGATTTGGTTGTGAAAAAAAACTCGCCAGAAGAGAATCTGGCGAGCGGAATAATCCATGCTCAGACACAGTTCTCCTTTCCAATTCCATCCCGGTTTGATCCGGGATTTCGGGAGGTGAGGCGTAGTTTTCCGTCTCACCCGTCCATTTCAGTTTTTGGCTGAAATGGCCCCCTGTGATTGTTATCCAGGGGGGCGGCCTTCTTAACCATTGTGCATAATATGGTTCTAAGGCTCGGAGAAGTATTAAATTTTTACTTTATTAAAGGTTCGTTTAATTGGGACGAACACGTCTCCTTCTAAAGTCCATTTCTGCCTGATTACCTATAGCATACCATAAATTTGCGAAATTTGTCACGATCAATCCCAGGTTTTTGTGGTTTAAATGCTCCACACAACCATTATACTTTACACAGAAGTGTGTGCTGGTTCGAGTACAATTATGCTTTCACTGCTCGTATTGGTCGCTTTTATGTTGATGAACGATTGTATTATTCTGGAAGCAGGTTAGAATCAGGCTATTGCATGGATTTGCCTGTCGTGGGGACAACTGGCACGTACGGCAGCTTACGCAGGCTTCTTGTAGATAAAATATCTTAGTTCAAGGATGGGAGTGATGACCGATTTGACCCACACGATTCACCGTGTGCATAATTTCTCGGCCGGACCGGCAGCCTTACCGCTCTCGGTTTTACAGACCGCCCAGGCCGAGCTGCTGGACTATCACGGCTTCGGGATGTCCGTGATGGAAATGAGCCACCGCTCAGCGCCGTTTGAAGCAATTATGGCGCAAGCCGAGGCTGACCTGAGGCAGTTGTTAAATATCCCGCCCCAGTACAAGGTGCTCTTCCTGCAAGGTGGCGCCAGCCTGCAGTTCGCCATGCTCCCGATGAACCTGCGCCCGGCGGGTCTTTCGGCGGATTATCTGGTCAATGGTACGTGGGGTAAAGCCGCGATCAAAGACGCCCAGCGGTTGGGGAATGCACGTGTTGCGGCGACGACTGAGGCGGACAATTTCAACAGGGTTTCATCATCGGAAGAACAGGTTTTGGATCCGAACGCGGCTTACCTGCATTTCACCTCCAATGAGACCATTCATGGAGTGCAATATACTCAAGAGCCGCTGCCCCTGCCAGGTGTGCCGCTGGTATGTGATATGTCGTCGGATTTTCTAAGCAGGCCGGTGGATATATCGAAATATGGTTTGATTTACGCCGGCGCGCAGAAAAACGCTGGCCCAGCAGGGGTTACCATGGTCATCGTGCGCGCAGATCTCCTGGAGCGAGTGCCAACGAATCTGCCAGTTATGCTGGATTATCGCTTGCAATCTGCCAGCGGATCGATGCATAACACCCCCCCTGCTTTTGCAATCTACATTGTCGGCCTGGTACTTCAATGGCTGGTTGGATTGGGTGGTCTACCGGCAATTGCGCGCCAAAATCAGGCCAAGGCCGACCTGCTTTATAAGACCATTGACCAGAGCGGAGGCTTCTACCGCGGACATGCACTTGCCGATAGCCGCTCTTTGATGAACGTCAGCTTCCACCTCCCATCTGAGGAGCTGGAAAATCAGTTCGCCGCATCGGCCGAGGCGAATGGCCTGGTCGGCTTAAAAGGTCATCGTTCGGTCGGAGGTCTGCGCGCTTCGATATATAATGCCTGCCCACTCGCAGCGGTCCAGGCGCTGGCGCAGTACATGCTTGAATTTCAACGGCAGAACGGGTAAAGTTTGAGGATCGTTTGAGCCAGAGAGTCTATGGGTGGATTTATGTTTCAATATAAAATTTTGGTAGCCGATGGATTGGATGAAGAAGGCCTGGCTTTACTACGCCAGACTGCCGAGGTGAGTCTCCAGCCGCAAATTTCCGCGGCAGATCTACTGGAAGAGATCGGTAACTATGATGCCCTGGTGGTGCGCTCGCGCACCAGGGTTACGGCTGCGGTCGTCGCGGCTGGCAAACGTCTGAAGCTCATTGGACGCGCCGGGGTGGGTGTCGATAATATTGATTTGATCGCTGCGGCTGAGGCGGGTATCACGGTGGTGAACAGCCCGCTGGCAGCAACCATGGCAGTTGCGGAAATGACGATGGCGCTGATGTTGGGCCTGGCCCGCCAGATCCCTGCCGTAGATGCTTCGATGAAGGTAGGCAAATGGGATAAGCAGGCATTCACAGGCGGTGAGCTGGACGGGAAAGTGTTGGGCATAGTGGGATATGGGCGCGTTGGGAGCCAGCTGGCTCAGTATGCGACTACCTTTGGCATGCAGGTACTTGTTTACAGTCCGAGCTTAACCCCGGAAGCGATCCGGGAGAGTGGCGTGCAGCCAGTGGAATTCGATGAGCTTCTGGGCAGAGCTGACTACCTGTCGCTGCATGTGCCATACACTGAGACCACGTGCAATCTGCTGGGTGCGGATGCGTTTGCTAAAATGAAACCCGGTGTGCGCCTGGTGAATACGGCGCGTGGGGGGATCGTAGACGAAGAAGCGCTGCGCGCTGCTCTGGATAGCGGGCAGGTAGCCGGGGCAGCCCTGGATGTGTTTGCGACTGAGCCGGTCCCAACGGGAAGTATCGCCATGCATCCCAGGGTGATTGCAACGCCACATATTGCTGCTCAGACAGAAGAGGCTCAGGCTCGTGCGGGCATTGATATTGCTGAAGAAGTGCTGGCTGCGTTGCAGGGCCAGACCCTGCGATGGAAAATTTGCTGAACTAACCTGCCACACACTGCGATCAAAAATGGGCTGCCCTTCTTTTTGGACAGCCCATTTTGTGTGGTTGAGATCAGTTTTATTCTGCGGGGACGATAATCCACATCAAGAAGTAAACCAGTAAGCCCGGTACGCCGCCTGGGATCAGCGCCAGTAAAAAGGCCAGCCGGAACCAGAATGCGCTAATGCCGAAAAATTCCGCCAAACCACCACATACGCCTGCGAAGACGCGGTTATGGCGCGAGCGGCGTAATTTCGGTTTCTGTTGTGTCATTTAAGTATCCTCCTGAGTATTCCTGCACTTACAGGCTAATATCAAATACTGCTTCATTGTAATATACGCAGGAACCGGTGGTAGGTTTCAGGCAGGGGCTTGGAATCGATCGTGATCTGTTTACCAATGATTCCAATGCACCACATCATCTAACTTGAGCCGGCCGCCTTTTTTAGGGGGACGGGATAGCGTAGCAGTCTCGGCAGGATAACCAAATGAGAGGGCTAGGCGTAGATGCAACTCTGCCGGAAAGCCCAGAATCTGGCGCGCCTTGTCGGGTTCGTAGATGCTGGCCGGGCAGGACCCCACACCTAGCTCCCAGGCTGCCAGTTGCATGAAGGCCGCAGCCTGACCGGCATCAAACATGGTCTGAAATTTGGCTACCGGATCGGGCGTGAGAATAGCCACACCCATAGCTGCTCCAGCCAGATGCCCCGCCCACTCACCACATTCGGATAAGTGCTTAAGGGTTGCCGTATCGGTGATGGCGAGGAAGTGCCAGGGCTGGCTGTTTTTGGAAGACTGTGAGCGTCGCCCGGCATTAAGGATGGCGTGCATGGTTTCCTCAGGCAGCGGCTCAGGGGAGAATTCGCGCACCGCGCGCTTGAGACGGATGGCTTCAGATACTTTCATGGTTCCTCACTCTCCAACAAATGCTTTAATCCCTCTGCCAGCGGGCCGAGGTCATGGGTGATAGTACGCCAGATAATCGGCAAGCCCACACCAAAATATTCATGGATCATGATATTGCGCATGCCGCGCATTTCCAACCAGGCCAGCTCGGGGTATTTTTCCTGAATCGTTTCGGGAATATACCCGGCAGCCTCGCCGATGATCTCAAAATTGCGTATCACCGCATCTACAATCATCTGATCGGAGCGGAATTGATCAAGGGTCAGCCCAGCAGTGTAGCGTTGTATCTTTTCGATACACGCCAGGATATCATTCACCCGTAACTTCCAGTCGCGTCCGGTATTCTTAGCACACATAAATCGCCTCGCTTAAAATGCGGTCACGCAACGCAGGATGTAAGGCATCCGGTGTAACTAAATCAACTTTTTTGTTCAACATTTCTTCCAGAAGCATTTTCAAGCGCACAAATTCAAACAACCCTACTGGTCGGTCAAATTCGACCAGGATATCCACGTCACTGGTAGATGTGGCTTCATTGCGGGCTGTTGAACCAAATAAAGCCAAAGACTTCACACCCAGCTGCACCAGTTCTGGTGAGTTTTTCTTAAGTATCTTAATTACTTCTGTGAGTTTCATAACTCTGTTTCAGTTGCCCGATCAGGTTCGGTAAGTCTATCTTTGCTTTCCCAAAAAGCCTTTTCTTTGTTCTATTATACTTACGATAAGTGATTACTTTATCGCTTGCCAGAACTTATCACCTACCTGAGTGACTGGTTCTATTTCAGGGCTTTGACAACAAAGAGGGGTTAGCCATTTTTTTCCAGGGGAAGGCATGGCTTTACATTTTCCAGCCTAATGCCCAATCTCCTCGCCGCAAATTTACACCGCCTCAGGAGCCTGTTTTCTCTTCATATCTGCTATGGTATATGGCAAGTACATGAGCAGGCACATCACGATGCCGATGACCTCCAGGACCAGGATATACCAAGGCCAGGGTCCCAAAACATCGATCAAACTGGCTGTTTCTGGTTTGTGAGCGATGAATAAATAATTGCTGCCCAAGATCTGATTCAGGATAAACACAGCCAGCATATAAATATTCGTCCAGATGAAGACGCGCTTCAGCGAACTTATATAAGGACGGTACCCTTCTACAAAGGTCATATAAATTGCTGCGGTGACGATCGAGCCGTGAGAGATGATCACCTGGAAAAACCGGAAGTGGGGATAACCGTAGATGCCAGCATCAGGCGTTAGCAGAGCCTGCAGCGCCCCTGCGATGCCTAGAAAGTACGCAAATTCGTAGACCTTATAGCTGCGGGTCAATAGCATATAGGCGCTGGCAAATACCAAGACGCTGCACAGATGCAAAGGCAGCATTGTCTGAATGGTCCATTGCCCCGTAAAATAGTTCCAGGCATGCCAGGCAGCTTCATCCACCAACAGGATCACAGCCAGCGTTACCCGAAAATACCTCTGCATTTGCGGGGTAAAGCGCTTGCGGTTGGCAACGATCAAAAGATTGATCCCCAGAACCACGCCCAGCGCCACCAGATGGGCGATCCCAAATAACTCGAATGCTGCGCCTTGATAATCTAAAGCAAAGAATTGCGCCATGGGCTATAGTCCTTTCTTGATGCATGCTGCTATGCTTATGAGTATCCCGCGAATACATCTCAGGGGCAAGGATGATTGTCGGTTACATCCATCACGAGCAGGGTCATATCATCGAACTGGCTGCTGGTTTCCTGGTAGGCTTGTAACTGGTCGAAAATTGTTTGACACAGCTCTTGGGGAGATTGAGCTGAAAATGTTGAGAATAACCCGGACAGGCGCTCCCGACCAAAAAACGTTCCGTGCGGATTACTGACGTCCAGCAAACCATCCGTGAGCAGGATCAGGCGGTCAGCTACCTGCAGGTCCAGGGATTCCTCTTCAAGCAGCAGGTCTTCAAGATTTAGGATACCGAGCACCGTGCCTCGCCCAGGCAATAGTTGAGCTGAACCAGACCGTAACAAGATCGGGCGTTCGTGCCCGGCGCGCGTGTAAACCATGCGGCGGGTTGGGCAATCGATCACCGCATAAAAAACAGAGACGAACAAGTCCACCTGCCCCAACTCCATCAGCAAGCGGTTGACATTTTCCAGGACGATGCTGGGCGAGAGCGAACGGTGGGCTTCCGCCAGCAGCAGGCTGCGCGTAAGCGCCATATATAATGCAGCCGGCATACCTTTGTCGGAGACATCGGCAATCAGCAATCCAAAATGCTTGTCATCCAGGCGGATCACATCGTAGAAATCACCCCCAACCTGGCGGGCGGGTAAGTTGGCGGCTGCAAAAGAAAAACCGGGGTATTCAGGAAACTGGCGCGGCAAGACACTTTGTTGCACCTGACGGGCCAGCGCTAATTCATGCTCCAGGCGTTCTTTCTGGACCAGCTCACCCTGGGCAGCTTCCAGGTCGCGCAAGCGGTTGCGCAGCTCATCAATCAGACCGGCGCGCTGGATGGCAATTGCAGCCTGATTGGCGAATGTCTGTAACAGGGCGGCCTCGCCAGGTGAAAATGCACGTTTGTGGGTGCTGTGCAGGATCATCATACCCAGGCGCTGTCCCTGGCAAATGAGGGGCACTCGCAGCCCGGCTTCCAGATTCGTACTTTCGATGGTCACCCCAGGCGGTAGCTCGCCGATGGGCAGGTTGATCCCGGGTGTGGGTTCGCTTTCAACTTCTCCACCGGGCAGGAGTTCGGCAGGCAAACGCAGGTGGAGTAGGCGTGGATCCCAACCGGCTACAGCCAATACTTCTGCTTCGGGATGGGGGCCGCCTGCATGCAGGTAATACAAGATCGCCCGGTCTGCGCCACACACATCCCGGGCCTTTCGACAGACGCGTTGAGCCAGATCGCCAAGGTTGTTCGATGACGCCAGCATCTTCAGGGTATCTTGCAGGGTGATGAGAGCATTAGTCCGCTTTAATAAGACCTGGTTAGCAGCATCCAACTCAGCGCTTTTACGGTTTAAATGTGCATTGGCATCCTGCAAGGCAAAACGGCTGTGTTGGAGCAAATTGTACATGCGCCGTAAATGATCGCTTTGTAAATGCACCAGATCATCCAGCGGGATAAGTCCAGAAGCCACCAGATGATAAAGGTAGGTTTCGAGTGCTAAGACACTCGCACCAGCGGGGAGATTATTCTCTTCGGCGCAATACACATCGAATGCCATGATATGGCCACTGCGACCCGATGGTCCACAGTTGGAGCAGCCACCGGATTGGTAAAAGACTGCCTGATCAAAGGTCTGTTCTTCTACTAGCCAGGGATAACGGTGATGCAATAGGGCAAGCTGGTCTGGAGAGATTTGAGCAGGCTGCTTGCAATGTGCACAAAGTCCTGGCAGACGTTGGATGGAGACAATCCACCTTACGATGCTGGACAGTTCGAATTGGACGCCTGCCTGATCAAGCTCGCGCAGGACAGCGCTACCCCAGGCAAGTGAATCCAGTTGAGCAAAAACCTTGAAACCCTGGGCTGCCAGCTTGATTGTCGCAGCACTGTTCTCGACATCCAGGCGATCAATGATCAGTACATCCGTCTGTTTGCTGGCTGCATTCTCCAGCCTGTGCACATAGTTGTCATGCGCTGGGGCGACAGAAACCTGCACCCGGGTTTTCAAGGCACGTGGCAGGTGGGGCGCGGCTTTATCATGGGCAATGAGGGAAGCCTGGAGATGGCTGTGTTTTGTCAGGTACGCCTGGTAAAGTAATTCAAAGATAGTATTACGCCCACTGGAAACAAAAAATCCACTATTCAAGGTGGGTGCGGCAGGATGAGCTTCACTTCCCACGACCAGAACCAGACCTGGCGAGCGATCATCCGTCAGGCGGGTAAAGAGCTGATCCAGTTGGGGAAGATGGGTAAAATCTTTGAGTTTGAACATGGGCGGGGGCTTACTCGTTGTTCAGTAAGCAAGGCGTATTACTGCCCCGCTTGTATACAGTGCTTGGGTAGTAAACAATCAAGCAGGTTGTTCCGCGGGTAGGGGTTAAGCGGAGAAATTATCCACTGGACCCCTACCTGAAGATTTTAATGCGTCAAATCAATCGTTGCTTAACGAGTGCGTGTATTTACATCTCTTCGCGGAACACCAACCCATGTGTCTTGCGAGCCGCCAACCAGGCCCGGCGGATGATTTCATATACCTCGGCTGGTTTGGGAATATTGCGCAGGACGATTTCCGGATTGGAAGGATCAGCCCCTTTAATATGGATGTCGCCGATCCCTAATATCCTCTCCGTAAGTCCTTGCGAATAATCCAGATCCTGAATACGGATTAACTCGAAGTTTTCATAATCCCGCCCGACCAATCCCTGGGTGATGCGGATACGCTCCGTGGTGATGATGTAGGTTTCGATCAGAGACAGGAAAGGACGTCCTTCCCAAAGCATCTTCTCGTTACTTTCTCCCAGGGCATCCAGGTTGGCTTTGGGTTTGGGCATCTCGCTCATCACATCATTCATGGTGAGCATGGTCGAATTAGCAATTTCATTGACCAATTTTTCCACCTGTTCGCGAGGAATGGCGGAAAAATCTACTCCGCTCTGAGCAATGGCCTGCCAGATCGAGGCAATAACTTTAGCTCGGGTTGGTTCAATAGACATGGTTGTGCTCCTGGTGAAGGTGAGGAAGAGAAGAATTGTTGTTCGTGCCGCCAACGTAAGTCTTGCGGCTTCGTGTAATTGATTTTACCAGACTGTGCCCGCCCGCGTACAGGTGATCTGTCACCATGGATAGAATGGGTTATACCCCTTGTTCTGCAGGCTGAGCATCCGGAATTTGGGCAGGGACTTGGGCAGCTTGAGCAGCTTGTGTTGCAAGATAAGTGCTTCCATCCGGTAATACTGCCCCTGCCAGTGATCGGGCACGTGCCAGTTGTTCGTCGGTAACTTTCGCCCCGATTAACTTAGCGCCACTCAAATCAGCTCTGGTGAGATCTGCGTTAGATAAGTTGGCCTGACTGAGATCGGCATGGCTTAAATCTGCGTTACTCAGGAAGGCATTGGCCAGGTTGGCTTTGAACAGGTCAGCATAACTGAGGTTGACTCGCCCCAGCCTGGCGCCTAACAGATTGGCGTTGCTGAGATCAGCGCGTATCATTTCAGCTTTGCTCAGGTCACAATGGCTCAGGTTGGTGTAGTCGAGATCAGATCCTGCCAGGTTGGCGCGGAAAAGCTTCACGAAAGACATATTCACCCCGCGCAAGTCCACTTCGCGTAAATTGGCGCGGCTGAGATCGGCGTGTTCAATCAGCCAGAAGCGCGGCCATTGGCGCCGCCTGGCTGTGCGCAAATAATCCAGGACTTCAGAAGTTTGAATTTGATCTCCGACCAGACGGAGACGCACTTCGCGCAAGCGCTCGCGCCGGGCGCGTTTATGATCGAGATAAGTGTTGGCAATGATGCCGGTAATTGCCCCTAAGAAGCCGAAAGTGCCACCAATAATGACTCCAAGCAGCGTGTCTGACATGCCCAGCCTCCAGATTGCCGATCACGAATAACCGTTGTTACATGGATAAATTTTATCTTAATACACAAGGATTGTAAATCCTCGTCATGATCAGGATATTATTCTGCAATTAACCCCGCTTGAAATGTTTTAAATCTGCCCCATCGTAGCTTTTTAAGAGTGATGGGGCTGATATGTAGTTGGCCGATCTGGCGCGTAAAACGTGCAAGTGACTATTTGTCCTGGATCAATATCAGGATGTACGTGCGTTCGTCGACCACGCTCAAAGAAACGATTGCCTTGCGGTCAATCTTTGTGTAATTCAATACCGCAGTGTTGGGGATTTGGTAAGTGCCTTCACTCAAGAGTTCCCAGCCGTTAGCAGGCATTTCTGCCAGGTAAAACGCCAGCACCTCATCATAGGGCATTGGGGTGCTGTAGGCAATCATCCCCAGTATGGCAGCCAGGTTGGCGCGTTCTCCTTCCACCAGTGGAATATCTTCGGGGATCTGTGGAGTATCAGCTGCAATCTGGGTCGCCAGCGCCCGGGCAGTTTCGACCATCTCCGGTCCTTGCTCGGTGGCGAAGGCTTGAACGGTATCCTGCAAGGCAGAACCTTTTTGAGTGGCGAACGCCTGAGCGGTTTCGATCAGGCCTGGGCCTTCCTGGGTGGCAAATGCCTGGGCAGTATCCAGGTATTGAGGACCTTGCTCTGTAATGACGGTAACCGCAGTGCTGAGCAGTCTCGATCCTTCATCCGTCATAACAGCTTCAAACGTGGATAGCAGTTCTTTGCCATCCCCCATTCTGGTCGCCAGGGCTTGAGCGGTTTCCTGCGCCTCGTCAATCTGACCGCTAACCTGCGAGAAGAGGTTGCAAGCCAGTGCTGAGGCAGCCAGCAGGATTATCATCCATAAGACTCGAAAAGGTTTACGATTCATTTTAATCTCCTGGTAAAAGCTCGCTATTCAGCGGCTTAGCACAGCCGCAGCCAGCGCTTCCAGTCCAGAAATATCATCCAGATCCAGCCATTGCAGCATAACCATCTGGACTCCAGCCTGCTCTAATTCCCAGAGCTGCTGGTTGACTGCACGGGCCGCACCTACAACCACACCATGGCTGCGTAAATCATCCGCAGATCTCTTACCCAGGGTGCGTCGGGCAACTTTCTGGTTTACTTCTTCTTCGGTGCGCCCAAATACAATGCCGGTCATCATCGATCGGTGCACGCTATCTATTGGACGCCCAGCTTGTGCGAGAAGTTCCTCCAGTTTATCTGTGCGTGCTTTAAATTGCGCTGGCGTAAGGTAGACAGCATTCCACTCATCAGCATAGCGCGCTGCCAGGGGCAGGGTCAAACGCTCGCCATTGCCTCCAATCAAGATGGGTGGCCCACCCGGGCGCTGGGGACGGGGGAGCAGGGTGGCTTCAGAGATTGAATAGTATTCGCCTTGAAAATCTACCGGGCTCTCGCTGTGTAGCAAAGCATGGATAACTTGCAACCCTTCCTCAAAGCGTGCAAACCGCCTGGGGATGTCCAAAAGATCCCAGCCATAATGCAGATGCTCGCGTTCTTGCCAGCCCGCGCCTAACCCCAGAGTCAATCGTCCACCCGAGAGATCATCGACTGCGCTGGCCATGCGCGCCGTGTGGGTAGGGTGACGAAAGGAGAGCGGCGAAACCAGCGGACCAAAGCGCAGGCGTTGGGTATGGCTGGCCAGCCAGGTAAGCGAAACCCACAACTCCAGAGAATCGAGGTCGGGCGGCTGGCTGTTCGTGTAATGATCCGAGCGGTACAGACCGGCAAATCCCGCTGCTTCCACCGTCTGCGCCAGGCGCTGCCAGCGTGCCCAGTTAAGGCCGTTCTGGCCTTCCACCATGATCGCTATCTCAATCATTGGTCGTACCTGTGGATAAATTCATCAGCTTTTTCCACCAGGTCACGGCTGCCAATGTACAGCGGGGTGCGTTGGTGTAATAACTCGGGTTGGATATCCAGAATGTTCTGAGTGCCATTGGATGCATAGCCTCCCGCGTGTTCGGCAATAAATGCCAGCGGAGAGGCCTCATAGGTAAGTCTCAGCTTGCCATACGGTTTATTGGGGTCTTTGCGGTCGGCGGGATAGTAAAAGACGCCCCCAGAGAGTAGGTTGCGGTGGAAATCTGCCACCAGCGATCCGATATAACGCAGGGATAGATGCTTGGGGCCGCCATGGCTGCCTTGCAGGTAAGATGTATACTCTTGCACTCCCCGGCTCCAATAGCGTTCATAGCCCAGGTTAGCACTGAAATAGGTTGGCCGGTCTGGGATGCGGATATCTGGATGGGAGAGGAGAAACTCTCCGACAGAGGGATCAAGCGTGAAACCCTGTGCGCCTCTGGCGGTAGCGTAAACCAACATGGTGCTGCTGCCATAAAGTATGTATCCGGCTGCGACCATCTTGCGTCCGGCCTGGAGACAATCCTCAAGCGTCCCCGGTTCAGGGTTATCGGGCGCCAGGCGGCGGTAGATGGCGAAGATGGTGCCAATAGGGATATTGAAATCTACGTTGGATGAGCCATCCAGGGGGTCAAAAAGCAGGACATATTTGCCGATCGGATATTCTTTTGCAATGGGTAGAACATCAGGATTTTCTTCAGAGGCCATAACGGCCAGGCGACCAGTGTGATCATTTAGACGTTGCATGGTCAGGTCTGCCAGGCGGTCCAACTTCATCACCTGCTCCCCCTGAACGTTCATATCACCGGTGCGTCCCAGGATTTCCGCCAAGCCGGCCCGGATGGTATTGCTGGCAATTACTTTACCTGCCAGGGCAATATCATAAAGCAAATTGGTCAATACGCCGGTGGCTTCGGGGTAACTGAGCTGCTGGTCCAAGATATGTCGTTCAATGGTAGTGATCTTGGCGTCCTCTTCGATACTGTTGTACATACTTTAGCTTCTCCTTTTGAATGGTCCCGCTTTTGATTGAGTCGCTATCTTGATTATACAGGAAGCTGCTTTCGCTGGATGGCTTTATCTGTTCGAAAGCAGGGTTGCCAGACCAATGTGTTCTCCGCTTTGACCTTCCACTACAACTCCATGCACCAGTACCCCTGCCTGGGCCAGTGCATCAAGGCTGCGTGCAGCTTGAGCGGGTCGCCAGCCAAACAGGCGTATCAAATCTCTTTGTGTGGCAGCCCCCACGGAGCGAAAATATAACTCTGCCAGTGTCTGGCGAGCCTGGTTTTCCCCGATCTGCTGAGCCTGATCGAGCAGCTCCGGATGGTAGCGGGCAGTAATTTCATAGATAAAAGCATAATTCCAGGCGCCGGCGCGCGCCACCCCGATGGGCATGACCTTGAAATCTGCCTGTAGATCGGTGATCGCGCGGTTGAAGCGGCTATCGCTTTCCCGGCTGGCGAGCCGCGCGGCTTTGCGCAAGGCTACCGTATCCAATGGCCCTTCCTGCAGCAGGGTTTCGTAAACCTGGCGTGCTTCCTGGGTCAGGTGTCCCTGTTCATACAGGGTCAGATAGTCTTCTTCGGGTGAGCCATAATTTTCGGAAAGAGCGTAAAAATGGGGGGCAAACTCCAGGGAAATCAGGGTGGCTTTTTTGCGCAAAACTTTGGCGTAATACCAGCACCGTTGGCCTAGCATCCCGTCTTTCCAGCCCCAGGTGACATGCCCTGGGTCATCATGCTGATCAGCTACCGGGCGATCTCCGGCTGCCGCAGTCCACAGGCTGGGCAGGTGTATCCCGGTGATGGGCCAAAAATAAATAAAGCCACGCTCGTTGACATATGCCACTGCATCTGCGGCGCTGTGCAAACGGCGACCTGGCAGTAACCGAAAGGTATCGAATTGGTATTCGTCAAGGCGTTGCTGAGTTAATGTGGGCATATTCTCAGATCGGAGCCGTTCAATTCCAGGCAGGAGACAGTTAAGTTATACCACGCTTACCTGGCTAAAAAAACCGGATCATTATGGCGTTTTCCAGAACTTCCATGCTGTTGTCTGGGAAAAACTGCGCGGATCATGACAAAAGGGTGATAAGCAAATCACCCTTTTGGGTTGGTTGAATTCGCCCCTTTGTGCTGTGGGGTATGATGACATTTTGGAGCGAAATTGGTATATTATCCTTGGTTTCTAATCCTTACCCTGGAAATTGAGTTGTCAATGTCTGTTGCTGAACAAAAACAACGTCGTGTCTTAATTGCCTCCAGCCACCCGCTTTTTGGGCAGGGTTTGCGCAGCTTGCTTCAGGCGCGCCAGGCTACTGGCGTGGAGGTAGTGGGCATGGTCGCGACCCTCGAGCAGGCCTTGGATGCTTTGGAGCGCCTGAGCCCGGATTTGATCATCGTGGATTATGACGATGAGCGCCTGAATCGGGATGAGTTCCTGGCCCGATTTGTAGAAGGGGAGAAAAAGCTGCGGGTGGTGTTATTGTCCCTGCAGAGCAGCAGTGAAGCGGTTGTCTACGACCGGCGTACAATGGCGGCTTCCCAGATCGATGATTGGTTGGATGATTGGAACTTTACAGATGATTTGTCCGGACAGCCCGTGCGTATTCCAACTGCTTCCCGGACAGTGAAACCGAAAGAGGACAGGAGAAACGCTATGAAACATCTGGTCATCGCAGGAATATTGGTCTTGGTTGTGACGGCTGCGCTGATCTTTGCCCTGGAGCAAGCCACCTTGCTGCCTATCCAGGCGGCTGCACAAGCCACCCCCATCGACGACCTGTTCCGCCTTGAGTTCATGGTCATTGCCTTCTTGTTCGCCCTGATTGTAGTTTTGATGATCTATAGCATTGTTGTCTTTCGGCGCAAAAAGGGTGATACCACGGACGCAGCCCATATTGAAGGGAGTACGCGCCTGGAGGTGATGTGGACGATAGTGCCTCTGGCTACAGTGCTATTTTTTGCATATCTGGGTGGTCATTCTCTGGCTGAGACCGTGCGCGCGGATCCTCGTCCCATGGAAGTGAACGTGATCGGGCAGCAGTGGTCCTGGCGCTTTGAATATCCGGAGTGGGGGCTTGTCACGACTGAGCTGGTGCTGCCAGAAGACAAACAGGCATTATTACGCTTGTGGTCTACGGATGTGATCCATTCATTCTGGGTGCCGGAATTTCGTGTTAAGCAGGATGCTTTACCGGGTGGTGAAGCCAATGCGCGTGACCTGCGTGTGACGCCCAATTTGCCGGGGGAGTACACCCTGGCATGCGCTGAATTATGCGGTGTCCAGCACGCCTATATGACTGCTAAGGTAAGGGTGCTGCCCCAGGAGGAATTCGATGCCTGGGTGGTCTCGCTGACTGGCGAGCCTTCTGGCGACCCAGCGGAACGCGGCGCTCAACTGGTTCAGCAGTACGGCTGCGTGGCCTGCCACAGCCTGGATGGGACTGTGATTGTCGGCCCAAGTTGGAAGGGCGTCTATGGATCTCAGGAAGCTCTGTCGGATGGGACCACGGTGATGGTAAATGATGATTATCTGCATGAATCGATCATCGATCCGGCTGCCAAATTGGTCCAGGGTTTCCAGAACCTGATGCCGAATACATACCGCGACCAGCTCACTGACGAGCAGATCGCCGATATTATCGAATTCATCAAGAGCGTCCGCTAAGATGCTGGTTATCCTGATACCGGCTGGCAATACGGACCAAGACCGGTTGCTGGCTAACGAACAGGAGGAGTGAGTAGATGAGCGAAGCGAAGAAAGTCAGTTTTTTATCTCTGGCCCTGGTACGTGGCCTGATATTTATGGTGGTTGGCGCCCTGGTAGGGATGGCGCTGGTCAGCGGCATTCGATTGCTGCTTGGGCTGGCAGTCTGGGATCCGAATACGTTTGGTTTTACTGAACCCGCCTGGGTGATGGGTGCCTTACTGGGTGCAGTCGGATTCATGATCGGTACCGGGGTAATGTCCGACTGGTTTACCTGGATGAAGGGCCGCGGCACTAGTGAGCACCCTCACGATGACTTCAGCTCTGGGGCAGCGCGTTATTTCGGGGTCAGTTATGACCACAAGGTGATCGGCATTCAATACGGGGTGACCTCCTTATTGATGTTCCTGACTGCCGGCTTATTTGCGATTATCTTTCGCACTGAGCTGGTGGCGCCTGAGCTGCAGTTCCTGCAGTTGAACACCTATAACACGCTGATGAGCTTGCACGGCATCACCATGATCTTTAGCATCCTGCTGGGTGTGGCGGCGATGTCCAATTATCTGGTGCCGTTGATGATCGGCGCCAACGATATGGCCTTCCCGCGTCTGAACGCCTTTGCCTACTGGCTCAATGTGCCGGCGGGAATCATTCTGCTGAGCAGCTTGTTCCTGGGTGGATTTGATACCGGCTGGACGGGTTATCCGCCGCTCAGCGCCCGGGCTCCGCTGGGCATGCAGATGTTCTTCCTGGGGGTGTACCTGTTCGGGCTTTCGTCGATATTTGGCAGCCTGAATATCATCACCACCATCATCCGCATGCGCGCTAAAGGTATGACCTACTTCCGCATGCCGATCTTCGTCTGGACAGCTTTTGCCACTTCGATCATCAGCCTGACTGCCACCCAGCTCATCGCCCTTTCATTTCAGCTGGTGATGTTTGAGCGCTTGTTCGGCATGGGCTTCTTCAATCCGGCCTTGGGCGGCGATCCGATCCTGTTCCAGCACCTGTTCTGGTTTTACTCGCATCCGGCGGTGTATGTGTTTGTCCTAACCGGTCTGGGGGTAATTTCAGAGCTGCTGCCCGTATTTGCCCGCAAACCGCTCTTTGGGTATCGCTGGGTGGCTGTGTCTTCGTTTGCGATAGCTCTGGTCGGTTTTCTGGTCTGGGCGCACCATATGTTCACCTCCGGTATGGAGTCCTACTTGCGTGTGCCATTCATGTACAGCACCTTGCTGGTTGCTGTGCCCACCGGCGTGAAGTTTTTCTCCTGGGTGGCCACCATCTGGCAGGGCAAGCTCTCGTTTGAGACGCCCATGTTGTTCGTGTTAGGCGCCATCTCGATCTTTCTGCTGGGTGGGTTAAGTGGTCCGCCCAATGGCACCGTCTCGACCGACCTGCACCTGCAGGATACCTACTGGATTGTAGGGCACTTCCATGCCACCATGTTTGGGGGATTCGTCTTCCCGTTCTTTGCGGCGCTTTATTACTGGTTCCCCAAGATCACCGGGCGCATGTACAACGAAAAGCTAGGCAAGCTGCATTTTTATTTGATGCTGCCGGCGTTCTATGTGCAGTCGCTGGGCCAGATGCAGGTGGGCTTGCTGGGCATGCGCCGGCGTATTGGTGATTACGATGCGGCTTTAGGGATCGATTTCTCCCACCTGCTGATTACCATTGCCGCCTATGTGATTGGGATTGCAGTGCTGATCGCGGTGGTGAATTACATCTACAGCGCCGCACGCGGTCCAATCGCCGAAGCCAACCCCTGGCGCTCGCGCTCGCCGGAGTTCCAGCTTCCCTCGCCGATCCCGGCGCTTAATTATGAAACACCCTTCACCGTTATTGGTGAGCCCTACGACTACGGCTTAGAAGGCTCAGCTTATGTGAGCATTGACAAAGAGCGCGCTCCGGCCCCCCAACCAGCGCCCCCGGCAGCCCCGGTAGTTAGCCCCGCTGGCGCCGACTAGGCTTCAGCCTGAATCAGGAGAATTAACGATGGAAACTGAAGAGAAAAAACATCAGGCTTATTTGGTCGGGATCGGGGTCATGATCCTGCTTACCGGCCTGACCATTGGCGAATATTTTATGGGCGCCTATGCCAGCGCCTGGGCGCTGCCCATCTTGCTGGTTGCTGCGATCAAAGCCTTCTTTGTAGTGCGTGATTATATGCACGTAGGGCGGGTCTTCAGCGGAGATGAGGAGGAATAAGCGATGACAACTGAAACAATGCCTCTGGCAACCTATCGAAGCAAGACCGTTACCAACCGCCTCGGTTTGTGGCTGTTCATCGTCTCTGACCTGTTCTTGTTTGGCGGCTTATATGTGGCGCGATTCTATCTGCTGGGCGCTGGGCAAAGACCCGATGTCAGCCAGCTGCTGGGTCTTGGCGTGACTGCCATGCTCCTGGTGAGCAGCTTTTTCATGAACCGGGCGGAGATTGCCATTGCCCACGGCGACCAGAAATCATTCTTGCGATCCACCCTGATCACCCTGGCTTTGGGAATCCTTTTCCTGGTGGGCGTGGTTGGCGTGGAGTGGCAGATTGCCCATGGTAGCCCGGCGGATGGGGCAGCCTGGTCGCTGTTCTATGCCATGACTGGCTTTCATGCCCTGCACGTGCTTTCAGGTGTAATTTTCCTGGGCATCGTGTACAACAACGGGCGTAAAGGCATGTACTCAGCCGAGCGTCACTGGCAGGTGGAAGCTGCGGCTGTGTACTGGCACTTCGTAGACGTGGCCTGGATCTTTTTCTACCCGGCGTTGTACCTGATTGGCACGCCCGTCTTATAGTGAATTAACCTTGCTCATGGGAGCTGCAGTTAGGTCCGGGGGGACCAGGCAAAGTCGGCTGCACCCATGCGCTGTATTGCAAGGATTGGAAAGCGTGGAAGTCATGAAATCAAAGTATGGCCTGCTGGGGACTGGGATCGTAATCGGGGTGGCATTAATGCTGGTGGGGTGGCAAATTGTGCAAGGCTCCTATCAATATCAGGGCTCACTCATTGAAACTCCGCTGCCTGCGGCTGATTTTGAATTAATTAACCAAGATGGGGATCCCTATCGCCTTTCCGAGCAGCGCGGTCAGATCGTGTTGATCTTCTTTGGCTATACCCACTGTCCGGATGTTTGCCCGCTCTCCCTGGCTGATTACCGCGCAATCAAAGCCCAGCTTGGCGAACAGGCCGGTCAGGTTGAGTACTTGTTCATCACCGTTGACCCTGAGCGCGATACGCCAGAGAGGATGAAAATTTATGTCACCAGCTTCGATCCGGATTTTACAGGCTTGAGTGGGTCGATGGAAGCCCTGGAAAAGGTCTGGAGCAGCTATGGGGTGTACCGGGCAAAAGTGGAAACCGGCAGCGCCAGCGGTTATACAATGGACCATACCGCACGCATGTACCTTATTGATCCTTCGGGCAACTGGCGTTTGACCTACCCATTTGGTTTCGAAGTGGAAAAAGTTGTCGCCGATCTTCAGCACATGCTGCGGGAAGAGAACTAATCATGAAAAAGCCAAATCAGCTTCGACCCTACCTGTTGCGCCTGGGGCTTATCCTGGCATTGTCAACGGCCTTTGTGGCAGTCTTCAATGAGGCGGTCTATTTACTGCAAAAAGACCCGCACGACCGCGCCCCGCAGACCATCGAGCTGGTCATCCCGCAAGGTACTGCGGCGCGTGTAGAAGCCGGTGAAGACGATCCGACGATCCCCGAAGAGATGGTCTTTGTGCTGGGGGATACCCTGCTGGTGCGCAATGAAGATAGCACCAGCCACCAATTAGGGCCAATCTGGGTGCCTGCAGGCGCCACTGCCAGCCTGGCGATGGGCGAGCCCGCCAAACTGGCTTATTCCTGCTCGTTTTCTACCACGCGTTATTTGAACCTGGATGTACGCCAGCCGACTACCCTAGGCACTCGGGTCACCGCCTTGCTCCTTGCTGCACCGACCATGACAGCCCTTATCTACATATATAGCCTGCTGGTCTTTCCCGTGGGCGGTAAACAGCCGAAAAAAACCTCGGCGGATATTTCAGCGCCGGTCTCCGAAGGTGAGCGATGATCCTGCGCATGTTTACACTGCGCTGGATTTTAACCACCCTGCTGGTAATCGCCGGCGTGGGGGTGCTGGCGCGCCTGGGGTTGTGGCAGCTGGACCGTCTGGAGAAACGCCAGGCTTTCAACGCCCGCGTCTCGGCTCAACAAGCAGCCCCGTTACTCGTCCTGGACGCCGCAACGCTGGGAAATGCTACCCTGCCAGATCAATTACTTGGCATGGAATACCGCGCCGTAACTGTGCAAGGCGAATATGATCACACCAACCAGGTTGCCCTGCGCAACCAGTCCTGGGGCAATGAGTGGGGCGTGCATTTGCTTACACCGCTGCATATCGCAGGTAGCGATCAAAGCATTGTGGTGGATCGCGGCTGGATCCCGGCGGAAGATTTCAAGTCCGGCGATTGGTCGGCCTATGATGAAGCGGGTCTGGTGACTGTGCAGGGGGTGCTGCGCGCCTCCCAGAGCGAGCCTGATTTTGGCCAGCGCAGTGATCCGCAGGGAACCTTACAGGCCTGGAATTTTGCCAATGTTGAGCGCATCCAGGAGCAGCTGCCTTACCCACTGCTGCCAGTCTATGTCCAACAAGCTCCCGATCCGGCCTGGACAGCCCTGCCACATCGCAGCCAGCCTGATCTTGAATTGACCGAAGGCCCGCACATGAGCTATGCCTTACAGTGGTTTTCATTCGCCGCCATTTTGGGCATCGGCTATCCATTTTTCATTCGCAAAACACTATCTGGAGCCAAGCATGCACATCAGACACATTCTTGACCGACTCGCCCAACAACTGCCCCGCCTGGTCCTGGCTGCCAGTCTGGCGATTTTCCTGGTGATCGTGCTGGGTGGAATTACCCGCGCCACCGAGGCTGGCTCAGCCTGCGCCGGCTGGCCGCTGTGTAGTGGGGAGTTTTCTCTCCCGGCGGATGCTATAGGCCGGCTGGCTTACTTCCATCGCGCCTTGGCGGGCTTGAGCGCCGTGCTCCTATTCCTAGCAGCGGGTGTAGCTGCTCTGCGCTTGCGACAGGAACGCCTGGTTCGCCTGCCACTGCTGGGGGGAGCGTTTCTGATGGGCGTGCAGGTGATTATGGGGCGGGGACTGGTGAGCGCAGATTCTGCGCCGGCTGCGACCGCCCTGCATTTGGGCTTATCGCTGTTGGTGCTGGCGTTGACGATTACAGCCACCACTGCCGCCTATTACCGTGAGCTGGGCGTGCAGCTTCCCCAGCGCCTGCACTTAAGCAGCCCTTTCAGCCGCCTGGCGCTGCTTACTTTTGGAGCCGTCCTGCTGATGCTGGTCAGCGGCGGGGTAGTGGCTGCCAGCGGAGCTATCGCCGCCTGCCCAGATTGGCCTTTATGTGGCGGAAGCCTGTTCCCGTCCGATCTGGCAGGCTGGATCAATATGGCGCACCGCTTTTTGGTGGCGGTTTCCGGGCTGTTAATGGTTGGCTTACTGGTGCAGGCCTGGCGCACCCAGCGCAGCCAGACACCCGTCATCGTGGCTGCTACGACAGCCTCAGTATTATTCTTGGCTCAGGCTCTGTTAGGCAGCCTGAAAGTTGCCCTGGATTTCCCACCTCATTTACAGGCTTTACATACTGCCACCTCGGTTGCCGTCTGGGCGGCGCTGGCGATCCTGGTCCTGGCCTTGGGGATCGTGGGCCGCAGCGCGGCAGATGAGCGCGCCGATGCCCAATCGATCGTTGGGCGGCGCGGCCTGCTCAAGGATTTTCTATTGCTCACCAAGCCCATCGTGGTCCTGCTCTTGCTGGTGACTACCTATGCCGGCATGGTGATTGGCGCCAAAGCCTGGCCGTCCCTGGAGCTGACTTTCTGGACTCTGCTGGGTGGGTTTATGGCGGCGGGCGGCTCTGGCGCCATGAACCAGTATATCGACCGTTATGACGATCAGAAAATGCAGCGCACCCAGAAGCGTCCCCTGCCGGCTGGGCGACTGACCCCTGGAGAAGCGCTGGCTTTCGGGGTGGGTGTTGCTCTGGCCTCATTTTACTTGCTGACCGCGTTTGTCAACATCCTGGCGGCCTTGCTGAGCCTGGCGGGCATCATCTATTATGTTTTGCTCTACAGCGTGTTTCTCAAAAAGACCACCGTGCAGAATATTGTGATCGGGGGCGGTGCGGGGGCAATTCCTCCGTTGGTGGGCTGGGCGGCTGCCACGGGCAGCCTGAATATCCCTTCCCTGTTCCTGTTTGCCATCGTTTTTATGTGGACCCCGCCGCATTTCTGGGCATTGGCGCTGGTGCGACGCAATGATTATGCTCGAGCAGGTGTGCCTATGCTGCCGGTGGTGCGCGGCGAGCATGAGACGCGCTGGCAGATCTTGATCTACACCATCGAGCTGGTTGTATTGACGCTTTTACTGCCGCTTTTCGGCATGGGTGGGAGCATTTATCTGGTCGGGGCGGTAGTATTGGGGGGCTGGCTGTTGCTGGCAGCCTGGAAAGTGTGGAAAGAAGGGGGTAATAAAGTTGCCTGGAAGATGTACCGCCAGTCCAGCATGTACCTGGCTTTCATCTTCGCGGCATTAATGGTAGACGCTCTCTTATAGGTATTTTATCCTTTATTGGTCGATACCCATTTATTGGTACTCTGGTCTTTATTGGTGCGGCAGCAGCCCTAGCAGATAACTGGGGCTGCTTGCGCTTTAGTGGCCTGACTGGGAATGGTAGTATGATTGAGATATCTAAAACTCTGTTCAATTGGATTTGTAACCAGGGAAAGGAAATCTACCGATGAGCGCAAAAAAGAAATTTACCTCGGCTGAGGCGAAGAAAATTGGCGAAACTTTAGGCATCGATTGGAAGGATTTTGATGTCGAACAATTCCGTATGGGGCTGGACGTGGAACTGGAACATGGCGCCAGAGATCCACAAACCAATGTGACCGATGATGATGCATTGACGACTGGGAAGATTGCTCTGGCGCACCTCAAGGAGTTTCCGGATTACTATACCCGCCTCTTAGCTATGGAAAAAGAGGCTGACGAATATTGGGCGAATAAGTAGAGCGGGTCGCAAGAATTATCTACTTAATCAGCCCTCCGGTTTGGGCTTTGAATTACTGCACAACGACTACCGTCCCTGCACCTTTCGTGTTCCAGTCCATCGGACCTGAAATTGGTTGGCTCCAGCGGTACAGCCACAAAGCATCCTCATTGCGCATATTTACACAGCCGTGGCTCATCATGCGCCCAAAATTATCGTGCCAGTAGGTGCCATGAAAGGCAACTCCGGTGGAGTGGAAAAAGGACACCCACGGCACACCTAGTAATTCATAAGCTTCCGGATCGCCGGTCAGATTGCCATCGCCCATGTGTTTGGAAGGCACTTTTACGGATACTCGAAAGCGCCCATTGGGCGTGTGGGTGGGGATGCCGTTCGGAGTCGGTTCCTTGCTGGGGACGCCGGTGGATACCAGGGTCTGGAATACAACCTGACCCTTTTCGTATGCAGTCAACAGTTGGTCTGCCACGGATACCTGGAGCTGTTTTTCTTCGGAGGGCACGTCTGGTGAGATGGGGGTTAGTTCCTCGGGGCTGATGGGGCGCACATGGCTGGCGGGCACGCAGTACAGCACGTGCAGCAATTCATCTGTCAGGCCGTACCAGGGCTCGCCATCCGGGCCATCTACCAGTTGAGTGATCCAATGCACGGAACCGTAATACAGGCGGTACAGGCGCACCCATCCACCGCGCAGGGTCTTGCGGTAAGAGTCGCTGAATGGTACCGTGAGCTCCCCCAGCCGGCCGCCCTCCGCCACCCAGCTCAGGGGTTGGTTTAGATGCTGGTTCTCCACGCGTTGCATATATGCCGAATAAACATACCCGCCGCGCCTGAGATGGTACCAGCGCGGATTGTGAGCCGGACCCTGAGGGGATATATAGACTTCGTCCATGCCCACCAGCTCGTCGCGGCGGATGTGTCCGATACGCCGGCTGCGAACGCTCGGCTCGGAATACACATAGACCCCACTGACAGTTACCCGTCCGACCATACGCTGAGCGAGGGGATTCTCTTCGGGAGGCCAGGGGCGCGGTAGGGGGCGCGCCGCAAGCGTGCCCAGTGCCAGGCCACTGAGTTTCAGAAAATCTCGGCGGGAGAGTTTTGTATTCACTTCACCCTGACCAGCGAACAGTTAATCAATTTCAACCAGTGTGCCGTTGCCGCGCTTCTCCCAGTCGCTGTGGTCTTCAATCTCCTCGGCGATCACTGGGGTGCTCCAGCGGAACAACCAGAGCGCGTCTTCATTACGCATATTAATACAGCCGTGGCTCATTTGCAAGCCAAAATTGTTGTGCCAGTAGGTGCCGTGGAAGGCATACCCACCGGGAAATTTGAAGAATGACGTCCACGGTACACCTGGCAGAGAGAAACCGCCATTCGCGTCAATATCGGGTCCATACGCGATGCTGCCCATATGTTTCGAAGGCATTTTAGAGTAGATGCGGAAAGCGCCGCGTGGAGTGGCAGTCGGCAGGGAGTCCTCGGAGAGTTGGCGGCTGGGTATGCCGGTGGAAACCCGCGCCGTGAACACTTCCTGGTTATTCTCATAGGCCCACACCCGCTGCTGGCTGATTGATACTTCAATGCGTTTTTGTTCAGGGGGCACATCGGCTGAGATGGGCGCCAATTCTTCGGGAGTGAAGGCGCGCAAGTGCGCGGCTGGGATGTAGTAAATTTCGCTGGCGCTTAGCTCGCTGGTGATGCGATACCAGGGTTCTTTATCGGGGCCTTCTTCAACCGCAGTGATCCAGTGGGTTGAGCCATAGTAAAGATTTGAACCTCGCCAGGGCTGCCAGCCATTCCAGGAGCTGAAGCGATATGCCTGGCTGTATGGCACCGTTACCTCGCACAGCACCCCACTCTCGGGAACTGTGCTCAGTGCATCGTTGTAGCGGATCTGCACGATCTGCAGCCATTTGGAGTGTAGATAACCACCCCACACTCGATACCAGAGTGGATTGTAGAATTTTGGCGCATCTGGCGGGATCAGGTCGTAGTAGATGTGTACAAGCTGGTCTTTGTAGCGCTTGCCAATGATTGGGGCATCGTCGCGCGCTTTAGAACGTAGATCGATCTCATTCACCGTGACGCGTGCAATGAGACCCTGGTCCTGCTCCAGGATGGGTGGCCAGGGCGTCTGGAAAGCCAGGCTGGTCAGAGCCAGCCCGCTGACCTTAAGAAAATCACGGCGGGTGAGCGGTTTAAGCATTGTGGCGAGGATTTTAACCCAGGCTGGATGAGAAATCAAGCGCTGCCTGCGCCGGACGCGCTTCTCTAAAACTCTGCTCATGAACCTGCGCGTTGTGTTAGCGCAAAACGATCTTGACTGGCGGCTAAGAGTCTTGCCAAACGGAAAGCCCTGAGATATGATGCTATATATTTAGTCCTCCGACCAGGTGCGGAAGACCGAAGATTAATGGTGAATTGCAGGTGAAGAGCGATGATTTGGGCTGAAATTGATTGGGATCTATGTCTTGGCTGCCACCCTTGCCTGGCGCAGCGAGCGTGCAGCATGCATGCGATTGTTAAAATTGCACCCGATGAGCCCGCTTTCATTGAGTTAGATCGCTGCCATGGGTGTGGGAAGTGCATCCCGGCTTGCTACCATGCGGCGATTCATCTGGTGCGGGTGAGCCAGTTAGCAGATAAATCTCGGGTTCAACCAGGCGAAGCACCCTGAAAACCTGGAAATCTTGACGAATTAGCAGGGGGGAGAGATCGGGAGGTTGATTTTGGCGAATGCTCCATTGATCGAGACGGAACAGCTGACCAAACGCTTTGGGGATAAGCTGGCGGTGGATCAGGTAAGTTTTTCGGTGTATGCAGGAGAAATTTTCGGCTTCTTGGGTCCGAATGGCGCGGGTAAGACGACCACGATCAAGATGATCGCCGGGTTACTCAAACCCACCTCTGGCACAGTGAAGGTGGCAGGTTTCGATGTGCAAGCTGAGCCGTTGAAAGCCAAAGCTGCCAATGGCTTTGTACCGGATAACCCCAATCTGTATCCAAAATTGAGCGGGCGCGAGCTCTTGCGTTTTGTGGGCGACCTGTACAGCGTGCCCAGCGCCCAGATCGAGCGACGCAGTGAGGAATTGTTGCGCTTATTCGATCTGGCAGGCGCAGCGGATGATCCTATTGATTCATATAGCCATGGTATGCAGCAGAAAACCGCCCTGGCGGCTGCCCTGGTGCATGACCCGCGTGTCCTGGTGCTGGATGAGCCGACAGTTGGGCTGGACCCAAAGTCTGCACGACTGATCAAAGATATCTTGCGCCAGCTTGCGGAGCGCGGCGCGACGGTATTCCTTTCCACGCATATCCTGGAAATCGCTGAGCGAATGTGTGACCGGATTGGCATTATCAGCCAGGGGCGTTTGATTGCCATCGGTACAATGGGCGAGCTGCGTTCCGCGAGTACCGGGCAGGATAGCCTGGAGGATATCTTCCTCAGCCTGACGGGTGGCACCGAATATGCTGAAATCGCCGAGGTCCTGAAATGAGCACTGCCCAGGTTTGGGTTGCGCCGGCTTTATGGGCGTCGGTGGGAAAATTGTTGCGCCTGCGCCTGCGTATCTGGTGGAGTGGGATCAAGCGCGCTTCCAAACGGCGCAAGGTTGGCCTGGCAATCTTTGCACTGCTGATCCTGGCTGGCCTGGGGCTGTTAATCTTTCTAAGCTGGTCGCTGTTGCGCTTCATCCAATCACCTCAACTGGCTGAAATGGTTGGAGATCAGGGCGCCTTCATCGATAGCCTGCCGGTCTTGCTGGTTGGAGGTGCTTTTTTGGGCATCTTGCTGACCAGTTTTGGCGTACTGCTCCAGGCGCTTTACCTTGCCAACGACATGGATTTCCTCCTGGCAGCCCCAATTCCAATCCGTGCGGTATTCATTGCCAAGCTGCTGCAAGCCATTCTGCCAAACCTGGCTTTGATCAGTCTATTCAGTATCCCTATCCTGGTCGGCCTGGGTTTGGCGCGTGGTTATAACTTGCTCTACTATGTACTGATCGGGGTCGTCATCCTGGCTCTGGCGCTGGCCGCGGCCGGGCTGGGTGGATTGCTGGTGATGGGGGTGGTGCGCATCTTTCCTGCCCGGCGGGTAGCTGAGGTCCTGGGGTTCGTTGGAGCGATTTCGTCATTTATCTGCTCCCAGTCCGGCCAGTTTGCCAGATTTGAGGATGTACCCCCTGATCAGGCTGTGCAGGTGATGAATAATTTCTCGCGCTTTACTTCGCCCTGGTCCCCGTTAAGCTGGCCCGGGCAAGCGCTGGTGAGCCTGGGTAACAACCAGTGGCTGGCGGGCTTTGGCTATTTGGTGCTCACCCTGGGAATATGTGCAGCTTTCTTCTATTCCAGCCTGGTGGTGGCGGAAAAGCTCTATTACAGTGGCTGGGCTAATATGCAGAATAATCGGCGCAAGAAAAAAGCCGCCGCAAGCGCTCGCCCTGTGCAGGCCAATTCCGTGCGTGCGATACTGACGCGCTTGCTGCCTCAGCCTGTGCGGGCAATTATGCTCAAAGATTTTTACATGTTGCGGCGAGACCTGCGCAACATGTCGCAATTGATTACCCCGCTCATTTTTGGGATTGTGTACGCTTTTATGATCTTGCGTGGAGATGATCCAATGCCGTCGCCGGATGTCGATACGCCCGTATGGATCGCTGAAGCAATGCGCAACCTGCCCTTATATATTAATGTTGCCCTGGCGATGTTTGTGAGCTGGATGCTGGTATCGCGCCTGGCAGGCATGGGCTTCTCCCAGGAGGGGAAAAGCTACTGGATGCTGAAAGCTGCCCCGCTCAGCACCGCGCAGCTCCTGGGGACTAAATTTTTGGTGGCCTTTTTACCTTCGCTTGCGTTGGGCTGGATTTATTTATTAATCATATCCATGCTCCAGCCTGCAGGTTTGAGCCAATTATGGTTTACTTTGCCAGTGGTGGCTCTGACGACGGCTGCAAATACAGGGGTGAACCTGGCTTTTGGCGTTGCCGGTGCAAACATGACCTGGGAAGACCCGCGCCGTATGACAACCGGCTTGAATGGCTGTTTGGCTGCGTTGCTCACCATGCTGCTCCTGCCTTTCTGCATGCTGTTATTCTTTGGTCCGGCCATATTGATCGCTATGCTGGGTGTGTCACCCATCCTGGGGCAGCTCGTGGGCTTACTGGTGGGCGGGTTGGCATGTGCTGCGGCGGCGATACTACCCCCATGGTTGGTTCGCAAGCGTGTGCCCAGTCTGGATGAGCCGGCCGCGTGAGCTCGTTTATCCACTGAAATCAGGCTAACCTGGAAAATCAGGCTAACCTGGAAAATCAGGCTAACCTGGAATAAAAAATCGGGGCTGTCACATCAGACAACCCCGCTTTTTATTTAACAACTAGCTGGACTACTTGCGGAACTTCAGCGCCGAATGAGCTGCTGCCAGGCGCGCCACCGGCACGCGGAAAGGCGAGCAGCTTACGTAGTTATTGCCAATCATATGGCAGAACTCGATCGAATTCGGATCGCCACCATGCTCTCCGCAGATACCCACTTCCAGGTCAGGGCGTGCCTTGCGGCCATCATCCACGGCGATCTGCATCAAGCGCCCCACACCCTCGCGGTCGATAGTCTGGAAGGGATTCTTGGGCAGGATGCCTTGCTCAACATACGTGATCAGGAAGTTGCGCTCAGCATCGTCACGGCTATAACCGAAGGTCATCTGCGTCAGGTCATTGGTACCGAAAGAGAAGAATTCGGCCAGGCCGGCAATTTCGGCTGCTGTGACTGCGGCGCGCGGGATCTCGATCATGGTGCCGAACTTATACTCGAAGGATACCCCCTTTTCTTCCATCACGGCCTTGGCAATTTTCTCCAGGCGTGGCTGGATCCAGTGCAGCTCATTGACCGTACCGGTCAGGGGGATCATCACTTCCGGTTTCACTTCGACGCCTGCCAGGGTCTGGTTGGCGGCAGCTTCGAAGATTGCCCGTACTTGCATCTCAACAATCTCAGGCATCTCGATGCTCAGGCGCACACCCCGCAGCCCCATCATCGGGTTGGATTCATGCAACGAGCGCACGCTGGCAAGTAATTTTTCCTTGTCTTCCAGGCCTTTCGTCTCACCTTTGACGCGCATGGTGATGACTTCTTCCAGCAGGGCTTCTTCGGAGGGCAAGAACTCGTGCAAGGGCGGGTCGATCAAACGGATGATGACCGGCAGGCCGTCCATTGCGGCAAACAGACCTTCGAAGTCGGCGCGCTGGTAAGGCAGCAGCTCGTTCAGGGCCGTCGTGCGCTCAGCAGAAGAATCGGCCAGGATCATGCGCTGCACGATCGGCAAGCGCGCCGGCTCGAAGAACATATGCTCGGTGCGGCACAGGCCAATGCCCTTGGCGCCGTAAGAGCGCGCCCGGCGGGCATCCGCGGGATAGTCGGCGTTGGCCCAAACCTGCAAGCCACGCGTCGGCCAACCCTCAGGAGCTGTGCGAATGCCGGGGGTAGCACAGATCTCGTCTGCCCATGTCAGCAGGGTGAGCAGGTCGGTTTGTTCATCCAGGTTGGGAGAGGTGGTCGGGATTTGGCCCAGATAAACTTCACCCGTGCTGCCATCCACGGAGATCCATTCGCCTTCTTTAACTACCTGACCATTGGCGGCCATCTGGCGTTTTTCAAGGTCAATACGGATCTCGGATGCGCCAACGATGCAGGGCACGCCGAACTGGCGGGCAACCACGGCCGCGTGAGAAGTGGCTCCACCCTCACTGGTCAGAATACCTTTGGCAGCCAACATCCCATGTACGTCATCTGGCTTGGTGAATGGGCGCACCATGATCACGTCCTGCTTGCTTTCTTTTGCCATGCGCTCTGCAGTGTCGGCGTCGAAGTACACCTGGCCAACTGCTGCGCCAGGGGAGGCGTTCACACCTTTGGCATATAATTTACCCCCGCTCGACGCCGCGGCTTTGGCTTTCGCATCGAATTGTGGGTGCAGGAGCGTGTCAACATTTTCAGTGGTCACGCGTAAAATCGCTTCTTCTTTGCTAATGAGGCCCTCATTGACCATATCCACGGCAATCTTAACTGCGGCTTTGGCAGTGCGCTTGCCGTTCCGGGTCTGCAGCATCCACAGGCGGTTGTGTTCAATGGTGAATTCAACATCCTGCATGTCTTTGTAATGTAGTTCAAGCTTATCAGTAATTTCCAGGAATTGCTTGTAAGCCTCAGGCATCTCGCCAGCCAGCTGGGCAATTGGGTTGGTGTTACGGATACCGGCTACCACGTCCTCACCCTGGGCATTCAAAAGATAATCGCCATACATAACGTCATCGCCGTTAGCAGGGTCGCGGGTGAAGGCGACCCCGGTGCCGGAGTCCCAGCCCATATTGCCGAAGACCATGGTCACAATATTGACTGCTGTGCCCAGATCGTGGGCAATGCCAGCCGCATTGCGATAGTCTCTAGCGCGCTTGCCATTCCATGATTTAAATACCGCTTCAGTTGCCAGGCGCAGCTGCTCGTATGGGTCCTGCGGAAAATCGAAGCCTTGTTCTTTGCGGACAACCTGCTTAAAGACTTCGGTGAGCTTTTTCCAATCCTCGGCGGTTAAATCGGTGTCGGACTGGACACCTTTGTTGTGTTTGTAGGCTTCCAGAGGATCTTCGAAGGCTTCATCAGAAATGTCCAATACCACCGAGCCAAACATTTGCACTAACCGCCGGTAAGAATCGTATACAAAACGTTCGTCACCGGTCAGCTCGATCATACCCTGGGCGGTGGCATCATTGAGCCCCAGGTTGAGCACCGTATCCATCATGCCCGGCATGGAGAACTTGGCGCCAGAGCGGCAGGATACTAGCAGAGGATTTTTGGGATCACCAAACTTTTTCCCGGTTAATTTTTCAACTTGCTGCATTGCTTCGAGCTCTTGATCCCACATACCCTCGGGGAATTTCTCGCCTGCGGCCAGGTAGGCGTTACAGGCTGCTGTGGTCACGGTGAACCCGGGAGGCACGGGTAGGCCGATGCGGGTCATATCTGCCAGGTTAGCTCCCTTGCCGCCCAGCAGGGCGCGTACATTGTCCCAATTACCATCGACAACTTTCTCGGCCTCTTCTACTTCATCGAAAAGGAAAACCCATTTCTTAGACATAACTTTTTCTCCTATATATGGTTGAATAATAGCTGCAATCCAACGGAATAGTTTACCACAAAACCTACTACTGCATTTGGTAAAACAGACCTCATTCGTCGCCTTAGATGGGTAATATTCACAGTACGTGTGCACGCAAGAGTTGTCAGAAAAGAGGAGCCTGAGGTAGGATAGGATTTTCC
>CAYXDC010000021.1:0-8283 GCA_964463505.1 uncultured Anaerolineaceae bacterium
TCTGTTGCAGAGCCGGCTTGCTTCTCCCAGAACCAGGGCTCGGGGGGCTGGCGGCGGGCGCCCTGGGGATAGGGCAGGCTCCAGTGCAACTCCACAAAGACCGGCCCCCACAATAGGGCGTGATAGGTGAAATTTTCCAGGCTGTAGCCGGCACGGCGCAGGACTGCCAGCGCCCGGCGCAGGTGCTGGGGCCGCACCAGCAGGTCCAGGTCGCTCATCGGGCGTGTAGCGGGGTCGGAATAGAGCGTACCTGCCAGGGCGGCGCCTTTGAGCGGCAGGCAGTCGATCCCGGCCTGAGCGAACAGGCTGCGGATCTTCGCCAGCTCTGTGCGGTACACGGCGTTGCGCCCGGCAGACTGGAAATAAGCTTGCGAGAAGATTGCCTGCTGTTCTGGCAGTAAGCCCACGGGAAAGCCTGCCTGGCGCCAGATGGCATACAGCCGCGGCGCTACGCTCTCTGCCTGGGCCAGGCGGGTGAAGTGCTCCCAATCGGAAGGCGTCCACGCCGCGTCATCCGGCTGCGCTCCGCTGAGCGCCTGGCACAGTGCTTGATAGAAGTCGGGTTGTGATGTGGGGGATTCAGACAATCGAATAGTCATTCATGTGGAGATTGGTGATCGCCCAGGGCGATCACCAATCCCAAGATTTCGACGCAGTCGAAATCAGTGCATCGAAATGACCTGGCTATCCCAGCGGTGCCAGGGGCCGTGGCGGCCTTCGAGCAGCTTTTTGCCATCGCCCGGCGACTGCTGCCCGGTGAGCTCCAGGTCGGCATCCACCATGATGCGCACCAGGTCCTTGAAGAAGATGCGCGGCTCCCAGCCCAGCTCGCGGATTGCGCGGGTGGGATCGGCCAGCAGGTAATCCACCTCCGTGGGGCGGAAGTAGCGCGGGTCGATCTCCACGTACTGCTGCCAGTCCAGGTCCACATAGCCGAAAGCCTCGTCCAGGAATTCGCGCACCGAGTGCGCCTCGCCGGTGCCAATGACAAAATCTTCGGGGTGGTCGTACTGGAGCATCTTCCACATGGCAGCCACGTAATCGGGGGCATAGCCCCAGTCCCGGCGGGCGTCCAGGTTGCCCAGGTAGAGCTTGCTCTGCTTGCCGGCCTTGATATTGGCCAGGGCGCGCGTGATCTTGCGCGTGACGAAGGTCTCGCCGCGGCGGGGGGATTCGTGGTTGAACAGGATGCCGTTGCAGGCGAAGATATTGTAGGCCTGGCGGTAGTTCTTGGTGACGTAGAAGGCGTACACCTTGGCGGCGGCGTAGGGGGATTGCGGCTCGAAGGGGGTCAGCTCGCTCTGCGGGGGTTTGGCAGCCCCAAACATTTCGCTGGAGGATGCCTGGTATAAGCGCGCCGGGATGCCGCTCTTGCGGATGGCTTCCAGGATGCGCATGGTGCCCAACCCGGTCACATCGCCGGTGTATTCAGGCAGGTCAAAGCTCACGCGCACATGCGATTGCGCCGCCAGGTGGTAGACCTCATCGGGGCGGATGTTGTAGATGATCTCGATCAGGTTGCCCGATGCGGCCACATCGCCGTAATGCAGGTGCAGATTGACCCCGTTCTGCTTGTGGGGGTCATTGTAGATGTGATCGATGCGTTGGGTGTTGAAGGTGCTGGCGCGGCGGATCAGGCCGTGGACCTCGTAGCCCTGCGAGAGCAGTAGTTCAGCCAGGTAAGAGCCGTCTTGCCCGGTGATGCCGGTAATTAAAGCTTTCTTCATAGGTTCGAATCCAATCCTTATCGTATTACCGGTATGTGTACCGGAAAATTATTTGCGTTTTATCTGCTGGATCTGGGAAGCGCTCAGCTCCACCGGCACCTTGCGCTGGCTACCCAGGAATTCGAGCAGCACGCGCACGCGTTCCGTGCCCGGCAGACGGGCGTCAAAGATAGCCTCATAACCGCGGAAGGGGCCTTCCTGGATGCGGATACTATCTCCGGACTTGAGTCCATCGAAGAGTTCCCCGCCAGCCGCGGCGATGGCCTCGATCCGTTTGCGGATCTCGTTGATCAGGTGGTCCGGCACCGGGGAGGGCTCGCCGCCAAAGGAGACCAGGCCCAGCGAGTGCGGCATCCACTGGAAACGCGAGCGGCCCACATCCTCCAGATCAGCCTGTACGAACAGGTAGCCGGGGAAGTATGGTTCCAGCTTGCGGGCCCGCGGGTTCACGCGGTGCACGCGCACGCGTGGATGAAAGACTTCAAAGCCCTGGGCGCGCAGTTGGCGCCAGAGTGCATCTTCTTTGCGCGGCTTGCTGCGCATTGCATACCAAAGGACAGCCATGCCTGTTCGTTTTCCTCTCCAGTGGAGAAGTTTACCGCACACAGGGGGTTTGATCAAGCGCAGGCGTGTTATAAGCGCGCTCCGCCCACCTGACACAAACCACTCGCTCCTGGTACAGGCATCCACAAGCGCTTTTTTTGAGGAGTACAGATGGCAAATTTATTTTGGATTCACCCGGCTGGCGGGACAAGCCTGAACTCCATTATGTCTTTTATTTTAACAAACGAATGGACGTTCAAGTAGTAACCATCAAGGTTGATAGTTTCTCAGGCGACATCCAGGCCCGAGAGGTGGCTGAGGCCGCGCCGCGCCAGCCAGAAGGGCGGCAGCAGCACCAGGTGCAGGCCCAGGCTGATCGCCAGGACCAGTGCAGCAGCTTCCAGGCCGCGATTCACCCAGGGGGCGGCGTTGGCCAGCAGCCAGGGGCCAGCCCCAGCCGCCAGACTGATGCCCAGCAGGATCGCCGCCACCAGCCCCAGGGGCAGCCAGGCGCGCCGGTCGGAGGCGGATGGCAGCATAGTGCTGCTGACCGCCAGAGTCAGGTAGAACCACAGCCAGAAATCAGGCCGGTCCAGCATGGCGCGCAGGGCTAGCTGCAATGCGCCAGGTGTCCCGCTGCTGAGCGCGTCCCAGGCGCTTGTCAGACCCAGGCGCTGCACACCAGCATAGGCCACCACCACGCCGCCCGTCAGGAGCGGAGCCGCTCCGATCAGAGTTTCGCGCACCCAATCCGATGCACGCGTCTCGACGTAACCTAATTGCAGGCGTCCATTGGGCAGGGGGCGCGGCAGCAGTGAAAATCGTCCGGTGCGCACGCCCAATATACGCGCCATCAGGTAATGGCTGGTCTCGTGGAGCAGCACACCGGGGAAGAATACCAGGGCAAACAGGACGATCGAGAAATCCATGCGCCTGGTGATCAACAGGAAGATCGCCTGCACCTCGCGGTGCAGGCTGCGCTGGGCTAAAAAAAGTGGCCCCAGCAAAAGCAGGAGCCACATTAAGCCTTGCATTTCTTCCGGCATCATCCTGCAGCGTTCTCTGGCGTGCAGCAGCTCACAATGTGAATCAACCTGCCGCAGCCTGGACGATCTGGGTGAAATCGGCGGCTTTCAGGCTGGCTCCACCCACCAGCGCCCCGTCAATATCGGGCATATTAAAATACTCGGCGGCATTGCTGCCCTTTACCGAGCCGCCATATAATACGCGGATTTCCTGCGCCAGCGCCTCACCAAAGAGCTCTGCCAGGGCCGGGCGAATGATATCGGCCACAACTGCGTTGGCGCCTTCGGCATTGGCCGCTTTGCCAGTGCCAATCGCCCAGACCGGCTCGTAAGCGATAATGATGGAGCGCCCGCTGGCCAGAGGATTATCGGTATCCAGGCTCATACCCGCCAGGCCTGCACGCACCTGCCCGGCAACAACCTCAGTCGTACGCCCGGCTTCGTTCTCATCCAGGGTCTCGCCCACGCATACGATGGGCAGCAGGCCATGCGCCAGGGCTGCGCCGACTTTCTTATTCACTGTCTCATCGGTCTCACCAAACATGGCGCGGCGCTCCGAATGGCCGAGGATGACATACTGGCACAGCTCGGCGACCATGGGTGGGGCGATTTCGCCCGTGAAAGCGCCGGAAGATTCCCAGTGCATATTTTGGGCGCCCAGGCCAATCTCGGTGCCTTCCAGCAAGGCAGCCGCGGCCAGCAGCGCCATGGCAGGCGGGCAGATCACCTTCTCAACGCCTTTAATCGCCTGCAAGCCGGGCACCAACTCAGAAATCAAGTGGCGCGCCTCGGACACAGTCTTAAACATTTTCCAGTTCCCAGCTACCAAGGGTGTTCGCATCGTTTGACCTCACAAATTTTGTTTGCAAAAGGATGCTGGTCTACGGGTGCAGGCCAGCATCCCTTGATTTCGAATGCAACTCTTAGCTGCACCCGCCAGTTAAAGTACGGATGCAACACAGCGCCAGTTTATTTATCTTGCAATGCCGCTAGGCCAGGCAGCACCAGGCCTTCGAGCATCTCCAGGGAGGCGCCGCCACCGGTAGAGATGTGCGTGATCTTATCCTCCAGGCCGGATTGGTTGATGGCAGCCACCGAGTCCCCGCCCCCGATGATGGAAGTGGCATTGCTCTCGGCAACGGCGCGCGCCACCCCAAAGGTGCCCTGGGCAAAGCGCGGGAATTCAAATACGCCCATCGGTCCATTCCAGACCACCGTGCCGGCGTTCTGGATGGCTTTAGCAAACGCCTTGACCGACTCAGGGCCAATATCCAGGATGCGCCAGCCAGCCTCAATCGGCCCCATGGCGATTATTTTGGCGGCTGCTTCGGCATCGAAGCGATCGGCTACCACGACATCCACCGGCAGGCGCAGCTTGCCGCTGCCGGTCTGCACCAGCTCACGGGCGGTTTCCAGGGCTTCATCTTCCACCAGCGAGTCGCCAATCGGGTAACCCTGCGCCTTAAAGAAGGTATTTGCCATCCCGCCGCCGATCAGAACCTGGTCCGCTTTGGTCAGCAGGTTGCGGATCACACCAATCTTATCGCTGATCTTGGCGCCGCCCAGGATCGCTACGAAGGGGCGCTTGGGGTCAGCGATTGCCTGACCCAGGTACTGGATCTCGCGTTCCATCAGAAAGCCTGCCACTGCTGGCAGGTGCTTCGCCACACCCTCTGTAGAGGCATGGGCGCGGTGCGCTGAGCCGAAGGCATCATTGACAAATAGATCAGCCAGCTTTGCAAACTGGGCAGAGAGAGCCGGATCATTCTTGGTCTCGCCAGGGTAGAAACGGGTATTCTCCAGCACCAGCACATCGCCCGGTTTGAGCTGGGCGGCAGCCGCTTCAGCCACCGGTCCTGCGGCCTCTGTCGCAAAAGCAACCGGTTTGCCCAGCACTTTACTCAAATGCTCAGCCACCGGCCGCATGGAATATTTTGGGTCAGGGCCATCTTTTGGGCGGCCCAGGTGCGAAAACAAGATCAGAGCTGCGCCTTTTTCCAGCAGATAATTCAGGGTAGGCAAGGCAGCCTGGATGCGGGTGTCATCAGTGACCACGCCGTCTTTAATCGGTACGTTGAAATCGACCCGCACCAGCACACGCTTGCCCTGGGGGTCGATATCACGGATGGTTTTTTTATTGAACATGGGGAGGCCTCCGTGCAATAGAGCGTGGTTCTGGGCTAACCCCTCAAGGTTCACCCATCAGGGTTCACCCATCACCACGCTCCATGCAACCAATCGACTATAGGTATTTCGCCATCAGAGCCGCCAGGTCCGCAGTGCGCACCGAGTAACCCCATTCATTGTCATACCAGGCGATGATCTTGGCAAAGTTATTCTTGCCTTTACCCAGCACCTGAGTGAATTCCATATCCACAGAGGAGCTGTGCGGGTCGCCCTTGAAATCAATGCTGACCAGGGGTTCGTCCACTGCCGCCAGGATGCCCTTCAGAGGACCAGCTGCGGCGTCGCGGAACGCCTGGCGCAGCTCTTCGGTGGTGGTGGAGTTGACCAGCTCAACGGTCAGGTCAATCACAGAGACCGTGGAAGTGGGCACGCGCAGCGAATAACCATCCAACTTGCCATCCATATCTGGGATTACCAGCTTGAGCGCACGTGCAGCCCCGGTGGAGGTGGGAATGATGTTCATGGCTGCGGCACGCGCCCGGCGTAGGTCACTGTGGGGCAGATCGAGGATCTTCTGGTCGTTGGTGTAAGAATGTACGGTTACCATGAAGCCGCGCGCAATGCCGAAAGCGTCATGGGCAACTTTGACCGCCGGAGCCAGGCCATTGGTGGTGCAGGAGGCGTTTGAAACCACGTGGTGGTTCTTGGGGTCGTATTTGTCATCGTTGACGCCCAATACGATGGTCAGGTCTTCGCCCTGAGCAGGTGACGAAATGATTACTTTCTTGGCGCCACTCTTGATATGGTTACTGGCGCCTTTGACTGTTTTGCCTTTTTTGTTTACGCCATCATCCTTGATGGTGAAGATGCCCGTGCTCTCAACGACGATATCCACGCCCAGGTCACCCCAGGGGATATTAGCGGGGTCGGTCTCTTTGAAAGCTTTAACTTCTTTACCATCGATGAGCAGCGCATCGCCTTCAACGGCAATACTGCCGTCAAAGCGGCCATAATTGGAGTCATACTTCAGTAGATGGGCCATGGTAGGCAAATCACCGATATCGTTGAAGGCTACAACTTCGAGTGTGTCGGGGTGATTGTCCCGGATCGCCTTGAGTACTTGCCGTCCAATACGGCCAAAACCATTGATGCCAACTTTTACAGTCATGATCTTCCTCCTGAAACAGAGATCTGTCGTATATGTAAGCTACCAACCTGGTGGCTTGTACAGTGAATTTCAGAGCAGATGAATACCTGCCCAATCCCCTATTCTACCAAAGGTCCGGTGCGCTCTTCAAGCAATTCCATCAGGATTGCAGCCAGTTTGCGCGCATCGTGCCGGGCCGGGTGAAGCTCATCACCCAAATCTGCGGCATGGATAGGATATTCCTGCTCCAGGCCTTCATCAATGCGCACCCAATCTACACCATCGGGTAGTCGTCCCTCACAGTGGTCGTTACTGATGATGATCTCAAAGAAGCCACTGCCCACATGACTTTCAAGCGCCCGGAGATGGTCGCGGCAAGAGTAACCATCGGTTTCACCGGGTTGGGTAGCCACATTACACACGTAGGCTTTAAATGCGCGACTGGCGCGCACCGCCTCCATGATATCAGGCACCAGCAGATTGGGCAGCACGCTGGTATACAGGCTGCCAGGCCCGATGACGATCATATCCGCAGCCAGAATGGCCTGAATAACTTCGGGAAAAGCAGGGGGATTGCTTGGCTCCAGCCAGACGCGCATCACCTTACCAGGGCTTTCGGGAATGTGGCTTTCGCCTTCGACACGCACCTCTTTTGCAGTCGTGGGCATCATGACATCCGCTACCAGGCACACATTATGCAGGCTGGATGGTAAGACGCGACCCGAGATCGCCAGGACGCGCCCTGACTCGGCTACGGCTTCTTCAAAGCTGCCGGTGATTTCTGCTAGAGCGCTGATGAAAAGATTGCCAAAGGAGTGTCCTTCCAGTCCGCCAGACTGAGTCGGGAAGCGGTACTGGAAGAGCTGGGTGAGCAAGGCTTCATCATTGGAGAGGGCAGCCAGGCAGTTGCGGATATCCCCTGGAGGGGGTATGCCCAGATCGCGCCGCAGGCGGCCTGAGGAGCCGCCATCATCTGCCACTGAGACGACAGCCGTGATATTGTGTGAATGCTGCTTGAGACCCCGCAGAAGAGTTGCCAGGCCATGCCCGCCACCGATGGCTACAATGCGCGGGCCGCGCCCGCGCTGGCGGTGATTGCGCAATGTGTCCAGCACTGAGCGGCCTGGAGATAGAAAGGGCGAGAGCATGGAGCGGTTCAGCTGCCAAATCCCAAACATGATCATGCCCACCCCAAGGCTGCCGAAGATCAATGCGCGCAATGGGCGCGCCAGGAAACGCAGGGAAGCTGTCGAGAGCAGATTTAACCACCACGCATCATCGGGAGTAGTGCGGTAGACTTCGAGGATCACCACACCAAAACCGACCGCCAGCAGGGTGATTCCCAGAAAAGTGAAAAGATACCAGCGCTTGATCCCTAAACCCGGGACCAGCCAGCGGAGCATATTTACCAGTCCCCCAAGCATGCGATGAAACCAGCCAGAAGGAGCATTTTTCATACGCGCTGATCATAGCAGCCTTTAGACGAGTCGTCAACCAGCACCTGACAGCACCAACCAGTCCGCTCAGGATCGCCGCACAGCAGACCAATGCCGTATGCTATACTTCCACCTATGAGCTTTCATATCGCCGTCGATTTAGGCGGTACACAAATACGCGCCGGGCTTTACCCGACTGGCACACTACAACCAGAAAAACTGGAGCGCATCCCCACACATAGCGCTGGAGAAATGCCTTTAGCGCGTTTGTTAGATTT
>CAYXDC010000021.1:8383-26320 GCA_964463505.1 uncultured Anaerolineaceae bacterium
CCGTGTGGTCAATATGGTCATCTGGAGGCAGTTGCAGCAGGCCCGGCCATTGCCAGATGGACTGAAGCGCAGATAATATCCGGGGAAGCCAGCTGCCTGCCTGCCGGACAACCACTGACAGCCAAATTAGTCGGCGAGGCAGCCAACACCGGAGACCAACTGGCTATTCGCGCCCTGGAGCACGCCGGGCATTGGATCGGGTTGGCCCTGGCAAATTACCTGCATATTTTCAACCCGGCGGCAATCGTGCTCGGAGGGGGTGTAACCCGCAGTGGTGAGTATCTGCTCGGCCCCTTGCGCCAGGCGCTGAAAAAGTATGCCCTTTCTGAATATTATCTGGATGGACTGACTCTGGTCACAGCTACCCTGGGCGACGAAGTTGGTTTGACTGGCGCCCTGATCCTGGCGCGCGAGCTGGACGCCGCATCCTATTCCCAAAAACCGATCGACACGACCAAAACACTATGACCCTACCTTTAAGTAAACGCTGGCAGATCTCACAACCCCTCACCTCCATAGCTGCACAAAATCTGGCTCAATATCCGCCGGTCCTGCAACAACTGCTCTTCAACCGCGGCCATGCCACAGCCGAGACTGCCCAGCGTTACCTGGATGCAGCTCCCCCTCCTCACAGTGAGCCAGAAAATATGCTCGGCATCCCACAGGCTGTGGAGCGCATCCGCTATGCCTTACAGACGGAGCAAACGATTGCTGTTTATGGCGACTACGATGTGGATGGAGTAACTGCCACAGCATTGCTAACCCAGGTGTTGAGAGGTTTAGGCGGCAGCAAGATTATTCCTTATATCCCTAATCGGTTTGAGGAAGGCTACGGGCTCAACCGCGAAGCCTTGGAGCTCTTGAAGGAATGGGGGGTGAAACTGGTAATCACAGTGGATTGTGGGATTCGTTCCCTGCCAGAAGCAGAATTTGCCCAACACATGGGCATAGACCTGATCATCAGCGATCACCACCATCCACACAGTGAGCTGCCCGTTGCGCGTGCGATCATCAACCCCAAGCAGCCGGGCGACGAATATCCCTACAAGGATCTTGCGGGAGTAGGCCTGGCATATAAATTAGGCTGCGCCTTGCGTGGCGAAGACGGCCTGGGTGGGCCTTTACTGGCCGGGGAAATGCAAGCCATGCTGGACCTGGTAGCGCTTGGCACAGTGGCCGACCTGGCTCCTCTGACCGGAGAAAACCGCGCCCTGGTGCGCAGCGGTTTACGCGAACTGCAGCGTGGTCAACGCCAGGGATTGCGCTCGCTGATGGGCGCTGCCGGAATCCAACCAGGGGGCATTACAGCCATGGATATTGGTTATGGCCTGGGCCCGCGCCTGAATGCAGCCGGACGGCTGGAATCGGCCATGGCAGCGCTGGAGCTACTCCTGGAGCAGGACATACAAACCTGCGGCTTGCTGGCTCAGCAGTTAGACAACCAGAACCGCGAACGGCAGCAGCAGACGCGCCAGATCCAGGAACAAGCCGAGGTTCTGGCATTCAAAGATAAAATTGATCCTTTCCTGCTGGTCGCGATCCACCCTGATTACAACCCGGGCATCGTGGGCCTGGCAGCATCTCGCCTTACTGAGCAGTGGTACCGGCCTTCGATCGTGGGGCAAATAGGAGAAGAAACCACGCGCGCCTCCTGCCGCTCTATTCCCGAGTACCACATCACCGACGCGCTGGACGCCTGCGCCGATCTGATGGAGCACCACGGTGGGCATGCTGCTGCAGCTGGCTTCACCGTTTGCAACGAGAATCTACCGAAATTGCTGGAACGCTTGCAAGCGCATGCCGAAACTGTGCTGAGCGGACTGGATCTACGCCCTGCTTTGGTGGCTGATCTTGAAATCCCCCTGCGTGATTTACATCCCGAAATTATTGCCTTCCAACAGGGGCTGCAACCTACCGGATATGGCAATCCGCAAGCTTTATACGTCTCACGCGGCCTAAAAGTGGAGCGCTACAAGGTTATCGGGAAAGAGAATAACCACCTGCGCCTGACGGTGAGCGATGGACGGATTACCTACGACGCGGTCGCATTTCGCCAGGCACGCTGGGCAGAGATTATGCCAACCCATGTGGATTTGGCTTACAATTTCGAATTGAATGAATTTAATGGGCGCACCAACCTGCAATTGAATGTCCGCGACATTAAGCCGGCTGGTACGCCTGATTAAATGGTTGGCCCTTCTATCAATCAACAAAGCGATATTTCACCAGCGTCCAGACAGCTTCAAAGGCATCTTTTAGCTGGATTTTCTTGCCTTCAGAATAATCGCGCGGGTTAAAAGTAATCGGCACTTCATAAATCCGAACTTTACGCTTCAAGATCTTGGCGGTGAATTCCGGCTCAAAATTAAAACTTCGGGCGTGTATGGTAATCCCATCCATGATATGGCTGCGAAAGACCTTGTAGCCAGTTTCCATATCGGTCAGGATATTGTTATACAGGATATTGGTCAGGAAGGTGAGCAATTTATTGGCCACCATATGCCAGTACATGGTTGCCCGGCGCGGGGCGCCCAGGAAACGCGAGCCATACACCACATCAGCCAGTCCCTCTTCAAGCGGGCGGAGCAGATTGGGATATTCACGCGGATCATATTCCAGGTCAGCATCCTGGATAATGATCACATCTCCGGTTGCAGCTTTTATCCCGGTCACCACCGCAGCGCCTTTGCCCTGGTTGCGTTCATGCAAGATCACCTTCACCAGCTCATCACCTGCATATTTCTCCAAGAGCGCACGCGTACCATCCATCGAGCCATCATCCACCACAACAATCTCCGCTGCTAAATTGGTGTTCTTCACTCGGCGCAGGATCTCATCAATGGTCTTGATTTCGTTATACACAGGAATAACCACAGAAATATTCATTACGTCAATTTCACCCTCTGACTTAAGATATGCAATTGTAGCCTAATTTGGTATTTTTGGAATAGAATCATGGCGATCATTCCACATGCTATAATTTTCTTTGGTGTATACGACTGCCGAATAATCTTCTTTCCTAGGGATGCAAATGATGGAAACCGAGCGCGCCATGAGCAATGAACTCTCTACTCCCGTTCATACAGGCCGGACTTTCCAGCCACCGCCAGTGACCCGCATAGATGACACCGGACTATCCCAGCTATGGCTGCAAGATCTGGCATTGAAAATAATCTATTTTCAGGGTTATCTCACTGGTTTTAAAGTCGCCGACGAGATTTCCCTGCCATTCAATGGGGTAGTTGACCTGTTATTGGAGTCTTTAAAGCGCGAGAAATACATCGAAGTACGCTCTGCCCAACAGATTGGGTTAGGTGAAGGTTCCTACCAGTATGCCATTACGGGACTGGGCATTGAGCGGGCGCGTGAAGCCCTGGAACGCAGCCAATATGCTGGGCCAGCGCCTGTCCCACTGAGTGTGTACAGCGATTCCATTCGGCGTCAAAGCCGCAAACGCACCATGATTACCTCCAGCCAGCTCAAACAAGCGCTTGCTGATCTGGTCTTGCCTGAAAAATTAATCCAACACATTGGGCCGGCGGTGAATTCCGGTACTTCGGTGTTCTTTTATGGCCCACCCGGCAATGGCAAGACAAGCATGGCCAAAGCCATCGGCAATATCATCCTGAGGGAAAGCATGTGGATTCCTTATGCCATCTATATAGATGGTCAGGTGGTAAAGTTGTACGATACGGTCAATCACCGCCTGGCGAAAGAGCCTGAGGTCGAGGAAACACGCAGCACGAGCTCTCTACGACCTGGTGCGCGCCGTGACCCACGTTGGGTGAAAATTCAGCGACCGTTCGTTGCCACGGGGGGTGAGTTAACCCTGGCCGGGCTTGATCTGGTATTTGATGATGTGAATAAGTACTATGAAGCGCCCTTTCAGGTAAAGGCGAATGGCGGCATTTTGCTGATCGACGATTTCGGACGCCAGCTGGTGCGGCCGCGCGATCTGCTAAACCGCTGGATTGTGCCGCTGGAAAGCCGCATTGATTACCTGGCCCTGCACACCGGACGCAAGCTGGAAATTCCTTTTGATGTGCTGGTGATCTTTTCCACCAATCTACCCCCCAAGGACCTGGTCGATGAGGCCTTCCTGCGCCGGTTACGGCACAAAATTGAAATCAGCGACCCAACCTTTGAGTCTTATCGGGAAATTTTCCGGCGCGCCACCGCACGGTATGACATCGGTTTTGATGAACAAGGTCTGGCTTACCTGCTTCAAGAATGGTACATCAAGCGCGGGCGCAAACTACGTGCTAATCACCCGCGTGATCTATGTGAACAAATGCTGGATATTACGCGTTATCTAAATCTTGAGCCCGTGATGAGCAAAGAAATCATTGACCGGGCAGCCGAGTCTTATTTTGTGGATCTATAATGTTCGAGAACTTACCTCCCCCCACCATTTTTGCACATCGCGGCGCCAGCAACTACGCCCCAGAAAACACACTGGCAGCATTCGAGCTGGCAGTGCGCCAGGGCGCCCCCGCCATTGAGCTGGATGCCAAGCTGAGCTCAGATAGTCAGGTTGTCGTGATTCATGATCAGAGTGTGGATCGCACTACTCAGGGCAAAGGCAGGGTGCGCGACTTGAACCTGGAGCAGCTCAAGCAACTGGATGCAGGCAGCTTTTTTGATAGTGGATTTGCTAGCGAGCGCATCCCCTCTCTGGATGAGGTCTTTGCCAGCGTTGGCAAGCGCATCTTTATCAATGTCGAATTGACCAACTACGCCACCCCCCTGGATGAGCTGCCAGAAAAAGTAGCAGCCCTGGTTCGTCAACATAACCTGGAGGGGGCAGTCATGTTCTCATCTTTCAATCCGCTTGCCCTCGTGCGCATTCGCCGCCTGCTTCCGGAATGCCCCATCGGTCTGCTGGCGCTGCCAGGTAAATCAGGCGCCTGGGCGCGCTCTGGAATTGGGCGTCTGGTTGGCTACCAGGCTTTGCATCCAGAAGCCAGCGATGTTACCCAACAGCTTGTAGAATCAGCCCACCGGCGCGGGCAGCGGGTCCATGTCTGGACCGTCAACCAGGAGGCGCAAATGAAACAACTATTTGGCTACAAAGTAGATGGCATTTTCACCGATGACCCACCCTTAGCGCTGCAAGTATTGGCTACCCGGCGTACCTGAAGCGAGAACCTGCGATGATCCCATATACCTGGTTGGAAGAAGCTGCTGAACGGATTGCTCCGCACATTCGCGCCACGCCGTTATCCTATGATCCGAATAATGACCTGTTCTTGAAATGGGAAAATCACCAGGTAACTGGCTCGTTCAAGGCGCGTGGAGCTTTGAACAAGGTGCTAATTTTGCAACCCTGGGAGGTTCAACGGGGTCTGGTGGCTGCTTCGGCAGGGAACCACGGGCAGGGGGTAGCATTAGCCGCGCGGTTAGTGGGAGCGCATGCCACCATTTTCGCCTCCGATCATGCCGTACCAACCAAACTGGAAGCGATGCGCGCCATGGGCGCCGAAGTGCACCTGGTAGCGGGTGGGTATGGAGAAGCCGAAAAAGCGGGAATCGCCTACGCGGCCCAACACGAGGCTATTTGGGTTTCTCCGTATAATGATGGTCAGGTAATAGCCGGGCAAGGCACGCTGGGGCTGGAGTTGTTGCAAGAGCTTGCCACGCTGCCAGAGTCAACCTGGGTGGTCCCGGTCGGTGGAGGCGGGCTGATTGCCGGCATAGGCGCTGCTATCGAAGCCTTCTTTCCATCATCAGGCGCTACAAGCCAGTCCGGCGAAACAACACCACCCAGTCGCAAACCTCGCCTGGTTGGGGTACAATCGACTGCCTCGCCTTACATGCATGCCTTATTTACACGCGGCGCCCAGGAGGGTGTCGTAGAACTGGAAAGCCTGGCAGACGGGTTATCCGGACCGGTGGAAGCCCAGTCGCTGACGATTCCACTGGTGCGCAGTTTCGTAGATGAGATCGTCCTGGTTGAGGAAATTGAGATCCAGCGCGCCATCGTATATGCCTGGGAACGTTATCGTGAACGAATAGAGGGCTCGGCGGCTGTGGCGCTGGCGGCTGTGCTGGAAAACCGTGTGAGCGCTCGTCCGGCGGTTGTAGTGTTAAGTGGTGGTAATATTCAAAGTGAAGTCCACCAGGCGCTGCTTAATTATGGAAAGTCATAACCAAATAAAAGGTAGTAAGAACGGTTGATAAGCTGGTTCAGAGCATGAATTACACTGCAGATGATTTGATGGTTGTGTGCATGGCGCGCCTGATCGAGGATGGCGAGGCAGTCGCCCAGGGCATTGGAACCCCACTGGTCACAGCGGCCTATCTGCTGGCGCGCGCCACCCATGCACCGAATTTATATTTTGCATCAGCCATTGGACAAGGGATGTGCCGCCGACCAGCTCCATTAGGCTTACTACGTGTAGAGAGTCTGTGGCTGGACAATTCGCTCACCAATGTGGGCTTTGTGCGTGCAGCCGCAGATGTCTTACCCACATTACGGCCCAAAGAATTTTTCCGTCCTGCTCAGATCGATCCGGCAGGCAATTTCAATAATATCGCCTTCGGTCAAAACTATCGCCAGCCACGCCTGCGTTTGCCTGGCACGGGCGGCATTCCAGACGTGACCACTTTCATCAGTAACATTTATCTGTATGTACCGCGTCATTCACGGGTGACTTTCGTGCCTCAACTTGATTTTCTATCCGGTTTAGGCCACAATCCCGCTCGCACACATGGCGCCGGGCCGCTCTTCCTGGTCTCCGATCTGGGCGTGTTTGACTTTGCCCACGGACGTATGCGCCTGGTCAGCATCCACCCTGGGGTTGAACTCACCCGCCTGCAAGCTCGCACCGGGTTTGAATTAGAAATCCATCCGGACCTGCACGAAACGCCGCCTCCCAGTGCAGAGGAATTAGGCCTGCTCTATGAGGAGATCGATCCACTCAACATTCGCAGCCTGGAGGGGCTGAGTGGCGCGTCGCGTCGCGAACTATTACACACCATTATCCGCTCGGAGATGCATTCTGAGCCAACCAAGGCGGTCTGATTGCACCAGTATTCCAACCTGAAACCACCCCGTGCTAGACTTGCTTCCTGGCGCCTCACCTCACCCGGTTATCTGCCTGCCTGGCTCTATTCAGCATGCTCCTTTCAGTATGCGTACCGCTCCTGAACGCTCAAGCTGCCTCCAGCGCCCAAACACGCGACCCGGCAGAACAAGCCGCCGCCATCCTGGAGCGCATGCAGCCCGAGCAGCGCGTTGGCCAGCTTTTCCTGGTCGCCTTTAATGGCAGTGAAGCTGGACCAGATTCCGAGATCTACAACCTGATCAGCCAGCACTATGTGGGCGGTGTGGTACTGCTGGCAGAGAATGATAATTTTGAGGCGAGCGGGGATGTGGTGAACCAGACCCTGACCCTCACTCGCCAGTTACAATCGAATCAATGGGCGGCATCCCAACAGAGCCGTCTTGACCCAACGACCAATGCCACTTACACCCCGCCTTTTGTGCCGATGTTGATTGGTCTGCCTCAAGAAGGCGACGGTTACCCTTACGACCAGCTCCTGAGTGGGGTCACACAGCTACCCAACTTAATGGCGATTGGAGCAACCTGGAATCCCGCCCTGGCAGGCGAGGTCGGGAAAATCGTTGGCGCTGAACTACAAAGCCTGGGGATTAACCTGCTGATCGGCCCCGCGCTGGACGTCCTCGAAAATACCTATGCTGAAGGCAAAAATAATCTAGGGACACGCACTTTTGGCGGTGATCCATTCTGGGTCTCCGAAATGGGCAAAGCGTATATCTCGGGGATCCATGCAAGCAGCGACGGGAAGGTTGCTGTAGCAGCCACGCACTTCCCTGGGCATGGTAGCTCCGATCGTCTGCCTGAGGAAGAAGTTGCCACAGTCCGCAAATCCCTGGAACAGCTAAAAGGCTTTGAGCTAGCGCCATTTTATAGTGTTACTGGTAATGCTCCCTCAACAGAAACAACAGTGGATGCCCTGGTGGTCTCCCATATCCGTTACCAGGGCTTCCAGGGCAATATTCGGGCGACCACTCGCCCGGTCAGCTTTGATCCACAGGCGTTCAACTTGCTGATGCAGCTCCCACCCATCTCGGCCTGGCGTTCAAATGGTGGGCTCATGATTAGCGACAATCTTGGCAGCCAGGCGGTACGCCGCTTTTACGAGCTAACCAACCAGACTTTTGATGCCCGGCGTGTGGCTCTCAACGCGTTTCTGGCCGGCAATGACTTGCTCTATATCGCTGATTTCTCCTCTACTGAGCTGCCTGAGGCGACGGAAGCCACTGTGCAGACATTGGATTTCTTCACCCAAAAATACCGCGAGGATCCAGCTTTTGCCCAGCGTGTGGATGAATCCGTTCTCGACATCCTGACCCTGAAATATAAACTGTACGGCGATTTCACCTTGAATTTGACCCTAGCGCCAGCGAATGGCGTGGCGAATGCTGGGAAGGGCAGCGCTGTGGTCTTTGATGTGGCCCGCGAAGCCGCTACCCTGATCAGCCCCTCGCCTGAAGAATTAGACGACTTGCTGCCGGATGCGCCCAACCAGAATGACCGCATGGTGTTTATCACGGATACGCGCCCCGCCCAACAGTGCACAGATTGCCCACAAATTGATACGCTGGCAGTGGATGCCCTCGAACAAGTGATTGTTCGTCGCTTTGGCTCTGCTGGCGCTGGACAAATCACACCAGCCTACCTAGCTTCACATTCCATTGACGACTTGCAGATCATGCTGGGAGGCGAACCTCGAACCACTCAGCTTGAAGTAGATCTGAGTCGCGCCCATTGGATCGTGTTCTCTTTGCAGGATAATTCGCCCCAGTATCCTGCTTATCAGGTCCTCAGCCAATTTCTCGTTGAGCGCCCCGACTTATTCCAACAGAAAAGGTTAATCGTCTTTGCTTTCAACGCTCCGTTCTACCTGGATACCACCAATATCACCAAACTGACCGCTTACTATGCCCTGTACAGCAAAGCGCCTGCCTTTATCGATATGGCGAGCTACCTGCTTTTCCGCGAGATGCGTGCCACGGGAGCCTTGCCAATCACAGTTCCAGGGATATATGATCTAAATTCGGCTTTGTTCCCTGACCCTGCTCAGATCCTGCAGGTGCTGCTGGATTTGCCTCAGACGGATGTGACCCAGCTTACCCAGACGCCTGAGCCATCTCCCCTGCCTGAGTTCGCCATTGGCGATACACTGCCTTTGCGGACGGGGATCATCCTCGATTACAATGGCAACCCGGTTCCTGATGGCACACCCGTCGATTTCATCTTTAATCAAGGTGGCGAAACCCGCCAGACAATTTTCACGGTGCAAGGCATTGCTCGTTTGGCGCTCACAATCTCCCAATCTGGTGTACTGAGCGTACACGTTGAAAGCGGGACTGCCACGCAATCGAATATACTGCAAGTCGAGATTCCTAACGCGAATGGCATAGTTCCAACCCAAACACCCACCCAGACTGCGACCCCTACACCCACTGAAACTCCCACGCCGACCGACGCGCCGCCCCCCGGAAGCGAAACACTCTCGCCCCCACCTTTGATCCCAGGGATAACAGATTGGCTCATGGCTCTGCTGGTCACAGCCGGAATTGGGTTTGCATTCTACAGCCTGGCATCATTTGCCGGGCAGGTGCGCTGGGGGGTGCGCGGTGGGTTCCTGGCGTTTATCTGCGGGCTGGCGGCGTATTCCTATATCGCATTACAGCTCCCAGGCAGTGAGACCATGTTGGAACGCTCAGTGGCGCGTGGGGTAATTCTGACCACACTACTGGGCGCGACGGCCGGCTTATTGATCACCTGGTTATGGCGCGTCATCAGCAGCCACTCGTCTCAAGAGAGCATTACAGGATAACGATAATTTGGGATTATCAAGCTCAGGGGTAAGCAGGAATTAACGCAGCAGCGTAACCACCAGGCTCAAGAGCACCAGGCCTGCGGAAATGAACAGCAAGGCGCGTTCGGATGGCATATTCAGCATGTCAGCCAGAGATGGGGATGGCAATGGGGCACGCGGTCGGGTGACCGGATCCCAGTTGCCCAACAGTGCCTGACGGAAAGCTTCGATGTCCTGGGGTCGCTCATCCGGGTGCAAACTCATCGCCCACAAGACAGCACGCTCCGTGCGCAGGCTGACATCCGGGTTATATTGGCGTAAAGAGACCAGGGCTTCGGGATGTAAAAAGCGCTCGCGCGCCTCAGCCGGGGAGTGATTGGCCAGCAAATGATAGATGGTAGCTCCAAAGGCATACACATCCGAGCGAGCGTCGGTGTGGCCTGTGTCTCCGCCGTATTGTTCCAGGGGAGTATAGAGCGCAGTTCCCCTGCCCTGCAAGACCGTAATGGTAACTTCATCCGATGCTAATATCTTTACCAGGCCAAAATCGACCAGCTTGAGCAAGCCGCTGGGTGTAACCTTCAGATTGCTGGGTTTGATATCTCGATGCAGGATCGGTGGGTTCTGGCTGTGCATATAGGTTAGGGCATCTGCCAGCTGGCTGGCCCAGCCCAAAACCTGGCGCTCTGCAAGATGCTCACCTCGCCGGCGGGCATCGTTCATCAGTGTGCGCAGATCTTTACCAGGTACAAAATCCATCACCAGGTAATCACGCCCACCAATGGAGAAGAAGTCTGAAACTTTGGGCAGGTTGGGGTGATCCAGGCGAGCCAGAACAGTGGCCTCGCGCTGGAACTGATCACGAGCCTGTTTGAGCAAATCAGCCGGCAGGGTGCGATCGTGCTCGACCTCTTTTAGCGCGCACTGACGTCCTTCCAGACGCTGATCATCTGCGAGGTAAATGCTGCCCATCCCCCCCTGCCCGATCACGCGGGTTACCCGGTAGCGCCCACGCAGGACTTCACCGGGTTTCAGTGGGGTTGGCATACATCAAACCAGCCTGGAGCCGCGTTGCGCACATGCGCCACGGGCAACAGGAATAGACAGGGCGATTTCATACGGCGTTGTTATAATTATACCTTGGAGAGAGAGAAGATGAAAAACAACAGCGAGGATGCACCTGTTCTGGTAGCGCATACCGGCCCGCTCAACGGGCAGCGCTGGGCGCTACGCGGACCCACCATCGTGGGACGTGATCCAATGTGTGAAATTGTGATTGCCGATCGCCAGGTCTCGCGCCAGCATGCCCGGCTGGTCCCCTCGCCTCAGGGAATTCTAATCGAAGATCTGGGCAGCAAAAACGGCACCCACTATAACGGGCAGCCTCTCACAACCACACAGGTATTGCAGGATGGGGATGTCATCCAGATCGCTCTGGCCCAGCAGTTTGTCTATTTAAGTTCCGACGCCACCTTGCCACTCGAAATAGACGAATTGGAATACCCTTTACCTGGACAAGCGTTTTCAGGTTTTAGTAAGGAAGGTATTATCGAAGGCCACGGTCGGCTGCGCCTTGAAAAACGTTCGCGGCGCGTTTGGATCGGCACTCAAGAAGTGCTGCCCCCGCTCTCGGTTTCTCAGTTTACCTTATTGGAAATCCTCTACGATAACCCAGAGAATGTCGTGAGTCGCGAGGCGCTGACCGGCGCCGTATGGGGAGAATCACAGGCTCTGGATGTCTCCATGCAAGCGCTGGATGCGCTGGTGCGCCGCCTGCGTGAGCGTCTGCACAGCCTGAACCCAAGCCATAACTATATCGTCACGGTGCGCGGCCACGGCTTACGCTTAGAGAACCCCTAACGAATAGTTTCTCCTACAGAGAGCATTACCGGCTTGAAAGACCGCATTTCATATCGGATAATGGGTGTTAAATACCTATTATCCGATATGAAATGTATGAATGGAAATAATTAAAGCCTCCAGTGATTGCGCTGGAGGCTTTCTGGTTCGCTATTCAAACGGCTTTAACTGCTCATATTGCGCTGCATCGAAAAGCGCAATGCCTGGCGGTAGAGCGCCATAAGCTGACCAGCCATCTCGGGCTGCTGCTCTTCCATCTGCCCGGCGAAGTTCATCAAAAGATTCAAGAAATCCGGGTTAACTTCCTCAGCCCGCGCTTCGAGTAGCTGCTGTCGGGCAGGCTCATCGGGTGCTTGCAGCAGCTCTTCGATAAACGCCACTTCCGGTGGCGACTCTTCCAGGTTTTGCAGGGCGGTGATAATTTTCTGCAATTTAGCAGAACGCTCCAGGTCGCCTGCTTTGCGAGCCGCGTCCAGGTTGCGATTAATCTCCTGCAGGAAGAAATCATCGACTGCGCCCAGATTCTCCATTAAAGCTTCTTCCAAATTGGGGGCCTTCAGGATGGTTTCGAGAAGCTGGGAGGCGGCTTGCATGCGCCCGGCCACCTGGCGGTCGATCTCACGCGTAATCTCCAGCAGGTGCTCGCGCAGCCTATTCAGCCGCGGGCGGTCAGCTTCAGATGCACTTTCAATTTTCTCGCTGAGTAGCTGGAAGAATTGATAATCTAAGCCAGCGCGCGCCATACTCACCAGGGCGCCCAGGCGGGTTTCGTTGGGCGCATCGATCACCAACTGTAAAAGTTTCTCGCGCGTCAGCTCGTTGCCGGCCGCGCGCAGATCTTGCATGGCAGCGTCGATTTCTTTGGCCTGCTCCTGCATGACCTGCCCATAAGAGGTCAGCGGCACTAACTGGCGCTGTAGCTCTGCCAGGCGGCGGGCGCTCGGCTCATCCCCACTCGCCGCGGAAACTTCAACCAGGCGCGCCAGGATGGTGAAAAATTCTTGATCGATCATCTGCTCTTCTTGTTTGGCGATCTCAGCCAACACTTCCGGGGAGTAGGCGCTCATCAGGCGCTGCAGCAATGCCAGGCGTTTCTGTTGATTGTCCAGCATTTCCTTGGTGATCCCATCTGCTTCAAGGATACGCTCAATCATGCCCTGGAAAGTCAGGGCGGTCTGAGGGCGCAGCAGATAGCCCTTGCGCTTCTCCTGAGGCAGGTTATTGATCACCTGGTTCATCAAGGAGCCAATCAAGCGCTCCTGCTCAGGCAATGGCAGAGCCATTTCCGGCGGGACATAGGTCATGAAAATTTCTTTTTCCGGGTCATGATAGAGGATCGGTGTGGCAATACTGCCCTGGTAGCGGCAGTTAGGGCATTGGATCACGTTCACCGCCCCACTCAACAAACGCTGCTTGGCGTCCGGATCCTGGTTCAGATCAAAAACCTGCTGAATATCCGCAGTAACAGGTTGGCGGCAATTCGGACAACTGACACGTGTAGCTGGCATAAGGTACTCCAAAAAAGGTAAAAGCCGGTTTAAATTTAGCGCCGAGCGCTCAGGCTTTCATCACGAGGTAAGGATAAACAGATGCGTGCCCCGGCGCCGGGTACCGGGTCCACCCAGATACGCCCACCGTGAGCTTCCACAACGGCGCGCGCCAGGTAAAGCCCCAATCCAGCGCCCTTGGTGGTGCGCGAGGTTTCTGAGGCGCGGTAAAAACGGTCAAAGATATGGGGAATATCCTGGGCAGGGATACCCGGCCCCTGATCGCTAACACACACGATTACCCGTTCGGGGCGGACTTCACCCCGGATGCGGATCTCGCCCCCACCAGGCGAATACTTGATGGCGTTCGACAGCAGGTTTTCGAGCACCTGGCTCAGACGCTCCTCGTCCCCCAGGATGATCGGAAAACTCGGCGGAAACTCTACCTGGATCGAATGCTGCGTGGTCTGGGTGCGAAATCGCTCTGCTATGCGCACAGCCAGAACATCCAGGGCTACATCGGAGCGATTGATGGACAAAGCGCCAGCCTGAAGACGAGAGGCATCCAGTAAATTTTCGATCAAGCCGGTCAGGCGATCTGCTTCCTCTTCGATGACTGCCAGGCTATCATTGACAATTTCGCGCTCCCAGTGCGCATCTTCCCGCCGCAGGGTGCTGACGTAACCTTTAATCAGCGCAATGGGGGTCTTTAGCTCGTGGCTAACGACCGAGATAAAGGTGCTTTTCAGCTCCTCCGCCTCCCGAAAACGCGTGATATCGCGAGCGGTGGCAATGATATTGGTTAGATGACCTTCCGCATCGAGCAGTGGAGCATACGTTACACCCACGGGTATGTTGTGGCCGTTGAAACGTTGCAGATCACCTTCCACATACAGAGATGCATGCGGGGTAAGCGGCCAACCGCTGGCTTCAGCTTGCTCCAGGGTCAGACCATCGCGCACATTATTCAAACGCACCACTTCTGAATGAGGCATCCCGAGCAGCGCATCCGCGTCCCGGTTCACCATGCGCGCGAATGCCGAATTGCACTGCTCGACGGTGCGGTCATATTTCATGATCAAAATACCATCGGCGGCGGAATTTACCAGTGCATCCAGGCGGCGCTTTTCCAGACTGAGCTGCGTATAAAGCTGGGCATTTTGCACGGCGATGGCAGCCTGGTCGGCAAAACTCTGTAATAATGCCCGGTCGTTGACCGAGAAGCTGCCGGCGTAATTGCGAAAAATGAAGATTAACCCGATCACGCGTTTATGGGCAAATAGCGGCAGTGCCACGCCGGTGAGCAGGCCAAAACTGGTGGCGCGGGTCATGGTTTGCAATAAGCGGTTGATCTCGGCCAGCTCAGTACTGGCGGAGTCTTCATGCTCGGGAATCTCCGCCAGCAGTGGTTCAAAATAGCGCAATAGAGCCGGTGGAACACCAAAACTGGCACCCAACGACCAGCCGCTGGGGCTGGCGCGCAAGGCGATAAAGCCAGCCTGACCAGCCAGCATCTCTACCGAAATGGTGAGAATGCGCTCCAGGAGCTTATCCAGATCCAGTTCCTGGGTGATGGCCCGGCTGATCTCGAGCAGGTAGTCGCGCTGGCGGACGCGAAAATCAGGCAGCAACCGGTTCTGCCCCTTTCTCACAAACACCGATCACGTACTCGAGCACTTCGAAAGCCTCATCTACTTCGTCACGTGTAACACACAGCGGCGGAGCCAGGCGGATCACGCTCGGACCACAGCCCAGCAAGAGTAAGCCATGTTCAAAAGCCAAATCCACCACGCGATCGCGTAGCGCCCCATCCGGCGTGCGGGTCTGAGGGTCTTTTACAAAGTCAAGCCCGATCATCAAGCCTTCGCCGCGCACTTCTCCCAGGCAGGGGTGGCGTTGCTGGATTTGCTGCAAACCCTGCATGGCATAGGCGCCTACCTCGGCTGCATTTTGCATATAGCCATTCTCAACCAGATCCAGGGTTGCCAGGGCAGCGGCGCAGGAGATGGGGTTACCGCCATAGGTGTTGCCATGCGAGCCACGCGGCCAGCTCATAACCTCTTTGCGGGCAAACATCACCCCCAGGGGCATACCCGAGGCAATGCCCTTGGCGGAACAGACGATATCCGGCTCGGCGCCAAAATGCTCAATTGCCCACCATTTACCGGTGCGCCCCACGCCCGATTGGACTTCGTCGGCAATCAGCAAGATGCCATATTTATCACACAATTGGCGCAGTTTGGGGAAGAATGACGCTTCGGGCAAGATATAGCCGCCCTCGCCCTGGATGGGCTCAATCAATATCCCGGCAACGTTATCGGCCGGGACCAGGTGCCCAAAGATCTGCTCTTCCAGGTAGCGAACCACCGTCTCCCCATAAGCTTCGCCCGGCAAAGACTGTAAAATTGGGCGATAGGGATCTGGAAAGGGAACATGATAAACCCCATTCATCAGGGGGTAGAAATTGCGGTGGTAGCCCGGTTTGCTGGCGGTGAAGGTAACCGAGCCGATGGTGCGCCCATGAAACGCACCCAGAAAACCGATGAACTCAGTCCGGCGGGTGTGGTAGCGAGCCAGTTTAATGGCGGCTTCCACAGCTTCGGTGCCAGAATTGGTCATAAAAGAGACTACCTCACCCGACATCGGGGCAATGGCATTAATCTTTTCAGCCAGCTCGATCCATTTTTCGTGGTAGAAATCAGAGGAGATGTGAATGAACTTTTCCGCCTGCTCCTGGATCGCCTTCACCACTTGCGGATGGCTATGCCCGGTGGCAACCACCGCAATCCCGGCGGCAAAATCCAGAAAACGGTTCCCATCCACATCCCAGACTTGTGTACCTCGCCCGTGATCCATCACAAAAGGATAGCCCCGCGGGTAAGACGGGGAAACAACGGCTGAATCCCGTTCAATGAAGGCGCGTGCTTTTGGCCCGAGCTTGACGGTCGGCTGCATATATCTCTCTCCTGGTTTTATTGGGTGGGTGTAGTTCATAGAATTATTTGGAGGACCCCACATACAAAGGTCTGACAATTATATCATCCCTATATGCTCAAATTTCTGAGTCATTTAGCAGGTATAATCAGCCTTTGGCGCATCCAGCCGGCTGCCAAATTGATCACAGGAACACAAACTTGAACCAGATGTTTAAATTTGAACTCCAGGCCCGCCAGGGGCGCGCCCGGGCCGGTATCTTTTACACGCCGCATGGCGAGCTGCTGACCCCGGTTTTTGCTCCGGTGGGCACCCAGGCAAGTGTCAAAGCCATTACGCCTGCGCAACTGAATGAACTGGGCGCCAGCCTGGTGCTGGCAAATACTTACCACCTGTACCTGCGCCCTGGGGACGAGCTGGTCGCTGAAATGGGCGGTTTACACCGCTTTATGCACTGGGATCGCCCCATACTCACCGACTCAGGCGGTTTCCAGGTATTCTCTCTGGCCGAAAACCGAAAGATAGATGAAGATGGCGTGACATTCAAGAGTCATATCGACGGATCAATGCGCCGTCTGACACCCGAGAAATCCATTGCCATCCAGGAGAACCTGGGGGCCGATATCATCATGGCTTTTGATGAGTGTGCGCCGCCGTATGATCGAGCTTACAATGAGCGCGCCATGGCGCGCACCCATGCCTGGGTTGAACGCTGCATCCAGGCCAAGCAACGCCCGGACCAGGCTTTATTTGGAATTGTCCAGGGGGGCATCTTCCCCGATCTACGCCAGGCATCGGCAGAATTTATCTCCAATCTAGATTTACCCGGCACAGCCATCGGTGGTTTGAGCGTGGGCGAGACGAAAGAAGAAATGAATGCCATGCTGGAGGTCGTTGACCCACTCTTACCTGAAGAAAAGCCGCGCTACCTGATGGGAGTCGGTTCGCCGGAAGACCTGGTCAATGGTGTGCTGCGCGGCATTGATATCTTCGACTGCGTGCTCCCCACGCGCCTGGCGCGGCATAATGCTGCAATGACCCGCACCGGCCGCCTGAACCTGCTCAATGCTGCGTTCGCGCGTGACCCGCTGCCAATTGATGAACGCTGCACCTGCTACACCTGCCGCAACTTCAGCCGCGCCTACCTGCGCCACCTGATCGCGGCCCGCGAGATGCTTTCCGCTACTTTACTCTCGATCCACAATCTGCACACTCTGCTGGCCTTAATGGCTGACCTGCGTCAGGCAATCCTGGCGGGTAACCTGGCAGAATTTGCGGCAGATTTCTTCGCCGCCCGCCAGGTAGATGGCCCGGAAAGCGCATTCGACGATCCCGCAAACTAAATCCCTACATTGAGCCTGATCCTATGACCATCATCCAATCCATCCTGCTCGGCATCGTGCAAGGCCTGACTGAATTTCTACCTATCTCTAGCTCCGGACATCTGGTGATCGTCCCACACCTGCTCGGCTGGGACATACCTGCCGGCGAAGGTTTCATCTTCAATGTGTTAGTCCAGGTAGCAACCCTGGTGGCCGTGGTAGCTTATTTTTGGAAAGACTTGCTTGCTATCGGGCGCGCCTTCCTGGCAGGGCTGGTGCAGCGTACACCTTTTGCTGATCCCCAGGCGCGACTCGGCTGGCTGATCCTGGCAGCTAGCTTGCCTGCCGGGATCATCGGCCTGCTGATTAAAGACCTGGTGGAACAGGCTTTCAGCAGCCTGATAGCAACGGGGATATTTCTGCTGGTTACCGCGGGCTTGCTGACGATCCCCCCGTCTGTTGGATACTTCCATATAAACTGC
>CAYXDC010000021.1:26330-46387 GCA_964463505.1 uncultured Anaerolineaceae bacterium
GGGCTTGCTGACGATCGCCGAACGCCTGGGCAGCCGGCAGCGTGATCTGAACAGCCTCACACTGAGCGATGCATTGTGGATCGGGTTGGCCCAGGCCATAGCAATCTTTCCCGGCGTTTCACGCTCTGGCGCCACCATCACGGGCGGGATGCTGCGCGGTTTGCAGCGCGCTCAGGCGGCGCGTTTTTCGTTCCTGATGTCCATCCCGATTATGCTGGCGGCAGGTTTGCTGGCTGGGCTCGATCTGCTGGAAATGCCGAATTTCACCAGCCTGTTGCCAGTCTTCATCCCCGGTTTCATCAGCGCGGCGATAACCGGTTATTTATCCATCCGCTGGTTGCTGAGTTACCTGACACGCCGGCCATTGACCGTATTTGTGGTCTACTGCCTGGTGTTGGGCTTGCTCAGCATGGGAGTCGGTTTATTTGGTTGAGCCTGGGTTTCGCAAACCACACTATCTATCCTTGCTGGTCGGCCTGATATTCGTGCTGGCTGCCTGCCAAGCCCCTACTCCGGTGCCTGTAAACGCAGAATTTCCGGAGGCGGTGGTAGTACTGCATACCCCCGTTCTGCGGATTGCCGTTCCTGTTCTGCAGGCCTGCGCTGCTGAAATGCCGGACCTGGCGCTCTTCTTAGAAGAAGCGCCCCGCACAGCGATCGACCTGAACAATGAGGTAGAGGGCCTGACCCGCCTGGGCCTGGTACTGGGCGAGCCTACTGAAGGAGAATTCGGAGTCGCGCTGGGTGAAACACAGATCCTCGTGATCGTCCATCCATCCAATCCTGTACAAAATATGAGCGCGGACGAATTACAAAACCTCTTTTCCGGAGAAGTTCAGAACTGGTCGCAAATCGGTGGTACAGACCACGCCGTAACTCCCTGGGTATTGACCCCGGCGGATGAATCCAGGCAGTTATTTGAAAAAACCATATTAGGTGAGAAGAATTTAGCCAGCCAGGCGCGTTTGGCGGCTGACCCCGGCTGGATGCTGGCAGAAGTATCCGCCGACCCAGGCGCGATAGGCTACTTACCCGCAGCCTGGCTGGATGAAAACGTAAGACCGGTTGAACTCCAGGCAGCCCTGGCAGATGAATTGCGCCTGCCATTATTGGCTCTGGCTGTCACGCAGCCTCAGGGACAAGCGCGCAATTTAATGATCTGCCTGCAGAACGGGACAGGTCAACAAATTCTAAAAGAACTATTCCCGATGCCTTAATCTTCTAGCTTGCGATTCAAGCCAACAGCTCGAACCACCGGTACCACAAACAGAAAGCCCGAATTGGGCTGATCCAGGTCACCAGATACATCCTGGACCACCTCAATCATTTTGTCCACCATGGCCTCATCTTTCACCACGGAAAACAAGGTACGGTGACGGATTTCATCCTGTTGAAAGAAATCCCGCAGGCTAGGCATCAACGGCATATCCTCGCGCATGCCCTGCTGGCGATAGCGCCCCAGGCCACTACTTTCCAGGATCGTCACCCCGCTCACCCCCATCGCCTCCCAGGCATCTAAAATCGCTGGACAGTTGTCTGGATCATCGACAATTAACACAACCAAAAAACTCATTTGGATTCTCCTTCTGGCAGGATCTCTTTATTCTTCGGTTGGGACCTGGGTTTGGCAAACAACGCCCGCAACATGGGAGGTGTCATCAGGGTGGTGACAATGATCACACCCACAATCGCTGCCAGGCCATCGTCGGTCAGTAAACCCTGCTGAACACCCACCGAAGCAACGATTAATCCAACCTCACCACGCGACATCATACCGACAATTGCAACGCCTCCTGGCGGTTCAATCCAGCCATTAAAGCGCCAGCCCCTGCGCCAACGACCTTACCAATCACCGCAACCACGGTCATTCCCAGGAATAACCAGAACACCGGACCTAAAAGCTGGCGAGCGTTGACCGACAAACCAACATTGATAAAAAATATGGGCACAAATACCGCGTAGGCCAGGGTCGAGACCCCGCTGCGAATGCGATCCTTGACCTGGCTGCGGGTGAGCACCAGGCCTACCAGAAAGGCGCCGGTAATCGCAGCCATGCCTCCCAGCATTTCCGCTGACCAGCCATAGATCAGGATCATCACAAAAGCAAAAGACACCACACCTTGAGCGATATCCCGGCTTGCCACTCGCTGGCTTAACCGGGGCAGGATGAGTATCCCCAGCACGCCTGCCCCTCCCAGGAATAGAACCATGCGCACCGCGATCCAGACCACCTGCAGCAAACCCGACTCGGACTGTGTGAGGGCAATGAACATGGATAGACCCAGGACAACCAGAATATCATCAAACACTGCTGCGCCGAGCAAGGCAGTGCCTACACGGCTGCGCAGCACTTTTAATTCCATCAGGGTCTGCGCCGAGATACTGACGCTGGTAGCGGCCAGTACAAGGCCGACAAACAAAGCTTCCTGCGCTTGCATCCCAAACATTAATCCCAACCCATATCCCAGTCCGATAGGCAGGATAACGCCCATTGTGCCCGCCAGGGCGGAAACCTTTCCAGATTTCACCAGATCATCGAGATGTAAATCGAGGCCAGCAATAAACATGAGCAGCAAGACGCCGATCTCAGCTAACTCATGGATGACATCCCCCAGATGGTTATCCGTAAAAATAGTGAAATGCAAGAAATCCAGGACCGTTGGCCCCAGCAGAATACCGACGATCAACTCTCCTAATACCGAGGGTTGTCCGAGCTTGATACTGAGATAGCCGGCAGCCTTTGCCAGGGCAATGATGACCGCCAAAGCCAACGAAAATTGTAGAAAATCGCTCATTGAAACACTCCATACACCCTGATCCAGTGTGCGGTGATTGCAGCAGTACAATGATCAGGGGACATCACCGGCACGGAAGACCGGCGCTTAAGCCCTCCTACGATTCCGGTCGGCCGTATAAAAACCAAAATGAAGACTTGTCAAACCCTTGCTCAAGCTCTGAATCCCAGATAAATTCACCAGGGACCAAAAGGCTCTGCAGCACTGTATCCAGCAAACCCAGCAAATCATCTTCCGCCTGGGTACGCCCGCGCGCATCATCGGCAAGCAACGCCAATTGCACGCGGCGAGTCACCTCATAAGCGTAGCGGTCTGCATGAGCATCCGGATCGTCGCGCAGCTCTTCCAGGAAGTTGCGCCATAAAGTCAGGCGGGCGGTGAAATTTCGGGTGGCTTTCTGCTCCCAGGCGACCCGGCGATTGGACCGGGGTGCTTGCAGCTCGCCCTCCAGACGCATCAAACGCGCCTCATCCTGGAAATCCAGGTTACGCGCTCGCAAACGAGCCACAGCCAACAAAAGCCCATCCAGGGTAAGCTGCGGAAATGGGGGAGCGCCAGGTAAAGAAACTGCTTGAAGAGGCCAGTAGACCTCGTCAGAATACAGGTATTCATCCAGGTTGGCCAGGCCAGCTTCAAGATAGCGAAAATCATATTCAAGGTCGGTCATGCTGATCTCCTCGGCAATCATTGTATACGAAAATCGGAGATTTCGGCGGAATATCCAGAAATTCAGCCAAGTTACGCCGGGGAAGAGAAATAAATACGCCGCCTTATTCTATTTGGCGGCGTATGGGTAAATGTTGCAACGAGCCTAAAGCATTAATCGCAAGGGGTCCTGCAGATAGAGCTCCAGAGCCTGTAAAAAGCGAGCGCCTTCAGCACCATCGCTGACGCGATGATCGACCGACAATGTTGCTTTCATGCGGATACCCGGCTTGATCTCGCCATCCACGACCACCGGCACTTCACGCGCTGAGCCGACCGCCAGGATGGCAGCCTCCGGAGGATTAATGATGGCGGTGAAGGATTCAACATCGAACATGCCCAGGTTGCTGATTGAGAAGGTGGAGCCTTCAATATCATCCGGGCGTACCTTGCCATCGCGGGCTTTTATAGCCATGCTGCCGACCTCCAGCGAGATCTGGCGCAGAGGCTTGCGATCGGCATCCCGGCACACCACGGTAAGCAAGCCGCCTTCGACAGCCACGGCGACGCCTACATTCACCTGCCCGTGGCGAATGATCGCGCCATCACCCAGGCTGGCATTCAGATTGGGAAACTGGCGCAGCGCCAGCGCCACAGCTTTGACCACAAAATCATTGACCGATAATTTTTCGCCATCCGGGAGCAGCGCGTTGATTTGCTTGCGCATTTCCATCACCGGGGCCATATCATAATCATGGGTGACGTAGAAATGGGGAACTTCCACTTTGGCTTCCACCATCCGGCGTCCAATGGCAGCGCGCAAGCGGGTAAGCGGCACAGTCTCATCTGGGGGAGGAGAACCTACCGTGCTGAAAACCGGCTGGGACGCCACTGCCGGCGAAGGAGCAGACACGGGTGCGGCTGCAGGCGCGGGCTGTTTCTTATATTCCTCAATGTCCTGCTTGATAATGCGCCCCTGGGGACCGCTGCCTTTGACCTTGCGTAAATCGATACCCAGATCTTCTGCCATGCGGCGCGCCAGCGGGGAGGCGCGTACGCCATCGGGTAAACCAGGAATCTCCTCGGCTTCTGGCTCGGCTTCCTCCGTCGCAGGCGCGGCGGTGGTTTCTTTGGCGGCAATTTCCGGCTGTTCTGTGGCAGGCGCTGGAGCGGCCTCCTCGCCAACCCCGAGGCTAGCCAAATCCACTTCTTCCCCCGCCTCACCAACCACTGCGATCGGATCACCTACGGGCACGGGGGTACCTTGCTGGACCAGATGGCGCAAGACAACCCCCGTAAAAGATGATTCAACTTCTACCGTAGCTTTATCGGTTTCGATCTCCGCCAGGACATTCCCTTTGGCAACTTCGCCGCCTTCCGGGACCACCCAACGCACCAGGGTGCCTTCCGCCATATCAAAGCCCAGCTTGGGCATGCTGACGATTTCGGCCATTACAACACCTCCTTCACAGCCCGGATAACATCCTCTACCTGCGGTAAAGCCATTTGTTCCAGGTTCCGGTTATAGGGCAACGGCACTTCTTTCTGCGCCACGCGCTGAATGGGCGCATCTACAAAATCAAAGGCTTCCTCATAGATCCGGGAGACCACTTCAGAGCCTACCCCATATGAACGCCAGCCTTCTTCGACTACAACAGCCCGGTTGGTCTTTTTGAAGGATTCCAATACGGGTCCCATATCCAGCGGGCGCAGCGAGCGCAGATCGACAATTTCCACTTCAATACCTTCTTTGGCAAGCTGCTCGGCAGCTTTGGTGGAAATTTCCAGCATCTTGCTGTAGGTGACAATCGTCACGTCTTTGCCGGGGCGTTGCACTTTTGAAACGCCGATGGGCGTGGTGTAATCACCATCCGGAACCTCACCGCGCACCTGGTATAAAGTGGCGTGCTCAATGAACAGGATCGGATCATTCGAGCGGATGGCTGATTTAAGTAAGCCTTTGGCGTCTTCGGGAGTGCCCGGAGCGACCACCTTCAAACCGGGAAAATGAGCAAAAATTGCATCCGGGGTTTGTGAGTGCGTGGCGCCCAACTGCCGCCCGCCGCCGCCCACCGTACGGATGACCATCGGCAGCACAAACTGCCCACCAAACATATAATGCAGCTTGGCAGCTTCATTGACGATGTGATCGAAGGCAGAAAATGCGAAGTTGATCGTCATCAGCTCGGCGACAGGGCGCAACCCGGTGAGCGCTGCGCCGATTGCGCCGCCAATAATGGCAGCCTCAGCAATCGGAGTATCCTTCACGCGCTCCGGTCCGAAATGATCGTAAAAACCCTTGGTGACAGCATACGTGCCACCCCAAACGCCCACTTCCTCACCCAGGATGAACACGTTGGGATCGCGTTCCATTTCTTCCCATAAAGCCTGGGAAATTGCTTCACGCATTGTAATTCTGGCCATGTTTATTTCCTTTGGTACTTTAATAATCAGCGCGCTGAGGCGTTAATCATCAGCGTAAATATTTTCAAAGAGCGCGGAAGGCTCCGGCTCGGGGCTGGTCTCAGCAAATTGGGTAGCTTCAGCAACTTCCTGCTCAACCTGCTGGTCAAGCGCATCCAGCTCTGCATCCGTTGCGACACCCATTTCGATCAATTTCGCCCGGTAGATGCCAATCGGATCGTTTTCTTGCCAGCGTTTAATTTCTTCGGCTTTACGGTAGCGCTCGGGATCACCCATCGAGTGCCCGCGGAAGCGATAGGTCATGGCTTCCAGCAGGTAGGGTCCACCACCCTTACGGATCTTCGCCAGAATTTCTTCGCTCGCCTCATATACTGCCAGCACATCCATCCCATCCACGCGGCTGTTGGGCATACCATAGCCTTCCGCCTTCTGGCGGATCTCAGAGACGGCTGAAGCCCGGTCTACAGATGTACCCATGCCGTACTGGTTGTTTTCACACACCCACAGCACCGGCAGATTCCAGACCTTGGACAGGTTCAAAGCTTCGTGGAAATAGCCAATATTAGTAGCGCCGTCGCCAAACATACAGATGGTCACGCCATCCTTGCCCGAATACTGGTCACCCAGGGCCAGGCCAGCCGCGATGGGCAGATGGGCGCCCACTACAGCGTGCCCACCCCAGAAGTTTTTCTCCACATCGGCCATATGCATCGAGCCGCCCTTACCTTTGGAGGTGCCGGTGGCTTTACCCAGCAGCTCGGCCATGACGTATTTTGGTTCGATGCCGCAGTTGATCGCTACACCGTGGTCGCGGTAAGCGGTGATCACCCGGTCCTGGGGTTGGCGAGGGCCGATCAAGCCGGTGCTGACTGCTTCCTGACCAATATACAGGTGCAGAAATCCACCGATTTTCCCCTGCTGGTAAAGCTGAGCAGCTTCTTCTTCTACCAATCGGATGGTGACCATTTGATGATATAAATCCAGATATTCTTCTTTTTCCATGCCTGTGAATCCTCAATTAGCGATGTGTTTTGGGGCAGCGCTCAGTCTTGGTACTTCCAACCAATCTCTGCTGCCGCCATAAATCGTTCGGCGACTAATTTCAGTTCGATCAGTTCAGATCGTGAGTCCACCGATAAGTTGTTATTCAGACGCGCAAATCTGGCCGCAGAGCAAGAAACCCCTATCAGCCAAAGTACACAAATGCTCTCTTCTTTGGGCTAGAAGGATTATACCCTATCCAACGCGGCAGCAGGCGCCTAACCCCATCAATTTCTATCAATCTTCTCCAGGAGGTAAAGCACAGGTTGACAAATCACCCATTTCGACCGGAAAATCTACCCCCCACTTGAGCGGCGGCCATTCGCCTGAGCGCTCGGGATTAAAATCCACCGAGTTTTCATAAAACATAAACCCCGATTCAACATCGATGACCATCACCCGATCGTCAAACACAGACGTGTTGATCCGTCCAATAAAACCCAACGATCGTCCATCCGGGCTCCATACCAGACTGCGGACATCTGCCAGCCTGAACATAGTGCGTTGGGTATCGTGCTCCAGATTCAATATATGCAAGTCACCTTGCCCCTGGCGACTGGTAAAGTATGCCAGGCGCTGACCATCAGGCGAAAAAGCCAGCTGGGTAACACTGCCGTTTGTGTTGTGAGATTGGAGGACCAGGTCATTCAGGTTAAACCAGTACAAGGATTTGCTATCACCACCGGTCTCTGCGAATGCCAGCTTGCTTCCATCTGAGGAGCGCGTGCAGATCACCTGCCAGGGATTGGCGAAATCTACTGCGCCCAATGAGTAGTCTTCTGCAAAAATGTTGGCCCGATACGACAGAAAATCGTTGGACGAATTGGGTTGGCCGTCCAGGTAAATCGCTTCAAACTCAAAATGCAGGGCCTGAGGGTTCGGATCATAGCCAGGAGGTGGAAGCAGGTTTACACCCAACGAAGCAACAGGTTCAGTTTCACCAATCTCGGACTCAAATTGCAGCAGATCATTCATGGGGTAAGCGCCGCGCCAGCCAAAATGCGGCATGAAGACCTGCTCAGGCAAACGATGATTGATCAAAAGCCCAGTTACGTCCACATCCAGGAGTAGGGATTGGCTATCCGGGTCATATTGGCGGTGGCGTAAAGCCAGGCCATTGTTCACGTCCAGCCACAGGGTTGCCAGGCGCTGCCCCGCTAGATTGACCTGATCCACAACCAACACAGATCGATCCAATAAACGGGTCAATTCCTGGGGAATGAAATGATCACCGTCAGAATAACGGTCGGCTGGTAAAAGAAGGGCCTGATAGGCAAGATAGGCAGCCTGCATAGCCTCATCCCCTACCAGCTCTTGAAAATCATACTTGCCACCAATAGAGCGCTGGGCCTGAAAAGCCTGTTCTTCAAAAAAGAGATCAATCTCCTGGATTGGTTCACCCAGCCCACCACCCAGAACCAGGAAACGCTCGCGCCAACGGTCAAACCAGACCTGAACACGGTACTCACCAGGCACACTCTCCCGGCTGTGAGGATAATAGAATCGCAAGGAAGCATCTAACCAAAGGCTGCGACGGAAATTGAGGGCGCGCTCAATCCGGTTGCGGATGGTCTCGGAATCGGACGCCAGACTGAGTGGAATAGTTGCTTCAACAGTCCGCTTTGGGGCTGGCTGCACTTGCGAAATCCCACCACCTGCTGCCAGCGGCTGGGGTGTGGGCGTGATCTCCACGATCACAGTCTGCACTGTGACCTGAGCCTCCGTGTCAGCTGCGTCCCCCGCCATTAACCAACCACTGCCCCAGATTATGGCCCCTGCCAGGGCAATCACCACTCCCACCCAGAGCAGCTCCTGGAAGCGCACAAAGCCGCGCTTGCGGCCTCCCTGATGGGTCGCCTCAGCCTCCACCGCATCGACAATCTCCTGTGTGCTGAAGGGTTCATAGGACCAGCCAGCAGTCAGAGCGTTTGCGATCTCTTTCAATCGCGTTTCGATGTCGGCTTCTTTTAGCGGCTTATTCTCATCAGCCCCAACTTCCCCCAATTGGTCCAGATTTGCATATTTACTCTCCAGAAGTAAATTCAGACGCAGCTTTTTCAGCAGACGCCTGGCTTTCAATTCAGAGATGCCTGTGGCTTTAGCGGCTTCACTTATTTCCAGGCCGGCAGCGTAGACCAGCACTGCCAGCTCACGCAGGGTACGCTTCTGGCGCTCTACCACCGTCCATACTTCCGGTAGATCATCCGCAGATTCACGCCTGGATTTACGACATTCGATGATCAGAAAGCGGTACAGCCAGACCTTCACCCCCACCTCACGCCGATAACCATACAAGCTGGCCAGCGCAGCGCCTAAAGCCCTCTCCAGCGCCTGACGCGCGAAAGCCTCGTTCCAAAGCAGCAGGCGGGCAGACCGGTAGAATTGACCTGCATACTCCTGTACCAGGGTTTCGGCTAACACATCACTGCCGACCTGCCCGCTCTCCAACATCCATTCCAGGTCTGAAGATAGCTCGGACTGCGGCTCAAACATGCTGACCTTCTCGATTATATTGGACCATATTACTCCAATCTGATTAGATTCTACCAGCATCCCGATTCAAGTATAATTAATTTTCATTTATCAAACTTCAGAAGGCGGTTCAATGGACCTTTTACTACTCACCCATCCGCTCAATTTCATCCTGATGTGGGTCTTGGCATTCGGGACCGGTTTTTTTATCTCGCGGAAATTCAAACTGGGCTGGCGGCTGTTCTGGATCGGGGCAACAACTTTTATCCTCTCCCAGATCGGGCATATCCCGTTTAACGCCGGTCTGACCCAGTTATTTGTTCAGGGCATCCTGCCTGCCCCGCCTACAGCCTGGCAATTGCCGTTCAATGCGGTGGTATTAGGATTGAGCGCCGGCCTGTGGGAGGAGCTGACTCGTTATGCGGTGTATCGCTGGTGGGCCAAAGATGCCCGCACCTGGCGCAAGGGCTTGATGATGGGCGCCGGGCATGGCGGGATTGAGGCGGCTATCGTAGGCTTTATGGTCCTGCTTACCCTCATCAATATGCTGGCTTTACGGGAGATGGACTTATCGACGATGTTAACCGGCGAGCAGTTAGCTCTGACACAACAGCAAGTCAGCCGGTACTGGGGCGCGGCCTGGTACGAGCCTTTGGTAGGCGCTCTCGAAAGGGCCTTCACCATCCCGGCCCAAATTGCCTTTTCCATCCTGGTTTTACAGGTTTTCACCCGCAAGCAGAGCCGCTGGTTATGGATTGCAGTTCTCTGGCACGCCTTAATCGATGCAGGGGCAGTCTATCTCAGTGCAAAATTTGGCGTTTATGTGGCCGAAGCTGCCATCGGATTGAGCGCTTTGATCAATATCTATTTGATCTGGCGCTTGCGCCAGCCCGAACCTGAGGAACCGCCGGAAGAAACATCGCTTATCCAGCCGCCGATGACGGCTGCTGATTTGAATTTGCAACCGCCCGCAGAAAATACCGTAAATATAGAGGATACTCGGTTCACTAATTAGCAGCACAGTAAAAACATCAAGGAAAACTTTATGATCAAAACAGAAAAGCTAACCAAAAAATTTGGAGCGATCACCGCGGTCGAGAGCCTGGACCTGGAGATTCGCGAAGGTGAGGTGTTCGGTTTTTTGGGGCCGAATGGCGCTGGAAAGACCACCACCGTGCGCATGCTCACCAGCCTGATCGGCCCCAGCAGCGGAACGGCAGTGGTAAACGGCTTCCAGGTGGGCAAACAAGACCAGAATATCCGCCGCTCAGTAGGCATCCTCACCGAAACCCCTGGAATGTACGATAACCTGAGCGCCCAGCGCAACCTGGAAATCTATGCGCACCTCTACGAGGTCAAGGATATCCCTGGTGTGATCGACCACTACCTGCGCCTGTTCGGGCTGTGGGAACGCCGTCAGGATGAAGCCGGTACCTTCTCCAAGGGCATGCGCCAGAAGCTGGCCATCGCCCGCGCTCTGCTGCACGAGCCGCGCATCGTCTTCCTGGACGAACCAACCGCCGGGCTGGACCCCGAAGCCTCGCGCCTGGTGCGGGACGCCATCCTGGAATTGAAAAAACAGGGCCGCACCATCTTCCTATGCACCCACAACCTGGACGAGGCCGACCGCCTGTGCGACCGGATTGGGGTCTTCAAGACTCGCCTGGTAGTGATGGATACCCCCGAGCGCCTGCGCTCGCAACTCTTTGGGCGCAAAGTGGTCTTTCACCTGAAATCATCTGACGAGCGACTCGCCCAAACCGTCGCCCAGTTACCTTTTGTGCGCGAAGCACGCAGCCTGGATAACCGCCTGCTGGTAACCCTGGATAATCCGGATGAGCATAACCCGGACATCGTGCGCATCCTGGTGGGAGCGGGGGCAGATATCCAGTTCGTCGGCGAGCTGCGCCACTCACTGGAAGAAGTGTACCTGCAGCTGGTACGCAACATAGATTAGGATGCAAAATCATGGATAAAATCAAAACCATCATCCAAAAAGAATGGGCAGAAGTCTTCAAGAACCGCATGGTGCTGTTTAGCATCATCTTCATGCCCCTGATCTTCGCCGTGATCCCCCTGGTGATGCTGGGCGTCTTCAACCAGACCGGCGGCGCTGAAGACATGACCGGCGAAATGCCCGCCCAATTCATGAACATGTGCCCCGAAGGCCTGAGCGGGGGCGAGTGCTTCCAGGTTTACATGGTCAGCCAGTTCACGTTGTTATTCATGATGCTGCCCCTGATCATCCCGATCAATATTGCCGCTTACTCAATCGTGGGCGAGAAGACCACGCACAGCCTGGAGCCACTGCTTGCGACCCCGATCACGACTGCCGAGCTGCTGATCGGCAAGACCCTGGCCGCGGCCATCCCGGCTATCGTGGCAACCCTGGGAGGCTTCTTGATTTATGCCGTCGGCGCGTTCATCCTGGTGGATAACCCGCTGGTGGTGCGCTCCCTGCTCGACCCTATGTGGCTGCTGGCAGTTTTGCTGGTTGGTCCACTGCTGGCAATCCTCTCGGTCAATTTTGCCATCCTGGTGTCGTCGCGGGTCAACGACCCGCGCGTGGCGGAGCAGCTCTCGGCAGTGGTGATCGTACCGCTGCTGGTAGTATTCTTTGGACAGATCAGCGGGTTGTTCTTTATTAACAGCCGCTTTATCCTGCTGGCGGGGTTGATCCTGGTCGCAATCGACTTCATCATGATCCAGGTAGGCGTGCGCCTGTTCCAGCGCGAGACCATCCTGACGCGCTGGAAGTAAATTGAGGAAACAAATCGTGAAAACAAAATTCTTCACATCCGGCATTTTGACAACCCTCTGCCTGCTGGCAGTCATCTTTTCCGCTGCCGCGCAAGCGGAGACACCCATCACGCTAAACCTGCGGCGCAATTTTGGCTATTCTTCCGGCACCGGCGATGTGCAGGGGAATTTCACCCTCAAAGCCACCCCCAACCAGGCGGTAGAGCGCGTGGTCTTTTACCTGGATGGAGAGCCCATGGGCGAGGCCACCAGCGAGCCGTATGAGCTGCGCTTCGTGACCGACAACCACCCGGCGGGAGTCCACAGCTTGAGCGCCAAAGGCTTCACCGCCAGCGGGCAGGAGCTGGAATCCAACGTCATCCGGGTGAGTTTCGTCACCGCCGAAGCCAGCCGCAACGCCATGTTCACCATCCTGGGCATCACCTTCGGGGCGCTGATCCTGGTGATGATCATCTCCTGGGCGATCCCTTCCCTGCTGGGGAAAAAATCCAAACCACTGCCCCTGGGCGCGCCGCGTAATTATGGCGCGTTCGGCGGCTCGATCTGCCCACGCTGCTTGCGCCCCTTCGCCCGCAGCCTGCTGGGCTTCAACCTGGTGGTCGGGCGTTTAGAGCGCTGCCCGCACTGCGGCAAATGGAGCCTGGTGCAGCGCGCCAGCCCTGAAGCCTTGCGCGCCGCCGAGCAAGCCGAGCTGGAACAGGCGGAATCCAGCGTAGAAGCCCCCAGCCTGAGCGAAGAGGAACGCCTGCGCAAGGAGCTGGACGATTCACGCTATCAGAATCTGTAGCCGGTATCTGCTGAGCACCTGAACCCACCCCTGGAGGAGGCTCGTTTGATGAAGCGTTGGAAGCCCATGCTGTTATGGATGCTGGTGCTGCTGCTCACCGGCAGCGCCTGCCAGCTATTTGACCAGATAACCAATCCATCTACACCCGAGGTCATCCCCCATGGCACCTACCGGCCTGAGACACTTGTCCCCGGATCACCGGTTGTGGACACCCTTACGAGCGCCATTCCGGTGGAAACCCAGGTAGCTGCAACGCTGACTGCCCTGGCGCCAACGCTGAGCGTGGAGCCAGGCACGCCTGGGGCGACTTCACCCGCGCCGCCCAGCCCTACTCTCGCTGCAGCGCCTGCGCTGGTCGCCTATGCCAAAGAAGGAATTGTGTACCTGTGGCAGGAAGGCACGGCCCGCCAACTGACCTCGCCCGGCAGCGCGGTATTCAATGTCGTCTTATCCGACGACGGGCAGTGGCTGGCTTACACCCGCCAGGTGGATGAGCTGCGCCAGGAGCTCTGGGCAGTGCGCACGGACAGCGCAGCCAGGGACGGGAACCGGCTGATGAGCAACACCGATTTCGCCGCCATCGATCCGGCCGCGCTGGCAGTGCTGCCTCACCAGGTCGGCTGGGTGCCCGGCACGCACACCCTGGCATTCAACACCTATCAGATATTTGAAGGCCCCGGGAACGTCCCGTACGACGATCTGCATCTGATCAACGCCGACACTTTCGAGCGCCGCACGCCGCTCCTGGCAGGCGAAGGCGGCGACTTTTACTTTGCGCCGGATGGGGCGCAAATTGCCCTCAGCACCCCCACGCGTGTGGATCTGGTTAACATAGATGGAAGCAACCGGCGCAGCGCAGTCCTGACCTTTGAGATGGTGCTCACGTTCAGCGAATATATGCTTTATCCCATGCTGGTCTGGGAGGCCGATTCCAGCGCCGTTTGGGCCGCCATCCCGCCGCATGACGCCATGGCACTGCCTGCCCAGCCCTCCACCATCTGGCGCGTCCCGGCGGATGGCTCACCGGCAGTCAAGACATCTGAATTCAACGCCGTCCCATTGATCGGTTTTGAGCTGCCTATATCACCGGATACGCAGCGCGTGGCGTACCTGGCAGAAATCGGAGAACAGCCGGACACCCGGCTCGAGCTACACCTGCTGGCGCTGGACGGCAGCACGGACGAAATCATCCACAGCGCGCCGTTCATGGATTTTCTTAGCTGGTCGCCGGATGGGAGGCATTACGCGGTCAGCGTGGGAGTTGACCAGGCTCTCTATCTCGGCGAGGTAGGCGGCAGCTTCGCCCCCGCTCCCGACGCGCAAGTGGGTGTGGCGTCCCTGGACTGGCTGGACGAGGACCGCTTTGTATATGTCCAGACCAGCGACAGTGGGGCGACCCTGTTCAGCGGCAGCCTGAGCGCTGCGCCACAGGGGATTGACAGGGTCAGCGAGGGCTTTATGGCTTTCAGCGTGCCGTAAAGTCAAACCGGATCGGTAATCGGATCGACTGACTTATCCACACCCCTGGGTTTTTGAAACCCCAGGGGTGTAATGCGTTAGGGATAATAATTGTAGGAGCTACACACTTGGTTAGAACTGCGTAACTCCTAAATTGAAAATATTTAATCAGGCCTGTTAATGGTTTTAAGCCGACTGGTCTGACAGGGCGCGGCTGTACGGGTATAATAACCATCATCAGCACATTTTCCCCTGGTCTTCTGATCCTGTGAGGCCGTTAAAAAAGTAACTCGGTGGGAGGAATTATGCCAACCTTATTTCCGTACCGCATGGAATTCCATATTGCGCGCCAGGCGCGTGAGCGCTACCAGTTCGATCAAACGCTGTTCAGCCTGAGCGGCAATGTGATCTTTGCCAATTTCCATGCCGCCCGCCTCTTCGCCCAAAAAATGAATGCCCGCCGCGACCTGATCCGCTTCCCAGAGCAGGCCATGCAGGCCGGGCAGATCAACGCCATGGGCATGATCGACGAGATCCTGCACATGGTGGTGAACATGTACCGCCAGCAGCGCGGCCCGGAAGTGATGTCTGAGGCCCTGGCATTCCTCAAAGAGCGCATTGGCGACGAAGAGGTCGAGCGTGCGCTGCTGCGCTTTGTCGAGCAGTTCCCACCCCAGCCTGTGTACCAGCGCGAGTCTACGCTGCAGGATTACCTTTCCGGCGTTTCGCAGGATGAAAGCGGGCGGCTGGTCCCTAACCAGGAGCTGGCCCTGGAAGAGCTGCTGATGCTGTGGCTGGCAAACGCCAACCCGGCTTTTGCGCCTTTTCACGAACTGTTCGACGACCAGCACCTGGAAAAAGAAACCGCCTATACCACCATCATCAGCGGATTGAAAATATTTTTCGACGACCAGCCCACTTTCGGACCGGATAACGAAAACCTGGTCGATATGCTGCGCAGCCCGGCAGTCAAAGTACCGCATTCGCTGGAAGGCCAGCTCGAGTATATCCGTACACGCTGGCTGGAGCTCCTGGGGCGCTACCTGTACCGACTGCTGAGCAGCCTGGACCTGATCAAAGAAGAAAACAAGATCATTTTCCCCGGCGGCGGACCTGGACCGATTCGGGTGTACGATTTCCGTGGGCAGGAAGGCGAAGCAGAAAACTTCAGCGAAGACCGCGAGTGGATGCCCAACCTGATCCTGATCGCCAAAAATTCCTACGTCTGGCTGGACCAGCTTTCCAAAAAATACAAGCACGCCATCACCCGCCTGGACGAGATCCCCGACGAAGAGCTGGACAGCCTGGGGCGCTGGGGCTTTACCGGACTGTGGCTGATCGGGCTGTGGGAGCGCAGTAAAGCCTCCCAGCGCATCAAGATCATGCGCGGCAACCCGGATGCGGTCGCCTCGGCCTACTCGCTCTACTCCTATGATATTGCCTGGGACCTGGGCGGCGATGAAGCCTACCGCAACCTGCGCGACCGGGCCTGGAAGCGCGGCATCCGCCTGTCCTCGGACATGGTCCCCAACCACATGGGCATTGATTCGCGCTGGGTGATCGAGCACCCGGACTGGTTTGTCAGCCTGCCCTACAGCCCCTTCCCGTCCTACTCCTTCAGCGGCGAAAACCTCTCCGGTCAGGACGGCGTGGGCATTTACCTGGAGGACCATTACTTCGACAATACCGACGCGGCGGTGGTCTTCAAGCGGGTGGACTTCAACAGCGGCGACACGCGCTTCATCTACCACGGCAACGACGGCACCTCCATGCCCTGGAACGACACCGCCCAGCTCAATTACCTACTGTCCGAGGTGCGCGAGGCCGTGATCCAGACCATCCTGCACGTGGCGCGCAAATTCCCGGTGATCCGCTTCGACGCCGCCATGACCCTCGCAAAGCGTCACTACCAGCGACTGTGGTTCCCGGAGCCGGGCAGCGGTGGGGATATCGCCTCGCGCTCCGATTACGGGATGACCAAAGAGCAGTTCAACGCCGCCTTCCCCAACGAGTTCTGGCGGGAGGTAGTGGACCGCGTGGCGCAGGAAGTGCCCGATACCCTGCTGCTGGCAGAGGCTTTCTGGCTGATGGAAGGCTATTTCGTGCGCACCCTGGGCATGCACCGCGTGTACAACAGCGCTTTCATGAATATGCTGCGCGATGAGAAGAACGCCGAATACCGCATGGCGATCAAAAACACCCTGGAATTCGAGCCGGAGATCCTCAAGCGCTACGTCAACTTCATGAACAACCCCGACGAGCGCACAGCGGTGGAGCAGTACGGCAAGGGCGACAAGTACTTCGGCATCTGCATTGTGATGGCGACCCTGCCCGGGCTGCCCATGTTCGGGCACGGGCAGATCGAGGGCTACACCGAGAAATACGGCATGGAGTTCCGCCGTGCCTACTGGGACGAGCGCCCGGACGGCTACCTGGTGGAACAGCACGAACGGGTGGTCTTCCCCCTGCTGCGCAGGCGCTACCTATTTGCCGGGGTGGAAAACTTCCTGCTGTACGATTTCTACACCCCCGAAGGACATGTGGACGAGAATGTGTATGCTTATTCCAACCGGATTGGCGAAGAGCGCGGCCTGGTGGTGTACCACAACCGCTTCGGCGACACACGCGGCTGGATACGCACCTCGGCTGCCTACCTGGATAAAAGCGCGCACGGCCTGGTTCAAAAAAGCATTTCTGAAGGGCTGGCTTTGCCGGATGACCCCGAGCTGTATGTGGTCTTCAGCGATCCCATCCGCGGGCTGGAATATATCCGCAACTGCGCCGAAATCCACAACTCGGGTTTGTATGTCGAGCTGGGTGCTTACCAGTACCGCGTGTACCTCGATTTCCGGGTGCTGCAGGACAACGCCTGGAAACACTACGCCCAATTGACCGCCTACCTGAACGGGCGTGGCGTGCCCAACATTGACGAAGCACTGCAGGAAATCTTCCTGCAGCCTGTCCACCGCGCTTACCGCGAGCTGGTCAACGCCGGCTCGCTGAGCTGGCTGGTAGCCCACCAGATCGGCGCTAAAGACACCTATACTGCCACCCGCTCCCAGGCGTTGGCGGAAGCCGAGACCAAGCTGGGCGCACTGCTGGGGGAGATTCGCCATTACACGGGCGCGGCGGGGGATGTCGAAAATCTGACTGCCGAAATCCTGCAGGACGTGAAAACCCTGCTGGCGCTGCCAGGGCTGGAAAAATTGGACGACCCCAAGCTGGCCCCTGCGGCGGCGTATCTGCTGAACGGCAAAGCCACCAGTCCAGCACTTTCAAATGACGACCTGCCGGTGTGGGGCGCCTTACTGACTTACATCATCACCCGCAAGCTGGGCAAACTGCTCAACCCGTCGCCTGAAGGAACCGCCGAGCAAAGCCGCTCGTGGATTGACGAGTGGATGCTGAGCAAGATCATGCGCCAGGCGCTGCTGGATCTGGGCGCCGACGAGGGCCGCGCCGAGCACCTGACCGGGCTGGTGCGCCTGCTGACCGGGCAGCAAAACTGGTACGCAGAGGCAACTACCCCTGCCAGCCGGGCAAATAAGGCCTTACAGGAGCTGCTGCGGGATGGATTGGTGCAGCGCTATATCGGCGAGAACCGCTACCAGGATACCCTGTGGTTCAACCAGGAGAGCTTTGAAGAGCTGCTGTGGTGGCTGTTCGCCATCGCCTTGCTGGATCTCCCCACCAGCAGCGTCAAGCCGCAAGCAGCCATCGCCGAGCGCTTCGCGGTGGTGCAGAAGCTGATGGAAGCGGAAGCTGGCTCGGGGTATCAGGTGGAGAAATTGCTGGCGGGAGTGCAGAGAGGAAATTAGTCCGCAAACCCGATCTGCTCGCCGGCCTGGGAGCAGGCGCGCTCCATGTGGCGCAGGAAGACCCGCTCGGCGGTCAGGCCGGAGCGCGCGCTGCGCACCAGGGCCAGGTCGCGCAAGGCCATCCCAGTCAGGTCGATCCCGGTGGCCTGCAGGGTGAGCAGCACTGCCTGGGCGGCGTAAGCCACGTTGTTGCGCGGCTCGATGCGGTCAAAATCCTCGAAGAACCAGCCACAGGAAGTAAACATGCGCTGGCGCTCGCGCTGCGCCTCCAGCAGCAGGTGCACGCGGCGGATTTGCTCACCGGTCAGGGCGCGGCCGGCCTGTTCTTCGATTAATTGAGCGGCGCTCATTTCCCCCAGGATCACATGAATATAGCGGTCGCGCAGCTCCAGCGGGTCGCCCACCAGCGGGCGGACGGCCTCTTTGTAGACCCCGTCCAGGCTCTCCGCCAGGCGCTCCAACGCAATCCGCAGGTTGGTCTTCCAGGCAGCGTCGCCGGGGGTGCAGCCGCAGGCAGTCTTCCAACGTAGCACGCCGTGATGGCAGCTCCAGGAGGTCTCCTCGCGGATGGTTATGGACTGGCGGGGCGGGTGCTGCTGCAGCCATAAAGCCGGGTAGGTCTTGTGCAGGTCGAGAGGAGAAACGGCGCCGTCCATCAGGCGCGCCAGGAAGCGGTCGCGCAGGTGCTGGTGGTGCCCGTACAGCTCGCCGTCCGAGGCGGCCAGGATAAGCTGGGGCTCGCCGCGGCGGGTCTTCTCGGGATTGAAATAACTCATCAGGACATGGCGAGCGAAATCGTCGGCGTTGACCGTGGCGCTGGGATCGAAGCTGATGCGGGTGCTGAGGTCCTTCTGGTAGAAGAAAACTGTGAAGCGCCGTCCGTTGGGTAGCTCCACCCAGTACGGTTCTGTGGGATCGACCTCGCCACCGCCAGCCTGCCCTGGCACGCTCGCTTGCCAGGGGGCCAGGATGGTGAAACGCAGCCCAGCTTGCTCCAGCACGTCCAGGGTTTCCAGGTCCACCGCCGTCTCCGGCAGCCACAGGCCCTGCGGGTCGCGCCCGAAGCGATGGCGGAACTCGGCGCAGCCCCAGGCGACCTGGGTGATCTTATCACTGCGCGAGCCCAGCGGCAGGATGGTATGGTTGTAGCCCTGGGCGATGGCGTTGCCCACCCCGTTGCGGCGCAGGTTGGCCGCGTCCTGGGCGACGATCTTAGCTACCGTCTGCGGGTCGTGGTGGGCCATCCACGCCAGCAGGGTGGGGCCGACATTGAAGCTGATCTGCTCGAAATTGTGCAGCTCGGCGTTGGGGCGGTAACATTCAGCGTGGATACGCTCGTTCCAGTTCTGGAAGGGGGCCGCGCCGACCTCAATGGGAATACGGCCCGTGAGTGGGTCCTCGCGGGGCGGTTGATAGAAATGGGCGTGAATGCTAAGCGATTGAGTTCCCATCCACCTGTCCGTGGTAAGGTTGGCAGAGCTAATTGTGCATCTTTCTCCCAGGATCTGCCAGTGACAATTATCCCAGAAAATAGCTAAAACAACCTTAACATTCCTGACATTAATTTTTAATGTGGGGAAGTTAGAGGAGGCGGGTGCATGCTACCCGAGGCGATAGGGCTGGTCAGGTCGCCAACTTAAATAATTCGATCATCGAAGAGTAGCTGCCAATGAAGTATGTAGCTTTCCCCTCTATTCTTATTCATGGCATGGTAATGGACAATAAAATCTTTCCTTCAATAACTCGTCTTTAGACAAAAGAAACCCTCCCGACATTTGGTCGGGTTGAAAATCAGCACCTTGCCAATCGAGATTCAAGCCGTTTTAGCCGCTGCGGATATCTTTTTGACCACAGCAA
>CAYXDC010000022.1:0-45944 GCA_964463505.1 uncultured Anaerolineaceae bacterium
CGGGCTAACTTCGGTCAAGGCCATTTTGCGCGCCCGGCGCCAATCCAGCCTGCGAAGCCTGTCTGATCTGCGCAAAATGGGGGTCAACCCGGAACGCGCCCGCCCGTTTATCCTGCTGGATGGGCAACGTCCTCCTCAGCAGCTGGCGCTCAATCTGTAAATTCGCACGAGATTGCTAAATAAAGATTAAGGTTTCACGGACTACTTGTAGTTTCTTTTCCAATGTTCTATACTTAATCTAATACTCATTGTCCGGTTTTCCCACCACTCCGTAGAGTCCCACACCCATGACTCCCCGTCCACTGCTGGCTCCGACAGATATAGGCCTGGTGCTCAGTTACCAATGCCCGAACGCCTGCAAGCATTGTGTCTATAACTGCGGGCCTGCCTGGCAGGATTGGTTTGCTAAAGCTGCGATCCAACCTGCCCTGGAGTCTGTTCAGCAGTTGAAAGGTGATTTGCAGGTGCATATCACGGGTGGAGAGCCGTTCCTGAATTTTCCGCTGCTTTTGCACGCCGTGCGCACTGCCCGCAGCCTGGATTTGCCCGTCTACGTAGAAACCAGTGCCGTGTGGTGCCTTTCGGCCAGTATTGCCGAGCAGCGCTTTTATGCACTGCGCCAGGCGGGCTTGCAAGCGATCCTGATCAGCTGCTCACCATTTCATGCAGAAAAAGTACCCCTGAAGCGCACCTTACTGGCGATTGAAGTCGCCATTGAAGTTTTTGGTCCCAAATGCGTGATCGTCTATACGTCTGAGTGGATCGACCATATCTGGCATTTTGGGCTGGATACACCAGTTTCCATCAACCAGTATGTGATGGCTTATGGCGGCGAGACGGCCGGGATTATGTTTTGGGATGGCTATGGGTTGATTTCTGGAGGCCGGGCGGGGTATTCGTTGGGTCGTCTGACCACTCGCTTCGCTGCAGAAACTTTTGCGGGTGAAACCTGTGCGGCAGAAATCTTATTTGCTTCCCATTCGCACATTGATCCCTACGGTAATTTCATCTCCAGCTTTTGCGGCGGGATCAGCTCTGGCGCGTGGCAAAACTTGGGCCAGCTACGAAAAAGCTATCAGGAGCGCCAATTCCCCGTATTAATTGACCTCTTGATCGAGTCCGGGCCGTTTGGGCTCTACCAGTTTGCAGCAGAGCATTACCAGTATTCGCCCCTCACCGATGGCTACGCCGGTAAATGTCATTTATGTGTCGATATACGGCGGCATTTGTTTCAGCAGGCTGCTGCCACTTTCCCCGAATTACAGCCCGCTTTATTCTACGAACAGTTTTAGGATACCAGTCGCTTCTACAGAAGACTGCTGTCCTTTAATTTTTTCCAGGCACCTACCCAGGGCGTCCCCAGGCGATGGCGGACAGGAACTTTGACATCCTGCAGCTTTTGGGTAATTTGCACCGCAGCCTGTGCCACCCCACCCCAGTCATCTTCCAGGAGCGCTTTTCTCAGCACGCTACCCAGCCTGGTCGTCCAGGCCCAATCCATGCGGAAGCGATCCGCTTTCACCCAATAGCCGCGCTTCTCCCAGGCAGCCACGGATGGATCGATGTTCTCGGCGATCGACTCTAACGCCAGGGCGATAAATGCAGCCAGATCACGCGTGGATGCATTGGGCTCCGGCTGGTTCATCAACTCGCGTAAGGCAATCACGATGGCTCTGGTTATACGGTTGCGTTCTTTACCGATTGTTTCAGGGTTGTAAACTCTGCTCAATGAATCCTCCTGGAGCTACCGCCCGGGCGCTGCTGAATATCCTCCTCCTGCGGGCGAGCCACGTAGGCTGGCTTGCCCGGCGTGCGCGATTATAGCGTAAAAATTTGTTGACGGGGAAAGCCAGATACCGTATAATCTCTAGGCGCACTGGGGAAGTGCTGGAATTGGCAGACAGGCATGACTTAGGATCATGTGTCGCAAGACGTGCGGGTTCGATTCCCGCCTTCCCCACCTGAGGTAGCTATACGGGTGTTCATGGGACGACACTCCCAAGGCACCCGATTTTCATGCCGCTCTCAGCAATTGCCGGCATATCTTACATTGTTCTTATACTGGCATGTTATAATGCGTCGGACTTCCGGGAAGACGCCATAAACTAGCAAATCTAATCGCAACGTTAGGAAATTAGCCTTGAAAATTGAAACCCAACACCTTGATGACCACCAGGTCAAGCTAACCGTAGAAGTTGAACCCGATTCGGTGGACACCGCCAAGCGTAAAGCCGCCCGCCACATCGCTCAGCGCACTAAAATCCCCGGCTTTCGCCCCGGCAAAGCACCTTACCAGGTCGTTCTACGCCAGTATGGTGAGGCTGCCATTATTGAAGATGCTATCGAGCACCTGATCGATGACATTTATCCTTTGGTGATTGAAGAAGCGGGCATCAAACCTTACGGTCCAGGGAAGCTGGAGAATGTCACCAGCATGGACCCGATGGTGTTGGAATTCATCGTACCTCTGCAGGCTGAAGTTACCCTGGGCGATTATTCAAATATCCGTGTCCCTTACGCCCCACCTGAGACCAGTCAGGAAGCGATTGACGAGCTGCTCGGTGAACTGCGCGAGCGTCAGGCTGTACTGGAGCCGGTTGAGCGCCCGGCGCAATCTGGTGATGTCGTTTCTGTTCACATCCGTGGCGAACGTATGAGCCCTGAAGAAGGACAAAACCCGGTAATCACGGAAGAAATGCCCGCCTCGATGTTAGTCCAGGACGAATCAGCGCTGCCAAACGCCAAAGAATGGCCTTATCCTGGTTTCTCGGTCAACTTAATGGGCGTCTCTGCTGGGGATGAAATCACCGTGGAACATGTTCTGCCGGACAATTTGGAATTTAAGGATTTGCGAGGCGTCGCTGCGCGCTTTTTCGTGCGCGTTGAGGATGTCAAATCCCGCACCTTGCCCGAACTGGATGAGGATTTTGCTCAGATGGTGAGCGATAAAGACAATATGGAAGCGCTGATCGAGGACATTCGGCGCATGTTGGATTTCCAGGGTCAACAGGACTATCTCGATGAATACGATAGCCAGGTGCTGGATGCTGCTGTCGAGTTAACCAACTACAAGTACCCGCCTCAGCTGATTGAGAATGAAATTGACCAGTTTATCGAGAACTTTAAGCGCCGCTTGAATGCCGAAGAAATGGATTTTGATCTGTATCTGAAAGCGCGCAATACCGACCTGGACGGCTTGCGTGAGGAAGTTCGCCCTGATGCAGAGAAACGCGCCAGGCGCTCGCTGATGTTATTTGAGATCGCACGCGTTGAGGATTTCCAGCTGAACCGTGGAGAGTTGCAAAAACGCACCTCCCAGACAATTAATCAGATGACGCGCAACCTGTCCAAGAAAGATGCGCGTAAGTTCTATGATTCTGGCGTTTTCCAGAACGTAGTTTCCAATATCATGGCGGATATGCTCAGCGTGCGAGCCGTAGAACACCTGCGTGCGATTGCCAGTGATGGCGCTTACACACCTCCACCCAATGAAGAAACAGGCACCGGAAAAGTTGCCAAAATGCAGGACCTGCTGATTGATGGCCCGGAACCAGAAAACGCACCTGTCAGCGACGCTGAGCCAGTTGTAGAAGAGCAGGCGCAGGAACCCGGAAACGAGACCGAGCCACTTGTGGAAGACCAGGCGCCAGAGAGCAGCGAAACCGACCCAGAAACTGGGAATGCATAACCACATTATTCGTTTTAGAGGATGTTTTTGAACGTAGACCAAAGGATGAACGCATGAATAGTTTTAACCCCCAATCCCTGATCCCGATGGTAATTGAAACCACGGGCCGCGGCGAGCGAGCTTATGATATCTATTCGCTCTTACTTAGGAACCGCATTATTTTTCTTGGCACCCCGATCAATGACCAGGTTGCCAATGTAATCGTCGCCCAGTTACTCTACTTGAGCAGCGAAGACCCCGAATCGCCGATCCAGATGTACATCAACAGCCCGGGCGGGCAGGTTTACGCCGGGATGGCGATCTATGACACCATCCAGATGATCCCCAATCCGGTCAGCACCCTGGCAGTGGGCATGACAGCCTCTTTTGGTACTGTGCTGCTAACCGCCGGTACCAAGGGCCAGCGTTACGCCCTGCCCAACGCCACCATCCATATGCACCAGCCCCTGGGTGGCGCGCAGGGTCAGGCCTCAGATATCGAGATCCAGGCGCGCGAAATCTTGCGTCTCAAAGGCGATCTGAACCAGATCCTGGCACGCCATACGGGTCGTACCGTTGAAGAGATCGAGCGCGACACCAACCGGGACTTCTACCTGGATGCACAGGCTGCGGTGGAATATGGTCTGGTCGACCAGGTGATGACCGCCCCTGAAGCCAAGCAGATCCTGGCGCCCAAGGCAAACGGAAAATAACTCTTCCACCGTCTGAATCACAGGCAGTCCAATCCGATGCCCCTGGCACACCGCCGGGGGCATTTTGTATAAAGAAAACTGCGTCGGGTGGAAAATTGGCTTATAATTTGCGCACCATACCCGATTACCGGGTAACCCCATCCTGCGGACCTGAATATAAGATCCATCCTGGATCACCAGGAGGTAAACATGCTCCAGCCATCCACTTTTTCAATTGTGGCATTCGATCCGGGTGAGAATGCACTGGGGATCGCCGTGGCTTCCAAATTCCTGGCTGTCGGTACAGTTGTGCCCTGGGCCAGATCGGGAGCAGGTGCCGTCGCCACGCAGTCTTACGCCAATACCACCTACGGACCACACGGGTTAGATCTAATGGAAAGCGGCATACCGGCTGCAGATGCGCTCCAGAGCGTGACGGCTGCCGACGAGGAAGCTGCCCAGCGCCAGGCTGGATTTGTGGATAGTTCGGGTGGATCGGCTACCTTCACCGGATCAGCCTGCTCCCCTTGGGCTGGCGGAGTAAACGGTCCTGGTTATGCTATTCAAGGCAATATCCTCACCGGACCCGAGGTGGTTGCTGCGATGCAGGCAGCCTTTCTCAGCTCCAACCACCCCTTCTATTGGCGCTTGTATGACGCCCTGCGCGCGGGAGACCAGGCTGGGGGAGATAAGCGCGGTCGCCAATCGGCTGCAATCCTGGTTGTTAAAGCAGGTGGCGGCTATGCCGGGTTTAATGATCGCTGGATCGACTATCGCGTGGACGATCATCCCGATCCCGTCACACGTCTGAGTGATCTGCTCAAGCTGCACGATTTATATTTTGATAAAAGTCCCCTGGAGGAGCAGATCATCCTGCACGGGGACAGCCTGGTGCGCATGCAGCGCTTGCTGACCCGCCTGGGTGATTACAGCGGCCCTTTGCATGGTGAGTATGATGAGCTCACTCGCCAGGCGTTGCGCGCTTTTATCGGACGGGAAAACTTCGAAGACCGGGTTGATTTTGCCACTGGTCGCATTGATCTTCCTGTACTGGATCACCTCTATTCACATTTTGCATAGCTGGGTTGATGATGAGCTTATTTTCGGGAATTAAAGCACTCATACTGGATATGGATGGTGTCTTGTGGCGCGTGGATACACCCATCGGCGACCTGAAGACCAACTTTGCTGCTTTACGCAGCAAGGGCTATGCGGTTGTCCTGGCGACCAACAACTCGACGCGCACTATTCCCCAATACCTGCAGCATCTGGCTGGATTTGGTGTAGATCATCTGGAGCCCTGGCAGATCGTCACCTCCGCCGAAGCCGTGGGCGACTATCTTCAAGCCAAATTTCCGGATGGAGGCCCGGTTTATGTGGTTGGGGAAGATGGATTGCTGGAAGCCTTGCGCCAGCGTGGTTTTTACCTGGATCAGCGCACCGTTGTGGCAGTTGCTGCCGGGATGGATCGCCAGATAAACTATCAGAAATTGACTACAGCCACGCGCTTGATCCGCAATGGTGCAGCATTTATCGGCACCAATCCCGACCGCACCTTTCCGACCCCGCAAGGTTTGATACCTGGGGCCGGATCCATCCTGGCAGCCATCCAGGCTGCCACCGATACTCAGCCCCTGATTTTGGGTAAACCAGGTCCATACCTGTACAAGATGGCTCTCCAGCGCCTTGGCTTGCAGCCAGCCCAGGCGTTGGTAGTCGGCGACCGGCTCGACACGGATATCATCGGCGCTCAGGAGCTGGGCTGCTCATGCGCTCTGGTCTTAAGCGGAGTCAGCACTGCCCAGGAGGCGCTGCTTTGGCAGCCAGCGCCAGATTGGACTGGCCCTGATCTGGCTACCCTGGTTGCGGCCCTTCTCTGAAAGTCCGCCTCCCTGAATTTTTTAAGGACACTTATTATGAAACCGCTGATCTATGACCTGGATTATCCTGTACTTGAAAAAGCCCTGCTCGCACTCAGTGAGCCTGCTTATCGGGCGCGCCAGGTCTGGCAGGGGCTGTACCAGAGCCTGTGGTCACAAGCAGATCAATTCACACCCCTCTCAGCTGTTTTGCGCCAGAAACTGGGTGAAACTTTTGCCTTCTCGCACCTCACACCCGGCCCGATCCTGGATTCCAGCGACCGCCAGACACGCAAAACCATGTTTACCCTGCCCGATGGCTATGCCATTGAAGCTGTTCTGATGCGCTATGGCAAATCCGGAGCCGTCAAGACACGCCGCACGCTGTGTATTTCCACACAGGCTGGTTGCGCCATGGGATGTGTCTTCTGCGCTACCGGTCAGATGGGCTTTAAACGCCATCTGACCAGCGGTGAGATCATCGAGCAGATCCTGTTCTACGCCCGCCAGCTGCAACCCATGGGAGAGAAGGTAACCAATGTGGTGCTGATGGGCATGGGCGAGCCCTTTCACAATTACGAAGCGACCATGCAAGCCATTGATCGCCTGGGCGATGCGCAAGGTTTCAATTTTGGCGCGCGGCGTTTCACCATTTCCACCGTCGGTTTGGTGCCGATGATCCGGCGCTTCGCTAATGAACACCGCCAGGTCAACCTGGCTGTCTCGCTGCACGCGGTCCAGGATGAATTGCGCCAATCCATGCTGCCGGTCAATAAGCGTTATCCAGTGGACGAGTTATTATCAGCCTGTCGTGAGTACGTTGACAAGACCAACCGGCGCATTACATTTGAATGGGCGTTGATCAATGGCGTCAACGATTCGGTGGATCAAGCCCGTTTGCTGGGCGAACGGCTGCGCGGCTTGCTCTGCCATGTCAATTTAATTCCCCTTAATCCTACCCAAGGCTATGCTGGACAAGGCTCTACCCAGGAACGCGCCAAAGCATTCACGGCAGAACTGGCTCGTTTCGGGATTCCCTGCACCCTGCGCCTGAGGCGCGGAATCGATATTCAGGCAGGCTGCGGCCAGCTCGCTACAGGCAAAACCAGATGACCGATCAAAACGACCCCATTGATTTCGCGACCGATCTGATCCGGCGCGCGCTGGAAGGGCAGCCTGACGAAGAGACCCTGGCAGGTCTGGCGGAGCTGCACCCGGCTGACCTGGCCGAGGTGTTTGAACAGCTAGATGAAGATGAGCAGGACCAACTTATCCGTCTGCTGGATGTGCCCACGACAGCTGACTTGCTCGAAGAGCTGGATGATGATGAAACCCTGGAAGCCATTGAAGATCTGACCCCAGGCCGTCTGGCTGATCTACTGGACGAGATGGAGCCAGATGAGGCGGCGGATATCCTGGGCGACTTGCCTCGAGCGCAGGCTGAGGTCGTTCTTGGGCAAATGGAAGACGCCGACGAAGTGCGACCGCTGCTCGGTTACCCGGACGAGACCGCCGGTGGCTTGATGACCACCTCCTTCGTAGCCTTGCGTCGCCAGACCTCTGCTGAGCAGGCTATACAATTCATACGCGAAGTCAGTCCCACCAGTGATATCCCGTATTATCTGTATGTCGTCGATCGCTGGCAAAAGCTAAACGGTGTGATTGGCTTCCGCGAACTGGTCATCGCCAGCCCGGATACGACCATGCAAGAGATCATGGACCCGGATGTGATTACGGTGGCTGTCGGGGTCGATCAGGAGGAGGTTGCGCGCCTGATGTCGCGCTATTCGCTGGCAGCTATTCCTGTCGTTGACGCAAATGAGCGCCTGGTGGGTGTCATCACCCATGACGATATCCTGGAGGTCATCGAAGAAGAGGCCACGGAAGACATCTACCGCCTGGCAAACGTTTCCGATACCGAACTGGAGCCAGACAGCCCGTTGGGCGAGCAGGTGCGCGGCCGTCTGCCCTGGCTGTTCCTGAATATGCTCACAGCCCTTTTTGCTTCCTGGGTGGTCAGTAACTTTGAATCCCTGATTGGTGAGATCGCTATCCTGGCTGCCTTTCAATCGGTTGTAGCCGGGTTGGGCGGTAATTCTGGATCACAGAATATCGTTATGGTCGTGCGCGCCCTGGCATTGGGCCGCATGGATAACAAGAAGATCTGGGAGGTCCTTGGCCGGCAGGTGCTGGTCGGGCTTATCCAGGGCTTGATGGTTGGATCTGTGGTTGCAGCAGTGATCACTTTGCTGCGCGGTGATTATCACCTGGGCCTGATCCTACTGCTGGCAATGACCGCCAACATGGTCGTTGCTGCCGTGGTGGGCACCCTGGTGCCGCTCTTCCTTGCCAAAATTGGCAAAGATCCGGCCGTTGCCTCTACGATCCTGCTCACCGCGGCCACAGATAGCTTCGGTTTCTTTATATTCCTGACCCTGGCGTCAATTTTCGTGCGTTATTTCAATTTCTAATCCTACCCTGGAGCAGCTATGCCCGCAAAAGTCATCCTCAATCCGTATGCCAATCGTTGGACAGCCCTAGAGCGCAAGCCCGAGCTGGAAGCTGCCCTGCAGCAAGCTGGAATTGAATACGAGCTAGTGGTGACAGAACAGCCGCGCCACGGCGACGAGCTGGCAGAGCAGGCAGTCCTGGATGGCTTTTCCCCAATCATTTCGGCGGGCGGAGATGGCAGCATTAATGAGGTGCTGAATGGCATCGGCCGTGCAGCTGAGCGCACCGGCAAACTCTGGACGCCGATGGGGGTTATGCCGCTTGGGTCAGCTAACGACTTTGTGGATAATATGCATTTACCCCACGACCTGCCATCGGCTGCACGAGTCATCGCTCAAGGCTATACGCGGCTCATGGATGTAGGCGTATCCAACGGGCGCTACTTCGATAATAATGCCGCCATCGGTCTGGAGCCATTTATTACCCTGATCCAACAACGCATCCAGCGCCTGAAAGGCACCCCGCGCTACCTGGTTGCCACCCTGATGGGCGTGCAGCGCAATCCACAATGGCATATGCGCCTGGAATGGGATGATGGCAGCTATGAAGGACCCACAACTCTGGTGACAGTCGGCAATAATCCCCGCACCGGCGGCATATTTTTCATGACGCCGCACGCCGACCCATTTGATGGTCGCCTGACTTTCGTGTATGGCTTCATGCGCACGCGCCTGGAGATCATGCAGCTCTTGCCGCGCACCATGAAAGCCGGTCCGGGTAGTTATGTAGAACATCCCAGCATTCACGAAGTGCATGCCACCTGGCTAAAAATTCGATCTGTCGAGCCAACGCCAGCGCACACGGATGGCGAGATCTTCGACGAGCAGGCTCACGAGCTTGAATACAATGTCTTACCGGCGCGTTTACCGGTCTTGCTCACTGTGCCTGGCGTTTAAGTCCCTGTGAAGCGCTGTTTGGCAGCTTGCCTGCGCCTGTTCTTTCGCCTGCTATACCACGAATTTGCCTGGAGCTATGATCTGGTGGCCTGGATGGTTTCCCTGGGACGCTGGAAACGCTGGGTATTTACCAGCCTGCCTTACTTAGCCGGTCCGCGCATCCTGGAGCTCGGGCATGGTCCGGGTCACCTGCAGGCAGCTCTGGCAGGCAAAGGTTTCTATATAGCAGGTCTGGATGCCAGCCGCCAGATGGGAAAGCAGGCTTACCGCCGCATAAAACGCGAGGAATTTCAGCCGCGTCTGGTGCGCGCCAATGCGCCTACACTCCCTTTTGCGACCCAAAGTTTCGACCAGGTGGTGGCTACCTTCCCAACCGAGTATATCCTACAAAAAGACACCCTGGCCAGTATTCAGCGCCTGCTACGCCCGGGCGGCATGCTGGTTCTGATTCCTTTTGCCTGGATTACCGGGCGCGGTTTCCTGGATCGTTTTGCAGCCTGGCTGTTTAATGTCACCGGTGAAGCGCCGGCCTGGGATGCACGCTGGCTGCAGCCCCTCATCCAGGCAGGGTTCAATGTATCTACACAACTACAGGACCTGGGTGACAGTCAGGTAATGGTGATCCTGGCGCAAAAGTTGTGAACGGCAAACACGACTCATTGCGCCGAAAAGCGCTGCCTGATGTACAATTGGGGGTATGGAAGTGCAGATTGCGGTTTCGAAAATCCGTAAATACGCCACCTCCAACAGCGGCGACACGGTGGAAGTTGTTGAACGCCCGCAAGGGGGCGTGTCGGTCGTCATGGCGGATGGTCAAAGCTCTGGCCGTGGCGCGAAGTACATCTCCGTTATGGTGGTGCGCAAAGTGATCTCCTTACTCGCCGATGGGGTGCGCGATGGCGCCGCCGCCCGGGCAGCTTCCGATAATCTGTATGCCGAACGCAGCGGCAAAGTCTCGGCCACCCTCAATATTGTCTCTTCCGACCTGCACACGCGCACCTTGCTGATCACCCGCAATAATCCAGCCCCGGCGTATCTGGCGCGCGGCGAGCAGGTGAGCTTGCTCGATGAGCCCTCCGGCCCTATTGGCCTGTATCGGGATACCCGCCCGGTGATCACGGAGATCGATCTGGAACCCGGACTGACCGTGGTTGTCTTTACCGATGGCCTGGTGCACGCCGGCTCGCGCACGGGTGAAAGCATGCATATTCAGGAGGCGATCCAGGATCTCTTGGAATGCGAAGAACCCAGCGCCCAATACCTGGCAGACTCCTTGCTCGAAAATGCCATGCGCCTGGATCAGCAGCGTCCAGTCGATGATATTACGGTGGTGGTAATGCGTGTCGTGTCTCACACCGGGGATGAAGTCCGGCGCATGTCTGTGCGTTTACCGGTGACCACTTAGAATTCCTGCTCAAATAACCATCCCAAGACCTATGTTAGAGCCCCATACCGCGATTGGAATTGTTGGTCCATGCGCAGCCGGTAAAACGACCCTGGTTAACGCACTGCGCATGCGCGACCTGCCCGCCAAAGCGATTGCCCAGGAGCATTCGTATGTCGCAGATATGTGGCAGCGCCTGACCAAACCCGCAGTGCTCATTTTCCTGGAAGTGTCCTATGCGGTCAGCCTCCAGCGCCGCATGCTTAATTGGACTGAAGCAGAATACGAAATCCAGCTCCAGCGCCTGCGCCATGCCCACCAACACGCCGATTTGTGCATCGCCACTGATGATCAGACTCCAGAGCAGATATTGGCGCAGGTATTGGATTTTCTGACCAGCAAAAATCTCGCCTGATCTATGCTTTCTCGAAACGCCCTGCGCGCTTTCTCGCAATCCAGGTTAATTAATGCGCGGTTCAGGGGTATAATCGTTTGGTCCAGCCTCCGGCTGGCATTTGTATGAAATTGGAGGCCCACAAAGCATGACCAAACGCATCTGGCAAAATTTAATTTTGATTGCCATCATTCTCGCTGTTGGGATTTATCTGGTACTTCCAGGTACGACCAATATCCCCCTGCTCAATAAAAGCATTAAAACCCAGCTTGGTTTGGATCTGGCTGGAGGCGTTCAGGCGCTCTTGGAAGCCGATCTTCCCGCAGAGTCTGTAACCGTTGAGAATATGGCCACAGCCCGTCGTATCGTTGAAAATCGTGTCAATGGCCTGGGCGTAACCGAGGCGGTTGTTCAACAGGCCGGGGCCACCCGCATCCTGGTTGAACTGCCAGGTGAAACCGATCCTGAAGTGGTGCTCACCACTCTGAAACAGACCGGCTTGCTCGAGTTTGTGGATTTCAGTACCCTGGATCCCAATCTGGCGATCAACCTGGTGGGCACCCGGATTGAGACGGATTATGCGCAAACCGCCGAGCAGGTATCCGCCGCAGAAACTGGTCAATTGTTTCATACTGTGCTCACCGGCGCAGAACTGGCAGATGCAGGCGTCACGGTCAGTGGCACAAATGCCTATGAAGTCGCGCTGAGTTTTAAGGGCGAGGGCATCACCAAATTCAGCGAATATACTTCCAATAATATTGGGAATATCCTGGCGATTGTGCTGGATAAAGAAGTCATTTCGATCCCCACCATTCAGGTTCCCATCACAGATGGTGCAGCCGTGATCCAGGGGAATTTCACCCTGGAAGAAGCCAATTCTCTGGCCATCCAGCTGCGCTACGGCTCCCTGCCAATCCCCTTGAAAGTTGTTGAATCACGCACAATCACGCCCACCCTGGGCCAGGATTCGCTGCAGAAAAGCGTGCGTGCCGGCATTATTGGCTTCGCGATTGTCTTCCTTTTCATGGCGCTTTACTACCGTTTGCCGGGGCTTATTGCGATCGCGGGCATTCTCTTCTATGCTGTCATCGATTACGCGATCTTTCGTTTTATACCGGTCACGCTTACCTTACCCGGTATTGCAGGCTTCTTGCTCAGTACGGGCAGCGCCCTGGATGCCAATATCCTGATTTTTGAGCGCCTGAAAGAGGAACTGCGCGCCGGACGCACTCTGATGCAGGCCTTCAACCTGGGTTTCCAGCGTGCCTGGCCTTCCATCCGTGATTCCAACATCGCCACCCTGATCACCTGTCTGGTGCTCTACATCTTCGGGTCGCAATTTGGCGCCACCATCGTGAAAGGCTTCTCGCTTACCCTGGCGATTGGTGTGTTCATTTCCGTGTTCACCGCCCTGGTGGTCACCCGTAGCTTGCTGGGTCTGGTGCTGAACTATCTTCCGCCGTCCAACCTGAAGCGCTGGTTCGGCATCTAATCAAGAGGGAATCTTATGATCGATCTACTTGGTAAACGTTATATCTTTTTCGCCATCTCCTTGTTGGTGATCATCCCCGGCTTGATCTTCCTTGGGGTCTTCGGTCTGCCACTGGCAATTGACTTCACTGGCGGAACCCTGTTGGAGGTTAGCTTTGCCTCGGGGAATCCTCCCCAGCCAGCCGAAGTCATCGCCATTTATGAAGAGTTTGGTATCGACGACACCCAGGTGCAGGTTACTGGCGAAGGCACGGTCATTGCCCGCTCCAGTTTCCTGGAAGACGAGACCTTGCAAGGGCAGATCATCGATCGCATGTCTGAGGAATTTAATGATACGGTCACCTTGCTCAGCGCAGACAGCGTTGGTCCGACAATTGGTCGTGAGGTGGCAGGGCGAGCTGCCCTGGCGGTTGGCATTGCTGCCGTGATCGTGATCATCTACATGACCTTTGCTTTCCGGGGCATCGAAAACTCCTTGCGCTATGGTATTTGCGCCATCATCGCCATGATGCATGATGTCGGCATCGTGATCTCTCTAGCGGTTATTGGTGGGAAATTCTTTGGCTGGCAGGCAGACGCGCTCTTTGTCACTGCTTTGCTCACCGTCATCGGTTTTTCCGTCCAGGATAAGATCGTCGTGTTTGACCGCATCCGCGAAAATTCCAAGACTCTGCGCCGGCTGCCTTTCGAGACCCTGGTCAACCATTCCATTATCCAGACCTTACAGCGCTCGATCAATACCCAGCTCATGACCGTGGAATTCATGCTCCTGGCGCTGGTGCTGTTTGGCGGAGTGACCCTGCGCGAGTTTGCCCTGATCCTGCTGGTGGGCCTGTTCAGCGGTACTTATTCGTCCATCTTCATTGCCGCGCCGATCCTGGTGGTGTGGGAGAAGAAAGAGTGGCGTAACTGGTTTGGCCGAGGAACAACCGCCGCATCCGCATAAACTAACCATGCCCCTGATCTACATGATCAGGTGTCGTCCAAAAAGATAGGGCGAAGCGTGTTACAACTGCCACAGTTGGCAATTAACACACTGCTTCGCCCTATTGATTACGATAAATGAACTTGAAAAGCTGCTAATGAGTGATCAATGGCAAGAACACTGGCCCACCAGGTTGTGGGGGACCATCGGGGTCATTTGCTAAGATCACCAGTTGAAACTTATCGTTTGGTGTCAGCAAGCCGGCCTGGCCGGTTGGTGCATACAGATAAACAATTCCTGTTTCGTCGGCTTCACAATAGATATCATCTATGATCTCAATTGCTATACTCTTAGGGGAGAAGCTGCTACTGGTCCAGCTCAAACTTCCAGGAACCACATGATAATCCATGTCAAAACTTGCTGATCCATACCCAGCTTGATAGGAGATCCCGATTGCCCCATCTCCTCCTGTGCGCGAAACCCATAATTCCTGGTTCCCGGCGCTCTCATCCACAAAACCCTGGGTTGGTGAGAATTGTAAGATACCCCCGGGTGCAAACTCATATGCGCCAATATCGCATGCTGCTACTGAATCCCGGTCACCATCAATCGGCCGGAGCACACCACGCTGATCAGTTTCCTGACAATCACTTACTGGGACGCTGTCCAGAGCAGGGCTGGAAGTTTGGAAGGCATGGGTCCTGGTGAAGCCCAGATTGTTGTCCAATTCTTCAAGAAGTGGATCCGTATTGGACCGGTCGCCGTAACTGTCCAGATTGCACAAACCATCATCCGAAATGTTATAACCTTGTGAAGTAAACAGGCCAAAATTAATACAGTTGCCACCCATACTTGACGCCAGGATGGATGCCTTGATCGCAATATCCCCGTTCTCAGTGTTAAAGGTACCGCCGCCTTGCTCTGCCTCGTTTGCATAGAATGTTGCATGAAGGATCTCTAGGCTAGCATCGTTAAAAATTGCCCCGCCCTGCGCAACCAGACCTTCGCCGCGCTCGCTGATATTGCTGGAAAAGGTAACATTCTGCAGAGACATTGTCTGTTTGTTGTATACACCAGCTCCATGCGGAGCTTCGTTCCCCTCGAAAAGCGTACCCTGTACATCTGCATCCGAATCGTTAAAAAAACCTCCCCCGTAGCGGGTGGCTATATTTTGAGTGAAGGAAACATCGTTTAATGTTATGGCATCATCTGAATTCACGCCTCCACCACTTTCGGCTTGATTACCCAGGATCTCGGTGCGCGAGATGGATAGATACCCATCACCGTATACACCTCCTCCTTCTGAAAAAGCCTGATTGCCTTCGATCCGGGAGTCGCGTATATGTATCACCCCTTGTGAGTTGCGTACACCGCCGCCGCGCACAGCTGTGTTATCCAGCAATTCTACTCGCGTCAGGCTGAGATTGCCCAGGCTGAGAATCCCACCCCCTCCGAGCAAATCCGAGATCGCCGCTGCGCCGCCTTGGATTGTCAGATCGTGGATCAAAACCCGGGTTTCAGGCTGGAGATTATGCAGAACTCTATCCAAACCATTTCCATCTAAAATGGTGACCCCCATGCCCTGCCCGATTAAGTATAGATCTTTCATGATATCCAAATCACCGCTTAGACCAGAATCTTCATTAATTCCTGCAATCTCCAGCCGGTATAAACCTGCTTCAAGCTCGATTGTATCGACTCCAGTTCCAGCAGTACAGCCGCCTACCGGAGTATCCAGGTTTGCAGCATGAATTGCCTCGCGCAGAGAGCATAAACCATCGTTTGCCAACGCATCCTGGGTTGTTGTCACCTGGATGGTGCTGTCAGTGTTACCCCATACTGTGATTGGCTTTTTATAGATAACAGAGGTCATTAGAATAGTAATGATTATACTAAATTTGGCTACACGCATTTTATTCATAATTTACCGGGCGTTACTGATCGATTAGCAGAAATATGTCGTTACGGGAGAGGCGCGCTGCTCATAATGCTGTTCACAGGGATGATTTCTTTGGTTGTCCCATCCAGATTAAACACATGCCACCAGTCCCCTGTTCCACTGGGTGGCACATGAAAACTATACAACAAACCACTCTCGCCATATACATCTACCTGCGCCAATGACTGTGTGATCGGAGGCACCAGACCTGGATTTATGGCATGGGCGTAATCAAACACCGCATACTGATAAACGCCTACTTTAACCGGCAAGATCAGAATGGTTTCTGGCCCATTCCCCAATTTGGCATCGTTTTGGATACACGCAAAAGAGGGCTCACCGTCGCAATTGTTGATCAATGTATCGTATAACACGCCCCAATATATCCGAATGTAATCCAGATCATCCGGCACCCACAAATTTGCATCCAGATCATTATTACATAAATAAAGTTCTTCTGGACTGCAGCCCGGATATCTTTCCAGTGGATCCCAGGTCAATATCACCCGATACTCGCCCTCGGATAGATTAAATGAAAGCGCAAAATTAAGCGTCCCCTCCTGGTACGCCACCACATTTTCCCATTGCGCTACCGGGTAGTAAGCCGCGCTTGGATATGCCTGGAACTGTGTCATACCTGCAGGGATGCCGCTCAAATGGTAAATGCCATCGCCTGTAGTAAGGCTGCAATTACTGGTTCCTGTCACGCACACGGTCACGCCATCAACGGGCGTGCTGGTCTGTCCATCCAGCACTACCCCGCTCATCGAGCCAGGACCGAGATTGTATTGTCCAGCCACCAATGGCAGATAGATTGAATTCCCTGCTGCCTGCGCCTGGCCTCTCTGCCAGGCAAGCGCACTCAGTACCAGGATCAACACGACGCCAAGTACAGAATACACTGCAATTTTATAATTATTTACATCTTCTTTTGTGTCAACTGAGTTGATGAACATATCAAGCCTCACTCAGCAGATAGATTCCTGCCGGCTCAGCCTTTTCAGACATTTACCGGCAGGATTATTTCATTCAGTTGATTTACCCGTCCATATTGAAAGTTGGCGTCACGCTCGGCGTTATGGATGGCGGAGGCACCGACGTGCTGGTGGCGGGAGGCCCGGGGGTGGTTGGTACTACTGGAAAGGTTGGCTCAACCGGTGTAACGGTTGGCGTTCTGGGTGTTGGTGTAAGGGTGTCCGTCGGCTTAATTTCTATGGTCGGCGAAGGTGTGATCGTCGGTGGTAGTGTAGCGGTTGGGATACCGGTCGGTGCGGCTGTCCCGGTAGGCGTCCTGGTCGGCGGAGGTGTATAGCTCAACTCTCCAAACACCGGGCAGGTACCCCAGCCGGGAAAATCAAACAACAGGTCGCCGCTGAAATATCCCAGGGGTGGATTGGCCGGCCAGTTATTAAAATCGGAAAACCAGTACTGCGAAGTCATCCCGGGGTGCTCAATGGCAGGATTTGGTTGGGCATTCACAGGAGAACTATAGCTATCTGTGTCATAATAAGCTGTGCTTCGATATTGCATGTAATTGAAGTACATGCCCCAGGAGGTTGGCCAGACCAGTGTCGAATCTATCAGGTACGCTGAAGCAACATTATTATTTTGCACTCGGATCTGAAAGTCATCACCACTCAAACGCACTAGATTGGGGAAGATTAAGTCACAATCTGGGGTGGGCGTCGAGATTGGCCGTGGGACTGCAGCACGCTCCAGAACACAACCATTGTCAAATTCAAAGCGAATGCCAAAATCACTGGAAACAATCCCATATAGCTGCAACCAGCTGGCGACAGGTTCAACGGACTTGTCCATATCCAACTGGTAGGTATAGGATGTCAGTCTCGTAAACAATTTTGGCCCCAGCCAGGTGTATGCAGCATCCACGGACGAATCGGTAGCCGAATCGTAATCCCGGGGATCGCCGTCACCTGCCCCCCACAGCGAGCTCCCATTCCACCTAAACCAATCGACATTCAGACTGGTATCGCCAAGCGAGGCAAAATAATTTTCCACCTGATCCCAGGTTAGGATGGTCTTGGTCAGGTTGGCGCTGAACTGATCCCCATTCGTAAGGGACATCAGCAGAACACCATTGTTCTGGAAGGTAAAATTACTCATCGTGTATAAATCGCAGTTGGGAAGCGGTAAAGGCCTTGGCACAGGCTGGCGAGCGATTACACAACCATTATCCAGGTACATGGTCAGACCAAAGTCATCGCCTATTATCTCGGTCTCGAATGCCGGTGTGGTCCACTGGTTATCCAGGTCGATGCGGTAGGCTGTGGACGTTCCAGCCGGGAAGGCAATGGGTCCGGTCCAGGATGCCGCCCCATCCGATAGAGTATCGGTGGGCGAACCGCTGTCGTTGACGCTGTTTCCCCAAACGGTGCTGGCGCCCACACGCATCCAGTCCAGGTTCATACTGCGGAAATTCCGTAGATCAGCCAGGTTTTCAGCGTAATCCCAATTGAAGATGAAGCGGGTGATATTGGGATTATCCGCAGCCGTATTCGACAGCGTGGCGAATACTTCTGCATTGCTGCCAACCCCAAATGGTCCGATCTGATAAAGGCTGCAGTCCGGGGTCGCAGTCGCGGTTGGTGTCACGGTCGGCGTGGCTGTTTGGGTCGGAGTCGGAGAGACGGTCGGAGTAAATGTCGGCAGTACGATATCCATCGGGAGATTGATCACTCGCGAAGTGCGAAAGCGCTCTACCACGCCATCACGCCGGGCAGTCAGGTGAATTTGAGGCCATAGATTGCTGATAAAGGGCAGGATCAGTGGGTGATTGAAATCGACAATCACCGTCGCCCGGTCACCCGGTGCGCCAGGATCATCACTGGGCGTGCAGGATGCAGGGATAAAATCAGGCGTATTGGATTCATGCAGCACGAAATCGGGGGAACCATCATTATTGGCATCCCGCGAAGAACAGACCGTGACCTTCAAGAAACGCGGTTCTCCCTGAATCGCGCTCTCGTCTTTCGAGACAGCCAGGGTCATACCTTCGGCTGTGTCCTGAATGGAAGGCAGGCGCGCCCAATCTACCAGGAGACCCTCTTTTGCTTCATGATCATCCACCCAGGCAGGCACCCGACAATCCACCTGTCCATCCGCCAGGTCGTCCGCCGAAAGACCCAGGGCTGTTCCAGCCGCAGTACAGTAGCTCATAGTGTACTCGCCGGTTACAGCATAACGAATCCCAAACCGCGCCCCATTTTCCACCGATAGCCACGCAGAAAGTAAGCGCGCAAATTCGATCACGCCGAACATCAGGAAAAGCAGCACTGGCAGCGCCAGCGCAAATTCCAGGATACCCTGAGCGCGCTTGCCGTGTCGTCCAGGTCCAGTATTTTTAGGGGATGGGAGCGGAGTAGCTTTTTTCATTTTGCTATCCTTGTAAATATTCGCTGGGCAATATCCGAAAAAATATTCCCCAGGTCATCAGCATCAGCCGAGGCATAATAACTACCGTCCGCCAGATCTGCGACATACTCCAATAATTCTTGTCCAGCGTCAGGCTTACCATAGGTCGTATTGGTCACTTGCTCGCCCAGGCCAATTGTAAAAATGATCATATCCCGGTCGCTGAGCTCGGCCAGCGCATCTGCCTGGTCGAGGGCATAATCTTCGGCATCATAATTATCTGGATCTGTATCATATTCATGCCGTGTAACCAGGCCATCGATATCCCGGCAGATCGGGCATAAATCGCGAAATGGATCACCTTCCGGGATCGCCAAATTGCAATCATCCTGAACCCAGGTATTCGAAGGGCAATAGCCATTGGGATAACCCGGCATAGGCAAAGTATGATTCGCTGCGCCATCGGTCAGTAACACAATGACCCAGAGTGAGTCCCTGCGCAGGAAATTGGGGTCGCTCAACACGGTAGCCGCTCCGAGCAGCCCGCCGCCGATGTTTGTCGTTGTACAGCCTGAAGGATCACGCTGTCCGGGATAAAGCGGATTCAGAGGATCAACGATCGGGGCGTAATCACAGGGAGGATTGCCCGGGCGAGGATAAACGGTCAAGTTTGCCAGGGCATTCAAAGCCACGTCCCTATCGTCGGTCAAATCTTGGTCGATATGGACACCCCGGTCAAAGGTTACCACAGCAGCCCGATCATAGGGAAAATATAAATTATTGATAAACGCCATGGCAGCCGCCCGGACACCTTCGAAAGGCTGGCAGCTGTCCGTTGGGTTGCAGGTGGATGGGTCGCCCCCAGAATCGCTGGCCATGGATTCAGACCGGTCGAGCACCAGCACCACATCCAGACCCGCGGCTTCGCCAATTGCCTCTGCCGTGAGCTGGGTTGAATAAATGCCCAGGACTGGCATGAACGAAAATTCGACCTCGCTGGTAGCCCGCACACGGACTAGCTTGCGCGCCCAGGGCATGGCGCACAAAGCAGGGTCCGGGTCTCCGGGATCACACACTTCCACAACCGCGCTGACGTCTGGAATACCATTCAGGCGCAGAAACTCAGTGGCCGCTTCGGTCATTTCCGCCAATGTCCGAAATTCCCGGAACTGGGCGGCGGCTGACAGAGAAGCCGCGTCTACCCCGCGCCGCAGGTGGGCATACTGGATAAACACAGCGCCCACATCCACCACCAATCCCACAAACCCAAGTAAGGCGACAAAAGCAAGCGCGATCAAGATTAACGCCTGACCTTTTTCACGACCTCTGAGTACTTTTTGGATTCTCATAGCTATTGATTTCTTATACGTCAGGTTCTGCCGCTACTAGCGGCATGATTGAATACACATGCAGGCGCATCGGATCCGGCACAAATACCGTAATCCAGGGTAATTTTAGGATCTGGTCGTAATCGTAAAATACTTCAACCAGGATGATCCCCGTATTAGGCGCAGTGCCGCTCAAGCGCCCCTCAATTTCGGCGTTGCTAAATCGAGATGGATGGCAGGTTGGGTTGTCCGGGTCGCACAGACCACCATAGCCATACATATGCCATTCGCCTGGAGTTTCGGAGGAGGGCACGCCGGGCGAAGGCGGGTCATTCGGAACAATCGGATAACGTTCGGTAATTACACCTTCATCAATTCCAAAGGCAGAAATTACCACATCATCCGTACCAGAATCCAGGACGAGAGGCCGGGCAACCTGCATAGCCAGACAGGCTGCCTGATTATAAAAATCATCTGTAACAGGACCCAGAGAGGCGCTGCAATTGGTATTGCTGGGGTCGCGCTGGAAAGGATTGCCATCGCTCGCAAAGCGAGCAGCTTCACGAACCCCATCCAATAAATTCAAGTACTGGTTCAACACAAAACCGTACTCAACAACGCCCGAGAGAAGGATTAAGAGGACGGGGAATAGAATGGCTACTTCCACGAAACTTTGCCCTTTTGGCCAGCTGGACCTCTGAGGGCTAATCGAACGATCCTTACACCACCAAAACACGTGCTTTCCGCTAATCATGGTACACAACTCCCCTATCTTTCGGGAATGACACCAATATACACAATGTATCACATAATTGCTATATAAATACAATGAAACAGATAAATATTTATCAGTTTTATTATAAGAGAAAACGGATACGAAAGCAAACGGCAAAGGTAAAAATTGACGATTTATTACATTACAATTTCGATAGGATACTTTAAGAAAAATACAATAAATATAGAGAAGCGAATGCCAGAAATGGACCATACGGGATAGCCGCAAAAGCCCTGTAGCGGCGTAAAGCAATTGCCGCCACCAGATACAACAGGCTGACCGCACCACCCAGCAAAATTGCAACAACCAGGCCTGCCAGCACCCCAGGCCAGCCCAGCATCAAGCCCACCACGCCCGCCAGGTTGACATCCCCATAGCCCAGTGCATCTTCTATTGGGGCATCATTTTCCCCCAGCTTCCGCCGCCGGCTCATGAAACGGACGAATACGTTCCCCAGCCAGTACAGTCCCAGCATCAGCCCATAGCCAGCCGCCCCACCGAGCAGCGTCGTGGTAACGCCATGTAACCAGATCCCCACCACCAACCCCAATGCTGCGCCTGCCCAGCAGGTGACATGCAAGATCAAGCGGTGTTCGAGGTCGATCACGATCACCAGGCCAAAATAAGCCCATATTAGAAGATTTAACCAGAATGGCAGGCTGAAACTTTGATTTATCCACAGGAATGCAGCCACGCCTGCGCCTGCCACGTGCACCACCCAAGCTCGCCAGGAACGCCGCATGCCACAGCTCTGGCAGTTGGCAGGCCACAAACCAAACCACCAACTGCTCTGTTCAGCCTGGCAGTTCAGGCAAAATGGCCGCACCAGCCGTCGCCGGTGCGGCAGGACGTCTCCCAGGTAATTCACTACCCCACCTAAGAGCCAACCGCTGATGATCGCTATAATCAAGCCTGCATTCATAGTCAAAATTATACTTTCGGAGCCACATCTGCATGCTCACAAAAGCGTAGGTTTCGGGTTACAATTCGAGTTGCTATAAAAAACCTCTCAGGAGATGCGCTGAATGGAAAAATTCCTCATTGAGGGTGGCCACCCGCTTTCTGGTGAAGTCCGCCCCTCCGGAAACAAAAACGCCGCCCTGCCGCTGCTGGCGGCTTGCCTGCTGACGGAAGAACCGGTCATTTTGCACAATGTGCCCGAGATTCGCGATGTGCGCGATATGCGTTTCTTGATCGAAAGCCTGGGCGTATCCATCGAATCCCTGGGCGACCATAGCTGGAAGATCCATGCGGCTGAAGTACGCCCAGCTGACCTCGATCCCGATCTCTGCCGCCGGATTCGCGCCTCCATCTTGCTGGCAGGCCCCATGACCGCCCGCACGGGCGATTTGCTCTTACCACCGCCTGGCGGTGATGTGATCGGGCGCCGGCGCGTGGATACGCATATCCTGGCGCTGCAAGCCCTGGGAGCTGAAGCAGCATATGAGCGCTCCAGCCGTATGTTCAGATTTACCGCCCCCAGCTTGCATGGCGCCAATATCTTGCTCGATGAAGCCTCTGTCACCGCTACGGAAAATGCCATTATGGCTGCAGTGACGGCTAAAGGGGATACCGTCCTGCGCAATGCCGCTTCCGAGCCACATATTCAGGAACTATGCCATCTACTGAATGCGATGGGCGCTGAGATTGATCATATCGGCTCGAATACCCTGCACATCCAGGGAGTCCCACGCCTGCACAGCACAGAATTTACCATCAGCTCGGATTACCTGGAGGTGGTCAGTTTTATTGGTGCGGCAGTAGTTACACGCGGCTCCATCCGCATTCGCGATGCCGGCCCCCAATACCTGGATATGATCCGGATCGTTTTCCATCGCATGGGCGTGGTTTGGGAAGTTGATGGGCAGGATGTGATTGTGCCTGCAGTGCAGTCTCTGGTGGTTGAGCCCGATCTGGGGGATGCCATCCCGGCGATTTCGGTGATGCCATGGCCGGCTTTTCCCACCGACCTGATGAGCATTGCCATCGTGGTTGCCACCCAATCGCGCGGCAGCATCCTCTTTCACGACTGGATGTACCCCAGCCGCATGTTCTTCATCGACAAGCTGGTCAATATGGGCGCCCAGATCGTCCTGTGCGATCCGCACCGCTGCATCGTCCTGGGTCCGACCGAACTATCCGCAGAGAAGATGGAAAGCCCCGATATCCGCGCCGGAATGGCGCTGCTTTTGGCTGCACTGGCTGCCAACGGCAATTCTGTGATCCGCAATGTGGGGCAAATCGACCGTGGCTACGAGCGCGTGGACGAGAAACTGCGCTTGCTGGGCGCGCATATTGAACGCATCAGCGAGCCTTCGTAATAAAAAAACCTCCCAGGTACACTCTCCTGGGAGGTTTTACTTCAGTCAGAACGATGAGCCTAATTTTGTTTGGCCTTGACCACTTCCATGAACTGGTTCACCAGCTCGCGCAGCATGGGTTCGGGCATGGCGCCAACCTGGCGGTGCACCAGCTTGCCATTGGCTACGAACAGCATGGTTGGGATGCCCTGCACTTCGTACTTCATCGCCCAATCTGGATTCTCGTCGGTATTGACTTTGGCGATCAATAATTTGCCTGCGAATTCCTTAGCCAGCTTGTCCAGGACTGGCGCAACCATTTTGCAGGGTGTGCACCAGGGCGCCCAGAAATCGACCACTACCGGTATGCTGGACCCCAATACAGTCTTCTCGAAGGCCGCGTCGGTTACATGAATGGGTTCATTAATCATTCGATACTCCTGATGGTTCTGTTTAGTTCTCGCCGGCTGCAGCAGCCAGGGCGGTTTGTTCGCTTCCAGGTGTTGTCACATGGATCTGATAAGATGATTCGATTTCCGCCACCACACCCAACATGGCGCTGGCGGAACAGTATTTTTCCTCAGAGAGCTGGATAGCCTGCTCGACAGACGCCTGATCCAGATCAGCTCCCCACAGCTCATAATTTACGTGGATGCGCGTGTAAACGCGTGGGTGTTCCTGGCGTCGCAAACCGCGCACCTGAACTTCAAAATTCTTTAGGTCCTTACGCTTCTTCTGCAGAATGCTTGCGATATCCAGGCCCGTACATCCAGCCAGGCCGATCAGCAGCAATTCCATGGGCGACATGCCTTCGCCTGGTCCCGCGCCACTCGCCATCTGCATACGGTTACCAATGGCGTTGATTCCTTCGAATGCATTCCCCCCTTGCCAGACCGCGCGCACTTCACGCCAGTTTGCAAGGTTCTCTTTCGGCTGCGATGAATTCTCCATACTGCTCCTTGGGTTTTTACCGGCGCTAAGTATAGCATGGAGGGGTGATTTTGTCAGGTATAATTCCGGGGATGACTCTTACAAACCCTTCTGCCCATCCCATCCCCTATAACGTTGCTACACCCATCTTCGAAGGCCCGCTGGACCTGCTTTTGCAGCTAATCGAGCGCGCCGAGCTGGATATCACCCGCCTGGCGCTGGCGCAAGTCACCGACCAGTTCCTGGCTTATCTCCACACTTTACCCGAAACGCATCCCGAGGAAGTCTCGTCTTTCCTGGTCATCGCCGCCCGTTTATTGCAGATCAAATCCGAGTCGCTGCTGCCACGCCAGCCACAGCGCGCCGAAGGCGAGGAGGATCCTGGCGAGGCGCTGGCGCGCCAGCTGCGCATTTACAAACGTTTCAAGGAGATTGCTCTGCAGCTTGGGGAGCGCGAATCCAGTGGGCGGCACACTTATTTACGCCTGGCCCCACCGCCGCATCCCGAGGGAATGCTCGATCTCAGCGGTATCACGACTGCTGATCTACTGTCTGTTGCCCAGGAGATCCTGGCGCGCGCCGACCTGCGCCGCCCGCTTAATACTCTCGTCGCCGCTCCGCGGGTCACCATCCGCGAAAAAATCCATTTGATCGCTGAGCGCTTGCGCCAGTTTGGTCAATCATCCTTCAGAAATCTTCTGGGCAGCAAGCCCAGCTCGTTGGATGTGGTGGTCACCTTCCTGGCTCTGCTCGAGCTGGTCAAGCGGCACATGGTACAGGTCTCACAAGAAGCCATGTTCAGCGATATCCTGCTCCAACCCGGCGAAGTGTGGGACGAAGACGAGACCTTTGAATTGGAATTTGGAGAATAAAAATCGCGTGCCCAATCGCCTCGCCACTACAAACTCACCTTATCTACTCCAGCATCAGGATAACCCCGTCGAATGGTACCCTTGGGGACCAGAGGCTCTGAATAAAGCGCGCCGGGAAAATAAACCCATTTTTCTCAGTATTGGCTACGCAGCCTGCCATTGGTGCCATGTGATGGCTCATGAATCCTTTGAAGACCCGGCTACTGCAGCGCTGATGAATGAGTACTTTGTCAACATCAAAGTCGATCGGGAGGAACGCCCGGACCTGGACTCCATCTACATGCAGGCTGTGGTTGCTCTCACCGGGCAGGGTGGTTGGCCAATGAGTGTCTTTCTCACCCCAGGCGGAGCGCCTTTCTTTGGCGGTACGTACTACCCACCGGTACAGCGCTATAACATGCCTTCGTTCAGGGATGTGCTCCAGGGAGTCGCTCGTGCCTGGCGTGAGGAGCAATCCAAGCTGCTGCAATCTAGCCAGGAGCTGACCCAACATGTGTTACAAACCATCCAGATGCCTGCGGTCACGCATACCTCGCTCAACCCACGCACGCTCGAAGATGCCGCGGCGCAATTGAACCAGACTTATGATTGGAAGGCTGGTGGATGGGGTAAAGCGCCTAAATTCCCGCAGCCCATGACCATTGAATACCTTTTGCTGCGCGCCGCCACCGGGGATCAGAAAGCAGCCGAGATCAGCACCCACGCTCTGAATGCCATGGCTCAGGGCGGTATGTACGACCTGATTGGCGGCGGTTTTGCACGCTACTCCACAGACAATGACTGGCTCGTGCCGCACTTTGAGAAGATGCTCTATGACAATGCCCTGTTGGGGCGTGCGTATTTGCATGCCTATCTACTGAAGGGGGAAGCTGCATTTCGCCAGGTGTGTGAAGCTACGCTGGATTTCATGCTGCGCGAGCTTCTGGCAGCCCCTGACGATGAAGGCCTCGCCGGCGGCTTTTACGCCAGCCTGGACGCCGATTCCGAGGGCGAAGAGGGGAAATTCTATCTGTGGACTGAAGACGAGGTGCGCCAGGCGCTGGAATCTCAGCCCGCTGGAGCAGAGCTGATTTTGGCAGCCTATGGTTTTACCCCGGGAGGGAATTTTGAAGGTCGCACCATCCCACGCCGCAGGCTGAGCGACCGTGAGTTGGCCGAGCGCTTTGGGTTGGATGCCGCGACCATTCCAGTGCGCCTTGCAGAATTAAACCAACGTTTATTAACTTTCCGCTCCCAGCGCATCCGGCCGGGTACGGACGACAAAGTTCTGACCGCCTGGAATGGCCTGGCATTGATCCTGTTTGCCGAAGCCGGACGCTACCTGAATCGCCCGGATTATCTTGCCGCAGCGCGTCGCACTGCCGACTTTTTGCTCAGTGAGCTGCATCCCGCAGATCGCTTGCTGCGCTCGTGGCGGGCTGGAAAGGCCAGTCACAACGCAACCCTCGAAGATTATGCAGCTTTGATCCTGGGTCTGCTGGCCCTGTACCAGTCCGATCCAGATCCATACTGGTATAACTCAGCTCTGGATCTTAATCAAGAAATGCTGGCTTATTTTAGCGATCCAAATGGGGGCTTCTACGACACGCATGTAGAACAAGCTGACTTGCTCTTTCGCCCGCGAGATATTCAAGACAATGCAACCCCGTCTGGAAGCGCCCTGGCAGCCCTGGCGCTGCTGCAGCTGGCCGGATTTACTGGCGAGCTTGACTTTCGGGATCGTGCAGCAGCAATGTTCAGCCAGGTGGAGGCAGCCGCAAGCCGCTATCCCACCGCCTTTGCCTTCTGGCTGCAAGGCATGGTTGCCCTGCTCCACCCATATAAAGAGGTCGCCCTGGTGGGCGACCTGGAAAGCCATGCAGCGCAGGCTTTATTGAAAACGATCTGGGAAACTTACCGCCCTGGCATCGTGCTGGCTGCCAGCCGTCTGCCCGTTCCGGAAAATGCCCCACTACTGCTCCAGGATCGCCCGCTGGTGCAGGATCAGCCCACGGTCTATGTCTGCCAAAACTTCGTCTGCCAGCGACCCGTTACACGTGCTTCCGAGCTGCAAACACTCCTGCTCTAGCAGGCTCTCAGCGATCCAATACCAGCGTCACCGGGCAGTGATCTGAGCCGAACACCTCATCATGGATGATCACATCCTTCACCAGTGGCATCAGGCTTTCCGAAACCATAAAGAAATCTAAACGCCAGCCAACATTGCGGGCGCGCGCATTGGAAATGTAGGTCCACCAGGTATATTGGACTTTGTCCGGATACAGCACCCGGAATGCATCTACCAAACGGCTCTCGACGTAACGGTCGAGCCAAGCGCGCTCTTCGGGCATGAATCCGCTGGTGGTGACATTGGTCTTGGGATTGCGCAGATCAATCTCATTGTGAGCGGTATTGAAATCGCCGCAAATGACTATCTTTTCACCCTGATCATGGGCCGCATCACATAAACCCAGCAGCTCTTCGTAAAATGCCAGTTTATATTCCAGCCGCCCGTGATCGCGCTGCCCATTGGGAAAATAAATATTGTAAAGTTTGAAATCCGCATATTGGGTCAGGATCACGCGCCCTTCCCGGTCAAAATCCGGGTTACCCCAACCCAGCTCCACACGCTGAGGGGCAACCTTGCTGAAAGTTGCCACGCCACTGTAACCCGGTCGATCGGCGGAATTCCAGTATGCCTGATATGGGCTCAGCGGCGCCAGCGCTTCTGGCCTCACCTGCTCCGGGCGGGTTTTGATCTCCTGCAGGCATAGCACATCCGGCTGCAAGCGCGCCAACCAGGTCCAATCAGCCTTGTCCAGCACTGCCCGCAGACCATTAACGTTCCAGGTTGTTATCTGAAAGGCCATTGCTTATCTAGTCAATGCCTTCCATCAGAGATATGGGTAACGCCCCAATCCCTACGATCTGGGGGCCAGTGTGCACGCCCAGAACCGGTGAAACGCGCAGCACCTCCAGCCTGACCACATTCAGGCGCTCTTTCACCATTTTCACCAGGTTATCGGCTTGCTCAGCAAACTGCCCGTGCAGCACCGTAATCCACAGCGGTTCCTGGTTGCCATACACTCCTGCCAGATAATCCACCAGAACCATCATGGCTTTCTGGGTGGTGCGCTCTTTGCCGACCGTGGAATATTTTCCATCGCTATGTTCAACTTTGATGATCGGTTTGAGTTTTAGCAATGAGCCTGCCAGAGCCTGCACGCGGCCGATCCGCCCGCCTCGCGCCAGGTATTCCAGGGTTTCCAGCATGTAGATTAGCTCAGTACGTTCTTGAATTTTCTTGATGCGCTCTAAGATCGCGGCTTTGCTCCAACCTGCTTTCACACCATGTGCGGCAGCCAGAACCTGGAAGCGTTCGCCACCCGAGAGGGTCAAGGTGTCCCAAATTTCTACTCTGGCCTCGGGAGCCTGGTCAATGCCGGCGCGCGCCGATTCGATGGTCCCGCTTAAGCCGGAGGATATGTGGATGGATAGGATATCGGGATCTTCTTCCGCCAGCCTGCGATACGCCTGAGCGAATTGACCAGAGGACGGCTGGGCAGTCGTAGGAATGTTTGGCACCATTGCTCTCAGCCGGTCATAAAACTCATCCGCAGTGATATCTTCAGAGCTTACTTCTTCACCCGGGAATTGGATATATAAAGGCAATACTGTTATGTTATGCTCAAGGATCTCCTCCTTGGGCATATTTGCCGCACTATCGGTTACAATTTTCATCAAACGACCTCCAATGGGAATTTCTCTTATTGTACCGGAATGGTCCATTCTATACCAGTTGTTTCTCATCCAATTTCATCCGTTACGGTTTTTAACCAGAAGATGGACTCTGATAGCTTCTGACAGCCTATTCCGGTAAAATTATAGCTGATCGACAAAACCTCTCGAGCAAGGTAAATTTTCTATGCGTGAAGTAGCTATACTAGGCATTGGTCAAACCCCGGTAGCCGAAAGCTGGGAGAAATCCCTGCGAGAAATCGCCGGGGAAGCGGTGTTTGCAGCGATGCTCGACGCCCAGCGCGAGCGCGTGGATGGTGTGTTCGTTGGTAATATGCTCTCCGGCTTGATCAGCAAACAAGAACACCTGGGAGCGCTGGTTGCCGATTGGGTCGGGCTGCGTGCGGTCGAAGCTTTCAAGGTCGAGGCAGCTTGCGGCTCGGGTGCAGCAGCCCTGCGCCTGGCGATCATGGCAGTCGCTTCGGGGGAAATGGACAGCGCCATAGCCATGGGTGTGGAGAAGATGACCGAAGGCAAAGGTACGGAGACGACCTCTGCCCTGGCCACTGCTGCCGACGCCGATTACGAAGGCGAGCAGGGTCTGTCGTTTGTGGCCATCAATGCCCTGATCATGCAGCGCTATCTGCATGAGTATGGATGGAAGCATACAGATTTTGCTCCATTTTCGATCAACGCCCATGCGAACGCGGTGCACAATCCTTTTGCGCGCCTGCGCGAGCCGATTAGCGAAAAGGATTACCAGCGCGCCAAGATGATTGCCGATCCGATCAACCTGCTGGACGCCTCACCCATTGGGGATGGCGCAGCAGCGGCGATTATTGTCCCTGCCACCTCGCTACCCGAAAATCATCTCGGTCGTCCGCGCATTCTGATTTCCGGTTCTGCTACTGCCACCGACACACTTGCAGTTCACGACCGGCAAAACGCTCTGTGGCTTTCTGCTGCTGAGCTGTCGGCGCATAAAGCTTACCGGCAAGCGGGTGTCTCCCCACAAGAGATTGATTTCTTCGAGCTGCATGATGCCTTTTCGATCATGGCGGCGCTCTCGTTGGAAGCCTGCGGCTTTGCCGAACGCGGCCAGGGCCCACGCCTGGGTCTGGACGGCGCCATTCGCCCGGATGGCAAACTGCCGGTTGCCACGCGCGGCGGCTTGAAAGCGCGCGGCCATCCTGTGGGCGCTACCGGCATGTACCAGATTGTGGAAGTAGTGCAGCAATTACGTGGCGAGGCCGGTCCCACTCAGGTACAGGATGCGCGCATCGGTATGGCTCAAAATATTGGCGGCAGTGGGGCGACGATTGTCACCCATATCCTGCGTCGCGCCTGACCATTTACACTTACCCATTCGAACGGGGCGTTGCGACGCCCCGTTTTTTTGGTCTTTGTACCGGTTCATTTTTGATTTACCCTTCAGGATGAGGTAGAATCGATTGACATTGCGCACACATGGCTGAGCTGGAGACTTGATGAAATTTCGCGCCTTGCTTTTTGCACTACTTCTTGTATTTCTCACCCTGACTATCGTCCGCGGCCAGGAACTCATCCCCCAATTGTTGTCGCTAAGCGGTGGGGGTTATGAAGACAGCCTGGTTGGTTTTACCCAGGCTGCACAGCAGCGCGCCAGGCAGCTACGGCACGCTCAGGTCAAGATCCTGGTTATTCCCTCCTCCTTGATTTCAAGCTCCATTTCGATTTCTCAGCCAGAGCGCGATAACCTGGGAGCGATCGCCGAGCAGCATCGCCTGGAACTTGAAACAGCCTGCCAGGATTTCAGCGGATCCAATGCATTGCCCTGCACTGCAACAACACTGCCTGTCTATATTCGCTCCGAAGCCAGCAATCCAGCAAACCTGGCTTTCATTTCTCAGGATCTAAGCGCGATTTTCATCCTGGATGGCAGCGCCACGGCAGCCATGCAAACGATCGCCAATACCCCGCTGGAACGCGCCCTCAGCGACGCCTATGAGCGCGGTGTTTTAGTGGGCGGGACAGGTGCGGGAATCGATTTGTTTGCCACTCATCTGCTGGGCGGGTATAAACCCGGTTTTAATGCTGAGAATGCCCTGGCTTTCGGTGCGGCTGACCTATTTTCTGCACCAGGGCCGCGTGGTTTGCTATTCGGTCTTGATTTCACCTTGCTGCAGAGTGATATTTTCTACACCGGGCGCTTGGGATTGTTGCTCAATGCCCTTGCCGATCCGCAATCACCCAACGTAGGCGTGGGTTTGGATCACAATGCTGGCATAGAGTTAAGCGCGGACGGCCTGATCTCGCAGGTCTATGGTGACCAGACTGTGCTGATCCTGGACGCTGAGACTTATCATGCAGCCGATGCAGCTCATTATCGTGGCGCTCTAAACTATCTAAGCCTGCGCAATGTCCTGGTGCATGTTCTGGAACAAGGCGCCAGTCCGTACGATATGCAAAGGCGTACCTTCGACCAAAATAACGCTCCCGAAACCCTGGAGCGCCGCTTTGAGACAATACGCCTGCCATCGGAAGCCGGTTCACTTTACCTGCTCAGCTCGCTAACTAACTCGTGGAGCGCAAGCACGCTGCTCACGGAATTTGTTAATGAAGCGGGTGGTCAGCAAGCGCGCATCCTGCATGTCCTGGTGGGTTATGCCGATCCCGAATCAGCCCAACGCCAGATTGAAGATATTAACCGCTTGATCGGATTGGAAACCCTTACGCTCCAGATTACTTCTGAAACTACCCCCGGCTTAGAACCTGACTTCGCCGCATACGACGGCATCCTATTCTCGGTTGCCGATCGCCAGCAAGTTTTGCCAGTCAAAGACAACCTGCTCTTCTTGCGGGTGGCCTGGTTTAACGGTAAACCTATCCTGGCAGCCAACCATGCTGCGGTGGTTCTGGGCACGACTTTCTTGCGGCGTCCAGCCAATAGCCTAGCAAGCGGCCCCAGCACACCGGTGCTGACCCAGTTTGATCCAGCTGCGCAACCCATTGAACAAGGCCTGGGGTTGATACCGGCCAATCTAGAAACGCTGCTGACCGGGCGCAATCGTTGGGGCGGCTTGTTCAGCCTGGCCTACAACAGCCCTGGATTGATCACCCTGGGTCTGGCAGACCACGCGGCCTTGGTGCTGCACCCTGACCAAACTTTGGCGGACGGGGAAAATATTGTGGTCAGTCTCGATCTGCGCTATGCAACTCAGGGCGAATCTGGATCAGGTCTACGTTTTGCCAATGGTATGTTGGACGTCTTCGCTCCCGGTGATAGCCTGGAGCCTCAGCTTGCCGATATGTCTGCGCTCCCATTCCCAGCCGCCACTCCGGTGATTATTTATCCCTCAGCCACTCCCACAACAACACCCACGCTCACCGCAACACCTGTACCCACGAACACGCCGCGCATCCGTCCACCCACCCGTACGCCGCGGCCCAGCCCTACAACGCCCGCCAGCCCTCCCCCGCGTGATCCAACGACCAGCAATATGATGGTCTTTTTCAGCATCCTGATGGTGATTGTGATCTTACTGGGAGTACTCATTAATCGCCCCCGTTTCAGGCCACCGAAAGCGTAGGATTTCAGACACTGGCTTTCAAAGAGCCAGAAATGTTCTCCCTCTGGTTGAGGTAAAATAGCACACATCAATTTGTACGAAAAACAGGACAGGGTTATGGAATTACACCTTTACGATACTTACACACGCAGCCTGCGCAAATTTGAGCCTCTACAACCAGCCAGGTTTGGTCAATTAACTGAAGTTGGTCTGTATGCCTGTGGTCCGACTGTCTATGACTATGCGCATATTGGAAATTTACGCACCTATGTGTTTGAAGACCTTTTACGACGTGTGCTGGTGTGGAACGGCTACCAAGTGCGCCATATCGTCAACATTACCGATGTCGGGCATCTCACTTCCGACGCCGATACCGGGGAAGATAAAATGGAAAAGGGTGCCCAGCGCACTGGCAAAACCGCCTGGGAAATCGCTGAATTTTACGCCCAGGCTTTCCAAAAAGACCTGGAGGTGCTGAATATTCTACCCCCCACCGTGTGGTGTCGCGCCACCGACCATATTCAGCAGCAAATTGAGCTCATCCAGTGCATCGAGAAGCAGGGATTCACCTACCAGACTTCGGACGGCATCTACTTCGATACCACCCGCCTGCCCGACTATGGTGTTATGGCGCGTCTGGACATTGAAGGCTTACAAGCTGGCAGCCGCGTGGATATGGGCGAGAAACGCTTTCCCACTGATTTCGCCCTGTGGAAGTTCAGCCCGCAGGAGAAGCAGCGCCAGATGGAATGGGACAGCCCCTGGGGAGTTGGTTTCCCTGGCTGGCATATCGAATGCTCTGCCATGTCTGCGCACTATCTGGGCCCGTTCTTTGATATCCACTGCGGCGGTGAAGACCATATCTCTGTCCACCACACCAATGAGATCGCCCAGACAGAAGCCTGCTACGGCACGCGCCTGGCAAATTTCTGGATGCACGGCTATTTCTTGCAGATCGACGAAGAGCGTATGTCCAAATCCTCCGGCGAATTTCTGCGCCTGCAGTCCCTGATCGAGCGCGGTTACGATCCGCTGGCCTATCGCTTCTTCTTGCTGAATGCGCACTACCGCGCCAAGATCAATTTCAACTGGGAAAGCCTGGACGGCTCCAGCAAAGCGCTCGATCGCTTGCGTATGGCAGCTTACGAATGGGGCGCACCCGGGCAAGTTGATGAGCCATATCAAGAACAGTTCCAGGATCAGATCAACGATGATCTCAACCTGCCACGTGCCCTGGCAATCACCTGGGAGCTGGTACGCAGCGATTTACCGCCTGCCACCAAGAAAGCCACTTTGCTGGCCTTCGATCAGGTTCTCGGCTTGAATTTAGCTCAATGGCAGCCGGTTGAAGAGGTTATCCCGGCTGAAATGCAAGCCCTGCTCGATGCCCGCCAGCAAGCCCGCCAGGAGAAGCACTGGTCGGAAGCAGATGCCCTGCGCCAGCAGATCATCGACGCCGGCTATGAGCTGGAAGATACACCCAGCGGCCCACGCCTCAAGCGCCGTAAGAACGGCCTTGCCACAGCATAATCCCGAAAGGATTCTGATATGAAATTGGCTATTACTGGTAAGGGAGGGGTCGGAAAAACCACCCTATCCGCTTTATTTGCTCAAACCTACGCTGACCAGGGTCGCCAGGTGCTGGCTGCCGATGCTGATCCCTCGCCCTGCCTGGCAGGCGCTCTGGGATTCCCCGAAGAGCTGCGCCGGCAGTTGCATCCGATCGCCGAGATGGACGCGCTGATCGAGGAGCGCACCGGCGCCAAACCCGGCTCGGTGGGCGGTTTCTTTACCATCAACCCGCGGGTTGATGATATCCCCGAGCGTTTCAGTGTACTGCACCGCGGAGTGCGCCTGCTGGAAATGGGCTCCGTGGACCTGGGCGGGAGAGGCTGCATTTGCCCCGAGAGCGCCATGCTGAAGACCCTGTTCACGCATTTACTCTTCCGAGACGAAGATATCCTGATCCTGGATATGTATGCCGGCGTCGAGCACCTCGGACGCGCCACCGTGGACTTCGTGGATGCCATGCTGGTGGTCGTCGAGCCGACCCGGCGCAGCTTGGGGACTGCCGCGCAGATCAAACGCCTGGCAAATGATATTGGCTTGCAGCGCTTATGGCTGGTAGGCAATAAAGTACGCAACGCCGATGAAGCCGCCTTCCTGGAAGCAGAAAGCCCGGGTCTGCCGGTATTGGGTTTTCTGCCTGCCGACCTGGCTGTACAGGAAGCCGATCGCCTGGGCATCCCGGTATATGACCACGTCCCTACCCTGCGCGAAGCCGCCCAATTCATGGCATTGAGCCTGTTAACCAAGGTAGATGAAAGATCTGCTGCTTGATAGTGGCTACACGCAATTTATAAGTATAATACTCTAGAGAGGATTACTATGACAGTTACCATTGCACTCGCCGGTAAGGGTGGCGTAGGAAAAACCACCATCTCGGGCATGGTCGTCAAATATTTGCTGGCCTCCCAACCCGGCGCGGTGCTCGCCATCGATGCCGACCCTTCCTCCAACCTCAATATGGTCCTGGGCCTGGACCTGGACTTCACCGTGGGCGATATCCGCGAAGGGCTGCTGGATCAGGTGCAGTCGTCCTTGAACGTAGGCGGCGCAGCCATGGGCGCTTTGCCCGGCGGCGTTTCCAAGCGCGAATACCTGGATTACGAGATCCGTTCCTCCCTGGTCGAAGGCGATCGCGTGGATTTGATCGCCATGGGGCGCGGCGAAGGCCAGGGATGTTACTGCGCCGTAAACCACAATCTGCGCGAAGTAGTCGACTCAATTAGCAAGAACTACGCTTATGTGGTGATTGATAACGAAGCCGGCATGGAACACCTCAGCCGTCGCACCACCCGTGATGTCCAGCACCTGCTGATTGTCTCCGACCCCACCCTACGCGGCCTGGTCGCCGCCGAACGCATCGCCGGTTTCCGCAAAGAGCTGGATATCCGTATCGAAAATGCTTATCTGATTGTCAATCGACTTAATGGCGAGCTGCCCTCCTCGCTCCTGGAGCATATCCAGAAAATGGACGTGACCTACCTGGGCGCTGTCCCTGCCGACCAGGAATTGACCACTTTCGAGTTCAGCGGTCGCCCCCTGGTGGAGCTGGGCGACAATTCACCGGTTTACCAAAGTGTTGCCGGACTGCTGAAGAAGATCCTTTAGGGATTAGCCCCAAACTTCTCCAGCAATCAGTGTCTTTTAAACCAGAAGCGCCTCCCCTACGAAATCAGGGGAGGCGCTTTCATAGATTAACATCTACTACACGTGGTGCAGCTTCTCTGCCGCCACAAATGACAGCCCGTTCTCGGTCAGCGCTTCGGCAGTCTTGTTCACTGCATCCATCTTATCCATGAAATTCAGTTCCATAAACGCCCATTCCCCCGCATCGATTATTTCCTGCTTCTCACGGAAGTAATCCAGGATATCCGAAGGGTGTTCGCGCTCGCAGTCGATCTCCGGATCTCCGCCTTCGTGCTTGGCAGAAATGTTCGCCACATGGTCAGCAATTTCCACCAGCTCTGCGCGCCGGTTATACGGCTGGCGCACGATAGATTTATAAGTCTCGGTGATATGGTGCTCGAAGCGCACCACCTGCTCGAAGCCTAATTTTTCCCGGAACTGGGCTGTGATCTCCATGGTCTGGTTGTTGATCGAATTGGACCAGTTGAAACCAATTAATGGAGAGCTGTTATCATCCCGCGAGAACAGCTTGGCGCCGATTAATGTCCACAAAGCCGCGTAGGGATTATCGTTGCCCATGTACACCGAGATCTTGAATTCGATGTCAATTCCCAGCTTATAGAGCATATAGCCCACCAGCACTGTGCCGGGATTTATGTTCAGCACCTGCTTGACGCCGTATTCGGTGTAGTAATACAGCAACTCGTCGGCCCATTTCAAGGGGTAGTGATTGGGCTGCCCCACCCCACCAAAGTAGCCGGTAATGGTCGCCGGCCCGCCCAGGTGAATATTCGAGCCATCCGTACCCTTGGTGTCCAGGGTTTCCACCCACGATGCGCCAATAATTTGCATGGCCGCGGTGAAGGCAGGCAGGTCCCCATCTGCTTCCTGCTCTTTCATCCTGCGCACGCGGATGAAGCGCCCCGGCATCAGGCTGCCTTCATCAATGGCGCGTTGAGCAGAATGGATTAAAAACGGGAAATACTGCGCTGCGCTCACTTCCAGGGTAATGGCAAAGTCATCATTAAAAACCATCTGATCGACTTTTGCGCCCAGGACCTTGCGCCGGTAATCTTTGACACTGATGAACCTCTGGTAGTCGCGCTGCTCTGCGAGCCAGTATAAATCGTCCAGGTAACTTGGATGAACAGCCTTCACGCGCTCGTATAACGCTGGAAGTTGGCGGGCAGCTTCGGCTTTGCGGTTAATTTCCTCGGGAGCGCCATATTTTTCCACTACTTTCAATAGATCATCGACTACCCGCATATCCGGATCCCCTAGAATGGCGTTGATCGCATCCAAGCGGGCTGCGGGGATTTGCAATCGATCACGCAAGTAGTTTGCCATAATCCCTTCTCCTGGAAAAATCAAACCCCGGCCTTACAACCGGGGTTAATTGGGTTTTCTAATCGAGTAATTTGATCAATTCGTTATATTCTTCATCGGTCATCCCAAAATAGTGCTCAGGTTGCGGGAAGGTCTTGTTGCTCACTTCATCCACATAAGCCTTCAAACCATTCAGGATCACCTCGCCAGCATTACCAAATACTTTGGCCATGCGCGGTTTGAACCTTGGATAGAGACCAAACATATCATGGTAAATCAACAACTGGCCATGTGCATCCAGTCCGGAGCCCAGGCTCATAATAAAGCATTTCTCGGCCCGCTCGGTAATAAGCTTACACAGCCGGTCAGGCACCATCTCCAGTAAGATGGCATATACACCAGCGTCTTCGAGCGCTTTGGCGTCATCCACGATCTTTTTAGCCTGCAATGCTCCCTTGCCTTGCACCCGGAAGCCCCCCAGGGCGCTGGCGCTTTGAGGCGTTAATCCCAGGTGGCCCATGATCGGGATACCGGCTGCCACGATGCCACGCACCCGGTCGGCCATCTCTACCCCGCCTTCCAGCTTCACCCCGTCGCAGCCAGCTTCAGCCATAAAGCGTCCGGCATTGCGGATGGCCGTCTCCACGCTGGGCTGGTAGCTCATATAGGGCATATCGCCAATTAAGAATACCTTGGGCGCACCACGCCGGACTGCCTGCGTGTGGCGGATCATATCCTCCATGGTCACCGGAAGGGTGCTATCAAAGCCCAGCATGGTCATGCCCAGGCTATCGCCCACCAGGATCATATCGATCCCGGCCTGCTCCTGCAGGTATGCGGTGGGGTAATCGTAACACGTCAGCCAGGTGATCGGCTCACCGCTGGCTACTTTCTTAAACAGCATCGGCAAGGTAACTTTTTTACGTTCCGTCATATTGCGCCTCCTCTGTAAGTCGTTTTCCGATTGACTACTTGACTGGCACTGCCGCAGTTTGGGGCAGTGCAAAATCCTTGGGCAGCAAGCCCGCCTCGGTGACGATGCGCGGCACAATCTCTTCCCAGCCGACTGCCATCAGATGAATTCCATTCACGCCTTGCTTGGTCTTCACCTGTTCAATCAGCTCCAGGGCTATTTGTATGCCCTCTTCTTCCGCGCCATCCTTGGCAGCTTCCATGCGCTTGATCAATTTTTGCGGGATAAACACGCCGGGGACTTCCTCGTCCATATAGCGCGCTACCTTCAGGCTCTTAAGCGGGGTGATCCCGATCAGGATATACACTTTATCCATGATATTGCGCTTGGCCAGCTCGTTCAACCATACTTCCAATCCATCGGCGTCATAAACCAGGTTGGTCTGGAAGAATTGCGCTCCGGCGTTAACTTTCTTATGCTCTCGCAGAGCCTGGAAACGGGGTTCCGAGGCAAAAGGCGAGGCCGCTGCGCCCAGGAAAAACTTGGGCGGGAATTTCATCTCGCGCCCGTCCAGGTAGCGCCCGTCATCGCGCATGCGGCGCAGTACCCACAACATCTGCACCGAATCCAGGTCGACGATATCCATGCGCCCGCGCGGGCTGGGAGCCATTTTCATGCTGTCGCCCGACAGGCAAAGGATATTGCGCACGCCCAGACCGTTGGCGCCCAGCACTTCCGCCTGCAAGCCGGTACGGGTGCGGTCACGCGCCGCAATCTGCATCACTGGCTCAGCGCCTTGCTGCACGCACAGCGTACTGCAGGCCCAGGAAGACATGCGCGGTGTGGCCGAGGGGCAGTCGGTGAAATTGATCGCCGCGGCGTAGGGCTTGATCATATCAATATTGCTCTTCAGCTTCTTGGTGGCTGTGGTCTGCGGCGGGGCCACTTCAGAAGTCACCACAAATTCACCGGCCTTCAAGCGCCGTTCCAGCTCAGACACTGGCTCGGTATAGGCCGGCGGGTGATATTCTGCGTCACCCTGCCACCACTCCGGCTGGCGTACCGGACGGAAGATGGCGTCCCAGGTTGCGGTTCGTTCACCAGCATCGCGGGTGAGCAAGCCTTTGACCACATTACCGGTACCCAGTTTCTTAACCTGCACCACCACGTCGCCCCATGTCTCTCCCCCTACTTTGTCCCAATCCAGGGGTGGCAGCACTTCCAGCAGCTTCTCTTCGCGCCCCATGCGGAAGGCACGATCGTAGATCTTGTACCAGATGCAGGGGCGAGTTTCGTCCACATAGCAATGCTCTTCTGTCGAGCCGCCGCATGGACCATTGCGAATGCCTTTGGGGCATTCCATGGGACAAATAAAAGCTGTTTCCTGCAGCAAACAATTTCCGCACATGCGGCAGCCAAACATCGGACCTTTAACAAGCTTTTCCACACCTTCCAAAACCTTATTGCCAAATGTTTCTTTCCGAAAAGGTAAATAAGGCGGCTGCCAACGGCGTCCAGGAGTAAAACCAGGCATAATTGACCTCTTTATCTGCGGGTGAATTGAGTCCCGCTGCTCATCTCTTTACCAATCTACCAAACCTACTGGCTCAAATAACCTTCAGCATAAATCACTTTGTTCAACAGGATCTGGACCGTCTTCCAGATAGCCGCTTGCTCGGGATCGCTCATGTCCACATCGGCGGATTGCGGCTCTTCTCCTGCGGCAATCCGATCGGCGATCGCCAGGTACAGCTTCCCTACCGGGGTGCTGCTGTCGCGCTGCTCGACAATGCGGATCATTTCCTTCAATTCTTCGTCCAGGGGATCAGCAATCATCATTTGCAGGCCTACACCCATCAGCATGGCGCCGTACACCCGATTAATCAAGCCGCGCCCGGCGTGCGGAACCGCATTGGACACATTGGAAAGACCCACGGAGATGGCCGGCGCTGGATCCCAGGCATACTGCAGGGTGCGCACAGCTTCAATCAGGTGCGGGCAGTATTCCTGGCAGCCGGATACCGTCAGCACCAACGGGTCGATGATCAGGTTTTCCATAGGATAGTCGATTTCCAGCATGCGCGGGATCAAGGCTTCTACGGCGATATTGACGCGCTCGTCCGCCGCCACCGGGATGCCGCTCTTGCCCATCGTCAGGGCAATCAGGCGTGCATTGTACTGCTTGGCGACCAACGGCACCTTTTCCAGGCGTTCTGCCTCGGCCGAGGTGGAGTTAATGATCGGTTGGGCTTTGGTGACTGTTTTCAACCCGGCTTCAATCCCCTCCAGGTTGGTGCTGTCAAAGCTCAGCGGAACATCTACCACAGCTTCCACGGCGCGCACGATCCAGGGAAAGACTTCAGTGCCGTCCTTTTTGCGGGGACCCAGGTTTATATCCAGCGCTTGCGCACCAGCTTCCACCTGCTTTACAGCCAATTCCTGGAAAAAGCGCGCATCTCTTTCAGACAACGCAGCCTTTACCTTTTCCGAAATGATGTGAATATTTTCGCCAATGATATACATGGTCAAATCCTTTCCCGGAATTCATTTGGAGACAGGCCAGCAGCCTGTCAATATTTTTTTGCTCATCGGTCAAGCGATTAACCTGACCCTCCTGTATATCCCACGCGCAGCTCCTCCGCCACGCTGGGGAACAATTGCATCTCAGTATGCGGCAAAAACATCGCCGACATAAACGCTTCATAGAACTGGTTATCGGCAGACAGCTCGATATAGGTCATACGCCCGGCGATCTCATGGATGCGCTTGCGCTGCTGGTGGTCCAACAAGGCAAAATAGGCGCCTCGCACCGATGTATTCCCCAGGAACTGGAACTTCTCCCAGGGCATATCCGGCAGTAGGCCAATCTGGATGGCCTTTTCCACGTTGATATATTTGCCGAACGAGCCACCGATAAGAAACTGCTCCACTACGTCCAGGGTCAGACCTACATTCTGCGCCAGAACGGTGTAACCGGCATAGATCGCAGCCTTGGTGCGCACCAGGTTATCAATATCCACACGCGTGATGGTGATATCCTCAGCGGTTGCGGTCTCACTTGCCCACGCCACCACATACTCTGTGCGGCCTTCACGTTGGCGAACACGGGGTGTGGGCAGGTTTGCATTGATCCCGCCCGAGCGATCAATCACACCGGTCATGAACAACTCAGCCAACAGCGAGATCAAGCCGCTGCCGCAGATACCTTTCGGCTTGCTGCCTCCAATTACGCGGTAATGCGGCTCGTAGTTATCGGCATTGATCCAGACTTCCTCGATCGCCCCTTGCGTCGCACGCATGCCATTCGCCACGCCTGCCCCTTCAAAGGCGGGACCCGCAGAACAGGCACAGGTCACCATCCACTCGCGTGTACCCAGCACAATCTCGCCATTGGTGCCTACATCCATAAACAGGGTCACCAGGTCCGTTTCAGCCATGCCCGAAGATAAAACCCCCGCGCTGATATCTGCACCCACGTAACTGGCGACGCCGGGTAGACAGTCTACAGTCGCTTCTGGGTGCATATGCAAGCCCAGCTCAGCAGCCGTCAGGGTAGGCACCTGGTTGATGATAGGCACAAACGGCGCCAGGCGGATGCTGGCGGCCGGGATGGCCAGGAACAGATGGATCATGGTGCTGTTGCCGGTGAAAGTGGCTTTCATGATCTGTTCGCCCTGACAGCCCGCACGTTTGCAGGCGCGCTCTATCAAGGTATTGATCGTCTCCACCACCCGCTGCTGCATCTCCTGCTCGCCGCCGGCTTTGGTGGCGTAGATGATGCGCGAGATCACATCCTCGCCACGCATGATTTGCCCGTTATATTCTGCTACCTGCGCCACGACACGCCCGGTCAGTAAGTCAACCAACCAGAGCGAAACGGTGGTTGTGCCGATATCAATGGCTGCGCCCCATAAGGGCTGGTCGGTGACGACTTGCCCGGGTTGCAAATCAATCAAACGCGCCGGGCAGTCCGGGCAATCCCAGGCTTCCTGATCCACCAGCGCGGTTACCTGCCAGTTTTGGGCGCGCAGCACCGGCCCAATCCGGCGCAAGACCGGCAAAGAAGCCTGCACCGGCCCCACACCCACCTGGCGCAGGGCGGTTTGTAGGCGGCTCCAATCATCGGTCTGATCATCGACGCTGGGTGGGTTCAGACTCAACCATAACCTGCGCACGGATTGCTTTTGTGGGGAGTACCACTCCGGCACCTGCACCTCAGCTGCAGTCCGGTCACTGGTTAAGCGCCGTTCAACCTTTTCCTGAACAGGTATGACTACACGCACGACCCCTTCGACCACGGTCTGGCACGCCAGGGCATAGCCATCAGCCACATCCTGATCTGTCAGACGCAGCGTGCTGCGCCGGCGCACTTCCCCCTCTGTCACCTGAACTGCACAACGCCCGCAGCGACCCTGCCCGCCGCACGGCTGGTTGAGATCCAGGCCTGCCAGCCGGGCAGCCTCCGAGAGCAATGTCCCAACTGGTACTAGGATGGGCAGGTCGCTCCTGTCGAAGAAAACCTTTACGTCCGTCATAATTCCCTTAGAGGGCCTGTTTCATGAATTTTGGCAGGTCCACCGCTTCACGCGGACCCACACGCACGTCCCAATCCGGCAGCTCGCCCTCTAATTCACCCGAGAGCACTGCCACATGTCCGGGCAGCACAATCCGCTTTCGTGAAACCTTATCGGCCAGATTTAGAGATTTGACAGCTTTGGCGATGCGCTCAGCATCGAATTTGCCTGCCGCCCAGGCAGTCAGGACGCTCATCCCCTCAGCATCCGTAACCAGCAGCCAGGCCGGAAAACCTGAACCCTCAACTTCATTGGCTACACTGAAATAAGTAATACTGAAGTTGGTGGTCACCAGCACGGGGCTCTCAGCGGTGGGGTTGTTGATCTCATAGATGCCCGGTTGGACCTGGATGGGTTTTTGCGGATCCGTATAGATATTCTGGCGCAAAACCAGCAGCGGGTAAAACGACGCCGGATCAAATTCGTCGAGCACCACAAAACCGGCGTATTTGGCAATTGCCTGTACCGCTGCTTCATGGGAGTGAGGAAATGCTATGGTCGGGTAACCCAGGGCGCGGAAGTTCTTTTTAATCGCCAGGCGCCGGATCTGCGTGTTCAACGCCAGAGCAGAACTCAGGCTGCTTGCTGCTGGATGCAATACCAGATCTTCAACTCCCTTGCCCTTGATCTTCTCTGTAAGGTCTGCCAGCTCATCCAGGGTAGCACCGGTCACCGCCAGAGCTGCCTTATGCGCCTTGGCCAGCTCGGCCATCGCCTCCCAATTGCCTGCATCGGCAGTAAAAATCAGCGGCGTCTCACCTGCCAGGGCTGCCAATCCAGCCTCGATCACCTGCGGGCTGCTGCTCACCAGGATTAACGGTAGTTTGGAGGCTGCGCGCACTGCAGCGACTGCGGCTTCGAAACGAGCCGGATCGCTGCTATCGGCCTGCACAGCAAAACCATCTAACGACAAATCCATGCCCACGTAATTTACTGCGTAGGCGCTCATACGCGCTGCTGATTCCTGGATCTGGGCTGGTTCGCTCGCATCAGAAACGCGCACGAATAATCCCGTCCGGTTGTAGAATGTTTTCTCATGCCGGAAAAGGACCACTTCATTGCCGGCTTTTACTTCATGCCCGTTCGCTCTGAGCGCCACCAGGCGGATCGGTGGAGCGCTAGATTCTGCCAGCTGACTTTTCGATGCTTCGCTCACATACGGGCAAGTAGCCAGCTCAACCTGCTTGGCCGCCAATTTCATGGCGAAGGCCAGGCAGGTGGGGAAACCGCATTCCTTGCAGTTGGTTTGCGGTAAAAGTTTATAAATTTGAATGCCTGATAAAGCCATTTTGGTTTACTCCATTTCGATGTCAGCTTGCGCTGCTCAGGCCGCCGCAGGGGCCATCAAACCTTCGATCACTGCCTGCACCCGCTGGATTGATTCAGGGTGGCGCAGTACGACTATATCCGCCCCCGATTCGATCAGGGCTGTGGCCGTCATGCATTCCCAATTGACCGCGCGGCGCTTCCAGTCGCCCCAGGATTCCGGGACGCCCTCACCCACCTTGGATTCTTTGGTCTTCCAGGTTTCGTAGCCAGGCGTTACCAGCATCGGCAGTTGGGTCATGGCGTCGCCTTGCAGGGCTGCCAGGCGCAAGCGTTCCATCACCGAATAGCCATACTCTATCCCATAGCCCAGCGCGCCGGTGGTGGGGTCCATGATGATACGATCCAGCGGCAAGCCCATGTCGCTGATCAAAATATTGAGCTGTTTGGCCAAGTTGACATCCATCGCCGTCCGGGCGCTCACCAGGTGACCATTTGCCATGGCGGTTGCGATGATCGTGCGGTAGTTTTTATCCTCGCAAATGCCCAACAGCAGGCGCTCGCCCTTGGTCGCTTCAGCGACTGCCACCAGCAGCAGGTTATCCAATTCGGCTTGCCCAGGACCAAACACAGCCAGAGGCAACCCGCTGGATTTCAGCACCGCCTGAACGGCCGCCACCGCCCCGTTGGGCGTCAGCGGAGCGCCCTCCGCACCGGTAGCGTTCAGCATCAACACAATCATCTCTGCTCCGGCTTTCTCGGCGGCGGCTGCCCACTGGCCTGGATCATTCATTACAGCGCCCCAGGCTTCCAGCAGCAAGGGTGACCAATCCGTGGGCTTTATATCGTATATTTCCACTGCGATCACCGGCTTGTGTGGAGTGGGCGCTTCGAACTGCAGGTATGGCAGGGTTTTTTCTCCACCTACCGTCAGGCTATGGGTGCGTGTGCCGCCCTCGGCGGAGGTTGCACCCAGGGTCACTTCACGCACACTTCCAGGCCATTTATCCACGGGAATTTCGATTGGCATGGTTTCTCTCCTTTTTTTGTAGGATAAGTCGTTTGCTTGTCTGATCTCTTTTTTATCTGGCGAACCTGCGTGTTCACCGATCCAGGATAGTCTGCATCCCGGTTATTTCTTACCCATATGCTTGCCGCGCGCTAGGTCGCGACGTTTGATAAACGATTCGAGCGGCATCTGCCGTTGCGCGCTGATACCCAGGTCCTTCAAGTCATCCACGCTGCTGGCGGTCATGTAGCGCAACAGATGGCGATAACTCAACACGGCTGCCGGGTATTCGATTCCACCTGCATGGTGCATGACAAACAGCGAGCGCACCCCCAGATCCAGCATGATCTGCGCAGCCGCCTCCAGGGGGATTTCCGGCGGAGTCTGGGCGACCCCGTCGCGCATCACATCGCTGGCCTTTAAGTCGTCAAAATTGGGGCGTGTCAGCGCCTGGATCAGCTCAGCAGGGCTGATTACCCCGATGGCATGACCTTCCTCCAGCACCACCATATCATCCAGCGCCTGATCCAACAAACGCCGGGCAATCTCAAGGATCGGCGTATCCGCGCTGCAAGTCAGGACGCCTACAGTCATCAGATCGCGCACGTATTTGATCGCTTCGAGATTTGCCATTCGCCCTTTTTCAGGCGAGCAGGCAGGTCGAGAGAATGACCCTCGCCCTGCCTCGCCACAGCCAGAATAGATTAAAACATCGGGTCGGCAACCAGCGCCGGATGGTTATGTTCTTCCATCCACGCCAGCAGCTCGTCCACGGTGGATACGCTGCGCTCGTCTGCAATCTTGCCTATCAGGTCTGGATCGCCTTCGCGTTGGGCAACCTGGGCGAACTCATCCGCCATGGTTTCCTTCAATACGCTGCTCATCCATACCACACGCTTGAAACCGCCATCAGCAGAGATAAATTTCGGGCTGATCAGATAGAACTTACCCACGCCCATCACACCCGGTGTCTGCAAACCGCCGCCTGCGATACCTGCCAGGGTAGAGAAGGTCATACCTGCCGGGGTCATGCTGGTATCTTCACGGCTGACCACCATCACGCC
>CAYXDC010000023.1:0-33390 GCA_964463505.1 uncultured Anaerolineaceae bacterium
TGTTCATGTACTTCCCCACCCTGGTGGAAGTGCCCATCGCCAAAATGTTCCTCAGTCTGGGTATGCACCGCGGACCGCTATTGGCTTACTTGATGGCAGATCCGGAGCTCAGCCTGCAGAGCATTCTGATCATCTCGGCGATCATCGGGCGCAAAAAGACCTGGACGTATGTCGGTTGGGTCGCTCTGTTCAGCACCCTGGCGGGATTGATCTACGGTGCCTGGGTGGACGGGACCAGCCTGTGGCTGCTGTCCCTTTACCTGGGAGCTTTCCTGGCATGCCTGGCGACAGTCCTGTATCTGGTCAACAAGCGCGTTCAGCGCAAGGGAGTTCTCCCACAAACAGCATCCACAGATTAACTCTGTACTGTTGCACAAAGATGTAAGTCAATATAAAAAATTTTTCACGGAGGCATACATGCTAACCATCAAAGTCTTAGGTCCCGGCTGCGCCAACTGCAAACGCCTGGAGCAAATTACCAGCAAAATCGTTTCTGACCTGGCTGTCGAAGCCGAGATCATCAAAGTCACTAACTACAACGACATCATGGCTTACCCCATCCTGTCCACTCCTGGTCTGGTGATCAATGAACAGGTTGTCTCTTCCGGACGCATCCCGTCTATGGCCGAAGTCACTACCTGGATCACCAATGCCCTATCGTAATTAACCGGTAGCAGGCCAGGCAGCCGTCTCCTCCAGGACGTTTGCTCTGCCATGGAATAATTTGGGCGATACTGGAGTTGCAACGCCCAGCGGCAGAATAAATTTGGGTTGCTAGCACGGAATGAATTGCTGCTTATTCGCAGGTCAATAGCACTAATTAATTCCTACAGGGATCAAAAAGTGCAGTTGCTATGTAAATCCACAATTCGAATAACCATGCAAGTATGAAAGGCGATCATGTTAATCGAAAAGTATGACGTGGAAGTCTTTACGCCGCCCTGCGATCCAGGCGCCGAGCGTTATGCCGCTCGTGCACGTCTGAACGTTGATATCTTTGAGGTACTTGCTTACTTGAATGCCACTCTGCGCGGCGCGATCTATCATCCCGCTGCCAAAGCCCTGACCTGGAAAAAAGGCGGGCACAATATAGCCTTCCACGATTACGAAATAGCCACCAGCAATGTGGAAGACCGCGAGATGGCCGTCAAAGAGCTGGAGGGCTTGATTGCATTGGTTAATCGCACCTGGGAGAATCGCGCTCAAATCGTCCCCAGCCATGATACACGTCAGCGCCCCACACCGATGGCTATTTTAAAGCTACTCCCACAGACTAATTGCCGGCAGTGCGGTGAGCCGACCTGTTTTAACTTTGCCCTGCGCCTGGCCACTGCGCAGAAAAATCTGGCGGCTTGCCCATCTCTTTCTGAGCCAAAGTATTCAAATCAACTGGCTGCGTTACAAGAAATGGTGATCGATGCCCCGTCAATGGGTTGAATGCCTGTTCACGGGTGTAGCGTGTTGTATGAAAAAGCCCTGCAAATTATCAGATAGTTGAATTGGTGCACATTCTGATCCCCGAGGATGCTAAAGGTAGAGGATGAAGGTGAGTGGGAGTTCAATGAATGGTACCACAACCGCCCCGGCCTGCCAATCTTAGGAAAATCAAAATGAAACAGATTAAAACAAAACAATTAGAATGGGGATGGTTGGTCTACGGCGTTATTTTGCTCAGCATTCTGCTGGGCGCTTGTGCCAAACCAACCGCCCAGATCGCGCTGGTTGAGCCCGTCATTGAAAAGTCGGGATACGAAAAATTCGATCTGAAAAATTGTGAGACTCCACTGGGCGATTTGCACGAACCCGTGGCGGAATACTTCAATGTAAAGCAAGAGATCACGATCACGGATCAGGCTACTCTGGTAGCTTCAGGCGCAAGCTACCAGCTCTCGGCGAGCGAAAAAGAAAATCTGGCTAGTCAAATTGAGGCCGCCTATCAAAAAGAATATGCGGCTGCCCAGACAACGCTTGAAGAGCAGCAATTTGTTGTTCCCAAGGACCGTGCAGCTAACTTTAGCATCAGCTGGCGAACACAACTGTATAAGTCCACCTTGTACTTTAAAGTGAAAGGTGAAGCCTATACGCTGGAGTACCAATATTCATTGACTATCCCTGAGATTGGCGAGAGGACCATTGCCATCTGCGGAGGTTGAGTACATTAATCGCTACCCGTTGGGTAGCCTGTTTCGAAAAAAATGAGGGGTAGTGAACCGTCCATCCGAGTATGGTGTGTATGCTCACCTGGACGGTTTAGCGCCTGTTCCCATCGATACGAACTTACTTTGTTCTTCAACCCCCAGTATGGAAAGTGTGTACCAGGCTGTCTTTCAGCATATCTTCCATACTGGTGATACTCCCCGTTAAGAAATGGGATGAATTAAGTGTTGGCCTTGTGCAGATACTTGATTGTATTAATCAAGCCATTGGTTGATGAGTCATGGCTGGTAATTTGCGCCCGGCTGGATAGCTCGGGTAATATCTTTTTCGCCAATTGTTTGCCCAGCTCAACACCCATCTGGTCGAAGGAGTTGACGTTCCAGATGACACCCTGGGTAAAGATTTTGTGCTCGTAGAGGGCGATCAGCGCGCCAAGAACTTCGGGGGTCAATTGCGGATAAAGGAAAGAGTTTGTAGGTTTGTTCCCAGGAAAGGTCTTGGCCTGCAACAGGATCTCAAGCTGTGTGCCCGAATAACCCTCTTTCATCAGCTCTGAACGGGCTTCGTTAGCTGTTTTACCTTTCATGAGAGCTTCGGTCTGGGCGAGGTAATTGGATAACAGAATCGGATGATGATCTCCAAGAGGATTGTGACTGTTTACCGCGGCCAGGAAGTCACAGGGGATAAGCTGGGTGCCCTGATGAATGAGCTGGTAGAAAGCATGCTGACCATTCGTGCCGGGCTGTCCCCAGATCACAGGACCGGTTGCGTAGTCGACCCATACACCTTGCTGCGTGACGCTCTTGCCGTTGCTTTCCATGTCTCCTTGTTGAAAATAGGCCGGGAAGTGAGCCAGGTACTGGTCATAAGGCAGGATGGCATGGGAGTGCGCCCCAAAGAAGTTGTTGTACCAGATGCCGAGCAAGCCCATGATGACCGGGATGTTGTGCTCGAAGGGAGCCGTGCGGAAATGCCGGTCGACTTTGTGTGCGCCGCTCAACAGCTCTTCAAAACGGTCCATGCCCAGGTAGATAGCAATCGAGAGTCCAATCGCAGACCACAGGGAATAACGCCCGCCGACCCAGTCCCAAAACTCAAACATGTTCTGAGGATCAATCCCGAATTTGCTCACCGCGCTCGTGTTGGTGGACATGGCCGCAAAGTGCCTGGCGATATCTGCTTCGCTCTTAGCAGCACTGAGAAACCACTGGCGCGCTGAATGCGCGTTGGTCATGGTTTCCTGGGTGGTGAAAGTTTTAGAGGCTACCAGGAAGAGCGTTGTCTCAGGGTTGAGTGTCTTGAGAGTCTCCACCAGGTCGGTGCTGTCTACGTTCGAAACGAAATGGGCGCGCAGATCTGGTCTGGCATAAGGCTTCAATGCTTCGCAGACCATCTTGGAGCCCAGATCCGAACCGCCGATGCCGATATTGACGATGTCGGTGATCGCTTTGCCGGTATAGCCCTTCCATGCACCGGAGCGGACAGCCTCGCTGAAGCTGCGCATCTTCTCCAAAACCCGGTTGACCTCGGGCATCACGTCCTGTCCATCCACAAAGATCGGCTCATTGGATCGGTTGCGCAGGGCGATATGCAACACGGCCCGATCCTCAGTCGTGTTGATCTTCTGGCCGCTGAACATGGCTGCGATTCTCTGGTCCAGATTAGCCTGGCGCGCCAGATCGACCAGCAGTTGTATGGATTTTTGGGTGATGCGGTTCTTCGAAAAATCAAACAAAATATCTCCCAACCGCAGCGAAAATATTTCAAAGCGTTGGGGGTCTTGCGCGAAAAGGTCCCGCACATGCAGCTCGTTTATTTCCTGTTGGTGCCGGACCAGTTCCTGCCAGGCTAGCGATTCCTCTAGGCCAGACATCGGTTAACTCCTTATCCTTGTTTCAATGCCGCATCGACAATCGCCTGGGCTTCTGCCTGGATCCGGCTCAGGTGGTCTGCACTGATAAAGCTCTCAGCATAGATCTTGTACACATTTTCAGTGCCGGATGGTCGGGCAGCGAACCACCCATTGGCTGTGACGACTTTCAGCCCACCGATGGCAGCGTTGTTGCAGGGTGCGTGAGTAAGCTTGGCAATGATAGTATCACCGGTGAGCTCGGTAGCCTCGACTCGCTCGGCGGACAGATTGGCGAGTACAGCTTTTTCGGCTGGACTTGTGGGCGCGTCTTTGCGGGCATACCAGGCTTTGCCAAACTGTGCTTCTAACGCCTGGTAGTGTTCACCCGGGTCGCGACCGGTGGTAGCCAGGATTTCAACGGCTAATAAGTCGAGGATAAATCCGTCTTTGTCGGTCGTCCAGACGGTGCCATCATGGCGCAAGAAAGATGCTCCAGCGCTCTCTTCTCCTCCAAAGCCAAATGAGCCGTCTACCAAGCCATCCACAAACCACTTAAAACCGACCGGCACCTCGCATAACTTACGGCCGAGGTGCGCTGCGACGCGATCGATCATCGAGCTGGATACCAGGGTTTTACCGATGGCTACATCCTTGCCCCAGCCGGGCCGGTTCTGGAACAGATACCAGATGGCAGTTGCCAGGAAATGATTCGGGTTCATCAGCCCCACGCTGCGGGTGACAATGCCATGGCGGTCATAGTCGGAGTCGTTGCCGAAAGCGATATCAAATTGGTCTTTGAGCTTGACCAGGCTGGCCATAGCGTAGGGTGAGGAGCAATCCATACGGATTTTTCCATCGTGATCCAGGGTCATAAAGCCAAAAGTCGGATCGACGCGAGGGTTCACCACCTCAATATTCAATCCATACTTCTCAGCGATGGGTTCCCAGTAGGCGACCCCCGAACCGCCCATCGGGTCAACACCGATCTTTAATCCGGCTGCTGCTATCGCCGGCATATTGATAACGTTTTCGAGGTCCGCCACATACGGTGTAACATAATCATAATCATGGGTCGTGGGAGCTTTGAGCGCCTTTTCAAGGGGGACGCGCTTTACCTCTTTTAAACCGTTGGCCATGATCTCATTGGCGCGATCCTGGATCCATTGCGTGGTTTTCGTGTCCGCTGGGCCAGCCGAGGGCGGGTTATATTTGAAGCCGCCATCTTCGGGGGGGTTGTGAGATGGTGTGATCACCACCCCATCGGCCAGGCCGGCTGTCCGGTTTTGGTTATAGGTCAGGATTGCATGTGAAATGACCGGGGTGGGTGTGTAACCAAGCCCTTGTTGGATTACTACGTCTACCCCATTTGCCGCAAATACTTCAATCGCCGTGTTCAACGCTGGCTCGGATAGGGCGTGTGTATCCATTCCCAGGTATAGGGGGCCAGTGATGCCTTGTGATGTGCGCAATTCGACAATCGCCTGGCTAATGGCCAGGATATGCATTTCGTTGAAATTATGATTTAAAGATGATCCGCGATGCCCGGACGTACCAAACGCAACGCGGTGTGCAGGATTACCCGGGTCCGGTTGGTAGGTGTAATACGCCGAAATAAGGCGGGGAACATTGATTAAGGTTTGGTAGGGTGCGACTTTGCCTGCCAGCGGGTGGACACTCATTTTTTCCCTCCAGGAAAGTACGATCGGGGATTGTAAGTTATCTCTGGATGCGCGCCGAGCCGCCTTTTGCGAATGCGCGTACCTGTTCAAGGGTCGCCATGGTGGTATCGCCGGGGAAGGTTGTCATCAGCGCACCATGTGCCCAACCCAGGTTGACAGCCGCCTGTGGTTCTTCACCCGTTAGCAGGCCGTAGAAGAGACCTGCCGCAAATCCATCCCCGCCCCCAACTCTGTCGTAGACATCCAGCTCACAGGTTGGAGAAGCGTAGGTTTGTCCATCGATCCAGGCTACTGCGCCCCAGGTGTGGTGGTTGGTTGAATGCACCTCGCGCAAAGTGGTGGCGACGACTTTAATTTGAGGATACAGGCTGCGCACTTGATCGATCATCCCGAAAAAGACACTGGGGTCCAGCTTGGATTTGGCGGTGACCTGTGGGCCGGCGACCCCGAGGCCTAATTGGAGGTCCTCTTCATTCCCGACCAGGACATCCACATGCTCTACAATGCGCTTGATAACTGCCTGGGCACGCGCCGCTCCGCCCCAAATGTTCCACAGCTTAGCGCGATAGTTCAGGTCGAAAGAGGTTACTGCTCCAGCGGCTTTGGCGGCTTGCATGCCCTCAATGATTACTTCACCTGTTGTCGCAGACAATGAGGCAAAGATACCGCCACTGTGCAGCCAGCGCACACCGTTTGCCAGGATCGCGCTCCAATCAAAGTCACCCGGCTTGAGTTGGGCTGCTGCTTCATTGGCGCGGTTGTAAAATACGACTGGGGCGCGCACACCATGGCCCTGGTCGCTGTAAATGGTCGCCATATTCGGGCCATCCACGCCATTGTGGGCAAAGTGCTTATAGAAAGGTTTGATGCCCATCGCGCGCACCCGCTCAGCAATGAGATCGCCAATTGGATAGTCCACAATTGCTGATACCATACCAGTTCGCAATCTAAAGCAGTCGGCCAGATTAGCGGCTACGTTATATTCTCCGCCGCTGGGATGCACTTGCCAGACGGTTGCTTTGCGGAAAGGAATGATGCCCGAATCGACGCGGTGATTTAGCGCACCGAGGGAGACCAGGTCCAATGTACCATTCTGAGGAATATTAAGGCCATTATTCATGATTAAAAACCCTTTCGTTGATAAATTTAGATTATTCTATCTGGTGAGATGCGATCGAACAGATCTGGATTCGCCCTGGACTAAATTATCTATATTGTAAACGCGGTTATTCATATTCGCAGGACAGGATGAAGTAAAAAAAACTATCCAATACCATCAAGGCGAGGGAGGTCAACTCACTGAGCATTATGTCGACAATGTCGCATGATCTGAAGATCCCGGTTGAATTTGGGATGGTAATTCCTCCAGGCAGTTACCGCAATCGCATCCCTTACGTTTATAATCGTTATGATATGGAAGGGAGCGTTGAATTGGCTGAGATCACACGTGGGCGTTTTTTCGATTTCAGCGCGTTATGCTGCCTGGTAAAAAAAGGTGTTACTCGCAAACCACACTCGCTTAATCACCGACTAAAAACATCCTGGACAATACTGAGAGGAACGTTATGAGCATTGATTATTCCAAAGTATTTGATTTCACCGGGCAGAGTATTCTGATCACCGGAGGCGCAGGTGTATTGGGCGCGGATATGGCGCGCGCGCTGCTTGAATGCGGGGCGAGCGTGACCATTCTGGATTACAACATGGCTGCTGCCGAAAAACTGGTTGCGCAATTTAACCAAGCCTATGGTGCGGGACGCGCTCTGGCGGTGCAATGTAATGTATTAAAGGCAGAATCGGTTGTAACGGCGGTCGAGCTTGTCTTGAATGAATTTGGGAAGATTGACGGTTTAATCAATGCCGCTGGCGGTAATAAGCCAGATGCAACCACCAGCGCAGAGAAATCATTTTTTGATTTACCCGCCGAAGCCCTGAGCTGGGTGTTTGAATTAAACTTGATGGGCACCATCATCCCATCGCAGATTGTGGGCCGGCATATGGCTGAACGCAAACAGGGTGTAATTTTGAATGTATCCTCGATGAATGCTTTCCGTCCCCTGACGCGCGTCTCCGCCTATTCTGCTGCCAAAGCCGGGGTGAGCAATTTCACACAGTGGCTGGCCGTGCACATGGCACAGGAGTATTCGCCTGAGATCAGAGTCAATGCAATAGCTCCCGGGTTCTTCCTGACCGAACAAAACCGTTTCTTGTTGACCGAGGCAGAAAGCGGGCAGCTAACCGCGCGTGGGCAGAAGATTATTGACCATACGCCGGTGGGGCGTTTTGGGGTTCCGGATGATCTGAATGGAGCTGTGTTGTGGTTGCTTTCACCGGCGTCAGCTTTTGTAACTGGTGTGATCATCCCCATCGATGGTGGATTCTCCGCGTACAGCGGCGTCTAAATGACTGCCGGTCCGGAATAATCTTTACTCGGATAAAACTTTTTTTAAGGCATTTCACGATGATATATTCTCAGAAAAATGAGCCGGCAGGCTTGCTGGACAAAAATACGATCTACGAAACCCTTTCTCAAGGATTGGGTGGTAAGTTCAGCAATCTAAAAGTCCTGGTGTTGATTCCAGACCATACTCGCTCGCTTCCTTTGCCAGACTTGTTTCGTATGGTGGTCGAGATTTTACACGATGCGCGCCAGTTAGATTTCCTGGTGGCGTTGGGTACCCATCCTCCGCTTCCTGAGGAGAGCTTGAATAGCTTGGTTGGTATCAGCGCCGAAGAACGCAGGACGACCTACCGCCACATCCGCTTGCTCAATCACGCCTGGGATGATCCTGATGCACTGACCTCTCTGGGGGTCATGCAACAGGACGAGATCAAGCAGATTGCCGGGGATAGCTGGCATAAGTCTCTTCCCGACGAAGTCGTGATCCGTATCAATAAGCTAGCTTTGGAATACGATCATATCCTGATCGTCGGCCCAACTTTTCCCCATGAAGTCGTCGGTTTTTCGGGCGGGGCGAAATACCTGTTCCCTGGCATCTCCGGACCGGATATGATCAATGCCACGCACTGGTTGGGCGCCCTGGCTGGGGTAGTTGGTACAATTGGTATTAAGGACACTCCTGTAAGGGCAATGATCAATGCTGCAGTGCAACGCTTACAAACCCCGGTCACTCTGGTAGCTCTGGTTGTCGAAGGACACGACCTGGCGGGGTTGTTTGTGGGTGATCTGTTTATGACATGGAACGCGGCTGCAGAGGCTTCTGCCCAACGGCATATTCGTTGGGTGAAGCAGCCATACAAACGGGTATTGTCCTGCGCGCCGGCCATGTACGATGAGTTATGGACCGCGGCCAAAGCCATGTACAAACTTGAGCCTGCGATTGCTTTAGGTGGGGAGCTGATTATTTACGCCCCACACCTGGATGTGATCAGCCATGTGCACGGGAAGTATATTTATGAGATTGGCTACCACACCCTGCCCTATTTCCTCAATGACTGGGAGCGATACCGGCATATCCCGCTTGGTGTCCTGGCGCACAGTACCCATGTGCGCGGTTCGGGGGTGATGGATGCTGGGATTGAAAAACCTAATGTGAACGTGACCCTGGCCTCCAGAGTACCCCCTGCAGACTGCACCCGGTTGAATCTCGGTTATCAAAACCCGGATGATATCAATATCGAGGCCTGGAAGGATCGTGAGGATGAGGGAGTTTTGTATGTTCCCAGGGCAGGCGAGATCCTCTACCGGCTGGCAAATAGCTAATCCTGGCTTTGTGAAAGCATTCCCGATGCCTGCATGGTTCTAAACCGGTTCGATGATCCCGAAACAGCCATGAGGAAAATTTTACTTAAGGGCGACAAGAAAAAATTTTGCAGATTGTGGAGTTGAATATGGAAACCAAATATTCGCTAGGGATTCTTGGGTTAGGTGTGATGGGGCGTAGTCTGGCGCAAAATTTTGCGCGCAACGGATATCCGCCGATTGGCTACGATGTAGCTCCGAAACTACCTGCCGACTTTAACATTGCGGTCACAAACTCATTAGAAGAGTTGGTTGGGGCGCTCGCTGCTCCGCGAACTATATTTTTGATGGTCCCGGCCGGGGATGCGGTGGACACTGCCATTGCTAACCTGAAGCCATATCTGCAAAAAGGCGATCTCATTATTGATGGGGGAAACTCGTTTTTTGCTGATACCGAACGGCGTGTCAAAGAGCTGGCGCAAGCTGGATTGGATTATATTGGTATGGGAGTATCGGGCGGCGAGAGCGGGGCGTTATGGGGTCCCAGTATGATGCCGGGTGGCGCACAACAAGCCTGGCCACGCATCCAGGCGATGTTTGAGGCTATCGCCGCCAAAGCTGAGGATGGTGAGCCTTGTGTGGCCTGGATGGGCGCTGGCGGGGCGGGGCACTATGTCAAGATGGTGCATAACGGTATCGAGTATGGCGATATGCAGTTGATCGCTGAAATTTACGACTTGCTGCATCGCGGCGCAGGCATGTCCAATGCTGAATTAGCGCAAATTTTCGAGGAATGGAATACCCGTGAGCTACGCTCATACCTAATTGAAATCACAGCCAAGATCCTGGCTCGAATCGACGAGGAGACTGGCCGTTCACTGGTCGATATGATCCTGGATGAAGCTGCCCAGAAGGGTACCGGAAAGTGGACCAGCCAGACTGCCCTGGATACCGGCGCGGCTATACCCACAATTAATGCTGCTGTTGAAAGCCGCTTAATCTCTGCCCTCAAACCCGAGCGCGTGATCGCCGCCAAGGTATTGGGAAATGCTGAGAAATTCAGCGGTGATAAAGCTGCGCTGATTGCTGCGGCAGAACAGGCTCTGTATGCAAGTAAAATTACTTCCTATGCACAGGGGCTAAACCTGCTAAAAATGGCCTCCCATGAGTACAACTGGGATCTTGATCTTTCACAGATCGTCCCTGTCTGGCGAGCAGGATGTATCATTCGGGCGGCCATGCTGAGCGATATCACCCTGGCCTACCGTCGTAATCCTGACCTTCCCAACCTGCTGTTAGGCCCGGTGTTCACGGAGGCGGTGTTAAATCGCCAGACCGCCTGGCGCCAGGTTGTGCAAACAGCAGTAGGTTTAGGTATTCCTGTGCTGGCAACCAGCGCTTCTCTGGCTTACCTGGATGCCTACCGCTCGGAGATCTTACCTGCCAACCTGACCCAGGCGCAGCGCGATTACTTTGGGGCGCATACATACCGGCGCATAGACCGGGAAGGTAGCTTCCATACGCAGTGGGAAGGATAATTACTCCATCCACTAGCTACGTAAGTCCGATAATTAGTTACCCTTTTAAAGTGGAGTGGAAAAATAGTGGAGAATAAAAAATCGAATCCTGCTGACATCAACTCTGATCTCAATATGAGCTGGCATACTCTGGCGCTTGGCGATGTTTTTGAAGCACTGGAGTCACCAGCCCAGGGCCTGACATCAGAAGAAGTTGCCAAACGACTTGCGCATTATGGACCAAACGAACTTAAAGAAAAGCCTCGCCCGACCTTTTTACAACTGGTGATTGTCCAGCTCAACAACTTTATCGTTATTCTGTTAATCGTCGCCTCGCTCATTTCGGCTGTGCTGGGGGACTGGCTGGAAGCCGGGGTGATTATGCTCATCGTGGTGCTGAATGCCATCCTGGGAGTTGTTCAGGAAAGTCGGGCAGAAGAAGCACTGGCAGCTTTGAAGAAAATGGCTGCTCCAGAGTGTCAGGTGCTGCGTGATGGCCAGCGCGTCTCTGTGGCTGCCAGCCAACTGGTGCCAGGGGATGTGGTTTTGCTGGAGGCCGGTAATTTTGTCCCGGCTGATATCCGCCTGATCGAGGCGATTAACCTACAGGTGGAGGAGGCGGCGCTGACCGGCGAATCAGTTCCCGTCAAAAAAGATGCAGCTTTATTGCTGGATAAAGACGCCACCCTGGGCGACCGGAAGAACACCGCCTTCATGGGCACCGTGGTCAATTATGGTCGTGGGCGCGGTGTGGTGGTGTCGACCGGTATGCGTACGCAGCTTGGCATGATTGCTGACATGCTGCAAGCCGTAGAGGATGAAGGCACGCCCCTGCAAAGTCGCCTGGATCAGCTGGGTAAAACCCTTGGCATTGCTGCCCTGGCAATTTGTGGCGTTGTATTCCTTCTGGGTATGTGGCGCGGCGGAGTATTTTCAGCAGGTTTTACAACTGCGACTGCAGATATTGTCATCGATAGCTTTATGATCGCGGTAGGTCTGGCGATTGCTGCTGTGCCTGAAGGTCTGGCGGCTGTGGTTACCATCAGCCTGGCGCTGGGTATGCGCGAAATGGTGCGCCGGCATGCCTTAATCCGTAAGCTGGCCTCTGTTGAAACCCTTGGTTCAGCCACAGTCATCTGCTCGGATAAGACCGGCACACTCACCCAGAACGTTATGACCGTCACCCGTCTTTGGGTGGATGGCAAGTTTGCCGAAGTAACTGGCACTGCCTATAATCCGAAGGGAGAATTCCACGTAGACGGCCAGAAAGCCGACTTGCAGAAAGTACCTGGACTCACCACGGTTCTCTGGGTGGGAGTTTTAAATAACGACGCGGTATTGGAGCCGCTATCTGAAGGAGGCCCGAACGCTTACCGAATGATCGGTGATCCCACAGAAGGGGCAATGATCGTGGCTGCTATGAAAGCCTGGGAGAAGTTGGACGAGCTGCCGGTCGCCTACCCACGCCGGAAAGAAATCCCCTTTGATTCAAGCCTGAAGCGCATGACCACCGTGCATGAGATCACCTGGATCAAGGAGGAAGGTATCTCCCCGTTCAAGGATCAGAGCAAGTTGGGTTCACATGCAATCACGGTGAAAGGTGCCCCGGACCTGGTGCTGGATTTGTGCACCGATTACCAGACCATCGAAGACGAGGTTATGCCGCTGACTGATGAGATGCGTGCCCGTATCCGGGAAGCCAATGACCATATGACCAACGATGCCTTGCGCGTGATGGGGTTTGCCTACCGCGTCGAGTCCCAGGTGCCTGAAGAACTCACCCGGGAGTATGCCGAGCAGGGCTTGGTATTTGCCGGCCTGATGGGCATGATTGACCCGGCTCGCCCGGAAGTAAAACCTGCGCTGGAAAAGGCGCGTGGCGCAGGGCTGCGGACGATCATGATCACCGGCGACTACCCCAATACGGGTCGAGCTGTGGCTGAAACCATTGGACTGCTGCGTAAAGGCGACAAAGTGTACACCGGGACAGAGCTTAACAACATGGATGATGCCACCCTGGCAGAAGAGGTCAAACGAACTGCCGTCTTTGCACGCGTTTCGCCTGAGCACAAGATGCGTATTGTCGATGCATTGCGTACAAATAATGAAGTAGTGGCGATGACTGGCGATGGCGTCAACGATGCTCCAGCTATCAAGCGCGCCGATATCGGTGTCTCGATGGGTATTACCGGCACCGACGTGGCCAAAGGTGCTGCGGATATGGTTCTGACCGATGACAATTACGTCAGCATCGTTGCAGCAGTCGAGCAAGGCCGGGTCATTTACTCTAACATTCGTAAATTTGTCTTCTTTTTACTATCTTCCAATATCGCCGAGATCATGATCATCTTCCTGGCGACGTTGGCCGGCCTGCCCATGCCGCTGACGGTTATCCAGCTATTGTGGCTCAACCTGCTCACGGATGGCGCCCCGGCTTTAGCCCTGGCAATGGAGAAGGGCGACCCGGATATCATGGAACAGCTACCCCGCCCCAAGAACGAATCGATCGTCAACAGCTCGATGCGTCTGGGTATGTTCATCCAGACCATCGCCCAAACGGGTGCTGTTCTGGGAGCCTTCATCCTTGGTTTGTCCTGGCATCTGGAAGCTGGCGCCTCTATCCCCGACGGCTTAAACATACTGTCCTACGTACTCCAGCATGACTGGTCCGGGGTGGATGTGCAGACTGCCGAGACGATGGCTTTTGTCACTCTATCCCTATGTGAGTTGTTCCGTGCCTATACCGTCCGCTCGGAGCGAGCCTCCATCTTCCGCCTGGGTGTATTCTCCAACAAATATATGCAGTATGCTGTTGGGCTATCGCTTTTCCTGCTGTTGATGGTGGTTAATGTGCCTTTTCTGCAGCCGATCTTCAACACCCATTTCCTGACTGGTAAAGAATGGCTGGTTGTCGTTGCTTTAGGAATCATCCCGGCAATTACGGAAGAGTTCACCAAGCTCTACCTGCGCAATCGGGACGCTGGTGAGAAAATTGCTCACCAGGCTCAAACCGCTTAAAATTAAGCGCCAATTTTTATTCCATGAGGTGTGTTCGTGAAGGCTTTGCCTTCACGAACACACGCCCATTACTTTCAAGTAGAGGATTCCCATGAAAGAAACCCTCCAACTTCAAAACCAAGCAATCAATACTATTCGCTTTCTCTCTGCGGATGCTGTCCAACAGGCAAAATCAGGTCACCCGGGCTTGCCGATGGGCACAGCTCCCCTGGCTTACACCATCTGGACTCGTCACCTGCGCCACAGTCCCACCAATCCCGGCTGGGCAAACCGCGACCGGTTTATCCTATCGGGTGGACATGGCTCGATGCTGCTCTATTCTCTGCTGCATCTGACTGGTTACGACCTCTCCTTAGAGGAACTCCAACACTTCCGTCAATGGGGTAGCCTGACTCCCGGTCATCCCGAATATGGCCTCACTCCGGGCGTTGAGGCGACTACGGGCCCGTTAGGACAGGGATTCGCAAATGGTGTAGGGATGGCGATGGCGGAAGCGCATCTGGCAGAGGTATTTAACCGTCCAGGGCATGAGATTATTGATCATTTCACGTATGCCATTGTCACCGATGGCGACCTGATGGAGGGTGTGTCTTCCGAAGCGGCTTCCTTGGCGGGCCATCTGCGCCTGGGTAAGCTAATCTACCTCTATGACGATAACCGTATTTCAATTGAAGGTTCCACCGATCTGGCTTTTACAGAAGATCGAGGTAAGCGCTTCGAGGCTTATGGCTGGCAGGTGCAGCGCGTTGAAAACAGTCTGGACGTTGATGAGATTGATCGCGCAATTCAAGCAGCCAAAGCAGACCCTCGCCCATCGTTGATTATGGTACCCACAACGATTGGATATGGCTTGCCAACCCGGGCAGGGACAGCTAAAGCGCATGGTGAGCCACCCGGTGAAGCCGAATTGGATGGTGCCAAAGAAACCCTGGGTTGGCCAAAGGAACCGCGTTTCTATCTTCCTGAAGACGCCTTAGCATTTTTCCGCCAGGCAATTGAACAAGGAAAAGAACAGGAACTTGCCTGGCAAAATAAATTCGTTGCATACCGCGTCGACTATCCTGACCTGGCAGGAGAGTTGGAGCGGCGCTTGGCCGGAAATCTACCTGATGGCTGGGATGAAGAGTTACCCGAATTCCCTCCCGATGAAAAGGGTATGGCGACACGTCAGTCCTCAGGAAAAGTGCTCAACGCACTGGCAGATAAAATCCCCGAGCTATTTGGAGGATCAGCAGACTTAGCCCCATCGACCAATACCTGGATAGTGAAGAGACAGGCCTTTGGGCCGGATAACCGGATGGGTACCAATATTCACTTTGGTGTGCGCGAGCATGGGATGGGTTCGATTGTGAACGGCATGGCGTATCATGGGGGGGTCATTCCATTTGGGGCTACCTTTATGGTTTTCTCGGATTATATGCGCCCTCCGCTGCGCCTGGCTGCGTTATCACACCTTGGTTCGATCTCGGTCTTTACGCACGACAGCGTTGGGGTGGGCGAGGACGGACCGACCCACCAACCAGTTGAGCAGCTGGCTGCATTACGGGCTATCCCTAACCTGATTGTCCTGCGTCCAGCAGACGCCAACGAGACACGCGAAGCCTGGAAGATTGCTATCGAGAATCGCCACAGGCCGACAGCCCTGGCGCTTACCCGTCAGGCCTTACCCACTTTGGACCGCTCAGCATTCTCCAGTGCCAGGGGGGTCAGACAGGGCGCCTATGTGTTAGCCGATTTGGGTGAAGGGAAACCTCAGCTCATTGTGATGGCCAGCGGTTCGGAAGTGTCCTTGATTGTAGAAGCCGGTAAACGGCTGGCAAGTCAAGGGATTGCTGTTCGTCTGGTATCCTTCCCCAGCTGGGAGTTGTTTGCCGAACAAGAGCAAACCTACCGAGATGCGGTATTGCCGCCAGAAATCGAGTTGAGAGTAGCGGTGGAGGCAGGTGTTTCTCTTGGCTGGCATCGCTGGGTAGGCACAAAAGGCCAGGTGCTGGGGATTGACCGTTTTGGCGCCTCGGCGCCTGCGAAGGTTGTTTTTGAACATCTAGGTTTGACAGTTGATCAGATAGAGCACATGTCTTTAACACTTATCAATTCGAACCGTTGATCCTTTGAAAATTGACGTTGTGGAGGAACTCGTGAATACAACTCAGCAACTCTTTGAGGCAGGCCAATCAATTTGGTATGACAACATCCAACGCAGCTTGTTGCAAAGCGGAGCCATGGCTGGGATGATTGAGCGCGGTGAGATTCGCGGAGTAACATCAAACCCGACTATCTTCATGAATGCAATGAGCAAATCACAGGATTACGACTCGGGTCTAATTCTGCTGGCCCAGGCAGGCAGGAGCGCCGAAGAAATCTTCTATCAACTGGCAATTGAAGATATTCAGGCGGCGGCAGATTTATTCCAACCCATGTATGCGCAGTCGGCAGGTGGAGATGGTTATGTCAGCCTGGAGGTCAGCCCCTACCTGGCGAATGAAACTAGGGGAACAATCGAAGAAGCCAGACGCCTGTGGCATAGGGTGAACAGACCTAACCTGATGATCAAAATTCCTGCGACAAAAGCAGGTCTTCCCGCGATAACTCAGGCAATTAGCGAGGGGATCAACGTCAATGTCACCCTGATCTTCTCGCGCCAGCGTTATGCGGAAGTAATGGATGCCTATATCAGCGGCTTAGAGCAGCGAGCTGAGCAGGGGCTGCCATTGGATGGGACCGCCTCGGTAGCATCGTTTTTCGTCTCGCGCGTGGATACTAAAGTGGACGCTTACTTGCAAGAGATCATCCAGAATGGATCTTCCAAAGTTGTAGGAATCGCTTCTCTATTGGGTAAAGCAGCCATTGCCAATGCCCGGTTGGCTTACGCAGACTTCAATGAGGTTTTTAGCGCTGAGCGCTTCCAGAAACTCAAGCAGCTAGGAGCGCGATTACAACGGCCTCTCTGGGCATCAACCGGGACAAAAAACCCACAATACAGTGATGTGATGTACGTGGATGAACTAATTGGGCCATATACCGTAAATACGGTGCCTCCGCAAACCCTGGAAGCCTTTTTGGATCACGGTCGCGTGCGCCTCAGCCTGGAAGAAAACCTGGATGAAGCTCGAGTAGCCTTGGCCGATCTGGAGAAAATTGGTATCCAGATGGAAGCTGTAACTCGGCAACTAGAAGAGGAAGGGGTGAAATCATTTGCGGATGCTTTCACTGCCTTACTCCAGGTAATTGACGAGCGTCGCCTGGCAATATAATTATCGAACAGCTCAAACCGCACCACTAGTGCGCGACTATGTTGGCAGGAGAGTGGATCATGAATAAACAGCAACTTCTCATAAAGCTTGATAGGGCCTGGACGGCTTTTAAGCAGTCATACGCTGGTTTAAGCGACTCGCAGATGATGGAACCCACAGTCATGGGGGATTGGTCGGTTCGGGATATTCTGGCACATATCACAATTTGGGAGGAGGAAGCGCTAAAGTATCTGCCACTCATCCTGCAGGGTCGCAGGCCACCGCGCTACAAAGATCTATATGGCGGTATTGATGCCTTTAATGCTCAGATGGTAGAGCAAAAGCGAAATCTTTCCCTGGCTGATGTGCACAGGCAATTGGATGAAACCCACCGCCAGCTCATTGAATATATTGATAATACGCCTGAAGAACAATTCGCGCGCGAGACACGCTACCGTCGGCGATTGCGCCTGGATACGTACAGCCATTACCCGATCCATACACAGGCTATACAGGAATGGCGGGAACACATTTGAAATTCTAAGGCTTTCAGAGGCTATTTCAAGGAATAATTTCGAAAAATTTGTAATCTGAAAGGTAAAGATAATTGTTAACGGCAAATTGTGAAGTGTTGCTGTTACACAAGGAATATCCCTGGATTCATAATCCCAGCAGGGTCCCAGTGTGCCTTGAGACGTTTCATTAATTCTAGAGTCTGTGGTCGATAGCCCCAGCGCTCCAATTTGCCTGTCAATTCTATAGGGCTGTCGAGGACTACAGTATATCCTCCGGCGGAAAGAGCAGGTTTGCGCAGGTCTTCCAGATATATTTGCGCTTCACCCAGGCCATCTTGTAACGTGGAAGAGTAAACTAAACCGCTGGCAATATCCACCAGAAAATCACCTTTATTTACAATAGATTCTCGATTGATCAAATACTGTCCCAGATTTTTGGATGGTAAACCTATCCGGAGCAGCAGCTGCCTGTTCTGGGTAGATGTCAGGAACTGTTTCCATAAGTCGGCAACTCCTCTGCCTTCAAGCTCAATTGGCTCTGGCGCTCCAAGTTCAGCCAACTTTTTCCTTACAAGGGCTATCTCACTATGTACATCTTCGGGCAATCCTTCAGCAGTATAGGCTAAGGTATAGTGGCCTGCTTCGAGGGGTAAGATGTGAGGAAATTTCCCCAGTATGATCCCGGTGGAAACCAGCGCCACGGAAAGGCAAGCTTGGGAGCATTTTATGCCGTGCTTCATATCTGCTACCGGGACAAGCAAGCTGTGACGCGTCCGGGGTAAGGCGGAAATTTTTAAAGTGACGTCGGCGATCAACCCTAAAGTACCAAGTGAGCCGACCATGATCTTTGGCAAATCATAACCAGCAACATTTTTGACAACTGGACGACCAGCGTGCATAGTCTTTCCGTTACTAAATACGATCGTCATTGCTAATACCTGGTCTCGCAATCCTCCATAGCGCATGCGGAGTGGAGAATTCAGATTGCTGGCCAACATCCCCCCCAGGGTGGATTCGGGCCAGGGGGAAAGCAGGGCTGTCTGCAAGCCTTCACGTTCCAAGAATGCATCTAATTCAGCGATCGTTGTGCCGGCTCGAGCGGTGACATATAGATCATGTGGTGAGTACGCTGTGATCCCGTTCAGGTATCGGGTGGACAATGTGCGTCCTTGTGTAAGTGGTTCGTTTCCCAGGTTGCCACCTGAGATTTGAATGACCTCCCGTGCTCGAGATAATGCTGCCAGTCCTTCAGAAGCCTGTTCCGTGGTCTGGGGTGTGAAATAGACCGGAGGTAATGGGGTAAGTGAACTGGAGGTTTGCCTTTCTGCATCAACTTCCGGGAAGATTTTCCCAGGATTAAACAATTGCCCTGGGTCGAAAATTTGTTTTATATCCTGCATCACGCCCAGGTCAGTTGGTGAATACATGAGCGATAAGTAGGGACGTTTCTCAATCCCGACCCCATGCTCTCCGGTGATGCTGCCGCCTAACGCGACAACAGCTTCCATGAATTCCTGCCCCGCCTGGTGAGCCCGGTGCAGATGATCCGCATTGCGTGGGTCTGTTAAGATGAAGGGGTGCAGATTGCCGTCTCCGGCATGGAAGACATACCCGACCTGTAGTTGGTATTTATCACAGATCTGGTTGGTTATTAGCAGCGCCTGGGCCAAAGCGCTGCGTGGCACGGTGCCATCCAGTAGCAGATAAGCAGGAGCCAGGCGAGCCATTGCCCCCGCAGCGCTTTTACGAGCGTACCAGATCTTCTCGCGCTCTTCTGCTGTTTTAGCCACACGTAAATCATGCCCGCCATAGAGTTGTAAAATGGACGAAATCTCTTCAATTTGTGGTTCGAGGCTCTCCGGATAACCATCTACTTCGACAATCAGCAGTGCTCCAGCATCGGTTGGGATTCCTGGATGGGCGTAATCTTCGATAATACGGGCGATCTTTTGATCCATCATTTCCATTGTGGCTGGAATCAGACCGGCGGAGATCACTGCTGAAACTGCAGCTCCCGCGCTTTCAACCGAATCAAAGGCTGCCATCATCGTTTTTACACCAGGAGGTAGGCGTAGCAAACGTGTCTGGATCTTGGTCACCAATGCCAGTGTGCCTTCACTGCCTACCAGTAAGCCAGTCCAATCGTACTCTGGATAATCGAAAGCATAGCCGCCGCTTGTTAATACCTGCCCGCCAGGCAGAACGAATTCCAAACCGGTGATATAGTTGGTGGTCACGCCGTATTTGAAACAATGGGGACCACCGGCATTCTCAGCCACATTTCCGCCCAGAGTTGCGCTGCGCCCGCTGGCTGGGTCTGGAGGATAATATAGTCCTTGGCGCTTCACCGATTCATCTAAAGTAAGATTGACAACTCCTGGCTCTACCGTCGCGCTGCGCCCAACGGAATCAATCTCTAAAATACGGTTCATCCTGGAAAATTCCAGAATTACACCACCCTGTATAGCTACTGCACCCCCTGATAGGCCAGTGCCCGCGCCACGCGAAATAAGCGGCACACCAAATTCAGCGGACCACTGTGCCACTTTCTGTACATCCTCCCGGACATGAGCAAAGGCTACAGCATCTGGCATTCCCCGATCCAGGGCAGCATCTGTCTCATATACCAGGAGCTCGGCTGGATCGGTGATCACCTGATATGTACCCAATAGATTCTTTAGTTTTTCAAGCGCTTTACTGTCTAGCATTGTTATCCCCGGGCACATTCAATGAAGTTTGTTCATCAGTTTGTCTGGCCTGTGCAACCTGGTAAGACTCATCTAATAGATTCACCAGGTGCACAACCTGGGGGCGTTCCTGGCTGTATGAAGATCCGTATACGAGCTGCAAATAGCACCCAGTATTGGTCGCAACGACGGTGTCAGCACCGGTCTGGTGGATGTCAGCCATTTTCTCGCCCAGTACCGCTTCAGCCGTCTGCCATTGTAAGATATTGTAAACTCCGGCGCTTCCGCAGCACCGGTCAGGTTTTTCCAGCTCAATCAGCTCCAGTCCGGGAACCATACGAAGTAAATCACGTGGCTGGCGGACAACTTTTTGAGCGTGGCGCAGATGGCATGAATCTGAATAAGTCACCCGCCTGTGGACTTCACCCTGAGGTTTCACAGTCAGGTATTCTGCCAGGAATTCGCTGATGTCCATCACTTTGGCGGCAAACTGGCGAGCTTTTTCAGCATAGTCCGGGTCGTGCCTTAAAAGATGAGGGTATTCTTTTAGCGTTGCTCCGCAGCCGCCGGCGTTGTTGACGATCGCCAGGATTTCGGATTGACCACTTGATAAGAAGGCATCGATATTTTGGCGAGCCAGTTGAACAGCCTGCCCTTTTTCGCCAATATGCAGGGCTGCTGCGCCACAGCAGGTTTGCAACTGAGGAAAGCGCACTTCATAACCATTGCGCTGTAAGACCCGAATAGTAGCTTCGTTAACATCCGCCAGAAAGGCTTCCTGTATGCAGCCATGGAAGAAGGCTACCACACCGCGTTTTGTGCCAATTGCGGGGGCTGGTGCACGGTAATCCCGGTAGTGCGTGTGTAATGGGGGGAGCATCCCTTCCATGACCCGGAGCGGGCCGGGTAAGAGCTTTAATCCACGCATCAGGCGTGGGAGGCCGCTTAATTGGTAGATGCGCAGCAAGCGCGCCAGCCAGCGCAATCGTTTGATATCGGGTAAGAGTTGTTTTAGGGCAACCCAGCGGACAGCACGTTCAAACAGAGATGGCCGCATGCTCAGTTGAAGCGATAAACGGGCTTGCTCTACCAATGCTCCGTACTGTACACCGGATGGGCAGGCGGTCTCGCAAGCACGGCAGCCCAGGCACAAGTCTATATGCTCCTGAAAAGCACCGCTAAGCTCGATCCGTCCTTCTGATGCCGCTCGCATTAATGATATTCGACCGCGGGGCGAATCTGCCTCGCTACCAAACAGGGAATACGTTGGGCAGGCTTGCAAGCAGAGCCCACAATGGATGCACTGCTGGAGCATATCCTGAAATTCAGACGTGGCGAGCTCGGGGTGTGTGGCTGGTGCTGGCATGGATTATGTCTTAGACTGGTTCACCGGCAATATAGGTCTCCAGGACATGTAAGTTGTCATCCAGGATTACCAGGTCAGCGCTATATCCCGGAAGAATATGGCCTGTCGATCCATCGATCCCAAGGACTTCTGCAGGGGTTGTGGAGGCCATGCGCACGGCTTCAGCGGGGGTGCAGCCGCTAAAGGCAACCATATTCCGCACAGCTTCATCCATCCGTAATATGCTACCTGCCAGTGTGCCATCTTCCAGGCGGGCAGTGTTGTTTTCAACAATTACCCTTTGTTTTCCAATATTATACTGGCCTGGCGGCATACCCATGGCTGCCATGGCGTCTGTCACCAGGGTGATCCGCTTGTCCCCCAAACAGCGGTAGGCCAACTTTACCATGCGCGGGTGGACATGAATTCCATCCACGATTAGCCCACAGGTGACCTCATTGCTGGTGAGCAAGGTGCCAACTAAGCCTGGATCCCGGTGTTGCATGCTGCGCATTGCATTATACAGGTGAGTGGCATAGCTTGCCCCAGCGGAGATTGCTTCGAGTGTCTCGTGTTCACCGGCAGCGCTGTGTCCGATAGAGACAATGATCCCTTGTTGGGTGAGCCTGCCAATCGCATCCAGGGCGCCTGTTCGCTCTGGCGCCAGGGTAAGCAAGCGTACCACTTCCAGGGGTTCGAAATAAGCCAGGGCAGCCGGGAGTGGGTCGCGGAACAAATCCTGGGGGTGCGCCCCTTTTTTGTTTGGGTTGAGAAAGGGACCTTCGATGTGCGCTCCCAAAATCCGTGCGCTGGAATTCGAGGCTCGATCTTGAAATGCCTGGGCTTTGATAACTTCCTGCAGGATTTCAGGGTAAGCCTCCAGAGGGCTGGTGATGAAAGTGGGTAAAAACGCTACCACGCCAGTTCCTGGCAGGTGTTTGGCTACGTCCAGTAGAGAGGCCGGGTTGGCGGTAAAGTCTTGCCCATAACCGCCGTTGAACTGCAGGTCGATGTATCCTGGGGCTACTGACAAACCCCGGCCATCAATCATTTGCATCGCATCCAGGCCGGGAGCGTCTTCTGGCCGGCCGGCAAACAGAATTTTGCCCTGGTCGATCACAACAAGGGAGTCTGGAATTGCCTGCCCATTTTCGTAAATCTGAATTCGATTAATCGCAAACGGCTGCTGCATGAGTTGTCCGTAAAGGCCGATTGTATCGGGGGTTTTGTTTTATGGAGTCGGTTTTTGAACTTGCAGCCTCTAAAAAAGAGGCTGCAAGTTCAGATAGGTCTTGTGTGGTGAAAGACAGGTTTATAAACTGGCCTCAAATTTTTCATAATCACGAAACACATCTTCGTTGTTCGTCTTGGGCACGCCCTGAACATTGGGCGAGACGAAGACCCGTTCGGGAAGTTTGCCAAGTTTGGCGAGCTCAGCTGTCGTTTCTGCTACCAGGGCCATTGAGATGGCAACGGTGGTCAGGGTTGAGCTGGCCGCAACTTTGCCTTTCAGACCCTCTATTGCTACCAGGGCATCTTCCGGTGGTGAGCAGTTATCAATGACAATGCTGGCTATATCGGGCAGGGCTTTTCCGGAAGAATGCTTGGGCTGGTTGATCTTGCGATTCGCGACCGAAGTCACTGCGACGACCGTTAGGCCTTTTTCTTGGGCTGCCAGGGCCATTTCCACCGGAGCAGCGTTATTACCGCCATGGGAGAAGACGATCATGGTATCGCGTGGATCCAGGTGATGTGAAAGCAATACGTTTTTGATATAGCCTTCTTCACGCTCCAGCCAAAGCAGCTCGCGCGCCCCGCCGGGACCGGTGATATTGAACCACATTAAACGGGGGTCCATAACGGGGTGGTAGCCGGCGTATGATCCATAACGGGGGAAAATATCCAGTACGGGGATCACCGAGTGGCCTGAACCAAACAGGTGCACCGCTCGTCCAGCGGCGATAGAGGCGGCCATCGCCTGGGCAGCCTGTTGGATAGCACCCATCTGAGTGGTTTGGATTTTTTGGATCAGGCTTCCAGCTTCGACAAGATATTCGTTAGCAGACATAAATAGTAACTCCTCTAAATGGTTTTTGGTATCGCTACCTGCCTGAACAGGCGCGGGTTATTATCCTTTGACCGAGCCTGCTGTAAGCCCGGCGACAATGTAACGCTGCAGGAGCAAAGCGATGATCAGAGGTGGGATGCTCCCGATTACACCGCCGGTCATCATTAAGCCGTAATCGATCCCCGATTGAGTGCTAAATTCGGTGACGATCACAGTGATGGTCTTGGTTTTTGAGGCGGTGAAAATCAGCGCCATGAAGAACTCATTCCAGGTATAAAGAAAGGCGAACGCCGCTACGGCAACCAGTCCAGGTCCGGAAATTGGCATGACCACCCGCAGCAAAGCCTGCCAGCGCGAGCAGCCATCGATCATTGCTGCTTCCTCAAGTTCTTCTGGTAGGGTCTGGAAGTAGCTGTACATAATCCAGATCACGGTAGGCAGCATAAAACCTGAATATAGCAAGATCATTCCATGCCAGGTGTCCATCCAGTCCAGGGTTTGCATGACAAGATAGAGCGGGATGATGATGACAATGATAGGCATCATTTGGGCAGCCAGCATCCCGAACATGAAATTTTGTTTACCAGGCACAGGAAGGCGAACCAATGCATAAGCCGCTCCAGCTCCAGCGATGATACAGATTAATGTCACGGTACTGCTGATGATCAGGCTGCTGGTCAGGGCGCGGACGAATTTCTCGGCAGCAATTGGGATGGATTGACCCTGTGTGGGACCAAGGATCAAGGCTCGGTAACGCTCCAGGGTCGGTTCGTTTGGGATCCAATTAGGCGGAGTTGCCGCCAGCTCCTGGGGGGGCGAGATGCTGGAGATCACCATCCAAATGAAGGGAGCAAGAATGGCGAACAATAGCAGGAAGAGTAGCACATAAAATAGCACTCTGCCCAATAAAGATTGCAGGCTTTCCCAGGGTTTACGCGCATAGGTCTTCTCAGCGGGAAGTTGCATTTAGTACCTCACTTCCCGGTACAAGGCGCGCTGGTAAACGATGACTAAAAGCAGGACCGCAAAGGTCATGATGTATGCTACTGACGCCCCTCGCCCCAATTGGAGGGAGACAAAGGACTTCAAGTAAGTATAGTATCCTACGACTGTTGTGCCGCTCGAAGGCCCCCCAGCCGTCAAGGTATAGATCAGGTCAAAGCTTTTTAAAGCCCAGATCGTGCGCAGCGCTACAGCGACGAATAGTGTAGGACGGATCAGGGGCAAAGTGATGTGGAAAAAGGATTGCACAGCAGTTGAGCCATCCACCCGGGCAGCTTCGTATAAGTCGTGCGGGATGGTTTGTAGTGCTGCCAGAAAGAGTAACATGATAAATGGCGTTTCTTTCCAGATATCCGCCACGACAACCATAGCCAATGCCAGTTTTGGATCGCCCAACCAGATGATATATTGATCAATAATTCCAAGCGAGTATAGTAAACCGTTTAATGATCCATAGCTTGGGTTAAGAATCCACTTCCACATGATGCCATTCACTACTGATGGGATTGCCCAGGGTATTAAAGCCACCATGCGCATAAGCCACTGGCCGCGAAAGGGTCGGTTCAGCATTAAGGCAATCCCGATCGCCAGCAGGATTTCCAGAGTAACTGCAGCCACTACGAACATGAGGGTAACCTGAAGACTGTCCAGGAATAATGGGTCCTGGATGGTTTGGATGTAATTGTCCAACCCAACAAAGGGGCGACCTTCCTGTGGGCGGCTCAGGTTCCATTTATGCAGACTGATCCAGAAGGAACGCAGGAATGGGTACAGCGTGACCAGAGCAATGATCAGGGTGGCCGGAGCCAGCAGGATCGCGGCAAGAATCAAATCCTCCCGCTTTCGGCGGCTCATATATCGTCTGGGTGGTTTTGGCACGGCGATGGAGCCCATTGTTCTCCTCGTCTTCAAGTGGATATTCACCCCTCCCCCGCAAATCTGCGCGGAGGAGGGGTAGAAGGTATCATGGTCGATCCCGGCTTATATTTTACTGTGCTTTCAGCCGGTTAGTTTCCTCGACCAGCCAATCAATGGCGGCCTGGGGATCCTTGCGCCCGCCCATCACATCCTGCACGGCAGATGCTGCTGAGCGCCGCCATTCCTCGAACCACAGGAATTTGGGTGGGAACTCGCCATAAGGCAGTTGGGCGGCCAAAGTCTCAAAGCCGGGCCAGGCTGCCGCGATTTCGGCGTCCGTGAAGAGAGCCACGCGCGTAGGCAGGTTACCGCCTTCCATGGCATGGTGCTTTTGGGCTTCTTCGCTGGTCAGGTAAGTCAGGAATTGTTTGGCCTCTGCCTTGTGCTCAGAGGTTTTCAGCAATCCCAAGCCACCGGCGTAAATATATCCGCCACTGCGTACTTCACCGGCGCCGGGGATCAAAATGTAGCCGGCTTTTCCGGTTACAGCGGACAATTCTGCATTGCGGTTGGCTTGAGTGGCTGACCAGGTTGAGTTAATCATGAAAGCGGTTTTGCCGGTGCCGAAGGCGATCAGGGTCTCGTAGTCGTCCAAAGCGATACCCGCTGGATCAAAGTAGCCTTCCTTGATGCCGGTGTCGTACATTTCCATCACATTGAGAGCCGCCTGTCCGTTCTGGAATGTGGGATTGCCCTCAGCATCGAAGAAGGTTTCACCCTGGCTGCGGACCATCGAACCAAAGTTATAGTAGAAGTTGCCCGGATATTTGGCGCTGGGAGAGAAGCAGAACTCGGCTGCGCTGGTTTCTTTGATCTTCTGGCAAGCAGCCATAAAATCATCCCAGGTAACGACCTCTTCAGGGCTTACCCCGGCTTTTTCCAGTATCTCTGAGTTGTAGACGAAGTGCGCTCCGCCAGAGTACCATGGCATGGCGATCAGGCTACCTTCATGTGTGTACATATCTACTACAGCTGCTAACCACAGGTCTCGCTCGGCAGCGGGGATCATGTCATCGATAGGCTCAAACCAGCCACCGGAGGCGAACTCAAAGGCGTTGGCATTGGGGATAAAGACGATATCGTAGCCACCACCACCAGACGCCAGGGTGGTCACCGTTTTATCATGGATTTCCGCCCAGCCTACGAAGTCGACTGCTACGCTGATACCGGTTTCCTGCTTGAACTGCTCGGCATACTTGGCGACATTGCCACCTTCATCCGGGCGGACGAGCATGCGGATGGTTACCGCTTCGGCTGGTGCAGCAGGTTCTTCAGTCGCCACAGGCTGTACCTGGGGAGCTTCGGTAGGTGCGGCGGTCGGTGTTGCACAGGCGACCAGCAGGAGAGCGAACACTGCAAGGCTTACGATCAAACGAAATTGGGTCCTCATATTTTCCTCCAACAGATTTAGTTGCAAAGTAAAGTCGATCTCTTCTTCTGGTTGAATAAGTGTTCCTGTTTAGTGTGTCATTCACCTCCTTGTAGGTTCAGGAGTTTATGGTCTGGTTGGGATAGTCGGATCGGTGTGTGTTCTGATCCATACCGCATAGGCTGCTCCGTAAAGACCTGCGTCTGAGCCTAATTGCGAGCTAACAATTTTTACAGAGCTGGCTGAAGCAGGCTGGGCCCAGCGGCCAACAACCTTTTGAATAAAGGGCAGCAGCACGGCTTGACAGCCTACACTGCCACCCAACACCACAATTTCAGGGTTAACCAGGCTGACAACATTTGCTACCCCTAAACCGATGATATTGGCGGTTTCCTCTACGATACGGCTACCTAATGTGTCGCCCTGGTGCGCGGCTTCAAAAATATGCCGGGCAGTTAGCTTATCGGGTGGAATAGCGTGCAGACTTGATTCTGGATGTGAGGAAAGTAAGCCTGATGCCCTCTGGGCGATTCCCGGACCAGCTGACAGCGATTCCCAGTGTCCAATCGATTGGCCGCGTGGATCACTGGCTTGAGCATCACTGGTGAGAGCAAACCAGCCGGCTGCTCCTGCAAGTCGATCGCGCCCCCGGTACAGGTGCCCATCCAGGATCAACCCTCCACCAATACCGGTGCCAACAATGATCATGGCTACCGAGCGATATCCACGTCCGGCTCCTAACCACCACTCGCCCAGCACTGCGGTATGACCATCGTATTCCACGAAGACGGGTAATCCCAGTTCCCGTTCGAGGGTTCCCCGCAGATCTACATTACGCCAGCCCCGCAGATTTGGCCCCCAAATGACAAAGTCGGTCTCTGGCTCCAGGACAGCTGGAATACCGATCCCGATACCCTGAATTACATGAGTTTTCAAGCCACTCTGGTTGATTAAACTGCGCAGCATTTTAGCAATCTGGTTATTCAGATAGGTCGGGCCTTCCTGGTTAGTGGGTTCTTGCACCCGAAAAAGAATTTTGCCCTGCGGAGACATCACCGCAGCAGCCACCTTCGTGCCACCCAGGTCCACGGACAACAAAGCCTCATTCATTTCAAATGCTCCGCTTGAAAACCGGGGCGGACCAGAATTTTACCTTCTTGCTTAGGCGCCTGTCCAAGCAAGTACGCAGGCAGGTCATCCAGGCCAATGGATAATGAGACCAGCCTGGTGGGATCTATTTGCTCTGAGCGTAGCATGGCGTAAGCAGCATCAAAAGATGCAGGGCTCATTCCGGAGGAAGCCAGGAGGGTTATTTCCTTGCTGAAGATCTGGTGGGGTGATATAGAGAGCATCGCTGTTGGGTCAGATACACCGAAAAGCAGGATCCTACCACTTGGGCTGGCCCAATCTATTGCGCGTTGGATAGCCTCTGGCGAGCCGGTGGTATCGATGATGACCAGCGGACCTCCTGGCGCCCATCGCAATAACTCTGTGCTTGTTTCTGGCGCTGTCCCCTGGCGGGGTATTGTCCAACCAGTATGTGCGCCCAGTTCAATTGCCGCAGCTACCTTGTTGGCGTTAGGATCGATGACGGCTACCTGAGCGCGGGTTGTGCTGAGTATTACCTGTAGCATCAGTTTTCCCAACACCCCGGCGCCTAAAATAAGCATGGGGCCTCTTTTTTGGGAAACGTCGATTTTTTCCAGGGCCTGGAGCACGCAGGCCAGGGGTTCCAGCCATACGGCTGCTTCAGGTTTTATATTCTCCAGGTGGACGAGTTGCGCGGTTTGAGCGAGTGTATACTCTGCATAGCCGCCATCTCGGGTATTCCCCAGACATTCAAAATTCTTGCACAGCTGGGGCTCACCTATCTGGCACATACTGCAGGAGCCACAAAAACGAGCTGGACGTACACCACATAATTTTCCGAGCCATTCTTGCGCGGTCCCCGGGCCAACAGCTTCTACCACTCCTACAATTTCATGGCCCAGGATGCGCGGTGGACGAACAGAAAAATGTCCCTCCACGATATGGCGATCGGTGGCACAAACGCCCGCCAGCAGTACTTTCAAGAGAACATCACCTCGTCCTGGTGTTGGTACGGGCGATTCTGTCAGGCGAATATCATTTTTGCCGAAGAAAACAACAGATTGCATAGATTCTTTCAATGCACCCAGTTGGGCGATCTCTTCTTGGATGAACCTTTATGGGTTGAGCGCTGATATTCTCTGGCGTCCAATATACAAGGCCAGACCTTTACCGCGGTAGACTGTACGTACCGACTCAATGATTTCAAAATTTTCTGAATAGGTGATGCCGCGCACAATCAATACTGGATCACCTTTTTCTAGATGGAGTAAGCGCGCCTCTTCAGCAGTGGTGGGGAGGGCTTCCAGTTCCGCTTCGGTCCAGGCGGGATGAATATCATATTCTTCCCGTAAAACTGAGTATAGAGATTGGTCATGGAGATCTTTAAACTCCAGGTTTGGGCACAAACGATGTGGAATGAGAGCGGACTGAAGGGCAACTGGATTTTCATCAGCCATACGGACACGCACCAGGCGCAGGGCTAGCTCATCAGGATCCATCTTGAGAATTTTCTGGGTTTCAGCATTGACCAGGGTTAGCTCCTGGACAAGGATCTGTGAGCTTGGATTGAAGCCACGCTGGCACATATCTTCGCTGAAGCTGGTGAACCCGATCAAGCCGCGCATTTTGGGTTCTGCGACGAAGGTGCCCCGTCCTTGCTCACGGTAGACGAGGCCCTTTTTTGCTAGAGCGTCCAATGCTTGACGGGCGGTGATGCGGCTGACATGCATAGATTCAGCCAGTTCGCGCTCCGGAGGTAGCTGCTCTCCAGCTTTTAGTTCACCTGAAGCAATCTGTTCTGCCAACCGGGAGTACAACTGACTGTAGAGCGGACCTTTGTGTTTGTTTAACGGACGGATCATCACAAGGAAGTCCTCCATGCACAAATTGGTTATAATGTTATAACCAATTATACAGACAGAAAACGATCTGTCAACGGGCATTTTTCTATTTGAATTTGGTATGTGCGTTTGGTAGCGGGCGAAAGCTAATGGTTTGTTCTTTAATAAATCTGGAGCGCTGTAAAGGATAAGTTGGCAAAAGAAAGATTACATCAAAAACAAACTGCTGCGTCTATTTTTAAGCACTTGACCATGATAAACTTATCCGGTGCCACGGAGGTAAGATGGAGATCACGGTCGCATTAGGCGGCGGCGGAGCAAAAGGTGCAGCTCACATTGGGGTATTGCAATGCCTGGAGGAAGCCGGGTATGCTATACGCGCTATCGCTGGCACCAGCATTGGGGGGATTATTGGTGCGATCTATGCAGCCGGAATGAGTCCCGCCCAGATGCTCGATCATTTTATTGATTTAAATTTCAGCCAACTTTACAGCCGGCGAACTGGAGATGGCCCTGCACTTTTAGGCATGGCAGGTATTTATGAAGTGTTGGGCGGAGTGATCGGTGAGCGGTTATTTTCTGATCTCCGTATTCCGTTCGCTGCTATCGCCACAGATTTCAATACCGGTCAAGAAGTTATTCTAAAAGATGGACGTGTTATGGATGCAATTCTGGCATCTATGTCGGTACCAGGCGTCTTTCCACCCCAGGAGATTGGCGAATATTATCTGGTAGATGGTGGACTGGTTGACCCTGTTCCCGTATCTGTGGCACGAACCTTTGCTCCAAGGTTGCCTGTGGTTGCGGTTGTCCTGTCTAATCCAGTTGTGCAGAAGATTCAACCCACAGAGCGATTGAGCTTCCTCGGCACGCAACCATTAATGCGCCAAATAGCGCGCCTGCGAGTGGCGCAGGCATTTAATATATTTATTAAGTCAGTGGATATTGGCAGCCGGCATCTGACTCAATTTAAGCTGCAATTAGACCATCCTGAGGTAATCATCCGCCCGGATGTGGATGAGATCGAGCTGCTGGATAATGTAAATATACCGGAAGTTGCTCAACGTGGTTACCAGGCTGCTAAATTAGCTTTACCCGAGATTAAAGAAGAGCTAAGCTTAACAGCCAGCCTGGGGCGCATCTGGCGTAATCGCAGCCAGAAAAATTCGATAGAATAACCATTCTGGTGGAGAAATATGGATAAACCCCAAATACTATTGACCAATGATGATGGGATCTTGTCGCCTGGTTTGTGGGCCGCGGCTGCAGCGCTAAGCGAGCTTGGCTACGTATATGTCGTTGCCCCGCGCGAACAATATTCAGGTGCAGGGCGCAGCCTGCCCAGTACATCGGACGGTGCAATTGATGTTCGCCAGGTGGAAGTGAATGGTCAGGTTTGGGAGGCGCATGCAGTAGGTGGTACCCCGGCGCAGGCAGTATTACACGGCACCCTGGAAGTGATGCCTAGTTTGCCCGATCTGGTGGTTTCCGGCATCAACTATGGCGAGAATTTAGGTTATGGAATTACAGTTTCTGGGACGGTTGGGGCTGCATTGGAAGCAGCCGCGATGGGCATACCCTCGTTGGCGGTTTCTCTAGAAACTGATGTGCAGTATCACCTCTCCTATTCAGACGAAATCGATTTTTCAACGGCGGCTTATTTTACACAGTTTTTTGGCCGTATCTTGTTAGATAAGCAGATGCTTCCAGATGTGCATTTATTGAAACTAGATGTTCCGATCACCGCGACCCCAAAAACCGACTGGGAGATTACACGGTTATCCCCATCGCGCTATTTTGAACCTGTGCGCCCTGACCGGGAGAAATGGGGCGAACCTGCCAGGGTGGGTTACCGGCAGGCGGTCGATCCCTCCCTGGACCCGAAAGATACCGATGTATACGTCCTTAGGGTGGAAAAAAAGGTATCCCTGACGCCACTGAGCCTGGATATGACAGCGCGGGTTGACTTTCAGAAACTGGATCGACTCTTACGCAGAGCTTGATGCAGGTCTATCGTTTAATAATTTCAGGATCTGGGGGTGGATAACCGGATTGGCTGCCACAATGGATGGTGGCGCAGCCAGAACATGCGGATCACCATCAACTTTGGTAACGATAGCCCCTGCCTCTTCGGCGATTAAGATCCCGGCAGCAATATCCCAAGCATTGATGCTGATCTCCCAGTAGCCATCAAAACGCCTGGCTGCGACATAACACAAGTCCAGAGCCGCCGAACCTAATCTACGTACACCCATACTGCGCAGGCTGAAATCCGCATAGTGTCCTAAGTTGTTATTGGCGGCAGTGCGAATATTGTAGGGGAAGCCAGTTACCAACAAGCTGCGGCTCAGGTCTTGTGCTGAGCCTACTTTAAGAGGCTCTCCGTTTAACCAGCTACCCTTGCCGCGTTCACCGGTATAGCATTCATCGCGCAGGGGATCATAGACTACGCCAAGTTGTACTTGCCCAGCTCGCACAAACGCCAGTGAAACGCAAAAAATCGGGATTCCATAGGCAAAATTGATCGTGCCATCCAATGGATCAACCAGCCACAACTCGTCCTTATCACCTTCGGTCAGCCCATTTTCTTCAGAAATAATCCGGTGACCTGGGAAGCGGCGATTAATTTCGTTTAACAAGTAGGTCTCAGATTGCAAGTCAATATCCGTGACCAGGTCAATTGGACCTTTGTAGTTGACCTCTAATCGTGAAGCAGAACCTGGACGAGGGTTGTAACCCGTGCGCAGGATTTCACCGGCGTGACGCGCCATCGTTTCAAGATCGTCTAGGGTGGGGATCACAAATAGCTCCAGATATAAAGATCGTTATTTTTGAGGAAATTGTTCCTGAAGACGGAATAATTGGTCTAATTCTTCTTGGATCTGGTTGCGTTGATCACAGGTTTCTTCCAGCAGCGCCCTAAAAGCTGGTTTCTGAATCTCTGGCAGAGTCTCAAGTAAGCGTTCAGTGCGCGCAATTTGAGCATTTTTATGGCGCAACTTACTCTCCAAACGCGCTTTATATCCCCGATAAAACTCGCGTGTGGCTAATGGGCGAGGCGTATTTGAATTATGTCCGATAGTAAGCACTTCCGCGACGGTGAGTAAAAGTTCGGCCGCGTCCACTGGCTTTTCCAGAAAGCGTGCAGCGCCAAGTTTAAGCGCAAAATCCTTGTCTTCAGGGGTTACATAAGTGGCAGAGAGGAAAATGATTGGAATGTGACTGGTCTTCGGGTTGGTGCGTAATCGATGAGTGAGTTGGTACCCATCCAGTTTGGGCATGAGGATATCCGTAATGACCAGCGCTGGATGCTCCATTTCTGCGCGCTTTAGGGCTTCCAGCCCGTTATGAGCTGTTATGACTGGATAGCCTTTAAATTGTAGGGTCACCTGGAGTA
>CAYXDC010000023.1:33490-40572 GCA_964463505.1 uncultured Anaerolineaceae bacterium
AACAGGTATTCGTGGTAGGCGCTGTGTGGCTCGTCTGGTTCAAGTACTCCAGTATCCTGAAAACACTGTGAAGCAGGAGCATAGAACGGCATTCCCGCCTTAATGGCATAGGCGATGGCGCGCGCCACACCCATTGCACCGATTGCGTCCAGCTTATCAGCATCAAAAAGCACCTTAGCCTCCATGGTTTGAGGCTGTTCGCGATCATCGCGAAAGCGATGGGCGCGGATGCAATGCTGGACGGCTCGAATGCGCTCTTCGGGCCAGTTTTCGAATTGCAGGACCTGGCGCGCAAATTCCGCAGAAGCCAGGTGATGGTCAGCACGCCTGGTGGGGCTTTCCTGGGCATCATGTAAAAGGACAGCCGCCCGAACAATCTCGAGATCGGCTCTTTCTGATGCGGCCAGGTGTTCGGCCAGGCAGAGTACGCGCATGATATGGTCGAATCCGTGGACTGGATCATCGCCGGGGTACCAGGCCTGCGCTTGTTGAAGAGTTGGCATGTGTTATTTTGACCTATATGGATAATGTTTTGGGGGTAGAGGATCAGACCGGGTACACACGGCCCTTTTTAATGACGGTTTGAACCAGGTTAGAGCCGAACCGATATCCCAAATGACGGTAATCGGGCGCGCTTAAGATGATCAGGTCGGCTTGTTTGCCAGGATCAAGAGAGCCTATCTGTTCGTCACGTGCAATCGCCGCCGCGGAGTTTATCGTGGCAGCGGCGATTGCCTGGGCCGGGGTCAGTTTCATGTAGCGGCAGGCCAGGGCAATAGCAAATTGCATATTTTCACACCAGGCAGTACCGGGATTCAGGTCGGTTGCTAATGCCAGGATGCCATCTGCTTCCAGGAACGCTTTCGCAGGAGTATATTCTTGTTCGGCCAGACCAAACGGCGTACAGGGAAGCGCGACAGCCACGGTTTCACTGGAAGCCAGGGCGAGGATATCCTGGGGAGAGGTTTTTACCAGGTGATCAGCGGATACAGCTCCCAATTCGGCTGCCAGGTGTGCCCCTCCCAGATTATCAAATTCATCGGCATGGATTTTGAGCGGGAAGCCTAGCTCGCGGGCGGCGGTTAGAATACGGCGCGATTGCTCCAGGCTAAATACGCCCGTTTCGCAAAAGACATCGACAAAAGGCATGGCGTGGTAAGGCGCGTGGTGCGGCCACCAGTCCTTAAGTACCGGCAGCATCGTATTGCAGACCAGATCGGTATAGCCGTCGGGATCGCCACGGAATTCAGGGGCGATTGCATGGGCTCCCAGGAAGGTGAACGCCAGCTCCAGCGGTCCTTCGGCATCCAGGGCCAGCAGGGCTTGAAGCATGCGCAGCTCGGCGGCGGTATGCAGGCCATAACCTGTCTTGACCTCGGCAGTCGTGGTGCCGCAGGTGAACATACTCCACAAGCGGGGTCGTGTTTCGCTGAGAAGTTTATCCAGAGATGCACTACGGGTGGCCTTGACGCTGGAGATAATGCCCCCGCCAGCATTCAGGATTTCCATATAGGTTTTGCCCTGCAGGCGCATTTCAAATTCGGCAGAGCGGTCACCGGCCCAGATCGCATGGGTGTGCGGGTCCACAAAGCCAGGCATGACTACTTTGCCCCCGGCATCCAGGGTGGGAACATCCGGATAAGCGGCTAATAATTCGGGAGTTGTTCCGACAGCGATTATTTTTTCGTCCTGGATCAGAACTGCGCCGTTGGGGATAATATCCAGGCTGCCGAGTGCCTTGCCGCGCTGGGGGCCGCCTGTCAGTGTGAGCAATTGTGAAGCAGAATGGATTAACATAAGGATGGGTTCATTTTAGAGCAAAAACCGTCTGGTGGCAAGCAATTACGGGTAAAATTGGAGGCGATTGCCTGGTTTATTGTTATCTATTCTAATAAGAGGAGGTTTGGTTGTGGAAACAGAATTCCGGATCGAGCGCGATTCAATGGGGGAGGTGCAAGTCCCACGCAATGCCCTGTATGGTGTTCAGACGCAACGAGCTGTAGAGAATTTTCCGATCTCAGGTTTACGCCCGTGGAGGGCGTTCGTCTGGTCGATGGCGACGATCAAGCGCGCTGCAGCGGAGGTGAATAGAGACCTGGGGTTGCTCGACGCAGCGCGCGCGCGGGCGATTATCCTGGCAGCTGCAGAGATCATGGAAGGGCGTTGGGACGATCAGTTCCTTGTAGACCCATTTCAAGCTGGAGCCGGCACCAGCCACAACATGAATGTCAACGAGGTCATTGCTAACCGCGCCACCCAGCTCCTGGGGGGGCAAATAGGGGAGTACCAGGTGAATCCCAATGACCATGTCAATATGGCGCAATCTACGAATGACACGATCCCAACTGCCATCCGTTTAGGCGCCCTGTGGCGATTGGATGAGCTACTGAAGGCGGTCGGGAACCTAGCAGCTGCGTTGGCTGAAAAGGCAGCAGAATTCGACTCAATTGTGAAATCTGGACGTACTCATCTCCAGGATGCTGTGCCTGTACGCCTGGGACAGGAATTTGGCGCATATGCCAGGGCAGTAGAGCGAGATGGAGAACGAATTGCCCGCGCTGCGCAAGGGCTACGACGTTTGGGGATTGGCGGGACGGCTACTGGGAGTGGGCTGAATGCCCACCCGGAATATCATGCTCGCATGGTTCGATGTCTGTCAGAGTTAACTGGCTTGGAGCTAACTACATCCGATAACTTGTTCGAAAGCATGCAATCCATGGCTGATGTGGCAAATTTCTCGGCTGCTATCCGCACACTGGCGATTACCCTGACACGCGTCGCCAATGATATTCGCTTATTGGCATCCGGCCCGGCAACTGGTTTGGACGAAATTAGATTGCCAGCCGTTCAACCAGGCTCGAGTATTATGCCAGGTAAGGTAAACCCGGTTCTGGCGGAAATGCTCAACATGGCCATGTTCCATGTTCAGGGCTGCGACCACACGATCGCCTTGGCAGCGCAGGCAGGACAGCTTGAATTGAATGTGATGATGCCAATTATTGCTCACAATCTGTTTGAAATGATGCAGGTAACTATCGGGGCAGTAAATGCCTTTACAGATAAGCTGGTGCGCGGCTTAAAGGCCAACCCCGCCAAGGCGGAGGGCTGGCTGGAGAAGAATGCTATCGTTGTAACTGCACTCAATCCCTTGATTGGATATGCTGCTGGAGCGCGCCTGGTAAAAGAGGCTCTGGCGAGCGATCAAACCGTGCGCCAGGTTGCACTGGCACACGCAGCGGCAGGAATGCTGAAACACAGCAGGGAGGAGCGTGCCGTTACCCCTGAAGAAATCGAGGCTGCGCTCAGTGATATGCGCCGGTTGACGGAGGGAGGAATTATTGGCTTAGTAGAGTAAGCAGGTTTTCCTGCTTAAGCTCTGCCAGGCTGTTGACTACGAGGTCAGCTGCAATTAGGGCGTGCGCCGGGTTGGTTGTCGTCACAGCGATACATCTCATGCCCGCAAGGCGCGCTGCTTCAACACCGGCGATCGAATCCTCGATGACAATGCAATTAGTGGGGTGTAGTCCAAGGTGTTGGGCCGCAATTAAGAAAACTGCTGGATCAGGTTTGCCGGGTATGTCGGCGCCAGAGACCAGGCTGTTAAAGTATGACCTGATGTGTAGAGCATCAATGATGAAATTGATATTTTCGGAAGAGGCTGACGAAGCCACTGCCATCGGGATTTGCTGATCATGCCAGCGTTGCAACCAATCAAGCACTCCTGGTAGGGGCGTGACATGCCCTATCATGAGTTGGCGAAAGCATTCTTCTTTGCGCGTGGCAATCGCCTCTACCAGCCCGGCGTCTGGCTTATGACCCAGCAGCAATTCAATTGTTCCTGCATTGTTCATACCCAGGGCTTGCTGAAATTTCAGCCGGTCGAAGGCAATGCCATAATTTTCCAGCACATGCTGCCAGGATCGGATATGAAACTCGCTTGTGTCGACAAGAACGCCATCCATATCCCATAATATTCCATGGCGCGTGGGAATTTCCCTTTTGTGTTCTTCACTCACAGTACGCTCCTGAGAATAGTAGGGGTTCGATCAGTTACTGTCTTCGATCAGGGCTTTAATTTCATCCCATGCGACCGAAAATGCCTTTACGACTTCCGGATCGTAGCGAGTGCCACTGCCTTCGATGATTTCTTGATAGGCTTGTTGCGGGCTAAGCGGCTGACGGTATACGCGCTCACGTAACATGGTTTCTAAAGCATCAGCAACGGCTACAATCCTTGCTTCCAGCGGGATAGCTTCGCCAACCAATCCTTCCGGATAACCTTTTCCATCCCAGCGTTCATGGTGATAACGGATTACTGGAATTGCTGGAGTGAGGTAGGCGATATTCGCGATGAGTTTTACACCAATCTCTGGGTGGCGCTGGACTTCATCCCAGTCATCCACTTCCAGGGGTGTGGCTTTGTGCAGTACATTGTCTCCAATTAATATTTTGCCAATATCATGCAGGATGCCGCCAAAATACAAGGCTTTGGTTTCGATTTGGCGTCCATTTAACTGCTTGCTAATTGCTAATGCGTAACCTACCACGTGCCCCACATGCGGTGGGGAAAAGTGATCGCGTTGTTCAATTGCGTCAGCCAGCATGCTCAACGCGGCCAGGTAAGATTTTTCCATTTGCGCCAACACGACTTCTTGACTGCGCGCCAGACGTGCAGCAATTGTGGAGAGTAGCTCAAGGCGAAGGACTGGTTTGACCAGGTAATCTTCAGCGCCTACTTGCTTTCCCAGGAAAATATCTTTGCGCTCACCGCGTGCAGTTAGAAAAATAAATGGGATACTGACCCAGGCAGGTTTGGCACGCACCGCGTCAAAGAAAGCAAAACCATCCATCTCCGGCATCGAGATATCCGACAGGATCAGGTCGGGCTGGTGGTCTTGCATGAGTCCGAGTGCATGTTTGCCATGTTCTGCGGTCACTACATGATATCCCCCTGACTCAAGAATCGCCTGGAGGGCTTCGCGCATGGCTACATTATCTTCAACAACCAGGATGGTATGGTTCAAGAACGCACCTCATGGTATGGGGAGACGTACTGTGAAGGTTGAGCCTTTGTCGATTTCACTGGCCACATCGATCTCCCCTTCATGTAAATCGACGATTTCCTTAACGATTGCCAGGCCTAAACCTGTGCCATGAATTAACGACTGGCGAACTTTGCGGCCTCGATAAAATCGTTCAAATAGATGGTGTCTATCCTCTGGGTCAATGCCCATGCCTGTATCTTCTACATCCAGACAAACCTTATGATCTATTGTATAGGTGCGCACAACTACCTGACCCTGGGACGTGTAGCGCAGGGCATTAGCAACCAGATTGGTGATCAAACGAGCTAGTTGATTTGGCTCACCGTACACCGCGGGCAAACAGGCGTCCGGCTCAAAACGGAGATCCAAGGCTGAGACTTCAGCCATCGCTGCATGCGCCGAGACTATCTGTTGTGTGATGGTATTTAAATCCACAGAAGTGAATTCGATGCGTTTTGCTTTACCCATCGTAAGTCGAGAGAGGTCGAGGATATCTTCCACAAGCTTACGCAATAATTGACTCTGCTCCATCAAAACTTTAAGATAGTGCTTGCGTTTTTCCGCAGGTGCGCTCTCGAGGAGCTCCAGATACAGGCTGATATTACTTGTGGGGGTGCGCAGCTCATGTGAAACATCGGAAACGAAGATATCTTTCAGGCGAGCCAGTTCAATCTGGCGTGTGATGTCGCGCTGGCTACCCACAAAGCCAACCATTTGGCCATTCTGATCGCGGACCGGAGCGACAGTAAGCTGGATGTTGAAAGTGTTGCCATCTTTACGCCGGCTTATCAGCTCACCGATCCAGATTCTGCCATCTTGGAGTGTGGCGCGCATATCATCTAGAGTGGCTGGATCATTCATATCTGCGAACAATTCAAATAATGTTTTGGAGATAATTTCTGTGGCTGCTAACCCGGATTGTTCTTCATAGGCCTTGTTCACGGTGGTGATGGTGCTATCCAAATCGGTCACGATCACGCCATCACCTACACTGCCCAGGATTGCTTCCACGCGCTCTTTAGCGTTGTACAGTTCGGTCGTGCGCTCTTCTACGCGTTGTTCCAGGTCAGAGGCGTGTTGGCGCAGCTCGGTCAACAAATGAATGTTTTCGATCAGTGGCCCAATCTGCCGGGCGACAATCCGTAGAATATCGATATCCTCGTTGCTGAAGATATCACCTCCGTATTTTGGGCCCAGGGCAAGCATGCCTTGTACCTGGGAATGTCCGATGATGGGTACCCAGAGGTGGTCTTGCTCTGTGTTCAATAACTCAGTTTCTTCAGGAGTGAAGCTAACTTCTGAAAGAGCTTCGCGCAGCGATGAGCGACCTACTTCATCTCCCAGGCGCAGCAAGAATGCCAGGCTAGAACGTGGAAGGGTAGCAAAGCGTAGCGGGATCTGACTGCGGATCTTTTGTAGCGGGGCGACTTCAACAACGGAAAAATCCCCGTTTGGATCGCGTAGAAAAACACACGCATCTTCAAGGCGTAACGTTTCGGCTAACCGTTCAGATAGCGTGCTGGCGAGCAAGCGCAGTTCGCTAACATGCTCCAGACCTTGTGATATCTGGGTGACCGCCGAGCGGTAATCGTACCAGCCACCGTAGAAAACAGTATCCACGAGGCGTTGGACCCGACGTTGAAGGGGCACAAAGAGGCTGGCAAGAATCAATACCAGGATGGTATTGACCAACGGATCGCTGATGGTCACGGCAGGCATCCACTGGCTAAGACTGGCATACAGGATCAGATAAACTGCCCCAAGAAGGGAATACATCAAAATGAAGGTAGCCCCGCGATTGATGTGTTTCTCGATTTCGATCAAGCGGTGGCGGAAGATGGCGTATCCGTATGTAGCAGGGACAATTCCTAAAAGTAAAATTGAATAGGAATAAGGGATGATCGGTTTGTGTAATAAGGCATCTGGAAGAATGGTGAGCTGAATGAATGGCAGCAAGCTGAGCACGCCACCTAAGACGACGATGCGGATTTTACTGCGCACACCCGGAGAAAGGGCATAACGGTAGGCGTAAATCAG
>CAYXDC010000024.1:0-40148 GCA_964463505.1 uncultured Anaerolineaceae bacterium
TCTCACATTCCCTCCGCCGGCGGATGCCCCCCCGAAGATCGTGAGAAGTATCGATAACCCGTGAGCTCACTTGTTTGCAGTAGGGACAGCGCATACAACCCCTTTCCCATATCTAGAACAAATGTTGCCGCCACATATGGGGGCATTCAATATTTATTACAGCACATCTTGGATACAGAAGCGATTTTAGCATACTCACCCTGAACCGGCAAGGGCATTCAAGTATGAATTTAGATTAAAAAATTCGGGCCTGGTATGTTGGACCAGGCCCGATCGGAGCGCAGCGCTTTCTTATGCGAAGGCAGATATAAAGAGGAGGCTGCACTGATACCGCATGCTGGCAATACTCCAGGCAACCAGGCATAACCGGGAGGAGTCCGGTTATGGAAGGCTTCCGGGAATAGGCTGAGCCGCGCGTTACTAGCCGATCAGCCCATACGGCCAGGCAGGTCCACTTTTAAGAGTGGGATGCGCCCACCCGGTCAGCGACGCTAGCGACTGCGGTTCCGCAAAAATGTCGGAATATCCAGATCTTCGGTATTGAACGCCCGCGGCTGGAAATCCGCTGTTGATTTCTGCGGTGGCGCCGAGACGGGTACAGAGCTAGGCCGCTCGGACGTGTAACGCGCTTCATTGATGTGCTCATTGGTCTTGGGCTCGGTCATGCGATGGGGCATGCCGGTGCGCTCAAAACCGGTGGCAATGACGGTGATGCGGACTTCGTCCTTCATGTTCGGATCGATGACCGCCCCAAAGATCAAGTTGACATCTGGGTGCGCCGTTTCCTTAATGATAGCCGCAGCCTGGTTCACGTCATACAGCGTCAGATCTGAACCGCCGGTGACATTGAACAGGATGCCATGCGCGCCATCAATGGTGATGTCCAAAAGCTGGCTGGAGATCGCCTGCTCGGCAGCTTTGCTGGCGGCTTCCTCGCCCTTGGCGCTGCCAACAGCCATCAAGGCGGCCCCACCTTCGGACATAATCGTGCGCACATCTGCGAAGTCCAGGTTGATCAAGCCGGGAACGGTGATCAGCTCGGAGATGCCCTGCACGCCCTGGCGTAGCACATCATCTGCCATACGAAAAGCCTGATTCAGGTTGGCGCGCTTGTCCACGATCTGCAGCAGGCGGTCGTTGGGGATCACAATCAAGGTGTCCGATTGTTCCTTGAGCTTGGAGATACCTGCTTCTGCAGACTGGATGCGCCGTGATCCTTCAAATGTGAAGGGACGGGTAACCACGCCGATGGTCAGGGCGCCTACTTCCTTGGCAATCTGGGCCATAATGGGGGCCGCCCCAGTACCAGTGCCGCCGCCCATGCCGGAGGTGATGAACACCATATCCGAGCCGCGCAACACTTCGTACATCTGCTCGGCAGATTCTTCCGCAGCTTTGCGACCGGTCTCGGGGTCACCGCCGGAGCCAAGGCCACGGGTGAGTTTTTCGCCAATGCGCACACGCGTGGTGGCTTTGGATTGCATCAGAGCCTGTGCGTCGGTATTGACCGCCACAAAGTCTACACCTTGTAGCCCCTCGTCGATCATACGGTTGACGGCGTTACAGCCGCCGCCACCTACACCGACTACTTTGATGCGTGCGAACGATTCGATCTGATTGGGTAAATTGTAACTGATGCCTGTCATGACTTCCTCCTCAAAATGGATACCTACACTGTAGGTGCTGGATCATATGCCCGGTGTGCAACTGTGCCAGTTACAGTGCACTGTCGTGACACATGAGATTGCTGATGTAAAATCCTGCCGTAAGTACATACCCTGTCCTAAGGCAGCATGCGGCGCAAGAAATTCATGATTTTCTGCACCGCTGGATTGGCAGCCGATGGGTTAGCAGGCGCTATCCGCCGGCTACTAACTTGCTGTGAAGCTACCTCGCTGAAGAGGGTTGCCCATTTTAGCAAGCCGACACTGGTAGAAAAGGCCGGCGAGTCAAGCTGATCTACCATACCGAATAAGTTTTCCGGTTTTGCGATACGCACAGGCACACCCAGCACCTGGCTGGCGATATTGCGGAAGCCAGGAAGCAGGCTGGACCCGCCTGTGAGCACCATCCCTGCTGGCAGCAGGCCATCGTATCCAGAGCGCTTGATCTCCTGCACCACCATCGAAAGGATCTCTTCTACGCGTGCCTCGATAATATTCGAGAGTTCCTGACGGCTGATTTGCACCGTATCCTGTTCACCGAAGGGCTTGATATTAAAGTACTCATGCGCGTCTACTTCTTCGCGTGTGGCATGCCCGTGCTCGATCTTGATGTCTTCAGCTTGCGACATCGGCAGGCGCAGCCCATGAGCGATATCCGAAGAAATATGGTTACCGCCAATCGCCAGAACGGCGGTATGCCAGACATCTCCATCGATATAGATTGCCAGATCGGTTGTGCCGCCACCGATATCGCAGACCACAACACCCATCTGGCGCTCGGTCTCAGTCAGCACCACTTCACCGGACGCCAGTGGATTGAGCACAAACTGGGTAACATTAACTCCAGCCTGGGCTACACACTGGCGTAAGTTTTCGACACTGGCGGCAGAGGCCGTGATAATATGAGTCTCTACCTCCAACCGGTAGCCGTGCATGCCTACCGGCATGCGGATGCCTTCTTGACCGTCTACATTGAAACCCCGCTGGATGACATGGATGATCTCGCGATTGTGCGGGATGGCAACTGCACGGGCTGCATCGACCGCCCGCACCAGATCATCGGGGGTGATCACGCGCCCGGAGACACCCACCACGCCCCGGCTATTGGTCGATGAAACATTTGAACCAGCCAGACTGACCAGCGCCGAATCTATTTCCAGACCCGAAGTGCGTTCGGCTTTGTCAATCGAGCGGCCAACGGCCTGGGCAGCAGCGCCCATATCCATCACGGTACCCTTGCGCATACCCTGTGAAGGCTCGATACCCACTCCCAGGACGCGGATCTTTCCGGGGGCTTCCTCGCGCCCGACCAGGGTGCAAATTTTGGTCGTACCTACATCTATGCCTACGACAATCGATTCATCCATCCCGTTTATCGCTCCAATTGGTAGTACGGGGCATGCACATATTCAACGCTGATTAACCTGGGTAGCGTATCGTCCTGATCAAGCTGTGCAAGCAGCGCTTCATAAACGTTCAATTTCATTTCGATATCTTCCAACGCCCCAAAGTAAACCTGCCAGCCACCTGGATCGGTCCAGCTCAGCCCGTGCTTGGTGTCGTAGATGATCGGCACGCCGCTGGGAGCCTGCTCAGCAACCGTCAACAGGTTGGCGACCATTTCTGGTTTCATGAAATTGCGGCTCACAGGCTCGCTTTTTTCACTGGGCCTGGTAAGCTCTACGTCGACTTCTTCTTCTGTCCCATACAGCTCATCCAGAATTTCGTCCACTGTCTGAACCGGCGCTGGGGCAGGTGGGTTGGCTGAAGCCTCAACCACAGGCAAGAGGCTGCCTTCTTCCTGGTTGCGCGAGGGGAAACCTACTCCATCCTCAGCAATATAGAGTGAGCGTCCATCCTGGCGCCAGATCGCGACAGGTACTCGCTCGGTTACAGTGATCAGCACAGAAGCTGGTAATGAAACACTTGTCTCAATGGCAGAAAATTCAGGAAACTCAGTTTCCAGGGTTTGTTGGATACTCTCTGCATCAACCATGAAGATCGGTTGCCCGGTAATACCCAGGACGGTGTTTACTTCCAATGGGCTTAGGCGCTGAAGGCCGTTGATCTCCGCACCGCTGACGGTATAGGTGGGTGTATTCCAGTACAAATAAAGGGCAGCGGCTACCAGGAGGCTGAGCGCCAGTGAAACTAACCGCCAGCTTAAGCGTAGCTGGGGAATAGCGGGCAGTTGCATTTCGGCGCCTGGCATGGGTAAAGCGATGGCAAAACGCCGGCGAGGTTTGCTTCGGCGACGAGTAGGGGCCGTCACGCTGCTGGTTGAGCTGCGCGCCATCACAGGTGGGGGTTGGCTACCCCGCGTTCCACCGGCTTTCAGGCGCATCTGGGATATTGACAGGTCATAGTGCCGGCTTATGCGCCGGTTGGGATCTGTCCGGGTCGTGGTTCTGGTATTACGCGCCATATGTATCATGCCTCCGGTAGTGGCGTGCAGAGCGATTGCGTTCTTGTTTACGCTCTAAGGCCAGTTCAATTAGCCGGTCCACCAACTGGGGATAGGAGAGCCCACCGGCTTCCCACAGCTTAGGGTACATGCTGATCTTGGTAAATCCGGGAATGGTGTTAACCTCACTGATGTACAGAGTCCCTGAGTCTTTATCCAGCAAGAAATCCACCCGTGCCATACCAGCTCCATCGATCGCTCGGTAAGCCTTCAATGCCAGGGTCTGGGCATGTTCCTGTTGTTCAGGAGACAGCGGAGCAGGGATCAGCAGTTGTGAATTCTCATCAAGATATTTGGCCTCGTACGTATAGAAATCACCCGCCGGGAGAATCTCTCCTGGAATAGAAGCCTGCGGCTGGTCATTGCCTAATACACTGACCTCAATTTCACGCCCATTGATTCCACGTTCCACCAACACACGCCGGTCGTAAATGCTGGCTTCAATTAAGCCTTCTGCCAGGTCCGAGCGGTTACGGCACTTTGTGATACCGACGGAGGAGCCAAGATTGGCCGGTTTGACAAATAATGGGTAAGGTGCTACAGCCTCGGCGCGCTCGATAACCTGGCTAATATTCTGGTCGATCTCGCTGCGCAGGAACACCTGCGATTCGAGCACCGGTATGCCGTGGGCGCGCATCACATCTTTGAATACGCCTTTGTCCATGCCCAGGCTGGAAGCCAGCACACCCGCACCCACGTAAGCAATATCGACCATCTCGAGCAGGCCTTGCAATGTGCCATCTTCACCATATGTGCCGTGTACGACCGGAAAAACCACATCCAGGCGCGAGAGCAGCTCCAGGTGGCCTGCTGACTTCAGGTTGAATAAACCCGGTCGGGTAGGATCTGGCAAGATTGCGGCTGGTGTCAAGGCTGGTGTTTGCTTACTAGAAAGCGACTCCAGGACATGGTTACCGGTCCACCATACCCCATTGAGATCGATACCAATCTCAGTGATGGTATATTTCTGGTGGTCCAGGGCATCCAATACGGAGCGCGCCGACATCAGCGAGACTTCATGCTCGCCTGAGCGACCTCCGAAAATGACGCCTACCTGCAACCGATCCTGTGAACTCATCAAAACTCCTAATCCCTGTTTAGTTTGCCAGCGCTGATCACTCGCCAAGCAATTCGATTTCCAATTCGAGCGCCACACCAAACTGCCGGAGAACTTCTTTCTGGGCCAATTCGATCAATCGGCGCAGATCTGCAGCGTTGGCATCCGTGTGGTTGATGAAAAAGTTCGCATGTACTGGGCTGATCTCAGCGCCACCGCTGCGAGCGCCTTTTAACCCAGCAGCTTCAATCAACCGACCAGCATGGTCACCGGGGGGGTTCTTGAACATTGAACCCAGGCTGGCCCCAGGAGGCTGTGTGCGCCGGCGATAAGCTACGTATTCATCCATTTTTGCCTGTACATCTGCAATAGTGCTGGGCTGCAGGGTCAGCCAGGCCGAAAGGACGACCGCTTGTCCTGGGTGCTCCTTTAAGGTGCTAGTACGATATCCATACGCCAGTTCAGTCTGTGTCCAGGTTTGCTGGGCTGCCCTGACCGGCGTTTGTTCAATACGGTGCAAGATTTCTGCCACGTGCAGATTGCTGGTCATGTCTGCGCCATGTGCGCCGGCATTGCCAACCACTGCCCCACCCAGCGTACCGGGGATACCAGCAGCCCATTCCAAACCAGATAATCCATGTTGAGCAGCTTGCCGGGCAATCAATCCAAAATTTGCTCCAGATTCAGCCCAGACCATCGGTGGCGTGCGATTGACTTCAAACCTGACCTTGCGCGCCCGGTTGAGCAGCACCAGGCCACGTATGCCCCGATCGCTGACCAGCACATTGGACCCACCTCCCAGAATGTGGAAGGGAAATTCTTCTTCCCATAGGATGCGTACCGCACGCGCCAGCTCAGCATGGGAGCGTACTTCCAATAGCCAATCGGCTGGACCACCTAAACGGGCCGCGGTATAACGCGCTAACAGAACTTGTTCCTGCAAGCGGCTACCGAATTCAGCCTGCAATCTTACAATCGTGGTTGGTTCAGCCTGCACAGCTAGCATCCTTAATGATCCTATCCTTCAAGCCCACAGTGAAAATCAGGATTCTCGCACGCGTTCGATCAAACGCTTTAGCAGCGCTTTGGAAAGCGGCGAACCTTTCCAAACCAGCTTGCCCGTATCCATGCGGACATTGGGATTCGGCGGAGAGGCTTTCTCGTTTTGTGTGCGCCCCAATTGTTTGGTCGGCGTGATGGTCACCAGTTCACTTTCAAATAAATGCTCTTTCTTCATGATTGGTTCTCCCTGTTTAGAACCTGTGTACAACCTGGCTTGTTCCGTTGTCAGAGCGTTCAAGATCTCGTTCTTGTAAGGCTTTCATTAACTGTTGATTAATTCGATCGCCATCGCCGGCAGAAAGTACCAGCACCACATCGCCCGGTTGCAACTCGTTGAGCAGGTATTCCACGGCCTGATCAAGTTTGGGTATGAAATGCGCTTCTGGTCGAGAGATCTCAGCGACAATCTGGTTCGCCGAGAAACCATCTGCCGGGATAGATTCACGCGCCGCATAAATTTCAGTTACCAATACCTTATCTGCTGCCTCGAATGCGTGGGCAAAAGCTGAATGCAGCAGACGCGTGCGAGAATAAGTGTGAGGTTGCCAGACGGCCCAAATGCGCTGTTCTGGGTAACGGGCGCGGGCTGCAGCCAGCGTTACCTGGACCTCGGTAGGGTGGTGGGCGTAATCATCGATCAAGGTGACACCCCAGGTTGCTGGATGTACCTCAAATCGCCTACCGGTGCCGCGGAATTCTGCTAGGGCTTGCGCTGCTTCGTCGATCGAGAGAGCTAATTCATCAGCCACAGCCAATGCAGCCAGTGCGTTACGCACATTATGAATGCCGGGAATCTGCAACTCAATCTTGTGCACACGACCTCGACAGACAGCGTTGAATTGGATGCCGCCACCCACGACCGGTTCTAAATCTTGTGCCAGGTACGGTTGTCCCGCAGGTGTAATGCCATAACCCTTCACTCGACAGCCAGCAGGGTTGATCTCCTGCACCAGTCGTACTGCACCGGGGTCGTCTACACAATACAGTAAAAGGCCTTTGGGCGGTACCCGTTTGCTAAAGGCAGTAAATGCAGCGAAAAAGTCTGCTTCAGTAGGGTAATAATCCGGATGATCATGTTCAATGTTGGTAAAGATCGCTACTTCAGGATTGAGCCCTAAAAACATGTGATCATACTCGTCTGCTTCGATCACGAAATATGGTCCACGACCGGCATGGGCATTTGCATCCAGATTGGCTGCTATGCCGCCGATGATATAGGATGGATCCTGCTCTAAGCGGCGCAGCATCCAGGCGATCATGGCAGTTGTGGTCGTCTTTCCATGTGTGCCAGCAACCGCCAATGTCCATTTTCCGGCTGTTAGGCGCCAAAGAAAATCAGACCGCTTGAGAACCGGAATCCCGGCTGCCTGGGCTGCCAGAACTTCAGGATTGTTGTCGGGGATCGCCGAAGAACGTACCACGACAGTAGCTCCACGCATGTGGTCTGGATGATGGCCAATAAACACCTGAGCGCCAGCAGCCTGAACCCTGGCTGCCATAGGCGATAGGGCGCGGTCTGATCCGCTCACCCGGTACCCACTTTCCAGCAGGACCTGAGCGATGGCGGATAAACCGCTGCCTCCAATGCCGATCAGGTGAATGTGCTCCATGCCTCCCATCCAATCAGATAAACACAATAATGACGAAAAGAAATGCGATACCGACCGCAAAATAAATCCAAGGAATGGTTAGCCATTCCGGCGGCAGCATGTTAATCATACGAATTGCTGCATCATAATTGGGGAAGCCCGGTTGCAGAGGAAGGATCACATTGGCGAAAGGATAGCCTGCTTGGTGCATATACCACCAGATGGTGCCAACGACCAGATAACCATTAAAGGCTCCTAGGAGAAAACCGAGTAGAGTATCCTGTAAATGTTCGCGGGCAAAGCGTGCTCCTGCCAAGGCTCTAATGTTAGGGGTTTGGTATCCGAAAAATACCAGCATCGTGACAATGATCGTCCGCATCCAAAATTGAGCAGTACCTCCAGTCGCAGATATCGAATTTCTAACGATGCCAACGTAAGTCTCCAACACGGTGATAATAAACAAGGCCAGAGCGATGCTAAAAGTAACCATTAACTCTTTGGCCCAACCGCGCATGGCGCCAATGATTGCAAAGAGAATGACATACATCCAAAAGAGTACATACAGGCTAAGCATAAGCTTCTCCCCGATGGCGTGAAGCCGCCATCGCTGTAAGTAACCGCGCGATCTTCTCTGCTGAGTCTGATCGGGCCAGGGCTTGCATAGCTTTGCGCATCTGTTCGAGGCTCTCGGGATTACTCAACAGGCGAGAGACCACGGGGAGCAGCTGATTGCCTAACCAGGCATCGTCGACAATCTCGGCTGCGCCTCGCTGAACGAGGAATTGAGCGTTGACTTGTTGGTAGCGCCAGGCATGCGGATAGGGGACCAGGATCGCCGGCAAGCCAAACAGGGGAAACTCGCCCAGTGTGGAAGCGCCTGCGCGTGCTATGACAAGGTCTGCTGCAGCCAAAGCCGCGCCCATCTGGGCGTGTAAATAAGGATACACCCGGTAGCGGGCTGCTTGTGCAGGGGCCAACGCCGTGCGTTGAGCTTCAACCACAGGCCAATCGAGCTGTCCGGTAATATGGATGATCTGGGTTACTGACAATAATTCATCTAAATTATTGATAACCGCCTGATTGATCGAACGCGCTCCCTTGGATCCTCCGGTAACTAGAAGAACTGGTTCAGCCGTGTTCAGCTCAAAAACCTGCCGAGCAGCCTCGCGATCCCAGTTATGCAGGTCAGGGCGAGTGGGGTATCCAGTAACCACAACCTTATGGGGTCTATTAAAGTACCGTGTTGAATCAGCAGTCGTTACAGCGATCTGATCCGCGAAACGGGCAATTGATTTTAGGGCCAGGCCAGGTTCGATATCAGGTACATATACCAGGGCTGGCAAGCGCCGCCCGGCAAACGCCATCGGTCCAGCGACATAGCCGCCGGTGAAAAATAGCACGCCTGGGCGGAATTGGCTCAAAATCTGGCGTGAACGGCTGATACCACGCAGCATTTGGGATACGTTACGCGGTAAATTGCGCCAGCCCACACCGTGTAGACCAGCCGCAGGGATTTCAGTATAGGGCAACCCGGCTCGTTGGACCAATTCTGCCTCCATGCCGCCTATGCCTCCAACCCAAAGTATCTCGGCTGCAGGTTCAATTCTGCTTAGAGCCTGCAACACGGCGAGGGCGGGATATACGCCGCCGCCGGTCCCACCGGCGCAAATCAACAACCGCACCAAATTTACTCCATACTTCCTCTCGTTTCTGGGCAGATTGGCGGGAAACATTCATCAGAATGCCCATCCCCGCCAAAGATACAACCAGATTCGAGCCTCCTGCACTCAAGAAAGGCAGGGCATTACCGGCAAAGGGCACCAGGTTTACCATCACCGCCATATTCAGAAAGGCTTCAAAAGCGATCCAGATCGTCAGACCGCCGGCTAGAACCTTTCCCATCTCATCTGGAGCGCTGATGGCAATGGCAATCCCACGCCACAACAAAACAGTGAATAATCCGACCAGCAAAGCAGAGCCGAGCAAACCGGTCTCTTCACCTACCACGGCAAAGATGCTATCTGTCGATGGGAAAGGTAGGCCGGTTAGTTTGGTATCGGCTTTACCAATCCCTACTCCAATCAAGCCTCCCTTGGCAAAAGATTCCATCGAGCGCAGGACGTGATAAGAGGATTGTCCGACATCTTGCCAGCCCGAGCGATAGTCCTGGTATCTTTGCCGTCCCGTATCGGTTACATTGACCACCAATACCCCGATCACGATTGAGATCAGCACCAACAAGATGATTTGCTTGCGCTCGCCGCCTGCCAGAAAGAACATTACGCCGCCCAAGAATAGGATCGTGAGCACTGCGCTGTAATCTGGCTGTAAACCAACCCAACCAACAATGAGACCCAGGATGCCGCCTAAGGGAATTAATCCAAAGGTGATGGCGTTTAGACGATCCCGTTTGGAATATAACCAAACCGAAAGATAAATAATCGTCACCAGCTTGGCCAACTCGGATGGCTGGATGGAACCCCGGAACAGGGTTCGTACCGCGTAGTTACGTTCCTCACCGAAAAGCAAAACTGCGATCAGGCTAAGAATAGTCACAATCAAGGCCGGTAAGGCGATTTTGCTCAGGTGGTGGTAATCAACAAATGTGATTACGGCTGCTATACCAATCCCCAACACAGCCCAAATGACCTGGCGCTGGAAGATCATGGTTGGCGAACCATACACCTGGATTGAGTCGTCCCAACTGGCTGAATGCACCATGATCAAACCAAATATAATCAGGGCAATCAAGGTTAACATTAAGGGAACGTCAATACCCGCCAGCACCTTACGGTTTTTGGCGGCTGGCTGGAAAAGGCCTTCCGGGTTTAATGTAGATCTTTTACCCAACGACTGAAACATTCTCCACGCTCCTCAAAATCCCGGAATTCGTCAAAACTGGTTCCGCCCGGGGAAAGCAATACCACATCACCAGGTTCCACGAGCTTGGCTGCTGCTTGTACGGCTGTACGCAGATCGGAGCAGCGAGTTATGGTGAGCGGCGGACGCCCGCCGCGCTCCTCAGGATGCAAGTTGTAGGCCTGAAGAGCACGTAAAATTTTTTCGGCGGCCTCCCCAAAGACTACCAGATGGTCGATCCGCCGCAAGACCAGAGCGGCAAATTCATCCCAGGGAAGATCTTTATCTCTGCCGCCTGCCAGTAGCACCAATGGTTCTTCAAAAGCACGCACCGCAGCCATACTGCGTTCGGGTGCAGTGGCTATCGAGTCGTTATACCAATCTGCCCCATGCCAGGTGCGTACGAATTCCAGACGATGGGGAACACCCCGAAAATTTTCCACTGCCGACTGCATAGCTGTGATGGGCAGCTCCGCGGCTGCCGCAATCGCACAGGCTGCCAGGATGTTGATTAAATTGTGGTCGCCACGCAGCGTGATTGCGCTGCGGCTGAACAAGCGCAATTCTGCAGGCGGGTGTGCAATGCGTAGATACAGATCGTCGCCGGCCATAAAAGTATCTGCCCAGGAGGTTGAGTCCAGGCTGGGCCGGTCTTTACCAAAGGTGAACAAGCGCCCTGCAACATGACCGGCTAAACTGCTGGCGCCTGGATCTTCGCGCCCCAGCACTGCAATATCCCGATCAGTCTGGTGAGCCAGGATGTGAGTCTTGGCAGCCGCATAGGCTGCCATCGTGACATGCCGGTCCAGATGGTTGGGCGTGATATTCAATACTGCCGCGATATGCGGTGAAGTGTGCATCAGCTCCAACTGAAAACTAGATAATTCCATGATTGCCAGATCATCAGGCTGCATCTCGTCCACCATACCAATCAGCGGTGTGCCGATATTGCCGCCTACCCAGACCTGCCCAGGTTGTTTGGCTGCTCGAGCCATCTCTCCCACCAGACTGGTGGTGGTGGTTTTTCCGGCTGAGCCGGTGATCCCAATCACTCGGCAGGGAGCAGCTTCTAGAAAAATCTGCGAGTCATTGGTAAGGCGGATACCTTGCTCTTGGGCTGCCTGAACGAGCGGGTTGGAAAGTGGAACGCCGCCAGAAATTGCCAGCCAGTCTGTTCCATCCAGCAGGCTCAGAGGGTGATCTCCCAGTACCCACTCAGTCTCGGATTGCGGTCCAATTTGCGCTGCTAATTGCTGCTGAGCAGCGATTAAGTCTTGCGCTTCACGCCGGTCGGTAATCACCACGTGAGCGTTATGTTTTGCCAGGTAGGCTGCTAAGGCCAGACCCTGGCGCGCCGCTCCAATGATGACCACACGTTGATCTTGCCAGGTTTGCTTCATACGAACGCCAGAGCAACTCCAATCATGGCGGCGAGTAAGCCAATCAGCCAGAAACGCTGTACGATCTGGGTTTCACTCCACCCAGAAAGCTCAAAATGATGGTGAAGCGGCGACATTTTGAATAATCGTTTTCCACCGGTGAGCTTGAAATAGCCCACTTGTAAGATCACGCTGAGCGCAGTGCTGATGGGGATAATGGCGATTATCGGCAACAGCATCCATTGTCCTGTCATCAGGGCTACCACACCCAGCGTTGCGCCTAATGCCAGTGAGCCAGTATCACCCATGAACAGCATCGCGGGGTGCACGTTGAACCAAAGAAACCCGAAGATCGCACCTACCACCGTGAAGCAGAAGCGAGCGATAAAGACCTGGCCTTGTAAAAGAGCAATCCCGCCGTAGGTCGCAAATGCGGTTGCGCTGATCAAACCCGCCAACCCATCCAGGCCATCCGTGAGGTTCACCGCATTCGAGAAGAGCACAATAATAAATGCGGCGACCGGGATATACAAAAGCGGGCTGATCATGATTTCGTCCTTGACACCAGGCAGGTACAGGTGCGGGACATCCAGAACATAATACAGCCCCCAGGCGGTTCCCAGAGCAAACACCCATTGGAAGAAAAATTTGGTGCGGGCACGCATCCCCAAACCGCGACGCTTTCCACGCAAGCCCTCCCAATCATCGACCGCGCCAAGAATGGCATACAGTACCAGGACAAACATGGGCAAAATGACCGAGCGTCCCAGGACGGATACACCGATGACTGAGCTGGCATTCATCAACAGGGTGATGAGAACGACTGGTAGGACGATCATGATCCCACCCATCGTCGGTGTGCCTAATTTGGTAAAGTGCCGTTCGGGGCCTTCTACCCGGATTTCTTTGCCGATTTTGAAGTGGCGTAGTATTCGGAGCAGCGGTTCACCCCAAATAACTGTTAGCATAAAACTCAGACCCGCCAGTGCTATAGCCAGGGAGTAGCGTGTCATTCGCCATACTCCAGGGCAGAGACAATGCGATCCATCTGCATCCCGCGCGAGCCTTTGACGAGCACCACTGCCTGGCTGTCCAGTCGATTTTCCAGGACTTGCAGAGCCTGCTGGCAATCTTCCACACTGGTGATGGCTGAACTCTCCAGACCCGCTTCTAAAGCTGCCTGGGCAATGAGTTGACCGCGCGTGCCAACCGTGATCAATTCATCCACAACTTCAGCTGCGCGTACGCCGACCATTTCATGGCCTATATGCTCATACTGCCCCAGCTCTAACATGTCGCCCAGGACTGCTATTTTCCTGCCCGTCAGATCGTCCAGCAGGTTTAGCGCTGCCAGGGTCGATTCAGGTGATGCATTGTAAGTGTCATCCAGGATAAGCGCCCCGGATTTTACTCTTACTGCCATCATGCGTAGCTGTGTGTGCGAAGAGCGCAATCCATTATAAATTTCTTGCCAGGTGAGCCCTTCCACCAGGCCAGCAGCGGCTGCCCGTAAGGCGGTGTGCACAGAATGGCGGCCGATTAGCGGTACGCGCAGGTGGATTGTCTCGTTGCGAAAATGCAGCTGGAAGCGAATCCCCTCCAGGCCAAGCCCTTCTACGCCATCCGCCCATAGATCGGCATGGGGATCTAATCCGTAAAAAAATACCCTGGCATTGGTGTTGTTCGCCATCTCGCGCACCAGTGGGTCGTCGTAGTTTAAGATCGCCACTCCATCGGGTGAAGATGGGAGCGCCTGGATAAGCTCAGCTTTGCCCCGGGCAATAATCTCTTGCGAGCCGGCTCTTTCAGCGTGTACCGTGCCGATGTTGGTGACAATTCCAATTTCAGGTCTGGCGATCTCGCAAAGCAAGGCGATCTCACCTGGGACGTAAAAACCCATTTCAAGAACTGCACGTTCGTGATCTGGGGTAAGCTGGAGTATTGACAGTGGCAGGCCAATCTCATTGTTCAAGTTTCCCGGATTGCGCAGGGTGCGATAGCGCTGCTCCAGCACTTCCGAGACCAACTCCTTGGTAGTGGACTTACCAACACTGCCAGTTATCCCGATGACTTTGACATCCAGTTTTTGTCGCCAGTAACGGGCAATTTGTTGCAAGGCAGCAACACAATCATCTACCCTCAAACATAAGGGTAGTTCTACTTTGTTAAGGTGCGCAAGCTCAATTGTGTGGCGTAGATCTAAGACCGGAAATTGTTCGGTCAGGTCCCGTTGGACCAACGCCAGGTGAGCTCCTCGTTCGAATGCTTCTGCAACAAAATCGTGCCCGTCGACATTTTCTCCAGGTAGAGCGATGAACAGCGCTCCTGGGATGACCTTGCGTGAATCCAGCACCGCCTCAGTGATTGCCTGTTGAGCTTGTTCTGGGCGGATGCCGCATAAGGCGTCTAGGATATCAGCAAAGGTCAACATACCTTTCGTGGCAGAAATAAAACCTCTTTGATCTGCAGCCTCTCTTCTAAACCAAATTTACTGCCCATAGAGCTTGAGGCGTACAAAATCGGGCGGTATGTCCAATAACACAACTAGTTCTTCAACGACTTCCTTGAAGACCGGAGCAGCAACAACCGAGCCCCAGATTGAGGATTGTGGCTTTTCTAACCAGATAAATACCAAAAACTGAGGATCATCAACCGGCCCCCATCCTATGAACGAGGCATTTGTCAGATTACTGGTGTACCCATAGGGTGTTGGTATTTCAGCAGTGCCGGTTTTACCTGCCACCCGGTAGCCGGTAATCAATGCATCGGAAGACTCGGTCTCTAATGAACGCGCCAGCATTTCGGTGAGAGTGTGTGCGGTTTCTGCTTTAACTGGCGTGCCCAGGGAACGCAGCTCGAAATCCTGCTGGTTGCCATTATGGATCATTGAGCGCACAACATGTGGCGCCATCATGACGCCATCATTCGCAAACGCAGAGGCTGCAGAAGCCATCTGCAGTGGCGTGGCTGCCACACCTTGTCCAAATGAATTGGTGCCTAAATCTGCATCATACCAGTCATGGTCACCGGGCTCTTTCAATCGACCAGAAACTTCACCGGCCATGTCAACCCCGGTCAGCTGACCGATACCAAAGATATCCATGTACTTATAGAAATCGCCTGCACCGATCTCGGTGGCGATCCAGGCCAGACAGACGTTAAGCGAATGCTGCATACAGCCTTGCATATCCTGCGGACCCCAGGCGCCATAGTTCCAGTTGTAGATGACTGTGCCGCCGATCTCAAAAGCACCTGTATCCAGGAAGGATGTTTCAGGTTTTACCGCACCGCTGTCCAGCCCGGCTGCCATAGTGAAAATTTTGTAGGTTGATCCCGGCTCAAACGCCTGGCTGATGGTTGGGTTATATTGAGTGCCGGCGGGGAAAACCTGATCGTAGCGCCAATATTCATTGGGATCAAAGCGCGTTGTGGTTGCCAGCGACATGATTTCACCCGTTTTAGGGTCTAACACCACGATCGAGCCCGATTCGGCGCCATTATCGTCCACCGCGTCATCGATGATTTGTTCCATCTTGGCCTGGATCTGGCGGTCCAATGTCAGGATCAAGTCGGCTCCTGTGGGGATTTCGGGTACATTTTCCAGCAGGTGAGGGTCTTTCGGCAGCCAGATGGTTTTAGGTTTGTCGGCCAGTAAGCTGTTGAAATATTCTTCTATGCCAAAATATCCGATTCCATCTCCATTGACGAACCCCAGAATATTGGAGCCTACTTCTTTCTCTGGGTACACACGGGTGAGCCGCTTGGTATAAGTCAGACCGCGCAAGCTGGGCGGGTTCTCGTCTTTATCCGTGGGGCTGTCTTGTAATACTCGCTCGCGCATCACTTCGAATTGGTCGATTTGTTCCTGGGTGGCGGTTTGAGTCAACACTCGATAAACCCGGTCAGGGCTTGCTTCTAGCTCTGCGGTGGCTTTCACTTTGTCGTAATCCAGGCCAAAGACCACACTGCACATGAGAGCGATCGTATCTGGATTACGGACTTCAGCCAGGGTAATGCCGACTTCATAGACCGTTTTATTCCCAGCGAGAATATTGCCCCAACGGTCAAATATCTGGCCGCGGGCTGGGATGATATTGTGAGGTTCCCAGGCGTACAGCTCACCGAAGGCGATGAGTTGTTTGGTTTGGGCAGGGCTGGCCTGCACCATGATGATGCGACCGAGAATCAATATGGGGACGACCGAAAGGATGATCCCCAAAAATGAAAAGCGCCAGGAGTGGGTGATGTTCTTCATGGCTGTACCCTCAGGAGAATCGGAAACAGCGGCGTATTTGCCTGGCGGCTTATCCATTCAAACAGCGACTCTGTGTATTGCGCGGGTATATTGCTGCCCAGGCTTGGCGCTGCCGGCAGACTGGCTTGTGGCGCCAATTGGACCGGTTGGCGTTCATAATATTCAGGGACGAGGATAAAAGTTGTCTCTTCTACTTTCACACTGCGAAAACCCATCTGAGCGGCGCGCGCTTCCATAACCTGAGAGGTTGTTAGTAAAGCCAGTTGTGTGCGAAGATCTTCATTCGTGTGCTGGAGCTCTTCCACAGCACTCTGGATGGTGAGAATACGGCGGCCTATGGCTGTAGAGCGAGCGCTTATATCTAAATAGGCGTAGGCTGCTAGCATAAGGAAGATGACCACCACCAAAACGATGCCGATCATCTGGCGCTGGATGCGCCAAGGCGCCTGGCTATGGGCTTGTTTGAGATTGCTTACTCGTACCATGATCACCTCCTGCGGGTTCACCAGTAGCTCAATAGAGCTGATTAGCAGACTGGTTCCTACAGGTTTGCAACTACCGTGCCAAATTAGGTTTACCCCCGTGGTAAGGGGTCAATTGCCTCCCGTTGGAGAGACGGGTAATTTTTCTGCAATTCTGAGCAACGCACTTCGCGCCCGAGGGTTCCGAGCGACTTCCTGCTCCGTTGGCCGGAGTGGAGAGCGAGTCAACAATTTGATAAGCGCCTGGTGCCCGCAGGTGCAGATTGGCTGGCGGGGAGGACAGATACAGTCTCGGCTCTCATGTTGGAAGTACTGTTTAACAATCCGATCTTCTAACGAATGAAAGGAGATGACTGCCAGCCTACCACCAGGTAGTAGAGTTGCTACTGCCTGGGGTAACACGCTTTGCAAGTTTTCTAGCTCCTGGTTAACCTCAATCCGCAAGGCCTGAAAGGTGCGGGTTGCAGGATGAATATGTGATTTGCGTCGTTCGGCGCCATAGGCCTTCAAGATAATCTCAGCCAATTGTTGGGTGCTATGGACTGGACGGGCGTTCACAATTGCTCGGGCTATTTGGCGCGAGCGTCGTTCTTCACCATAGCGATAGATCAGGTTGGCGAGCTCTTGCTCTGGCAAGCGATTGACCAGGTCGGCTGCGCTGACTGGATTCTGAGGATCAAAGCGCATATCCAGCGGTGCATCGGCTGCGAATGAAAATCCTCTGGCAGCAGTATCTACCTGCATCGATGATATTCCTAAGTCGAGCACAATACCGTTTACCCCCTCCCAACCCAACTGCGCAAGCTGATCATTTAGTGTGGTATAGGAGGCCTGATTAATAGTAACGCGCGAGCCAAACGGGGCCAGGCGCTGCTGAGCAAGGTCGAGAGCCTGGGGATCGAGATCCATCCCCAAGAGCCGCCCGCCAGGTTGGCTGGCCTGTAGAATCCCCCAGGCATGACCACCAGCGCCCAAAGTGGCATCCACATAAACTCCACCGGGGTATGGCTGCAAAGCGTGTATAATTTCATGGTAAAGAACTGCTTGATGAGGGAGAGACTCTCCCGGTGTTTGGCTTGTCATGTTGCATGTGTCTAGCCAAACAGGATCGAATAGGGCTCAAACCGGCTTCCAGTGACTTCGCCATCCTGCAAGAGCTGGACTTGACCCGCCCAGCGCTCGGGCGACCAGATTTCTACGTACTTGCCTGCGCCAACGACCACGGCATCACTATCGATGGCAGCAGTCTCACGCAGGAATTGTGGGATCAAGATTCGTCCAGCTTTGTCGAAATCGACCCGGCTGGCTGTAGAGAAAAGAAGCCGGCGTAATAAACGGGCAGTGGCATCGGTGAGGCTGGCCTGGTTAATGCGTTGCGAGATTTGTTCAAAGGTGGCTTCAGTCAGGACTAAGAGATTCATGTCAAAGCCCTGCATGATGTAGGCGCTTTCAGCGGCCAGTGTGTCGCGAAATCGGGCTGGAATGGTTAGCCGGCCTTTATCATCGAGGTTATGGTTGTACTGGCCTAAGAAGAACATAAGTTCTAACCTATCCCTTAACGTCAGAGCGCCGGCCTATCCCGGCGCCCCACTATCTCCCACTTTTGCCCACAAGTACACACAGTATATACGAAATAAGATATTTTTGCAAGAGATTTTTCAATATTGCAACGTTATTGCTTCGCCTTGCAGATTTGTTAAGGCAACCTATCCCCACTTGTCGAGGTTTGCTGATGTTCACAACTAATACTTACCGCCATTTATTCGTTGGTCTTGATCAAGAAGTACCCCTGTTAAGCGGAAAACACCGCCAATATGTCAACCTGGACAATGCTGCCTCGACTCCAGCAATGCTGGCTGTCCAAAAAACGGTAGATGAATTTATGCCTTTCTATTCCAGTGTCCATCGTGGCACTGGTTTTAAGAGCCAGCTATCCACGCATGCTTATGAGACTGCACGACATACCGTACTTCAATTTCTGGGCGCAAAATCTGAGCAGCACACCTGTATCTTTGGTAAGAATACGACCGAAGCCATTAATAAATTGGCGCGCCGTTTCCCATTTACCCCTGAAAAGAATGTGGTGCTGACCAGTGGTATGGAGCACCACTCGAATGATCTACCCTGGCGGAAATCAGCCCATACAATCCATGTCCGGCTTACTCCTGATGGTCAACTGCTGGAAGCGGATTTTGATGCCCAGTTGGAAAAGTATGCTGGGCAGATCGCTCTGGTTGCTATCAGTGGGGCCAGCAACGTGACCGGATACCTTAATCCAATACACCGTTTAGCGGAGAAAGCTCACCGAGCAGGAGCGATGATCCTGGTGGATGCAGCCCAGCTTGCCCCTCACCGTAGAATCCAAATGCTGGATCTGGACGATCCAGCCCATCTGGATTTTGTAACGATCTCGGCGCATAAGATGTATGCTCCTTTTGGTACGGGTGCGCTGGTTGGGCGTCAGGATATCTTCAGCCAGGGTGATCCTGATCAGCAGGGTGGAGGCACAGTTGAAATTGTCACCCTGGATAATGTGGTGTGGGCTGAGCCTCCCGATCGGGATGAAGCGGGAAGTCCGAATACGGTCGGGGCAGTCGCCCTGGCGGCTGCAATCACTCAATTGCAGGCAGTCGGCATGAATCAAGTAGCTCAGCATGAGGCTGATCTGACTCGCTACGCCTTACAGCGTTTTAATCAGATCGAGAACCTGGTGATTTATGGCAGCCGAGATCCTGATCTCGCTGATACGCGTCTGGGGGTTGTACCTTTAAGCTTGAAAGGGATTTCCCATTTTAAAGTGGCGGCGATCCTGGGGTATGAATTTGGTATCGGGGTACGGAGTGGCTGTTTTTGTGCTCATCCATATATATTGCATCTGCTGGGGCTGAGTAATCATCAGGCTCACCAGGTACAAGCAAGGATGCTGGCAGGCGATAAAAGCGATATGCCAGGCTTGATCCGCGCCTCATTCGGTTTGTATAACACAGTCGATGAAGTCGATTGCCTGGTAGAAGCGCTGGAGAGCATTCTGCGTGGTAGATATAGCGGGAATTATGTTCAAGATCGGGCGAGTGGTGAATATGCTCCTACAGGCTGGGCGCCGCTATTTGAGCAATATTTCAACATCCAGGTTTTGTAATCAGATTTGCAGCGGGGTTAGATGCGCTTGCCCCCTGGTTTGGTAGATCATCACGCAAAACGATGCAGGATCGAGCGGACCTGGGATAAATATCCACCCCCGAACAGGTTCAGATGGTTAAGCAAGTGGTAAAGATTATAGATCGGGAAGCGCTGGCGAAAACCTTTCTCCAGAGGAAATGTTTCCTGGTAAGCGCTGTAAAAATCATCCGGAAAGGCTCCGAACAGGCTCGTCATAGCTAATTCAGCTTCTGCCCAACCATAATGCACTGCAGGGTCTATCATGGCAGGCGCGCCCTGGGAATCACTGATGACATTTCCGCTCCACAGATCACCATGCATCAACGATGCGGGTTGTGGGGGAATCAATTCTGTGAGACGCTGACACAACACCTCGACTTGATGTAAGTCACGTGTATTGAACAGCCCATTCCGTTGGGCGAGTTCAGCCTGGAATTGCAAGCGCTGCAGGGCGAAAAATTGATGACCATCAGCAGTCCACTGGTTTAATTGGGGAGTACTGCCGATGTAATTGTTGTGTGGAAAACCGAATTTCGGAGAGCTCTTGTGGTGTAAGTTGGCCAGCCTGCGCCCAAATTCCGCCCAGTAACCGCTTCTTCTGGCGGTGGGTCTCATATCCTCAAGTAGTAAGAAATTAGCGCCATGCACATATGGCAGGGGTACGCGCGGCCATTCTGCACTGGCAGTTTCCCCTGCGCCCTGCAAGGCTATTAGACCTTCAAATTCACGCTCGAACATATCCACGGCAGCAGAAGAATTTGTTTTCAGAAAGAAACTATCTCCCGTGCTGGTGATCAGGCGCGCCCCATTATTGATGCACCCACCCGTTACTGGTTGTACAGCCCGGATAACTCCATACCCCTGCCTATCCAGCCAGGCCTGTACATCATCAGGGATCATTCTTTAAGTTCTCCGGCTTGCAGTGCCGCCAGCAATCCTTTACACGAGCGTTCGATAATTTGATAGACTTCTTCAAAGCCATCCAGGTTGCCATAGTATGGATCTGGAACCGAGGCCAGGGGGCCTCCTTGAGGATCAAACTCGCGCAGCAGGTGGATTTTGGCTTCCTCTGCAGAAGACCTCGCCAGCCGGTGAAGATACGCCGCATTATCTCGATCCATGGCTACAATCAGGTCAAATTCTCGCATGTCCTGGGCGGTTACCTGGCGGGCGCGCCCATCATAAACCAGCCCATGTTGTGCAGCCACGCGGCGCATGCGCGTATCGGGGGGATCTCCAATATGCCAATCTCCAACGGCGGCTGAATCGATAAAATATTGGTCCGCGACACCAGTTTGCTGGGCGAGATGGCGGAAAAGATTTTCTGCCAGAGGGCTGCGCACGATATTACCCAGGCACACAAATACGATCTTGGTTGGTTCTGTCAATGTAAACTCCTGATCTGTAAAATGAGATTAATATCCTACCATAAACAAGCAGGCGGTGGGTTGTGCGACCCACCGCCTGGGAGTATTTTGAACTGGCCCGAAAATTAACGGCAATCGTTGTTACGGTTCATGGCGTCCATGACTGCTACCGCGGCGATATTCACGATATCGCGCACTTCGTCACCAGTTTGCAAGACATGCATAGGAGCGCCCATACCCAAAAGAATCGGGCCGATCGCCTGGGCATTTCCTAACCGGGCAAGCAGCTTATAGGCAATGTTGGCTGACTCCAGCGACGGAAAAACTAGGACGTTGGCATCTTTCACCTGGCTGAAGGGATAGCGTTCATCGATAATTTCCGGAACTACGGCGGTATCGGCTTGCATCTCACCTTCAACCTTGAAGTCGGGGCAGCGCGCTTTGATGAGCTCAACTGCTTTACGTACTTTTTCAGAGAGTGGATGAGGGGTGCTGCCAAAATTGGAGAATGACAGCAGCGCTACGCGTGGTTCCATGCCGAGTTGGCGAGCGAAATCAGCAGCCAAGCAAGCAATCTCTGCCAGATCTTCAGCAGATGGATCGATATTCACAGTGGCGTCGGTGAAAAGGTAGGTCCGGTTGTCGACCACCATGATATAGGCGCCGGCGGCGCGTTTGACACCCGGTGCGGTATGATGAATTTGCAGTGCGGGGCGGATAACTTCTGGATAGTCGTGAGTAAGGCCAGACACGAACGCATCTGCGTCGCCCATCTTGACCATCATAGGTCCAAAGACATTGGGATCGCTCATGCGATAGCTGGTATCTTTCAATGCCACGCCCTTGCGCTGGCGTAGCGCATAAAATGCTTCATTGTATTCAGCTCGCCTGTCAAAGTCATCTGGATTGACGATTTCAGGACAGCAGTCCAGGCCTAAATTCTGGATGCGTTCTTGAATAATCTCTGGTCTTCCTACCAGAATAGGAATGCCAATGCCTTCGTCCTGGACCAAAGCGGCGGCGCGGATAATCTTGGATTCCTCGCCTTCTGCAAATACAATGCGTTTCTTGGTTGGGCAGGATTGTGCTTTGTGGAGGATAAAATGGCGTACCTGTTCGCCCATACCCTGACGGAACGCCAGCTGCTCACGATATTCTTCGATGTCAATATGCTTCCTGGCAACGCCAGTCTCCATGGCGGCTTGGGCCACGGCTGGAGATTCCCAGAGCAAAACGCGAGGATCAAGCGGTTTCGGGATGATATAGTCGCGTCCAAATTTCAAGCTTTCCAGGCCATATGCGCGCAGTACGCTATCGGGGACATCCTCTTTGGTCAATAGAGATAGGGCACGCGAAGCGGCAACTTTCATGTCTTCATTGATCGCCCGTGCCCGGACATCCAGGGCGCCGCGGAAGATGAATGGGAAACCCAGGACATTATTAATCTGGTTTGGATAATCAGAGCGTCCAGTTGCTACGATGGCATCCGGTCGGGCGGCACGCGCCAGATCATATTTTATTTCCGGATCAGGATTCGCCATGGCAAAAATGAGCGGGTCTTCCGCCATAGTTTTGACCATGGCTTCAGTCAGAATATCAGCTACGGAAAGGCCATAAAATACATCTGAATCTCTGACTGCATCAGCGAGGCTGCGGGCATCCGTTTCGACCGCAAAACGTTCTTTGTATTTATTCATGCCATCGATGCGGCCTTTGTAGACTACACTTTTGGAGTCAACCAGCATGATATTAGAGCGGGTGACTCCCAGGCGAACCATGAGTTCTGCACAGGAGATAGCAGCTGCTCCAGCGCCAGAAATAACTATCCGTACTTTGGCGATATCTTTGCCAATAATTTCCAGCCCATTCACCAATGCTGCACCTGAGATGATAGCGGTGCCATGCTGGTCATCATGAAATACCGGAATATCCAGCATCCCCTTGAGAGTCTCTTCAATATGAAAACATTCTGGGGCTTTAATGTCCTCGAGATTAATGCCGCCGAAGGTAGGCGAAATAGCTGCCACGACCCGGATGATCTCCTCGGGATCATGTGAGTTCACCTCGATATCAAATACATCGACGTCGGCGAATTTTTTAAAGAGTACCCCTTTGCCTTCCATGACTGGTTTTCCAGCCAGGGCTCCGCGATCTCCCAAACCGAGGATAGCTGTGCCATTTGAAATGACCGCTACCAGGTTCCCTTTCGATGTGTACTCGTAGGCCAATTCAGGGTCCTTCTCGATTTCGAGAACGGGTACGGCCACACCAGGTGTGTAAGCGAGACCTAAATCGCGCTGGGTTGCCATCGGTTTGGTTGGTACGACAGATATCTTGCCCGGTCGACCATTTAGATGATGATATTCCAAGGCATCTTCACGAGTGATCTTGCTCATTTGTTTCGCTCCTTTCAGGCGTTTTAAAACCTCTATCGATTGGGAAAGAGAGATTCGGCGTTGTTATCATCGCGCAATGTATTCAGGTTGTGAAGTAGCGTTTGTCATATTCCGCACAGATAACTTACCTATATGAGAATTGTGAAGTTGATGAGATCAGGTTCCTCCTAAAAAAACCAGTGATTTAGGATAATGCTCTATTCCGAAATCCCTGGGGCATGGATTAGCGAGGTGGGAGGCGCGGCAGCGAACGATCTGGGCGCTTTGAAAAATCTGGCAGGCTGGGAGGGTGTTCGGTCATTAACCTTAAAGCCTCAGCGATAGCACGCTCAAGTTGCGCATCCGTATTGTTTCGATAGTCTTGAGGAGTGTTATCCACTTCGATATCAGGATCGGTGCCGTAATTTTCGACTCCCCAACCAACATCTTCAAACCAGAAAGAAAATTCTGGCTGGGTCGTTTGTGTGCCATCGACCAGCGAATGGCGTGGCCATATGCCGATCACACCTCCCCAGGTGCGTTTTCCGACCAGAGGTCCTAGTTTGAGCAGCTTGAAACTATGGCTGAAGATGTCTCCATCCGATCCGGCATATTCATTGGTGAGAGCGACAATTGGACCCATTACGGATTCGGGCGGATAGGGATTAGGCACCTGACTCCAACGGGCTGTGTCATAACCCAGGCGGCGACGGGCAAGTTTTTCGAGTAACAGGGCTGATACATGACCGCCACGGTTGAACCGTAAGTCAACGATTAAGCCCTGACGGTCGATTTCAGCCAGATAGCCCCGATGAAATTCTGCATATCCTGCTGCGCCCATGTCTGGTATGTGCAAATAGCCCACGCGGTCTTCAGTCGCCTCGTGAACAGAGCGCCGGTTGTTCTCAACCCAGGCGCGGTAACGCAGCGGTTCTTCGCGCACTATTGCTTTCACCGTAACACGGCGCGGAGTTGGATCCTCTGCAGAACGGAGCGCCAGGACGACCTCCTCATCAGCCAGATTTACTAAGGCACGCGCCGGCGGGATATTGGCGTTTAGCTTGCGGCCGTTGATAGAGACCAGGATATCGCCTTCTGCGATATTGATACCCGGTTTGAGTAACGGCGAGTGAGCATCATCGCTCCATGGATCGCCATGCAGCAGGTTTGTAATTTGCCAGCCTCCGCTCTCGGCATGATAGCGATATTCTGCACCCAGGTATCCCTGTTGGTAGCGAGGTTCCGGTCGATAATCGCCGCCAAATTCGTAGGCGTGTGAAGTGCCTAGCTCACCTTGCATTTCCCACATCAGATCGGAAAATTCAGAGCGACTGCTTACTCGGTCAATCAAAGGTAGATAACGGTCATGCACAGCCAGCCAATCGACGCGCGACATATCCGGGGTCCAGAACTGATCGCGCTGCAAACGCCAGGCTTCACGGAACATCTGGCGCCATTCTGCTCCAGGGACAATGGAAACTTTTAACCGGCTCAGGTCGACCCAACCCGATTTCCGCGATGGCATATTGCTATCGTCCATGGATTTATCACCGGCTTTCAATACACGCAGGCGGTATCGTGACAGGTAAACCATCCAGTTGCCTGAGGGGGTTACATCAAAAGCGGTAACCCCATGCAGTAGACTTTCTTCTTTCTGGTCTTCATAGTCATAGATATACAGACTACCTCGAGCAGCTCGCTCATCATCCGTGCTGCTATCCAGGGTGCTATCAATCGGGTAGCGGGTATACAGGACTTTGCCTGAGCGTGTCCCGCGTATCTGCCGGTAACGACCTTCAGGCACTGGGAAAGCGATCACCCGATCTTGAATGCCCTCTAAATCAATTTCAGTGGGCTTGATCTCCGGTGGTTTTTCACCCCCGGACTCATCCTCAGAGGCTTGCTTTTGCCCAGGCTCAGATGTATCCTGGTTTTTTTCTACAGGCTCGGTGTCTGTTACTCCATCTGTTTCATCACTCTTATCATCATCCTCGTCAGTATCTTTTTCTTGTTGTTCAACATACGGTTGAGGTACAAACGGGGAAGTCTGGTCTTTCTTCAGGGTGATTAGATAAGGGCGCATACCGCGTGGAAAACCCAGATCGAGCTGCAGGCTATCATAAACTGGATCGAATTCACGGTAGGACAGGAAATATATAAACAGTCCATGTGGTTCAAAGCAAGGAGCCAGGTCGCGCAGGACAGGTTGCGTAATTTGGGTAACCTCACCCGAACTGGCATTCCAAAGTTTAATCGCCAGACGCTGAAGGGAAATTGAGGCGCTGTAGACGACCCAATTCCCATCTGGGGACCAGTTAAAACCCATAATGGGATGAGCTACGCCACGGTCGATGTGGGTGAGCTGTTGGGTATCCAAATCCAGAGCCAGTAACTCGTAGCGGTGATTGCTGAAAACAAGCTGGTCTTTATGAGGATTGCATGCCACTGACTCTGGGCGCCCAATATCCAGACCTCCCAGGTGTTGTGGCTCAGCTGACCCGTCCGCTTGTAAGATGACAAAATGCTCCTCACCGCCCGCATCGGTCACTGCAGCGAGGCGTTTGCCATCGGGTAGCCAGCAAGGCAGCCGGTAGCGTATGCCGGTTGTGATGATTTCGGCGTTTAATGATTCTTCATCACTGCCATGCTGCAATACTGCGCCTTCCCAGTTAGCGAACGAAAAGAGCTTGCCGCGGCTGGTTACCGCTAAAGATTGGCCGTTGGGATGAAGACTCCAGGCTTCGAGATAACGCGCCGGATCTACAAATTTTCGGCTGCGTTGCACTTGCGGAGAGTGGAAATTGATCTCGATCGAGCGGCTGTTGTCAGATTCTGGAGTGTAAAGGAACAGGTCTGCGCCGGCGTGGTAAACGATACGCTGTCCATCGCTGGAGGGATTGCGCACGTAGTAATTATCGTGGTCTGTCTGGCGTCTCAATCCAGAGCCATCTGGCAGGCACGAATAAAGATTCCCGATACCTTCATGGTCAGAAATAAAGTAAATGCGTTCTCCAAGCCAAATGGGATTCGCCAGATTGCCGCGAAGCTCGATCAGGTGATGGAAGTCGCCATTTCCCTCAGGGTCGATCCAGATTTGTCCGGTAGTGCCTCCCCGATATCTTTTCCAACGTGCTGGTTCGGTGGATAAACGCCCCAGGACAACGCCTCCAGTTGGACTGAACGAGATGTGGCGCGCCAGGCCGTAATTCAACAACTCAGGCGCTCCGCCGCCCGGATCGATCTGGTAGAGCTGAGTAAAGCGCAGATACCAATGCCCGGCTGTACTGGCAAAAATAATTTTGCCTTCGGGGGTCCAGGCCGCTGGTTGGCAGGCGACTGCCCCCATGAAGGTCAGGCGGCGTGTTGGACCTCCAAGGGTGGGCATGAGATAAATTTCCGCATGCCCTTCATCGTGCCCGACAAAGGCTAGTTTTTGCCCGTCTGGAGAGAGCAGGGGATAGGCGTCTTCGCCAAGACTGGCCGTCAACCGGCGGGCAATCCCCCCGCTGGCTGGCACGCTCCACAGATCATCCTCGCAGCTGAAAACAACTGTATCTCCCTGTATGGTAGGAAAGCGATAGTATCCGGATGCCATATAGGCTCCTTGTACATGGAATGGGGTTATAAAGTGAGTTTACCATGGTTGCCAAATGGATGGGAGCTAAGAAATGGAATTAGAAGGTGGTGGGCGGACTCGCAAAAACCTCCTTCGTCGGTAACAGTCCGAGAACCCGCGTGCTATAATCCAAGCTATGCCTCTTGGATGTAATCAAACATATAAATATTTCATAACGAGAAAATCATGATCCTGGTCACTGGTGGAACAGGTTTTATTGGGAAAATATTGATCAGTCAGTTGACGGAGTTGGGTTATCCTGTACGTACATTGGTACGTCCCTCGCCTCGTACGCCAGATTTACCCCGCAAAGTGCCCGTAGAGATTGCGGTGACCAGTCTTGCAGATGCACGTGGGCTGCGCGCCGCATTGGTCGGCGTAGATACCGTTTATCACCTGGTCAGTGGAGAATGGAAAGGACCGCGCGCCAGCCTCCTCGAAGTCGACATACAGGGAACCAAGGCAATCGTCCAGGCGGCAATGGACGCTGGTGTGCGGCGCATCTTTTATGTCAGCCATTTGGGGGCCGACCGTGCTTCGGCGTATCCAGTCTTGAAAGCCAAGGGGATTGCGGAGGAATTTATCCGGCGCAGTGGGTTGGAATATACGATTATCCGCTCAGCCCTGGTTTATGGTCAAGGAGATGCTTTCACATCCGGCATTGCTGGGATCATGCAGACGGTGCCCTACTTTTTTCCTGTACCCGGTGATGGGCGTACCCTGCTGCAACCTCTATGGGTACAAGACCTGGTAACCTGTCTTGTGTGGGCATTAGATGATCGAGGAACCATCAATCGCTCCTATGAAATTGGAGGGCCGGAATATTTCACTTTCAGCCAGGTTGTAGAGACGGTTATGCAAGCCATCCAAGTAAAGCGAAAAATGCTATTTATGCGTCCGCCATATTTGAGAGTACTAACGATAGGATTGGACGCGCTGTTTCCAACGCTGCCTGTCTCAGTCTACTGGCTGGAATACCTGGCTTCTAATCGCACCTGTTCCCTGGATACAATCCCGCGTGAGTTTAAACTACTGCCAGCTCGTTTTAGCCAGCAGCTAGGTTATTTACAAGGCAAAAATTGGCGTTCTACAATGCTCAAGTCTTTGTGGGAGCGCAATTAACGCTTTTCCAGGTAGGAATTTTATGGCGGATTGGGTACTGCGTATTCTGGAAACACCTTCAGAAATGGAAGCGGTGGAGAATCTCCAGCGCTTGATTTGGCCTGGAAGCGAGATAGATATTATTCCCGCACATTTTCTGCTCGCCGCAGCCCACAACGGCGGGTTGATTGTAGGAGCTTTTTGGAACCCGACAGAGTCTTCAGGTGCGTTATCTGAAGAGCTGGTGGGTTTCGTATTTGGTTTTCCAGGTCTGTTTACAACCCCAGATGGTCAGCAGCCCAAACATTGCTCGCATATGCTGGGGGTGCATCCTGATTACCGCGGACATAGGCTGGGTGTGGCCCTAAAACGTGCGCAATGGCAATTGGTGCGCCACCAGGGCCTGCATCTAATCACCTGGACATTTGATCCTATGTTGAGTCGCAATGCTTACTTGAATATCACCCGGCTAGGCGCGGTGTGTAATAAGTATTTACGTGATGCGTATGGAAATATGCGTGATTCGTTGAACACCGGATTAGCCTCCGACCGGTTTCAAGTTGACTGGTGGGTAAATACTAAGCGTGTACAGCGGCGACTGAGTCGCCAGGCGCGTTTACAGCTCGATCTGGCGCATGTTCTTGCGGCTGGCGCCCGCATTTTGAATCCCAGCCAGATTGGAAGTGATGGCTACCCAGAGCCTGGCTCACCTCCAGAGATTCCTGTCGGAGAACTTGAATCGATTTTATTGGTAGAGATCCCGGCGGACTTTCAAGCTATACGAGAGAATTCACTCAGCCTGGCACAAACCTGGCGTGAGGAGACACGGCGCTTATTCGAAGCGTTATTTGCAGCTGGTTATCTGGTTACCGATTTTATTTACCTGCCCGGTTCCCAACCACGCAGTTTTTATTTGCTTAGTTTTGGAGAGAGTACTTTATGAAGATCGAGCGCGCCAATCTTTACCACTTGCGCATGCCACTGCGTTCAGCATTTGAGACCTCGTTTGGGCGAATTCAGGAGCGTGATGGCATCCTGGTCGAAGTCTTTTGTCAGGGTGTAGTGGGATATGGGGAATGTGCAGCTGACCGGAACCCTGGCTATTCCTATGAGACGGCACTTACCGCATGGCATGTGCTGCGGGATTATCTCTTCCCATCTGTATTAGGGACGGAAATAGCTGAGCCAGGCGATGTGCAGGAGTTAATGAGCTGGGTGCGCGGGCATAGAATGGCAAAAGCCGCGCTCGAAATGGCGCTCTGGGATGTGTGGGGCAAGCAGCGCGACCAAGCGTTGGTGGAGTTGTTGGGTGGAGTGCGCCGGAAAGTGCGAGTTGGCGTTTCGGTGGGTATCCAGGAATCGATCCCTTCGTTATTACGCGTGGTGGAAGACTATCTACAACAAGGTTACAAGCGTATCAAGATCAAAATTAAACCCGGACGCGATGTGGCTGAAACACAAGCTCTGCGGAATGCTTACCCTGGCTTAAGTCTACAAGTAGATGCGAACTCGGCCTACACGCTTGAGACAGCCTCAATCCTGGCGCCTCTGGATGATCTTAATTTGTTATTGATCGAACAGCCGCTGGCGGATGATGACCTGTGGGATCACAGCAAGCTGCAACGCTGTTTTAAGACGCCGCTCTGTCTTGATGAAAGCATTTTAGAGGCGCGCCATGCACGCCAGGCGCTGGAAATGAAAGCTGCCGGTGTAATTAACATTAAAGTTGGACGGGTGGGAGGCCTGAGCGAGGCCATGGCGATTCATGATCTCTGTTTGTCGAAAGAGATTCCAGTTTGGTGTGGAGGCATGCTGGAAACAGGTATTGGGCGGGCAGCTAACCTGGCTCTGGCATCATTACCGGGCTTTACGTTACCCGGGGATATCTCAGCGACTGAGCGCTATTATGTTCGGGATATTACTCGCGAGCGCTTTGCTCTGAACCCAGATTCCACTATCGATGTTCCCCGAGCAGAAGGCTTGGGAGTGACCATTGATCCACAAGCATTGAATCTTTTTACCGTAAATACCTTGCAGGTTTAAATAAAATCGAGCCTAATGATTGACTGGCCTGGCATCATCACCGGGCCAGTTTTACTTTAAGGCTGCAAAAAGGGTCTTGAGGCACCCTGCAAGCCTTAGTTTCAACCCCATATAAATCGTAATCCTGGAAGTTTGCATTTTAGAATCACCTCATTTATACTTATATTAATTTACGGAGGGAAAAATGCGCATTTATGATATATCTTTGACCGTTACTCCTGAACTACCGGTCTGGCCCGGTGATCCGCAAGTCGTTTTGGAACCGATGTCCAGCATTGCTGCAGGCGATGATGCCAATGTGACCCACATGCGAATGGGCGTGCATACGGGCACCCATGTCGATGCGCCTCATCATTTCCTGGATGATGATCCACGTACGGTTGAACAAATGTCGTTGAAGGCGCTCACCGGACGGACATATGTCCTTCATTTACCTGATCAGGTCAGTGTGATCTCGGCTGAAATATTAGCCCAGGTTGAAATCCCTCCGCGCACGCGCAGGCTGCTCTTCCGGACACGCAATTCATCCTATTGGGTTACTGAAGCCCACCGCTTTCGAGAAGATTTTGTGGCAATCGATGCCAGCGGGGCGCAGTATCTTGTGGATCGGGGAGTGAAGTTAGTGGGAGTGGATTACCTTTCTGTAGCGCCCTTTGATGCAGGCCGGCCCACGCATGAAATATTATTAAAAGCGGGTATCATTCTTGTGGAAGGACTTGACCTTTCTCAAGTTGCGCAAGGACGCTATACCTTATATTGTTTACCTATTAAATTAGGCAACGTGGAAGGCGCCCCAGCGCGTGCGATCCTGATTGGACCCTGAGCACACGGAATCCCCCCGATTTCCTATAAACTGTGTAAGTCCTAGCGAATAGCTGAAAATAATCTAATGTGGTGTGGGGCGCACAGGCAGGGTATAGCCACCATCTACGATGATGGTCTGGCCGCGGATCATGTGCGCGGCAGGGCTGCATAAGAATGCTGTTAACCGGGCTACATCTTCAGGGGAGACCAATCTGCCGGCGGGGGTTTGACTGATGGCATGCGCGATAATGTTTTCTTCCGAACGAACCGTATCAAAAAATTGTAGTGCTTCGGTTTCTACTACCCCAGGTGATATAGCGTTAACCACGATATTGTAGGGTGAAAGCTCCACTGCCAGATAACGGGTAATCGCCTCTAATGCCGCCTTACTGGCCCCAACGACCACATAATCTGGTATCACGCGCTGCGATCCGGGGCTGGAGATGCTGACGATGGCCCCTCCACCTCGCTGCTGCATCATCGGTACGGCGCGCTGCGCCGCAAACAAGAGCGCTCGGGCGTTGATATTCATCGTCCAATCCCAGCCACGCGCTTTTTGCTGCATTGCAAGCCGGTTATAACCCGAAGCTGCATTGTGGATTAAGAAGTCCAGTCCATCAAAACGTTGTGCGATGGCTTTAAACAGGTGATCAAGGCCCTCATCGGTGCCCACGTTCGCCTTCACCAGCAATACCTGGCGATCCATCGCCTGGATCTCCTCGCAGGTTGTCTCGGCTGAGGCTCGGTTGCGGAAGAAGTTAATCACGATATCTGCGCCCAGACTGGCAAAATGTGTGGCGATCGCGCGCCCTATGCCACGTCCCGAACCGGTTACCAAAGCTATTTTTCCGAGAAAAGGCTGCGTATCTGGCATGGCTAACCTCCGCAGAAATTAATGATCAAAGGGTAAACCAGAAACCCATGCCTCGTGAGCCTGGTCAGCATGGCTGCCAACCAGAACGACGGTGCCGGGTTCGTGATGGGGGCGCTTAATCATGGCAAGGGCAACAGGCCCAAAGCGCGGTGAGAGGGCTGTGGAAGTGACTCGTCCAATGGATCGATCTGCTTGCCAAACTGTACTGCCAATTTCAGGCAGACTGGTTAGTCGTAAACCGCACAGGTGCTGGGTGATTTTATCGTAAGTGATCTGGCGAGCGATAATTTCCTGACCTGTGTAGCACCCTTTTGATTCGGATATGGCTGAGCGCAGACCTATCTCAAGCGGTGTGAAGTCATCGTTCAACTCAGCTCGAGCTTGTGGGTTGCCATTTTCGACATGTAACAGATGATAGAGTTCCGGAGATAGAGCGTCAGCGCCGGCCTGCTCAAAAGCGAGCTGCAGGGCTGGCAAACACGCCAGCGGTGCAACCAGGCGCAATCCGATCCACAATGGGGCGCTATTATTCAATAGATGGATGGTGTGCCCCTCGCATTCCAGAGACAGGATCTCATCTGCCGCAGGCTGCCTTGTAAACCCCAATTTTTGGGTGATGTCTGACTGGCCCGGACCGACCAGATCAATCTGTGCGACCTGAGCGCTGATATCTTCAATTTCAACTTGATCCATGAAAAAGACGCGCTTTTTGAAGTAAGCAGCCGTCGTGGCTCCCAGGCCAGGAAGCGTAAGGGCAGTGATTAATTCACCTGGCCCCGGTAACAGGTATAAGACATCCAGGATTCGGGCGTTTGGGGTGGTCAGGACTGTGGGGAGTGCGTGTTGGCTTTCGAGAAGGCGAATATCGTGGGTGGTTTGTCGCTGGAGGAAGTTAATGCGATCGCGTCCGCTTATCAACAGGCATCCAGGCTGAGGAATCGCATACCAGGCAGCTCCTTCGAGCGCTGCCTGGTACCCTGCTGGTAGTGGTTTAGCAGTCATCCTGTCAACCCTCCCAGGAAAACGAGAGACGCACAGCGCGGAGTTTCACACTCGCGACGTGCGTCTCTTCTATATCAGTCAGGTAAGACCAATCTCAGACAGCCAGCGGTATGGGTGTACCGCTGACTTTGGGCTGCGGAGGCGGGAAAATGGTCTCGAACTCATCGCGAGAGATGGTTTCCACTTCCAAGAGTCGTTGGGCTACAGTGTCCAGCCGGTCGCGGTATTCAACCAGGATCTGGCGAGCCTTGGTATGGGCTTCGCTTACCAGGCGGCGGACCTCATGATCGATCTGTTCAGCAACCGCCTCAGAGTAATCGCGTTGTTCAGAGATCTCACGCCCCAAGAAGATCAGCTCTTCTTTTTGCCCGTAGACCATGGGACCCAGTTGTTCACTCATGCCCAGGCGGGTGACCATGGCGCGTGCCAGGCGGGTAACTCGTTCCAGATCGTTGGACGCGCCGGAGGTGATATCGTCAAAGACCAGTTCTTCAGCGGCGCGCCCACCGAGTAACCCCACCATCTCGGTGAACATTTTCTTGCGGGGCATCAAGGTGCGGTCATCTTCAGGCAGAGCCAGAGTATAACCGCCCGCCATGCCACGTGCAATAATGGAAACTTTGTGCACGGGATCGGCGGAAGGCATGGCGTTCATCACAACCGCGTGACCTGCTTCGTGGTAGGCAACGATGCGTTTTTCTTCAGCGCTGATCAAGCGGCTCTTGCGGGCTGGCCCGGCAATCACTCTTTCAATGGCCTCTTCCAATTCGGGTTGACCGATGGTTTTCAGATTGCGCCGTGCAGCCAGGATTGCAGCTTCATTGACCAGGTTTTCCAGGTCTGCGCCTACAAAGCCAGGGGTGGAGCGGGCCAGTACGGCTAACTCCACACTGGGATCGAGCGGCTTACCCTTGATGTGTACTTTGAGGATCTCCTCACGACCGTGCATATCGGGGCGATCGAGAGTAACCCGACGGTCGAAGCGTCCAGGGCGCAGAAGTGCTGGATCGAGAATATCGGGGCGGTTCGTGGCAGCTACGATAATGACGTTGGTGTCTGTATCGAAACCATCCATTTCAACCAGCATCTGGTTCAAGGTTTGTTCGCGCTCATCGTGTGAGCCGCCCAAACCAGCGCCACGCTGGCGACCAACCGCGTCAATTTCGTCTACGAACACGATACACGGTGAGTGACGTTTGGCCTGGTCGAAAAGGTCGCGCACCCGACTTGCGCCGACGCCGACGAACATTTCTACGAATTCCGAGCCTGAGATTGAGAAGAATGGCACGCCTGCCTCGCCAGAAACGGCTTTGGCGAGCAAGGTCTTACCGGTTCCGGGTGGGCCAACCAGAAGTACACCTTTCGGGATGCGCGCGCCCAGCGAGATAAATTTCTCTGGTTCCCGCAAGAATTCAACCACTTCTTTCAATTCTTCTTTGGCTTCGTCTACCCCCGCAACATCCTGAAAAGTGACCGTGGGTTGGTCACCGGTGAACATGCGGGCGCGAGATTTACCAAAGGAAAGTGCTGCATTGTTGCTGCCTTGCGCTTGCCGAAAAACGAACCAGAAAACGCCTGCGATAAGAATGAAGGGCAGGATATATCCCAGGGCTGTGGCGACGCCAAGGATCGCGCTGGGTGCTTTTATCTCGAGTTTAACCGCCTCAGCAGAAAGCTGTTCGGTCGTCACACCAAGTTCCTTAAGCTGCTCTACCAGTGTCGCCCCCGTCTCCTTATGAGAAGACTTCTCGACACCATCATTGAAGATCACTCGCAGGCGGTTGTCGTCCTCGGTTACACGCTCGACATTTCCGCGCTGAATCTCGGAGGCGACTTCGTTGATCGTTAGTACCTCCTGCGCGGATGCTTGCTGGTTAAAGTTGAAGACGACCATCGCGATGATCGCCACAAATAGCAGCAAGTAAATTAGAGAAGATCGATTTCGAGCTGGGTTCACATTACCTCCAAATCGGATGACAATCGCATGAATTGTAGAAATTATACCAACCTATAGGTGAGGCTGGTAGGCGGTTTGCTCAAGTTGTAGAATTTCTAACATCGTTCTAACATTCGGAGTTAACCAGATTAAAAGACAAAAAACACCCGCTGAACCATCCGGCGGGTGTTTTTTATGACCACATAATCTTATTCGTCTATGTGTGAAACTCGCCCCCAGATCGCTGTATCCAGGCGACGCAAAACACGCAGTAAAACTGAGCGCAAACGTGCCAGGAAACGGACATAAGCTGGATGAATTTTTTGTCGTCGGGTAGCAAATGGTCCACTCCATTTTACTAGAACCGCTCCCCAGGTCAGCCCAGCTCCAAAGCCGACAAATACTACCTGGTCGCCGGCTTTCAGGCGCCCATCCTGGATAGCTTCAACAGTGGCCAGGGGTATAGATGCTGTTGAGGTATTCCCATAGCGATCTAGGTTTATCACGCAACGCTCCATCGGATATTTCAAACCGCGTGCTGCAGCCTCGATGATGCGTAGATTTGCCTGGTGAGGAATAATCCATTGGATGTCATCAAGTTTTAGGCCAGCCTTTTGGATGACTTCCTCTGTAGCCTGGTTCATCACACGGGCTGCAAAACGGAAGACCTCCCGACCATTCATCTGGATATAGTGTAGACCGGCATCGATGACTTTCTGGCTGATCGGGTGACGGCTGCCTCCAGCAGGCAAGCTAAGTAGGTCAGCACCTGAGCCATCGGAGCGCATCACGCCGGTAAGTATACCGGCAGGTTCTTCGGCGGCTTGAAGTACAAAGGCGCCGGCGCCATCGCCAAACAAGATACAGGTATTGCGGTCCTTCCAATCAACCAGGCGGGAAAGCGTCTCTGTGCCAATGACGATTGCATTGCGAATGTCACCGGTGCGGATAGATTGAGAGGCTAAATGCAGGCCAAAGATGAATCCCGAACAGGCTGCAGAGAGATCAAAAGCCCCGGCATTGTTGGCGCCGATACGATCTTGTACCAGGCAAGCGGTAGCAGGAAAGGTATGCTCGGGAGAGGATGTAGATACAATAATCAGATCTACGTCGGCAGGCTTTAAACCAGCTACCTGCAACGCTGCTAACGCTGCTTCAGCCGCCAGCGAGGCAGAGGTTTGTTCTTCGCTGGCAATCCGCCGCTCGCGGATACCAGTGCGTGAGACGATCCACTCATCGCTGGTATCCACCATCTTCGCCAGTTCAGCATTGGTCAACACCCGCTCGGGAATGGCGGTTCCCCAGCCAGTGATATGTGCATAAGGGCTCATAAGTTATTCCTTCGACTAGTTTGAATTTTCCTTACCCGAGTTCATCGCCTGGCTAAGGATGATGGTGGCATTGTGTCCACCAAAACCGAAGGAATTTGACATAACATGCTGCAGAGGCGCAGGCCGGCAGGTGTTCGGTACATAATCCAGATCACATTCGGGATCGGGAGTTTCGTAGTTGATCGTGGGAGGTATCACCTGATCGCGCAAGGCCAAGGTGCATATCAGTGCTTCCAATGCGCCAGAAGCCCCAAGCAGATGACCGGTCATGGACTTGGTAGAAGAGACCGGAATTCGGTAGGCTTGTTCGCCAAAGACTGTCTTTATGGCTGCAGTCTCGCTTTTGTCGTTCAACGGGGTGCTGGTGCCATGGGCATTGATGTATTGGATCTCGTTCAGGTTGAGGTTGGCGTGCTCCAAAGCGTAGCGCATGCATAAGGCTGCTCCCGCTCCATTTTCTGCTGGGGCGGAGATATGATAAGCATCATTGGTTGAGCCGTAGCCAGATACTTGTGCCAGAATCTGAGCACCGCGCGCCTGGGCATGTTCTTCCGATTCAAGCATTAAGATCGCTGAGCCTTCTCCCATCACGAAGCCATCTCGATGCAAGTCAAAGGGGCGCGAAGCGCGTTGTGGATCATCATTGCGGGTGGATAGGGCAGTCATGACGCTCAATCCAGCCATAGCAATAGGAACAATTACGGCCTCACTGCCACCCGCCAGGACAACATCTGCATGGCCTCGGCGAATCATTTCTGCTGCCTCACCGACAGCATTTGTGCCGGTAGCACAGGCTGTCACCACAGCCATATTGGGACCACGTAATCCGAGATGGATGGCAACCATCCCGGCAGCGGTATCAGGCAGCATCATGGGTACCAGAAAGGGACTGACACGGCTCGGTCCACGCTCGAAAAAGATCTGCATCTGCTCAAAAAGTGTGCCTAATCCACCGATACCGCTTCCGATGATCACCCCTATACGATCGCGATTGCCATCATTAATTTCCAGTTTTCCATTTTCTACGGCTTGCATACAGGCAGCGACTGCGAACTGGGCAAAGCGATCCATGCGGCGGGCTTCGCGAGTACCGAACAGAGCGGCTGGATCGAAATTTTTGACTTCTGCGGCAAAACGAGTCTTGTATTCGCTGGCATCATAATGAGTTATCGGCCCTACACCGGACCGGCCGGCCAGAATATGCTGCCATGTTGTCTCAGGGTTATTCCCAACAGGGCTGATCGTACCCAGGCCGGTAACAACAACTTTCTTATGCATACTTGCCTCCACTTGTGCGGGCGAAATTTGGTAGTGATAACCCCCAAGCGGCTGAAAGGAGGCGCTGGTATCCAGATTGGAACAACCAGGCGCAAGAGTAAAAATGCGCCTGTGGATGCAGGCGCATCAAGAGATCGTCATTTTTTGACAGAATTGTGGCAGTCCTACACGCTGATGGAGGTCAGTTCTTCACGTAACTGTTGCATATGCAGGCGGTCGTGGGCGCTGGTGATTTCAACCATTTCAAATAATCGGGAGGGTCCGAAAATAGCATGCCGGGCAGGGCGTTGCCAGTCATCCGGCGTCAGGCTTTCAAGGATCGCAAGCATTTCCAGGCGCGCGGCAGTAAAGTCTTTTAGCGACTGCCAACCATTTTGTAGTATATACTTGCGTTCTTCTGCCCAGCGGTCTGTGTCCATACCGGGGATGAATGGATTGTACGATGAGAGAATTTTACGTAAACGTGGTAGATTTACTTCTATATCTCCATCGCGTAAGTGACACAGAATTTCTACGGGGCACCAGGCAGGCGGGCGCGATTGCATGCTCCAGCGTTGCGCGGGGAGTTGGTCGCACCACGTATCCAGAACAGCCGGGGTTGAACGCAGGGTCGCTAAGGCTGCTTGAGGGGTCTTGTAATCGGGGCGCAAATGCTCGGGAGGTGTGCTTTCCAGCCAGGGAATCAGATCTTGTAAGGTGCCTGATCCATGTGCTTGCTGGTCCTGAATGATTGGCTTGGTAGCATTTACTTGAAAAGTTGCTAACCCGAGCTGACTGGCAGGGACTATATCTCGTCTGGGATCATCCCCAACCATGACAATTGAGCCTTCAGGCCAGCCCATATGCGCCAGTATTTCAGCGAAATAGGCCGGGTTCGGTTTGGCAAAATGAAATGGTTCATACGAGCCGACAATTTTAAAGGGATAGCGCTCAATCGGTAGTCCAGCCCAGGCCAGGCGATGTTTTACTGCCGCGAGCGGGAAAAGAGGGTTGGTGGCAATGGCGATCTGGTAACCCGCTGATAAAGCAGTTTCTACGACTTGAACAGCTTCTGGTCGAAATACAGACACATAATTAAGGCTGGGGAAGATTTCATCGTAGAACTCAGCCAGGACTTCAGTCAAATCTTGCTTGCGTAATCCCAGAGCCGGGTAAAACGCTGCACTAAAGACTTTCTCCAGAGTGCAATCTGGCTGGTTATTTTCTTCCATTAACCGTGTGGCAGCCAGGAGCTGGGGAACCATCTTTTCAGGAGGGACAAAAGGCGACAAATGTTTGGATAGCGCATTCAGATAGGATGGCAGAAAGTCATCCATGTGGTTGCCCAACAAAGTGTCGTCCAGATCGATGAGCAACGTTTTATTCAAGATCTTCTCCCGTGAAAACTGCTGGCAATGGGTGACATTCCCCACAGCCTATTTGTGGTTCATTTACACTGCGCTGTGTTTTCTGACAGTAAGCCCGAATTTGCACCTGTTGACGAGTGAACGGGAACGGCCTACCCAGGCTAGGGGTCAGAATCATGTGCTGACAGGCGTTTGCCAGCAAGATATCTGGCACCGGGCAGGTGCTGCATAAGCTGGGTTTCCATGCCAACGGTGGCAAAGCGTTGGCAAGCAAGCGGCATTCTTCATGCTCGCGCCCGCGAAAATAATCCCCATAAAAATATCGGCATTCTTTACCGGCTGGTGTGCGCATAATTGAAAATCGGAAAAATTGGTACCTGCCTAGACGCGGGTAAGATATGATCCATTCCGGGTATCCACGCGTACGGTATCTCCGGCAACCACAAAGGCAGGCACTGAAACCTGCAAGCCTGTCTCGGTGACCACCTTTTTATTGACACCGGTGGCAGTATCGCCACGCACAGCAACATCCGCTTGGGTAACCAGTAAATCCACCGATGTGGGTAGCTCAATATCCAGTGGCTTGCCTTCATAGAAAGTCAACTTAACTTCCAGACCTTCTTTTAGATAATCCGTGGCATCGCCCAACACTTCTTTATTCAGAGCAGGTTGCTCGTAGGTTTCAAGGTCCATAAAGTGGTAAAACTCACCGTCGGTATATAAAAATTGGACGTTGTGGTAATCAAGTCGTACATCTTCAACCCGATCACCAGAAGAGAAAGTCATCTCCAGATTCGTTCCAGAACGTAGATTAAGCGTTTTTACTTTGATGGTGGCATTACCGCGGCCTGGTTTGTGGTGATGGTAATCCAATACCTTGAATAGATTGCCATCCAGGACAAAGGTTACACCTTTGCGCAGATCATTTACGTCGATCATAATTAGCCTCACTTACATAAAATAATTATCTTACCTGCCTATCAAATGAACCCTTTTAGGGCGCATTGGGGCATTAAATCGAAACACATTAGCACAGCGTTTCACAACCCAAGGATTATAGCCCACGCCACTAGGCGTGGCAAGGGGCACTCTTTCAGACGGGGGG
>CAYXDC010000025.1:0-39703 GCA_964463505.1 uncultured Anaerolineaceae bacterium
TTCTTGCCGTAGGTGTCTTTCAGCTCAGCCAGGTAGGATTGGTTGTCAAGGATGTTAGCATCCGTGGAAAGCGAATAGAGCGGGAAGCCGCTCTGGCAGTACTTGCTGGCCCACACCGCCAGGATCTTGTCTTCGGCTACCTGGTGGACCACATTGTGCACGCCGCCGTAGTACGGCTCACCATTATCCAGGACAAAGGATGAAAGGTCGGCCGACCGCGACAGGTTTTCGGTGCGGAATGTGTCGCCGTCATCTACCGAGATGCCTACGAATGCATCGTACTGTCCTAGGGCGATGCCGCCGGTGACAGAGTTGGCCAGGCTGTCGGCGGTCAGGGTGTGGGCGATGTCGTCGATATACACTGATACCAGTGGCTTGGCACAGTATCGATTGGCATAATCTGTTGCCTCAGAACCATCTAACAGAATATACTCCAGCTGTTCCTCTAAGACGGTTCCGTCCGCAGCCTGGGCGGGCACATAGAAGTCCATCATGTAGATGCCAGCTTTTTCGGTCTCGCCCTCCGGCGTCTTGGAAACATTACGCCGGAACATGATCCCATCCTCGGCCAGAGCCAGCCCGGCAAACAGGCTGGCTATCAGGGTGATCATTACGATCACGGCAATCTTTTTGTAGTTCATGATTCTCCCTCCGTCCATTTACGCTTGATTTATTCTTCCCCGGTTGTGAGCACCGGCTCATCCAGCCGGGTTTTGGCCTTGCTTGTGTAGGACATAAAATTGGTTAGTATTTCTTCCCCGTCCACCTCCTGACATAGAAAAAGGATCAATTGATGAATACTGGCGAAATGATGTGTTTCACAATCGGCAATATTTTGTACCGATGCCCGCCATTCCCCCCCTGTACTGTCCCGCCACATTCTCAAGATGTACGAACGGTAAAGTTGTTGTTCTAAGCGCATGCCGGGACCTATTAGCATTCATGATAGTTATTAGATTTGTTATTTACAAAATTCCCCGACCCGAGTAAGATTAATGTTGCATTCAGTACAGATATGTAATGCAGGCGTCACAATTAATTTACTCTTATCCCCATTATCACTATGTACCGTTACGTAAGCGTTATGCAGGTGTGATATTAGCGTGAAATCAGGTTAGTCTTTTTGGATGGATTGGGCGGGGGAATGGCTGTTCTCGCAATTGAGCTTTTGGGATCCTTCCGGGTGCGCCTGGGCGGCGAAAATATCACGGCAAAATTTCGCACGGATAAAGAGCGCGCTCTGTTTGCCTACCTCGCATTCGAGACCGTCCAGGTACACCGCCGTGAGAGCCTGGCGGAGCTCTTCTGGCCGGATAAGCCGGAAGGCGCCGCCCGCACCAACCTGCGCCAGGCTTTTTATGGCCTGCGCAAGACCCTGGGTCCGATGGAGGAGCAAACGCACTTCCTGCTCAGCACGGGGGACAGCGTGCAGTTCAACCCCAGGGCCGGGCTGTGGCTGGATATCCGTGAATACCAGCAATTGCTGGCCAAAACTCAAACCCACCGCCACCAGAGCCTGGATACCTGCCTGGTGTGCACCCAGCACCTGCAGGCGGCTACCAGCCTGTACCGCGGCGATTTTTTTGCCGATATTTTCACCCCCGATAGCCAGGCCTTCTCCGAATGGGTGCTCTTCCGCCGCGAGCAGTACGCCCGCCAGCAGCTGGCTACCCTGCAGAGCCTGAGCGAGTATTACCGGCGCATGGGCGACCTGGACCAGGTTTATCAATATGCCTCCCAGCAGGTCAGCCTGGCGCCCATGGAAGAGCAGGGTTACCGCGAGTTGATGGTGCTGCTGGCGACCACCGGGCGGCGCAACGCCGCCCTGGAGCAATACCAGACCCTCAAGCGCATCCTGGCGGATGGCCTGGGCGTGGAGCCGGCGGTGGAGTCGCGCGAAATCTATGAAAAGATCCGCTCGGGCATCAAGCTGGATGGCCAGATGCCGCGCATCGAAAACCGCAGCATGCACAATTTCCCGGTCGATCTCACTCAGTTTTACGGCCGCCAGAGAGAGCTGGAATGGTTCGACAACTGCATGACCAACCGCGTCTGCCGCCTGACCAGCGTGGTGGGCATGGCTGGCTCGGGTAAGACGCGCCTGGTGGTGGAGGCTGCCCACCAGTACGCCCACTTATTCCCCGACGGGGTGTGGTTCAAGCCCGTGGAGGGCCTGTTCACCGGCGATCAATTGCTGCGCGCCTTGGCGGATGTCTTTGGGCTGCCCCTGCGCAGCCAGGAAGACCCGCAGAGCCAGCTGATCCAGTTCCTGCGCCCGCTGAAATGCCTGCTGCTGCTGGATAGCTTTGAAGGCCTGGTGGACCAGACCGAGCTGTTGCTCGAAATCCTGCGCCAGGCGCCGGGGCTGAAGATCCTGCTCACCACCCAGGTGCGCATCAATTACCAGTCCACCTGCCTGTTAGATGTGGGCGGGCTGTTGTACCCGGCGCTGGAAGATGGCCTGAGCGGGGTGAACGCGCCCGCGGTGCAGCTTTTCATGGCGCGCGCCCAGCGCAGCCTGGGGGAGATCACCCTCACCGCCGAAAACCTGCGCCTGATCGCGCGTGTCTGCGAGCTGGTGGGGGGCATGCCGCTGGCGATCGAGCTGGCGGCAGCTAACCTGAGCCATTATTCGCTGGCGCAGCTCATCCGCTCCCTGGAGAGTGGCCTGCAGGTACTGGCGGTCAATTTGCAGGATATTCCCGCCCGCCACCGCAGCATGCAAGTGGCGATCGATCATACCTGGAGCCTGCTCACCGATAACGAGCGCTGGAATTTACTGCAGCTGGCCGATTATACCCAGCGCTTTAGCGCCGCCCAGGTGGAGACGGAGCGCGGCATCCGCCAGGACTCCCTGAATCGCCTGCTGAACAAATCGCTCTTGCAGGTGGATGAAGAGGGCGTTTACCAGCTCTTTCCGCTGATCCGCCTGTACGCCCAAGCGATCAAAGACGAGCAGCCCGAGCAGACTGAGCCGCGCCGTGATACGGGCAGTCTCTCTACCAATACCCTGTTGGATCCGGTGACGCGCCTGCCCAATTATTTGCTCTTCCGCGACCGCCTCAAACACGTGCTGGCGCGCGCCCGGCGGCATGCCTCCATGCTTTCGGTAATGCTGGTCAAATATCAGGTCCAGCATGTCGATGGGAAGCCAGTGGAGCGCAAAGCTGCCGATATGATCACGCAGATTATGGCGCGCCGCCTGGTGGCTTGCCTGCGCCAGAGCGATACGGTGGCGCGCCTGGGACGTGAAGGCTTTGGTTTGATCCTGGAAGACCTTGCTCACCCACCGGATTGCGCTAAAATAGCGCGCAAATTGCTGGCAGCCGTAGGTAACCAGATCCTGTTGGATGACCAGCCTTACCAGATCTACGCCCTCGTAGGGGTGGTCATCTATCCCATGGGCGGCGAGACGCTGGATGAATTGATGAACAGCGTGCGGCGCGCTACAGATAATGCCAGCCGGGCGGGAGAACCTTATGCGTGCATTGGGCTTGAAGAATGGGAGCAAACTGCTCCTTAGCTGGCGGGTTTGGGGCTTATGAGCTATGGGGCGCGCCTGGCTCGTTTCCTGGTTTGGAGTATCTTTAAATTAACTTCCCGGATTGAGGTTGAGGGTTTCGATAACCTGCCTGCCCAGGGCGGGTATGTGATCGTTTCCAACCACATCGGCCGCCTGGATGCCCCGCTGGTGTTTTACCTGCTGGAGCGCCAGGACATTATCATGCTGGTGGCGGAAAAGTACCGGGACAGCGCATTTTATAGCTGGGTGGCGCGCCAGCTGGATGCCATCTGGGTGGACCGCTTCAATGCAGATTTCTCAGCCCTGCGGGCAGCGCTGAAACGCCTGCGCCAGGGAGGTGTGCTAGTGATAGCTCCCGAAGGCACGCGCAGCCCGGATGGGAAGCTACGGCACGGCCAGCCCGGCGCCAGCTACCTGGCAGCCAAAGCCGGTGTGCCGGTGGTGCCGGTAGCCCTGACCGGCACGGAGGACCAGGTTGTGAAAGGCAGGCTGCGCCGCCTGCAACGCTTGAGTCTGCTGGTGCGGGTGGGCAAGCCGTTCAGCTTGCCGCCCCTGAGCGCCAATGGGCGCGATGCGCAGTTAGCCGCCCATACCACCGAGATGATGTGCCAGATTGCTGCCTTGCTGCCGCCTGAGGCGCGCGGGGTTTATGCGCAGCATCCGCGGTTGCTGGAAATCCTGGCCGCAGCACCTTCTAATTAAGCGCAATTGCTCGAATTAAATAGGACTTACGCACTTGGTTGGACTATTTTCCCCGGAGCTGCGTAAATCCTATTAAAAATAAAACGGCCTGCTGCATGACAGCCAGGCCGTTTTTGTGTTGGTTTAACCGGTTGCTAACCGGCCTGCGCTACCTCGCCTGCCTGCAGGCTCTTTTCCAGGGCGGCGCGTTCACGCATTTGCTCGCGCAGGGTTTGGATATCGTGCGGCACGAAGTAAGCCGTAAAGGCCAGGAAAATGGAGCCCATCACCCAGGTGGTGACGCAAATCACCAGGATGGCTTGCCCCAAGGAAGTGTCACGGGCGATATACCCGGCCAGCAGGGGCGCCAGCGCCGCACCGCCGTTCTCGATAAAGTATTGGATCGCCAGGGCAGTCGAGCGTACTTCGGGCAGGGTGATGTCGTACACGGTGGAGATCACATTGGGTGAGGCAAAGGGGATGAATAAAGCCGTGGCCATGAGCAGGCCCAGAAAGAGGGACTGGTTTTCCATGGGCACGCGCAGTGTGAAAGTGAGCAGGATCGCCCCCATCAGCACCGCCACCATCGATACCAGCACGCGCCCGCGCGGCGTGCGTTTGAAGAAGAAATCGCCGGCCGCCCCGCCCACGAAATAGCCCGCCGCCAGCACCAGCACCGCCGGCGCCATGGTCATGAAGACTTCGTCCTGGGTATACTGGCGCTCGGTTTCCAGGTAGCGGAAGAACCAGTAAGTGATCACATTCCAGGGGAATACGCCTACGAACCCCTGAGCGAACAGCAGCAGCAGGCTCTTCTTGCGGAACAGGCCCAGGGCGATCTTCTTGTCGAAGCGGTAGATGCCGATCTGTTCCAGGTTGGCTAATTCTGGCTCACTGCCCCCACGCGGCGCTTCTTTCACCCCAAAAAAGATGACCACGGCCAGCACCAGGCCCAGGGAGCCGGTGATGTAAAACACCCCGCGCCAGCCGATCACCCCGCTGAGCATGGTGGCGATCAGCAGCCCGGCCATGTAGCCCAGGGGCTGGGAGAGCTGCAGCAAGCCATACACGCGCCCGCGCATTTTCGGGTCGAAATAATCTGAGATCAGGCTGTACAGGCCGGGGTAGCTGGAGTCATCCACGCCGGTCGAGGCGCGTGTGGCGAGGAAGGTCGGATAGGTGGGGGCGATGGCGCTCAGCCAGGTGGTCGAGCCCCAGATGAAAGACGCCAGCGCCAGCAGTTTGGCGCGCGCGTAGCGGTCATACAGATAGCCCCATAAGGGGTAAAGGATTGCTCCTACCAGCAAAGCGCCGGTAAACACAGCTCCCATCTGGACTTCGTCGATGCCGCAGGTCTCCATGATGGGGGTGGTCAGCGGGCCGATCATCAATTTATCGGATTGGTGCAGCAGCATGAACAGGAAAAAAACAGCCACGACGAACCAGCGATAGCGTGATTTAGACTGCATGGAGGGCTCCTTGACAAAATAAGTTGAGTAAACCGCCTGGCAACAAGTCAGGTTTGGTTAAGTATCTTTTGGCGTTTTACTTAGGGTTCATAAGTTCTGCTTAAGTTTAATAAAAGACGTTTATAATCTTATTTGTACAAATAACCCTGGTATTGATCAGATCTATTAAAGGTAAAACATGGAACAAGCGACCATTTTTCAAATACACCCCGCCACAAAACCTGGCCTGGTCTCACTCACGGTCCGCGATGTGGACCGCTCGGTACAATTTTATCAGCATGTGCTGGGGTTAAGGTTAAACCGTGCTGCAGCTAGCTCAACTCATTTGGGAAGCCTGGAACAAGGGCCATTTCTTGAATTAGTGGGCAATCCACAGGCGCAAGCTTACCCCCAGCGGACCGGTTTATTCCACCTGGCCATTCTATATCCCGGGCGCCAGGCCTTAGGCACTGCCTTGCTGCGCCTGGTGCAGGCTGGCTGGCGGCTTCAGGGAGCCTCTGATCATCTGGTGAGCGAAGCCCTGTATCTGGCCGATCCGGATGGCAATGGCATCGAGTTATACTGTGACCGCCCGAAAGAAACCTGGCCGCATTTGAACGGCAGTTTGCAGATGGATACCCTGCCGTTGGATATCGATGACTTGCTGGCCCAGGCGCAAACGGATAACCTGGATGCGCCTGTTCAGGCTTGTGTGCTTGGACATATGCACCTGCAGGTGGCAGAGATCGAGGCTACAGAGCAATTTTATTGCGATGTCCTGGGTTTTGACCGGGTTCTGCGCTATGGACGTTCGGCTGGGTTCGTCTCGGCTGGCGGTTACCATCACCATATCGGGTTCAACACCTGGAATAGCGCTGGTGCGGCTGCCCCTCCTGCGGAAGCGCTGGGTCTGCGCTATTTCACGCTGGAGCTGCCGGATGAGGCTGCGCTGGGGCGCGTGAAACAGCAGCTGGAGCAGGCGGGTGTGGCGTATGAGCTGAGTCCCCAAGGCGTGTGGGTGGTCGATCCCGCTGGAAATTGTGTGCTCCTGTGTGTGGATTAACTACTCATGTTATAATCTACACAGCACAAATACCGGGAAAATTCACCCAAGCGGAGGACGTTGATGGAAATTACCATAACCCAGTTCAAGCACTGTGACCTGGTGAAGGTCATCGGCCGGATTGACAGCGCCACCTCGCCAAAATTTGCAGAGGCGTTGGATTCGATCATTAATGAAGGGCGCCACAAGATTGTATTGGACATGGAAAATGTTGAGTTTATGTCCAGTGCGGGGTTGCGGGTGTTAATCGGCGCACAGAAAGCCTGCCGCCGGTACAACCGGGGTGAGGTCGCCCTGGCTTTGGTTCCTCAGCGGGTGTATGAAGCGATGGATTTGGCTGGCTTCATTCCGCTCTTTTCGTTTTACGACGATATTACTTCCGCAGTTGGCAGTTTTTAAACCTGGTCAAGGCGGGTTTCCGGCAGCTTTAAGCAGCCAGATTCTAATTTGAAGTTGTGAAGAGAGATGTGGGTGAGGCAGGATTAGCCTTTGCTGCATCTCTCTTTCATTATAGGTAAGCCATGAGTAGCTCAGAGACAAAATGCGATTCGCGCCGTGAAGTTTTTACTGCGCAGTTTGAAAACCTGGACGATATTCGTATCTTTGTGGGGGAAGCGGCACGCGACAGCGGGCTGGAGTCGGCTCAGATATATGCCGTCCAGCTGGCGGTCGATGAAGCTTCTTCGAATATCATCGAACATGCTTATGGAGGCGAATCGCAAGAGCTTATTGAGTGTACCTGTGTGGTTGTCCCGGGAAGCCTGACCGTTACGCTCAAGGATTGCGGGCATCATTTTGATCCATCTGAAGTCGATGATCCTGACCTGACCTCGGATATTGAGCAGCGCCAACCGGGTGGATTGGGATTGTATTTTATGCGCCAGCTCATGGATGAAGTTTCTTTTACGATTGTGCCGGGGCAGGGGGATGTCCGAGACTGTAATATCCTGACAATGGTTAAACGTAAGGAAGGACGGGGGTGAACAGCGAGCCATCTGAACAGTCCCTGAGCCATTGGCGGCAGGTGCTTGCCCTGGGTGAACAGCTACAGGAACTGAGCACCCTGGTAGAGGCTGGTCAGGCTGAGGAGCGTGCAGCACCCAAGAGCGCCGCAGATGCGATTGCGGTGATGCTTTCCCAACGTAATGCAATCATTGCCGCCACCGAGCAAATCCTGGACTGCAAGGTGGATTTTTGGCTGGCGGACCAGCTTCTACCGGCGCCTGCCTGGCTGCAGGTTGCCGACGATAGCCGCCTGGACCTGGGGGTCTTTTCAGGTGAATTGTGCTCTCCCATTATGGCCCAGGCGTACCAAACCCGGCAAATCACCACCAGCGAAGCAGCCGGCAGTGAGGCAATCTGTACGGGCGTGGCGTGTTTTGATCGCCACCGCCTGCACCAGATCGTGGCTGTTCCCATTCTGAGCCAGGCTTCTGGGGGCGATGTCCTGGGGGTCCTTCAGGCCGAACGCCCTGTGGAGCATAAGTTTAACCAGGATGCCGTTGCCATGCTGGAAGGGATCGCGACCCAGGCATTGGTGGCTTTACAGGCTTCGCAGCGTCTGGCTTTGGAACACTGGCGCGTTGAGCAATTGGCGCTGGTGCAGCACGTCAGCTTGCAGATCGCCAATGTGCGCGACCTGGATGAGCTCGCCCGCCAGGTAACCAGCTTGATCCAGGGGACCTTCGGTTATTATTATGTAGCCATCTTTACGGTGGAGCCCGGACTGGAAACTCTGCATTTTCGCGCCAGCGCCGGCGGCAAGCCACGCGCAGGATCCAATGATCGCCATCCTACCCGAGAGCCATTGTATATCCGCATGGGGAAAGGCATTATTGGCCAGGTTGCTCAAACAGGTCAGGAAATTTTAGCCAATGATGTCACCCAGGAGCCGCGTTTTCTGGAAATCGATCTTCTTCCAGGCACCCGCGCCGAAGTTACCATGCCCCTTAAAATTGAGCAGCGGGTTGTGGGCATCCTGGATGTGCAAAGCGACTATACCGGTGCATTTCAGGATGTGGATTTATTGGTCCTGCGCGCTCTGGCGGGGAATATCGCCATTGCTGTGGAAGAAACGCGCTTGTATTCAGCCCTCAGCCGGCGCGCTGAACAGCTCACCACCATCTCGGAAGTTAGCAGCGCCATCACTTCCATCTTGAACCTGGACGAGTTACTGGATCAAGTCGTCAGCCTGATCCAGAAGCGTTTTGGCTATCCCTATGTACACCTCTTTACCGTCCACACAGGCAGGCGCAAGATCATCTTTCAGGCTGGCAGCGATCCGCGCCGGCACACGCTGCGTGAGGAGGGCTTTGCCTACGATCTGGATGACCCGCTGGGGATCATCCCATGGGCGGCGCGCCATGCCGATACGGTTCTGGCCAATGATGTCAGCCAGGAGCCGCGCTACCGGCCTTCGGATTTGCTACCCGAGAATACCCGCTCTGAACTGGCTGTACCATTGGTTTTTGGCGGCGAGGTATTGGGGGTCATTGATATCCAGAGCGATCGCTTAAATGAATTTACCGAGGATGACCGCTTTCTCTTTGAAGCCCTGGCCGACACGGTTGCGGTGGCCATGCGCAATGCTTTCCTGTACCGGTCAGAGAAATGGCGCCGCCAGGTAGCCGACAGCTTGCACGATGTGGCCGGGTTGCTCTCTGCGGATGTTGACCTGGACCAAGTATTAAATGCCGTTTTGGCTGAGCTGAGACAGAATCTACCATGTGACGTGGCTGCGATCTGGCTGCTGGGCGAGAATGAAACTCTTGATGAACTGCCGTCTGGGCTACCGAGATTACACCTGGCAGCGGTGTTGGGCGCCGAAAAGGCAGTCATTGATCTGAATTGCGGCGTCCAGCTCGAGGATCTATTGGCTAAGATCAGCCAGGAGCGACCCGCAGCAGAGATTGAGGATCTATCTTCCTGGATGTCCCAGGCATTAACAGCAGATGTCCCTATCATCCGCACCCTGGATTCGCCCTATGAGCCATTGGGGCGCGCCTGTGCCTTTCCCCCCGAATATTCGGCAATTGCTGCCCCGCTGCGGGTGGGTGAACAGACCCTGGGCCTGCTGGCTCTAGGACACCACACCGCCGGGCGCTATGGCTCCGAAGCCCAGGCGATGACGGCGAGTTTTGCCAGCTATGCCTCGGTAGCGATCGAAAATGCACGCCTGTACGAAGCGGCTCATGAACAAGCCTGGGTCTCAACGGTACTGTTGCAGGTAGCTGAAGCCTCTCAAAATCTTTCCAACCAGCATGAGTTGTTATCTACCGTGGTACGCATAACACCCATGCTGATCGGTGTGCGTTCTTGCGCCCTGTACATATGGGATGACCTGGAGGAGGCTTTTGCACCTGCCGCCTACGAAGGTCTCTCCTCAGATCAAAAAACTGAGTTTGAGCGCTGGCGTTTTGCAGCCGGGGATTTACCGGTATTGGATCGTCTGCGCCAGGAAAAGAAACCGATTATCTTGCATGGTCTTGAGGATGATCCCCATCTCGATGGTGTGTTGTTCGATAACCAAAGCCCGGTTTTGCTGCCAGGAGCAGAATTGCTGGTCTTAATTCCGATGATTGCCCGGGGCGAGGTGAGTGGCGCATTTCTGGTGGATTACAGCAATGACCTGAGCAATGGGAATCGCCCCGAGAATATTACCCGCCTGTTTGATGAACGCCTGGCGATCATCCAGGGCATTGCTCACCAGACTGCAGTAGCGGTCGAAAATATCCGTTTGCAAAAATCCCAGCGTGAGGAGGCTTATATTTCGGTAGCCTTGCTGCAGGTGGCGCAAGCGGTCACCAGCCTGACGGACCTGGATGATATTCTATCAACCATTGTTCGTATTACACCTATCTTGGTCGGGGTAAAGCGCAGCATGATTTTCCTGTGGCAAGAAGCGCAGGCCAATTTTCTATTGGCCGAATCCTATGGCTTACCGCGCAGTGTCAATGGGCGAGTTTATCCCCTGGGAGAGTTTGACCTCCTTGATTCTGCGCTACAACTGCTCAATCCCATGGCTTTTCCGGCGGACCATCCTGTATTACTTAGCCCCGATCTGGCGGAGATAGAGCCGCCTGACTTATGGGCTCAAATTGTGCTGGAAGATGTGGGTATTGTCGAAGAATATCTGGTAAGCGATTTGCGGTTGTTGATCGCTTTGCCTCTGATCGCGAAAGGCGAAGTATTGGGAATCATGCTGGTGGAAGAACCGGAAGCCACCGCAGTGGGCGGGCGAAAGGGCGGGCGCGCGCTGCGCAGCTTGCGCAAGAAGCGCCTGGAAATTATCAATGGCATCACCCAACAGGCAGCCCTGGCGATCCACAATGATCGTCTGCAACAGCAGACGGTCGAGCGCGGTCGTATGGATCGCGAGTTGCAGTTGGCGCGTGAAATTCAACGTTCCTTCTTGCCGGAGACATTACCCGTCCTGCCTGGTTGGGATCTGGCAGCGCTGTGGCGTACTGCGCGTGAGGTGGGGGGTGATTTCTATGACGTATTTGAATTACCCAACCAGCGTCTGGGCCTGGTGATAGCCGACGCTGCCGATAAAGGACTGCCGGCTGCCCTGTTTATGACCCTGGTGCGCACCCTCCTGCGCGCCACCGTGAGGGAGATTGATTCTCCGGCCGCGGTTTTGGAGCGGGTAAACGAAGTCCTGGTGCCAGATGCCCGTCAGGGGATGTTCGTCACCATCTTTTATGCTGTCCTCTATGCTGAGGATGGTGGGCTGGTGTATGCCAATGCAGGGCACAATCCTCCACTTTTGCTACGCAGCAACACCTTGGAGATCGAACGCCTGGTTCGTACAGGTATGGCTCTGGGTGTCGAGCTGGATAACCCGATTGGCGAGGTAAGGATTACGCTGGAAGCTGGAGATACGCTGGTCTGTTATACCGATGGCGTGTCCGAATCCTTCTCCCCGGATGGTGAGATTTACGGTGAAGAGCGCATACAAATCACCTTGCGGGCTGAGGTAGATTGGATCGCTGAACCTGGTGAAGGTTCTGGGTTTAGCACCGCCCAGGAGACGCTTGAAGCGATTGACGAATCGGTGGGAATTTTTTCTGGTGATGCCCCTCTTCAAGACGACCTGACACTCATGGTGGTCAAACGTTTATTCCCAGTCAAAGATGGTCAGGCTTTAAATGGTTTGCCGGACGTGGGGGGGACACGCCCGGCAACCTAAGGAGGGCCACCGGAAGCTTCAACACGGGGGGGGCGTGCTGTTCGCAGTACCGATGACTCGACACCTGATTTATACCAATAAGGGGAGGGCAGGTGTCAACTATCCCTATATTACACTAATTTGATCTTATTTGCATTAAAAAGGGATTAATTTAAAGACTATATTTATCTTATTTAACCAATTACTTGGTTTTCCCCCCAAATAGTCGCAGCCATTCATCAATTTCGCCCACGCTCATGTCAGGTTCATCCGCTTTTCCTGGCGTCTTTGCCTGGCGCGTCTGAATTAACAAGTCGGCAAAGGCTTCTGACGAAATAACTCGCGCATGCGCTGCCTTACCGGCTGTTTGCACCCGTCGGTCAGAGCTGACCACTGTCCAATTACGGGCTTGTTTGCCCAGGCGCAGCAGACGTGCTTCAATGGCTTGATCTGCCGAGGTGCCTTGCTGAACAAAATAGGCTTGTACGGCTCCATACTTGCGTGTGCGCGGCTGCCCAGCAGGTGCGTTATCAAAATAAACATCGACCCTTTTTCGCGCTATGCGGCAGAATTCTTGCAACAAGGCAACCAGTTGTTCTTCGTCATCCATGGCTTCTAAGCTCAAGCCTGGGATTTTGGGGATCAGATTGTGTCCGTCGATTAGGTAGCTCATATCTGGATTGTAGTGTTGAACTCTATTGGAGTCAATTGACCTTCCTTCATTAACCAGAAGCGTTCAGGATACCTGATTGAAAAGGATTTTTCACGTCGAATTCTCCGGATGCAATTGGCACATCCTTTAATTTATGCTATGATTTCGCTGGGAGATGAGAGCCATGAAGGGACCAAAGCGCCTTTTTTATTATCTGTTCTTGAATATCCTGATTTCCGCATGTACTACGTTTGCGGTATTAAGCCTTTGGGACCGTGTACAGGGGCCAAATCCTGGGGGTTTATTGCCAATGGCGATAAGCGCCATCTTTGGCGAAGAAACACCTGTCCCGGTGGCAGCCCAGTCGACACCACAACCCCAGGTTGCGCCAGCGACGCCCACCCCGGCAGTTTATATTTATACCGTCCGCGATGGTGACACTTTTGCCAGTATCGCAGAAGAGTTCGAAGTCCCCATGGAAGAACTACTTCGGTTCAATGGCTTTACCAATCCTAACGTGCTGGGGGTCGGCGAAGTGTTACAAATCCCACTTCCTACCCCACTCCCCACACCATTGCCTGCTCGCCCGGACGTAACCATTGAGAGCGTAATTGGGGTAGGGGATCTGGCAAGCGAACGTGTCTTGGTGAAGCATACTGGAGATGGTGAGATATCTCTCGCTGGATGGAAGCTGCGGGACAGCGATGGCCATGAATTCATTTTTCCTGAGTTAACTCTATTTAAAGACGGCGCCATCAGTATTCAAACCCGCGTGGGAAACAACACTGTGGTTGATCTATTCTGGGGATTAGATCAACCAATCCTGCAATCTGGAGAAAAAATCGAGTTACTGGATGCTGCATCCAGCCTCATCAGCTCTTACGAAGTGCCTTAATCTGTTTATCGGTGGAGGTGTAGTGTGCCAGATATCGAGGAGCAAATCCGGCGCGCGATCCAGGATGGAAAATTTACTGATTTACCAGGCAGGGGCAAGCCGCTTTCCATTGATGAAAATCCTTATACCAGCCCGGAATGGCGTCTGGCTTATCATGTCCTGCGCAGCAGCGGTTATAGTATTCCGTGGATCGAGCAGCGACGTGAAATTGAGCAGCAGATCGAGCATGTACTCAATGCCCTGCACCATGCTTATCTCTGGTGCAATTCCGAGAGCGCAAGCAAACACTCAGCAGCCCAAAAAGAAGCCGAATGGCAGCGAGCGCTGGTGGCTTTTGTTGATAGCTCTCGGGAGATAAATAAGCGCATCCGCGACTATAATTTGCAGTCGCCCGCACCTGAATTCCATTTACCGATCATTCAACCCCAGCGTGAGATCGAGCGGTTGACCTCTACGCCCCTCTCTGATACACTCTAGCCATGTCACAAGCTTTATACCGGAAATGGCGGCCTCAACACTGGGATGAAGTGGTGGGGCAAGAACATGTGATTCACACTCTGCACAATGCGCTGGCTGCGGAACGCATCGCCCACGCGTACTTGTTTGCCGGGCCACGCGGCACAGGCAAGACGACCACTGCGCGCTTGTTAGCCAAAGCGGTAAACTGTCTGGCTGACGATCTCTCCAAGCGTCCGTGCGGCGAATGTGCACACTGCCAGGCGGTTAGCGCAGGTCGTTTCCTGGACCTGATCGAAATCGACGCTGCTTCCAATACCAGCGTGGATGATGTGCGTGATCTACGCGAGAAGATCAATTTCTCTCCCAATCAGGGTCGGTACAAAGTCTATATTATCGATGAAGTGCATATGCTTTCGACGGCAGCCTTTAATGCACTGTTGAAAACACTGGAAGAGCCTCCCTCCCATGCGATCTTTATCCTGGCGACAACTGAAATGCACAAGATTCCTGCCACAGTGCTTTCTCGCTGCCAGCGTCATGAATTCCGGCGTATCCCGGTAGCGGATTGCGTCGCCCACCTGCGTAAGCAAGCCGAGCTGGAAAAGATTGAGGTAGAGAGCGAAGCACTGACCTTGATTGCGCGCCAGTCTACCGGCGCTCTGCGTGACGCGATTTCATTATTAGACCAACTGGCTTCTACGGGGCAAATGATCACCCTGGATATGGCGCAGAATTTACTTGGTACGGCAGCCAGCCAGGCAGTGCTGGATGTGATTGAGGCGTTGATCGCCCAGCAAGCGGATCATGGCATTATGACGATCCAGCTGGCGCTTGATGGGGGGAGCGATCCACGCCAATTTGCACGCCAATTTGTGGACTACTTGCGCGACCTGCTATTGATGCGCATGGGCAATGCCGACCAGATTGATGCCACCTTAGAGACACGCGCTGTCATGGCGCGCCATGCTCAGGCTTTTTCGCCTGCTGAATTGCTGCGCCTGATCCGTTTGTTTAATGCAGCTGCGAATGAAAGTCGCAATGCCTGGCAGCCCTCGCTACCGCTCGAGCTGGCGTTTGTGGAAGCCCTTGAAACGCCGCCAGACTCAGACACAATTATCCAAAGTGCACAACCAGCTATCCAACCTGTAGTGTCACCTCGCAAGGCTCCAGCCAAGCCTGAAACACTCGTCCGGGCGACTTTCTCTACAGCCAGTGAGGCTCCTGCTGCGACGCCTTCTACAGAACACATGGCTCCACAAGATCAGACCTTCAAGCAGGTGACAGAACAGTGGCGGCGTATCCTTCAAGCAGTCGGTCAGCGCAGCCGCCAGACTCAAGCTTTGTTGAATTCCTGCAAACCATTCGGAATGAAAGACGGCGTGCTGTTTCTAGGGTTCAATGGCGAATTTGCAAAAACAAAAATGGATAAGGGAGAACATATTGATGTGACTCGCCAGGTAATCCAGCAATTGTTAGGGGTAGATATCCCTCTACGCTGTTTTGTGGCGGCAGGCAAAGGCGGGTCTCTTCCACCCGATGTAGAGAGTGATGGTATGGTCGCGGCTGCGATGCGTGATCTGGGTGGTGAACTGGTCGATGTGCAGTAACTAACCGAAATATTCAGGAGTGTAAGAATATGGCAAAAGGGTTTAAAGGTCCCAAGACTCCCAATCAGATGGGGATGATCCAGCAATTACAGAAACTCCAGGAGCAGATTCAGGCTACTCAGGCGCAACTGGCTCTGGAAGTAGTCAGCGCTACAGCGGGTGGTGGGGTTGTCAAAGTATCGGTAACAGGCGATCAGCACTGCCACGCCATAGAAATTGACCCGGAAATCTTGAAGGATGGCGATGTGGAGCTCTTGCAAGACATGATCCTCACCGCATTCAACTCCGCCCTGGAGAAGTCGCGGGAAATGGCTGCTGAACGTCTGGGGCCTCTGGCAGGAGGTGGGTTGCCCTTTTAGGGCACCCTTCCAGCTACCTTTCTAGGCGTGTACCCGACCATCGACTCTTATGCTGCTTCCAGAACCCATCCAAAACCTGATAAATGCCTTCAGCCGCCTGCCGGGAATTGGCCCGAAGACGGCTTCGCGGCTGACTTTTCATTTGCTGAGAGCATCCGATGAACTCTCCTCTGACCTGGCTCAAGCCTTGCACGAGTTGAAGGCCAGTACAACGTATTGTCCCATCTGTTTTAATATCACAAGCGCAGGTCGGCAGGAGTGTGAGATCTGTGGAGATTCGCAGCGCGATCCCAGCCTGATCTGTGTGGTGGAAGAGCCCCTGGACGTGCTGGCTTTGGAACGTACTGCGGCATACCTGGGTCGTTACCATGTTTTACACGGTGCACTCTCGCCAATTGAAGGGATTGGCCCGGATGATCTCAAGGTGCGGGAATTGTTGGATCGTGTGCGGTCGGGCGGCATAAAAGAGATTATTCTGGCGACTAATCCCAGTATGGAAGGTGATTATACAGCCACCTACTTGCAGCAACAACTGGCGACCAGCGGTGTGCGGATGACACGCCTGGCGCGTGGATTGCCGGTGGGCGGCGATCTGGAATATGCCGATCAGAGTACCTTGCTGCGCGCCCTGGCAGGCCGGCAGGAAATGAACTAAACGATTTTTCTAAACCTTAGGGAAAGTCTACAACTCCTCCGCCTCAACCAGGCTGGGGAGCTAATTGTTTTCCAGTCTCAGAGGCATCATAGCCTTCTAAGGCCCGGATGATCTGGCGTAGACGACTGCTCTGCAATATATCCAGAATAGGTTGCATGGCAGGCTGGCTGAGTAGTGTTTCAGGCATCACCAGATCGAAGCGCTCCTGGAAAAGTGGAATAAAATCCAGACTTGCTTTCTGTGCTGCTGCATGCACGCCCAGGCTTACATCCGCCCTGCCGGTGAGCACTGCCTCGGCTGCCGCGGTATGAGTGCGGGCTTCACCGTTCAAAGCATGCACTTGATCAGCGCTAATGCCCATTTGGTGGAACTGGTGCTCCAGCCAAAGGCGCGTACCGGAGCCACGGTTGCGGTTGATCAAAGTGACGTCCTCACGCGCCAGGTCAGCGATGGTTTTTATTTGATGTGGGTTGCCAGGTAAAACCATTAATCCCTGTTCACGGTGGGCAAGCGTTAATAAAACCATGGCTTGATCTGGAAAGAAATAATGCACATAACTTAGGTTGTAATCATCGTGTTCGGCGTCCCACAGATGGGCACCACTCAGGTGAGCGGTTCCCTGGCGTAATGCTACCAGGCCTTCCAGGCTGCCTGTGGGGATATTTAGATAGCTGGTTCCTTTTATGTGTTGTTGCACATGCTGTAATAGTGCTTCTAGCGCCAGATCATGACTGCCCATGATAAACAGAGTTCGGTGATCGGGAGGGGAATCGGCTGGTAAGATCATGTCATTGAGGATAAAAGCGCGTGCTTTGGCGCGATAGTATTTCTCAACGAACCCGCGCACGACCTGAGTATCCACCAGCTCAACCAGGTCTATCTCCTCCAATTTTTTTAGGTGATGGCGGACGCGCGCGGGATGTTCACCCAGCTCTTTCCCCAACATGGAAAGCGTCGCCGGCCCAGCCATCAGGCGCTGCAGGATGTACAGGCGGCGTGAATCTGCCAGGATTTTTAGATGATCGTATTGGGTTACGCGGCGAATAGCTTCCATAATGGCTATGTTAGAATTTTTCTTAACATTCAAATCAAGTTTATCATGGCCTCTTATTGTCGTAAAGCTAAGTAAGATCTGGACCGTCAGAGAGCGTGCTTGGTGAACCGCTTGCTGAACGAGAAATCTCGCTGACGGTAAGCTCTTTGACAGTCCGTGGGCCGTGTGGTACACTCTTTCCGAAAATCAGACAATTACTAGAAGCTATCTCAATAAAATAGGTGAGGGGGTGTTTTTCGGCGGCGCAGCCGCCGAAAAACACCCCGACCCACCTCTTTTGAGACAAGTTCTAGTTACATGCTCTGTTTTCACTCATCGAGAGAGGTGGAGGGACCGGCCCTGAGAAGCCTCGGCAACCTGTACCAGCAGCCAGTTTTTGGCAGGTGCCAATTCCGGCAGCCATTCAGCCTGGTCTGGATGAACTGGAAGATGAGGTCCTGATGACCTGCGCGCCTCTCTTCTGGAGAGGCTTTTCTTTTTGACAGGAGAATGAGTTCATGCCCCAATTAAAAATCAATCACCGCTTTCTGGATGCAGTTCGACAGCGCGTCATCATCTATGACGGGGCCATGGGAACCAGCTTGCAAGCCTTACGGCTGACCCGGGAACACTTTGGCGGGGAATCCTATAACGGCTGTAATGATGTGTTGGTGCTGACTGCGCCAGACGTGGTTGAGCAGGTGCATCGCTCATTCCTGGATGTGGGCGTCGATGTATTGGAGACCAATACATTTCGCGCCAATCGTCTTACCCTGGCTGACTATGGCCTGGGGGAGAAGGTTTATGAGATCAATTACACAGCTGCTGCGCTGGCGCGCCGCCTGGCGGATGAATACACCACGCCCGAACAGCCGCGCTTTGTGGCTGGATCGTTAGGTCCCTCAGGCAAGCTTCCTTCAGCCGATGATCCTGACCTGGCGAATATTACTTTTGATGAATTAGCCGATTTATTCCGCCAGCAGGCAGTGGGCCTGATCCAGGGTGGGGTGGATGTTTTGCTGCTTGAAACCTCACAAGATATTTTAGAAGTTAAGGCGGCCCTGGTCGGCTTGCAGCAAGCTTTCGTAGAGACCGGCATGCAGTTGCCAGTTCAGGCTCAGGTGACCCTGGATACAACCGGGCGCATGCTGCTGGGCACCGATATCGCCGCTGCGCTGGCGATTCTGGAGGGCATGCCGATCGATGTCATTGGCCTGAACTGCTCAACAGGCCCAGAGCATATGCGCGCACCGATAGGCTATCTCGGCGAGCACGCCCACTTACCGGTGTCTTGCATTCCGAACGCAGGATTGCCTTTGAACGTGGATGGAGAAGCAGTTTATCCAATGGAACCGGCTCCTTTCGCAGAAGCCCTGGCTGAATTTGTTGAAAAATATCATATCAATGTGGTGGGCGGCTGTTGCGGTACGACGCCTGCCCACCTGGCGCGCCTGGTGGAGCGCTTGGGCGGGCAGGGCACTGCGCGTAAACCTGCTCCGGCGCGCCCTGCAGCGATTAAACCATTTTTAGCTTCTGCGACCCAGGCCGCTGCGATGCAGCAGGATCCCCCTCCACTTCTAATCGGGGAGCGTTGTAATGCCCAGGGCAGCCGAAAATTCAAGCGCTTGCTGCTGGAAGAAGACTACGATGCCATTCTGGAAATTGCCCGCGAACAGGTCAATGGTGGGGCGCATGCGCTGGATATCTCTGTGGCCGTAACAGAGCGTTCGGATGAAGTGCAGCAAATGCGTAATGTGGTGAAAAAATTATCTTTGGGCGTGGAATTACCCTTGGTGATCGACAGCACCGAACCGGATGTGATGGAAGCTGCCTTGCAAACCGCCCCGGGGCGCTGTTTGTTGAATTCGACCCATTTGGAGGGAGGAACAGCCAAAGCGGAACGCATTTTTCGCATGGCGCGTACCTACAATGCGGCAGTCCTGGTGTTAACCATCGACGAACAGGGCATGGCAAAAACAGCTGAGCGCAAGCTCGAAGTCGCCCGCCGCATTCTTCAGATGGCGGTGGATGGATATGGCTTGCGCCCACAGGACCTCGTATTCGATACGCTGACTTTCACATTGGCAACTGGTGATCCAGAGTACGCCACCTCGGCGATAGATACCCTGGAAGGTATCCGCCTGATTAAAGCTAATTTACCAGGCGTGTTGACCTCCCTGGGTGTGAGTAATGTCTCCTTTGGTCTGTCTCCAGCGGCACGGCCAGTGCTGAACAGCGTGATGCTTTATCATGCTGTGCTGGCTGGTCTTGATATGGCAATTGTGAATCCCGCCCATATCACCCCGTACGCGGAAATCCCTCAAGAGGAACGGACCCTGGCAGAGGATCTTATCTTCAACCGCCGCCCAGATGCTTTGCAACAACTCATCGAGCATTTTGAGGCAACGAGCTCCACAGCGTCGGAGATGGCTGGTAGGACCGACCCCCTGGCTGAGATGAATCCTTCCGAACGCTTGCAGTGGCGCATACTGCACCGGCACAAAGACGGGGTGGAGCAGGATATTGATGCCATCCTGGAAGAAAATGCGAATAGATCTGCGGAAGGACGCCTGCCCCAGCACACTGCGGCGGTTCAAATCCTTAATGAAGTCCTCTTACCGGCTATGAAGGAAGTCGGGGACCGTTTCGGAGCAGGTGAATTGATACTGCCGTTTGTGCTCCAATCGGCAGAGGTTATGAAAAAATCTGTGGCATATTTGGAGCGCTATCTGGAGCGTCTGGAGGGTACCAGCAAAGGCGTGCTCGTCCTGGCCACGGTTTATGGGGATGTGCACGATATCGGTAAAAACCTGGTCAAGACCATCCTATCCAATAATGGTTATACCGTTCATGATCTGGGCAAACAGGTGCCGGCTGAGACGATCATCCAGAGGGCGGTAGAAGCGCAGGCTGATGCAATTGGCTTGAGCGCCTTGTTGGTGAGTACCAGCAAACAGATGCCGCTGATTGTTAATGAATTGCGCCGCCGCGGGTTGAACATCCCGGTTTTGGTAGGCGGTGCGGCGATAAATCGCCGTTTCGGTTGGCGGATTTTGTATACGGAAGATCAGACACGCTATGATGCGGGTGTATTTTATTGCAAGGATGCTTTTGAAGGACTGGGCGTAATGGATGGCCTGACCAGCCCGGAGAAGAAAAACGCGCTCTTGGAAAAACTCTACCAGGATGCTGAGTATGAGGTCAATCGCACCGACCGCCCGGTTTCCGTCGCGCGTGGTGGAGGGCGCCGCTCGCAGGTGGCGCCTGCCCAATCCATTCCGGTCCCGGCTGTTTGGGGACCACGCGTCGTACACCAGATGCCGCTGGAATTGATCTTTCAACATCTCTCCAAGAATGAGTTATATCGCCTGTCGTGGGGGGCAAAAAACGCCCATGGAGAAGAATGGGACGCGCTCCAGAAGGATTTTGATACACGCTTAGCCAAAATGCAGCGCCAGGTCCTTCAACATGGCTGGTTACAGCCACAGGCTGTATATGGATACTGGCCGGCTCAGGCGGATGGAGATGCGTTGGTCGTATTCGATCCCCAATCCCTGAGTAGCAACCAGCCACGCGAGTTGTTTCGTTTTGAGTTCCCACGCCAGCCAGCCGGGGATTTTTTGTGCCTGGCAGATTATTTCGCTCCTTCAGGCGCAGCACAGATGGATGTTGTCGCTTTGCAGGTAGTCACCGTGGGGCAGGCAGCAACGGAGCGCTTCGACCAGCTACAGGCTGCTGGAGATTACTCGGAGGCGTATTACACACATGGCCTGGCTGTGCAAACTGCAGAAGCAACCGCAGAATACATGCATCGCCATATCCGCCGTGAATTGGGCCTGGAGGAAGGTCAGGGGAAACGCTATTCTTGGGGCTACCCTGCTATTCCGGATCTTGAAGACCACCAGAAAGTATTCAAGCTGCTCCCCGCGGAAAAAGAGCTGGGCATGAGCCTGACTGCGGCCTGGCAGCTCGTCCCTGAGCAATCCACTGCCGCCATAATCGTCCATCATCCAGCAGCCAGATACTTTTCGATTGGTGAGAGTCGTGTGGAACAACTGCTAAAAACCTGATTCTAGCAGGTTCCGATTGTTGCCAAACAAAAAGTGTACTTAAAACATTAAGGCAAACATAGTAGGCAGGGTTGTTATGGAAACGAAAGGTACCTTTCAGTTAGATAAGCTGGATGCATGTGAGGCTGATCGCTGGGTGCGAGTTTACTTTGAGATCAGTCACCTGAAGCAACTCTATCGTCAGGGCTGGTTGCGTAGGGGCATTTCTCGCGAACGCTGTGAAAGCGTCGCTGACCACACCTTTACCGCGGCGCTTCTGGGATATTTTCTGGCACGCGCGGAGTTTCCGGAGCTGGATGCTGAACGAGTTATGTGCATGACGCTTTTGCATGATGTAGGGGAGGTCTATGCCGGGGATATCATCCCGCAAGATGCCGTCGATGCGCATACGAAAAATGAGCTGGAAAGAAATGCAGTTGTGCGTGTCTTTAGCAACCTGCCGGGGGGTGAAGCGTATATAGAACTATGGGAAGAATTCGAGGCTGCCAGCTCCCCGGAGGCGCGTTTTGTGCGCCAAATTGACCGCCTGGAAATGGCTTTGCAGGCCTGCCTGTACGAACATCAGGGTGAAGTTGGGATGCAGGAATTCTTCGACAGCGCCGGACAGGTTGTGGATGACCCGCACCTGCGGCGTGTATTTGAGAGTTTGTTGAACTGTAGGGTAGATGCGGCCTGATCTTGACAAGATGGCGGCTGGTTTGAATGTCTGATCAAAAATGGAGGTTAGCATGGAACAACAGAAGCGTGGTAGTTTAGCTGTCGGGCTGATTTTTATCTTGTTGGGAGGCTTGTTTTTGTTGGGGCAGCTTGTGCCAGGTTTGCAGCGTTGGGTGGATGTACAGTATTCCTGGCCACTGATTGTAATCGGCGTAGGCGTTATCTTCTTCCTCGTCAGTTTGCTGGCAGGTGTACCAGATCTTGCTGTGCCCGCCTCAATCATTGCGGGGATTGGCGGTTTGCTCTACTGGCAGAATGAAACCGGCAACTGGAGCAGCTGGGCTTATGCCTGGACTTTGATTCCCGGTTTCGCCGGAGTTGGAGTGATCCTGGCTGGATTATTGGCGAGGCGCACGGGCAAAGCATTGCGCGAGGGATTGAATATGATTATCACCAGCCTGATCATTTTCTTGATTTTTAGTTCATTCCTGGGCGGTTGGAATATCTTTGGAGCTTACTGGCCTGTCCTGTTAATCCTGCTCGGTATATGGCTGATGGTTCGGCCATTATGGAGGTTGCGCCGCTGATGATCCGTGCGTTGATTTTTGATTTTGATGGGTTGATTCTTGAAACAGAAGGCCCCATTTATCAATCCTGGCAAGAGTTCTATCAGAGATATGGTCAGGTTCTTAGTTTGGATACCTGGGGAAAAATTATAGGCACTGCCAATACCGGTTACGACCCATTCACCGAGTTGGAGTTGATGGTGGGGAATAAGCTGGAGCGCGCGCCGCTAGAAAAAGCGCGCCTGGAACGTGAAATGGAATTGGTCATGGCTCAGCCTGTGCTGCCAGGGGTGCATAAATGTCTGGCGGATGCGCGCCAGCTTGGCTTAAAGCTGGCGGTTGCTTCCAGTTCTCCACACTCATGGGTGCATGGTCATCTGACCCGCCTGGAATTGATTGAATATTTTGAGTGTCTGCGCACGAGCGATGATGTGCGCAACACCAAACCTGATCCGGAGCTGTACATGAGTGCTCTGGATTGCCTGGGGATTTCGGCGCAAGAGGCTTTGGTCCTGGAAGATTCCCCCCATGGAATCACTGCGGCTAAAGCTGCTGGTCTGTACTGTGTCGCGGTTCCTAATGATCTGACCCGGCGTCTGGGCACAGATCATGCCGATCTGACTTTGAGCTCGCTGCAAGATCTCGATTTGGAAGAATTAATCAAGCGCATCAACCACCATTAGGTTGGTTGTCTGATGAAGATGGAAAGCCGCTGGTGAGTAAGCCAGCGGCTTTTTAAATTTTGGTCATCTATCTAGGCTAATCATCTGGACGCGGGTGGGTGTAAAACTGTTCGGGTTGGTCAGGATAGTAATGATAAACTGCCCGCTCTGGAAAATAACTGGCTACGCTCTCGTCAGTCTGATTACCGCGTGAAATGACGAAGATAAACGGGCTGTCGAGAAATGGATTGGACAGCTCCAACAGATTTCCGTATTCGATCCATTTGTCTGCATGGACGATGATAAGCGCCGGGGTGAGACGCGCGGACGCTTCCGACTGAAAAGGAGCCAGGTATGAGCGTTGAACTCCATATAAACCCTTTAAGCCACCCACGCGCATTGGCGCATAATAAATCAGATTGGTAGAAAGCATGATTAACAGCAAAGCAGCTATCGCCAGTGGATGCCAACGTCGTTTTCCTGTGTACGACTGCCAGGGCTGCTCAGGCTGGGTGGGCCAGCCTGCCAACCACGCCCAGCCAGCAGCGACGATCAGCATAATGCTGGGCAAGCCCTCGTAATAATAGCGTGGTCCGGTTACCCAGATGCTCACCCAATAAGCCATGTAAAAGATTACCAGGCTGGGAAGGATGCTCGCAACCAGCAGCGCGCGTGGGTTACGGCGAACGGCAAATAAGCCAACCAGCAGGAAGGGGATCGTGAAGTAGCCCCAACCCAGAAAATCGTACAACCCGGCGCGCAAGTTAGCCCGCGTGTTTATCCACGCCTGTCGGAGGGTATGCCCACCCTCGATCCGTCCATAGCCAGGTCCGAATCCGACTTTGTCATATTCCCACCACAACGTGTACGGATTCAGGGAAAAATCTCCGGTAACAGAATATTGCCATACCAGGACCAAAGCGCTGATCGCCAGGGTCAACAGGCCAAAGCCGATCAAGCGCCGGCGTATAGCCCAGCTGCCACGCAGCAGCAAATACACGCCATGCACAGCAAAAGGAGCAGCGATTGCAACAGCCGTCCAGGGGCGGGTGAGCGCCAGCCACCCCAGGCAAATCGCAGCAAGCAGCGTGAAAAACCAGGGTCTGGGAGGATCCGTATCCCAAAAGGCATTCAACCAGGCCAGGCTGAAGCCCGCTGTGAGAGCTAACCCAAGTGGATGTGAAAGCAACATACCTGAATTCATCAGGAAAAACGGCGAGCTGATGGTCAGCACGGCTGCCAGCAAACCTACTGTCTCCCCCATTATCTTTTTTCCCACTCGATAAATAAGCCAGATTCCCAGCCCAGACAGGAGAGGGCTGACCCAGGTGCGCAGCCCAGATACTTCACCCACAGCCAACAATACAGGCCAGCCTGGAGGATATTTCCCAAAGCGCTGTCCCTGGTAATCGACTACAAAAGGAACCAGAAAACTTTTCGGTTCCGGAGGAGAGGGTAGAGAAATGCGCCCGCGCGCCAGTGCCTGAGCTTGCCAGGCATAAGCCATCTCATCTTCTAGGTGCGGCACCTGCTCCAGGACCCTGTCAGCGATGAAAAACGCTGCCAGGGTGGCTATCAGGCACAATACGAGGGCTATCCGGTCGGCGCGCGTCATGCTTGGATGATTATGTCGGGAAGATTTGAGGCGTATCAGGCCCCAACCTGGCGCAAAGCTGCCAGAGCTGCCGGGTGCAGCTGGCTGTTTGTCGCCAAAATGCCGCGGTTGTTGTGTAACGAACGCCCGCTGGTAAAGTCAAGGGGTTTGCCGTCCAGATCGCTGATCTGGCCTCCGGCTTCCACAAGGACGATCGATCCGGCAGCCTGGTCCCAAATTTTTTCGCGGTAGTTGGGCTGATTGGGGGATAATAGACGCAGCAGGATTTCTGCCCCGCCTGAGGCAAGGACAGCGTATTTTGCCTGACTGTCCATGCGCACCGGTTCAGCTTGAGTGTTCATCAGAGTAGCGAACTCATCAATTTGACCTGTGTTGGTATGCCCGGACTCAAGGGAGCGCAAGATGCGCGCCTGAGCAGGATCTGTGCGGCCTGAAGTTTTCAACCGCCGGGCTGTTTGGCTCATTTGCAGGTCGATTGCCCAGGCGCCATAGTCGCGCGCAGCATAAAATAATGCCCCACTATTGAGGCTTGGCTTTGCTGCAAGGTTCAAATGTGGGCAGCCCAGCACGCCCAGGACAACCTGTCCATTGACCACCAGGGCCAGGGCAATGGCATACTGGTCGCCGCGCAGAAAGCCTTTTGTGCCATCAATCGGGTCAAGGGTCCAGAAGCGATCCCCACCATCCACTCGATTGTGATCAATCCAGGATGTAACCTTTTCTGGCGCAGCAAGCTCAACCTGGCGCTGGATAAAGTGCGTGACGCGTTCCAGCGTGGCTGGGTCGTTTTTCAAGCGCGCCGAGTCCTCTTCGGCTATCAATTTGTCTTCAGGGTAAACCTGGGACAGGCGGTAGCCGACGTAGGCTTGAGCTGCAAAATCTGCTACGGTCACCGGTGAGCGATCCTCTTTCGTCAATGCTTCTCCGACCAGCTCTTTTTGGATCATCTGGACGAGGTTGACAGCCTGGCGGGTCGTCTCAAGGGCGAATTGGATTTCATGTGGGTGGAAAGTCGTCATGGATTTCCTCTAAATGGGATTATTGGATGGTGGTCAAAAGGTCTGATTTTGAGCTAAGTGAAATTAAGTTTGCCTGAACCAGGCTCCCGGTGAGGTCGTAGGTCATTGCGCCAGTGATGCGAACGGGGATGATTTCACCGATTGGTGCATCGCCCTCTATTACTACCATCCCATCGATTTCTGGCGCGTCCCGGTAGCTTCGTCCGACAGCAATTCCATCGCCCTGGCCTTCGATCAATACGGGTAAGGTTTTACCCACCAAAGCTTGATTTCTTTCCAAAGAAATAGGTTGTTGCAGTTTCATCAGTCGCTCAAAGCGTTCCTGCTTAATCTCGGCTGGAATAGGATCGCCTAGCGCTTCACTATACGTTCCGGGTTCAAATGAAAATTGGAACGCGCCCACGCGGTCAAAACGAATCTCGCTGATGAAATCCAACAGCGTCTGGAATTCCGTCTCAGTTTCACCTGGATAGCCAACGATAAACGTTGTTCGTAAGGCCAGGTCAGGGATTGCTGTGCGCATTTTTGTCAGTGTGGTATGCACCCAGTCAATATTTGCCGGACGCCGCATGCGTTTCAATGTACTCGGATGGGCATGCTGGAGCGGCATATCCAGGTAGGGCACAATCTGTGGGTAGGATGCCATCACATCGATCAGGCGGTCTGTGACGTAGCCTGGGTAAGCATACAGGATGCGCAGCCAGTCGATCTGCGGCACAGCCTGAGCCAGCTTCTCTAAGAGGACAGCCAGACCATCTTTGAGGCTCAGGTCGTGTCCGTAATCTGTGGTGTCCTGGGCAATAAGGTTGATCTCGCGTACCCCGGCTTCTTGCAAGACGATGGCTTCCTGTAAGATGGTATCCATTGGCCGGCTGACCGCAGTTCCTTTGATGAGCGGAATGGCGCAAAAGGCGCAAGGTCGCCGGCAGCCATCGGCAATTTTGATGTATGCGGAGCCTCCCTGAACCGACGCACGCAGCACGCCGTGTTCATCGGTGCCGACCGTTGGGGCGTCGGGTAGATGGTACAGGGGTTCTGGATGCGGTCCTTGACGGAGTTGTAATACCAGGTCCACGATGTCCATCCAGCGCCGGGTTCCAAGAATCCCATCGATACCGGGAACCTGCTGGGCAACCTGCGCCCCGTAGCGTTGGGTGAGGCAACCGGCTGCAATCAGCAGCTGACCTTTTCTCTTGTGCTCCGCCAGATCTCTTAGAACCTGCAGGGACTCTTCCTTGGCAGGGCCTATGAAACCGCAAGTGTTGACGATTAAAACCTGGGCATGCGACGGTTTCACGACCTCGTGGAAACCTGCGTCAGATAGTAACCGGGACATCGAATCCGAGTCGACTGTATTTTTTGCACAGCCTAGAGATACCATGTGGAAAGTTTTATGCTTCATACCTGTAATACCTGTCCATAAGAATTAATCATACTAGGCATATTGCGCCTCAAAAAAATCAGGGAATCGCCGGCGGACCACTCTCAGGGGTGGCTGTCAGGCGTGGTGTTGGCGAAGGACGGGGTGTAATTGTGCTGGTAGGCGTAATCGTCGGTGTGGGAGTTTGGACGCCCTCAATTGTGTAAACTTCGTAGACGATCTCTCCAAAAAGGCCCAGGATACCCCGATCCTGTTGATTGAAAAACACTTGAAGCGCTGCGCCATTGCCGGTGAGCACTTCCACGCGTTCTTCTCCTTGAAAGTTATAGGCGCTGCCAGGTAAAACTCGACCCTGGAATTCTACTTCACCATCGACCAAAACCTGCATATAAGCCCGCTGATACACACTGATATAGATTTGCACGCCTTGCTGACCGGCGGGCAGCGGCAGTACACCTGGAGTCTCTGGGGTGGGGTTTTCTTCTACGAAACCCGGTAATGGCCCTGCCGGGGGAGATGGAGTTGCTGGAAGCAGGGTTGCGGTGGGGGATGGGCTGGGGGTAACAAGCAGCACCTCGGCTATGGAAGGCGCAGTCGGAGAGATTTGGTTTTCTGATTGAACGCTGAAGATGCGCGCGGCTCCCCAAATGATAAAACTGATCAGCACGATACTCACCAGGGCTGCTACCAACATGTCTCCAGAAAATAGGCGCTGTAAGGGCCCCGGGAGAGGGCGAGCGGGTTGGACTGGCTCTCTTTTACTCGTTGGCCGCGCGGCCTGGCTGACGACCAGGCGGGTTTGTAGTCCTTCAGCAAACTGCAATAATACGGGTTCAGGATCCAATCCCAGGAAGCTGGCATAATTTTTAAGCATCCCGCGCCCCTGGACAGGGGAAGGCATATTGTTCAAGTCGCCATTTTCGAGGGCAGTCAGATAATGCTGGCGAAGATGAGTATGACGTTCTACATCTTCTAAGGTAAGGCCTAGCAGGCTGCGCTGGTTTTGGAGCTTTTGGCCAATTTGTTGAAATATTTCATCTGCTGATGAGACGTCGGATGGTAACGGCGTAACTGGATTTGGTTCAACTGCCTCGTCAGAAAGTATGGCAGGCGCAATGCCATCCAGGAGGATAATGAGTGGATTTGGATCCAGGTGTAAGTATGTGGCGTAGGCGCGTAGAAATCCGCGCGCCTGAGCTGTAGACGGGATGGCTTTTAAATCGCCAGCCTCCAATGCTTGCAGGTAATGGGCGCGGATGTGTGTTTCCCTGGCAGCGAGTGCCAGGGAAATTTGCTTTGCCTCACGGGCCTGGCGAAGTTGTTTGCCGATTTGCTCGCTCATGCTAGGAAAAAGGCACCGGCCAGGTCGGCGTTGCAGTAAGGGATGTCGCTTACCGCTGCCCCGTCCAGGCCGGTTGCCAGATTAAAATCGATGCTAATCAGCAGGAACTGCAGCCGAAAACCCCTGGCTAAGCTTCAGCTTCAACCTCAACTTCAGCCTCGGCTGAAGTATCAGGAATAGCAGCCTCTGCTTGCGGCATGGCTACAGCTTCACCCTCACGGTGGACGATGACCGTCAGTTCGGGGATCAAATCCATGGTCAGACGGATATGGATTTTGTGTTCACCCAGTGTACGGATCGGTTCGAAATCCATCTGCCGGCGGGTGACTTCCATGCCAGCTTTTTGCTGGATTGCTTCGGCGATCATCTGGGGGGTGATTGATCCGTATAATTTGCCGGTTTCGCCGGCTTTGGCTGGGAAGGTGAGGGTTAATTTGCCCAGTTGTTGGGCTAAACCGCTCAGTTCCTTATTCAGCGCCGTGCGGGTAGTTGCTGCTGTGGTACGGATCTGTTCGACTCTCTTTAATGCACCTGGAGTCGCTAAAACTGCCAGGCCTTGAGGAATCAGGTAGTTGCGCCCGTAGCCGTCCGCCACGCGCTTCACATCGCCTGCACGCCCCAATTTATAGACATCCTTAAGTAAAAGTACTTTCATCATCAAGCCCTTTCAAAAAATGAACCATGGATACAATCGCGCCACGCGCAGATCGACCCAGCACGAAGGGTACAACGCACCGGGCAGGGGGATTTTACCAGAGGCCACTCTGGGAGTCAACCAGACAATAAACTGCCTGCTGATATAATCTTAGCATGCCGACACGAGAAAGGTCTCAGCGAGTTGAAGCGGTGGTCTTGCGCCATAATGATTGGGGGGAGGCGGACCGTCTTCTGGTATTGTATACGTTGGAATTGGGCAAAATTCGGGTGATCGCCAAAGGTGTGCGCAAATTACGCTCGCGCAAGGCCGGTCATCTGGAGCCATTCACGCGCGTAACCTTGCAGCTCGCCCGCGGGCGAGACATGCCGATTGTTACCCAGGCTGAAACACTGGATGCATATCTATCTTTGCGGGATAATTTCCTCAAGACAACCTATGCCGCCCATGTGGTTGAGCTTCTTGATCGTTTTACCTATGAAGAAGGTGATAACCCGGCAGTATACCGTCTACTGGTGAACACGCTGGAACATCTGGCGGCGGAACTGCCGCCTGAAATTACAGTGCACTTTTACCGTATCCGGCTGTTGGATTTATTGGGTTATCGTCCCCAGTTATTTCAATGTTCAGCATGCGCCAAAGAAATCCAGCCAGTGAGCCAATTTTTCTCTGCTGAACAAGGAGGTGTACTGTGTCCAGAATGTGGGAAAAAGCACACAGGCGCACGACCAATTTCTGTGGAGGCCCTGCGCTATTTACGCCATTTTCAGCGCAGCTCCTTCCAGGATGCACTTAAGGCGCGTCTTTCAGCGACGATTAACCGTGAAATGGAAAGCTTGGTTGAGTACTATCTGACGTATATCCTGGAACGTGGGCTAAATACCCCACCCTTTTTACGGCGGGCGCGGGCAGTGGCTCACCAGACTCAAAATCCAGACTTGAGTGAGCCTCAAAATACTGAATGATTGAGAGTCCAGACAACCTGCTCAGGACTGGTTTTGCAGACTTATGGTTTGTGCTGGGTTAATCCCTAGAGGTTGATCAATCAAGCGACCTTGCATGGACCATGGTCCTGTCCAGGTAATCTGGATATTGTGTATCTGACCCCGCAAGTCTTGATTTGATTCGACGAAGACCAATTTATTGGTTGCTGTGCGCCCTTTCCAGCGTCCGCGCACCTGTTCCTCAAAAAGGACCTCAACCATTTTACCCAGGTATTGGGCATTAATCTCTCCGGTGATGCGCTCTTGCTGGTCTTCCAACAGGCGGAAACGGCGCCATTTTTCTGCGTCAGGGACGTCATCTTGCATACGGCGTGTGGCGACTGTTCCCGGCCGTGATGAATAACGTGCCAGGTGGGCAACATCCAGGCGCAGCTCCTCGAGCAAAGCATACGTATCCTGGAACTGCATCTCTGTCTCACCAGGAAAGCCCACGATAATATCTGTAGCGATGGCTACATTCGGAATACGCTCTCGGATGCGCTCGATCAGTCTGCGGTAGTCATCGACCGTGTAACCGCGATGCATATTTTCTAGAACCTGATCGTTGCCAGCCTGAACAGGTACCTCGATGTGTGGCATGACTTTAGGCAACCCTGCCACTGTATCCAGCAACTCGTCCGTCATCCAATTGGGGTGTGAGGTCAGAAAGCGAATGCGTTCCAGTCCTTCCACCTGGCCGACGATGCGCAGCAGTGCAGAAAGGTCTGGTCCATCGGCGATATCCTTGCCATAACGGTCCACAATTTGACCTAATAAGGTGATTTCTTTCACGCCCTGACTGACCAGGGATCGCACCTCAGCGGTTATCTCGCCTACTGAACGGCTGTGCTCTGTGCCACGCCGGTAAGGGATAATGCAGAAGGTGCAGGCGTGCGAACAACCCAGAACGATTGGCACGTGCGAAGCAACCAACTGACCACGCGCTTGTACGGGCAGGATCAAATCACCATCCATTGCCGCAAAGCGACGGGCAATTTCTGCTTCTTCTTGGTTACGACTATCCGCCTGGGTCAGGTACGCAATCAGAGGGCCTGGATCGGAAGGCGGTGAAAATACATTGACAAAGGGGAACCGTTGTTGCAATCGCTCGTAACCTTTGACGCCTACCAGGCAGCCCATCAAGTTTATCACCAGATCAGGTCGGCTTTTTTTGATAGGGCGCAACGATTGTAGGCGCCCATAAGCCTTATCCTCTGCCGATTGGCGTACCACGCAGGTGTTGAGCACAATTACATTGGCATCTTCGGCGCGTTCGGTCATCTGATAACCGAGGTGCTCCAGGGCCGATGCGACGCGCTGAGAATCCGCCACATTCATTTGACAACCAGCTGTCCAAATATGATATTTCATATCCAATATTATAACAGTTAGGAGTTACGCAGTTCCGGGGAAAATAGGGGTTGTTGGGCGTGCGTAGCACGCCCAACAACCCCTATCCTCCAACCAAGTGCGTAAGTCCTAACTGTTTAAGAAAGCTGAAGAATGGGCGCGGCAGGTGTTACAATTCGGGTCATGTTTAAAATCACTCCAATAAAGGTTTTGCTAACGATCCTGAGTCTGGTCCTGATCGCCGGTATATTATACTGGCTTCCGCCGATAAACCGTCGTTTGTCCTGGAGAGTGGATTTGGCGATGTCTTACCTGCGTGGTGTGGTTGATCCTGTGGAACAACTGCCCACCTCATTGCCACAACCGCGTGTGATGGTGACCAGCAGGCCCACCGAAACACCCCTGCCTCTGCCTACGTTATCCCCTACACCTGGGCCCACACCGACCCCAACGCCTACACCGACACCATTACCCCAGGCAATCAGCCTGCCTGCCCCTGCCTGGGAAAAGCAGGATATTAACAACTGCGGACCAGCTTCATTGGCGATGTATTTGCGTTATTACGGATGGGAGGGCGATCAAATGGAGGTTGCCGAATTGCTCAAACCCATTCGCCAGGACCGCAATGTAAACGTCGAAGAGCTGGTGTATTATGTGCGTACAAGAGCTGGTTGGCTGAATGCCGAATTTCGAGTTGGAGGGGACCTGGAATTACTAAAAAAACTGCTCGCTGCCGGAATTCCTGTTTTGATTGAAGAGAGTTTTGAGTTTGAAGAAACTTACTGGCCCAATGATGACCAATGGGCGGCGCACTACAACTTGCTGACTGGCTATGATGATGTGGCGCAAACCTTCACTGCACAGGATAGCTTTTACGGAGCGGATCAGGCGTTAAGCTATGCCAGGGTAGATGAATACTGGCAGTCGTTTAATTACGTATACATCCTCTTGTATTTACCCGAGCAAGAAGAAACGGTGCGCTCCATCCTGGGTGAGAATTGGGATGTGGATACGAATCGGCAGAATGCCCTGGATAAAGCCCTTCAGGAAACCCGTGATGATACGGAGAATGCTTTTGCATGGTTCAACCTGGGAACCAACCTGGTTTACTTTGAACGTTACGGGGAAGCTGTCCGTGCCTATGATCAGGCGCGTGCTTTAGGCCTTCCCCAGCGTATGCTGCGCTATCAGTTTGGGCCATTTTTCGCCTATTTCAACACCGGGCGCATGGACGATCTGCGGACATTGATTGATTATGCGCTGGCGCGCACCCCCAACGCTGAAGAAGCCTGGTTATGGCGTGGCTGGGCTTATTACAGGGATGGAGATGATCGAGAGGCCGAGGCCAGTTTCCGGCAAGCTCTGGCAGAAAATCCTAATTACCTGGATGCAAACCTGGCGCTGGAATTTTTGCGCAACGATTAAACAAATCTCAGGCCTGCGATTATAATAAGCAGCCAGTGCACCAAGAATGACATCTTATGTGGGTGGATATTATATGGCAATTGATAAGATATGCGTTTACTGCGGTTCAGCAGACAAACTGAACCCTGATTACCTGGAAGCTGCCCGACGGATGGGCGAGTTAATTGCTCTGCGCAAGATGCATCTGATTTTTGGGGCTGGCTCTACCGGCTTGATGGGAGCTGTCGCAGATGGCGCGCTGGGAGCAGGTGGAGAAGTGACCGGGGTCATTCCGGAATATTTTAATACCCCACAACTGGCGCATGTCCGCTTGACTCACCTGGAGGTTGTAGATACAATCCACCAACGTAAAGCGCGCATGGCAGAATTGGCAGATGCCTTCATTGCTTTGCCGGGTGGATATGGCACCTTTGAGGAGTTATTTGAAATTCTCACCTGGGCTCAGATTGGTTTGCATCAAAAACCCATTGGATTATTAAATGTGCGCCACTATTTTGATCCGATGATCAAAATGATTGAACATGCCCGAGCTGAAGGTTTCATCTATAATGAGCACCGTTCTTTGTTTGTTCATGCTCTAGAGCCAGATGAATTGATAGATGCTTTAGATGGTTATGAAACCCCTGTTGGATTGGACCGCTGGCTGATTCGCCCGGATGAAAATAGCCTTGCATCTGAAACCTGAGCATGCTATAATCTATGTACTTGATGAACAGTCAGCGCATGGCTTTGTGCGGCTGAATCCCCCTTATCCGGTGTTTAATTCCTGACCTTTGCCCTCTATGTGCTTTCCACCAGCGCGTTTTGCCATTCGGCAGCCGCTGGTTAGCTCCCCCCTATCCGCGTATCACCATAAATTCAACATTAACTTTTGATTCCACCACAGAGAAACACGAGAATACAACATGAAAGTATTAGAACTAGAAAATGCCTCACTCGATGCCCTGCGCCAAATGGCCAAGGACCTGGATGTATCCAATGCATTACGCATGAAGAAAGAAGATCTGATCCTCCGCATCCAGCAAGTGGAGGCTGAACGGCAAGGCCTCGAACTGCGCGGCGGCATCCTGGAGATCATGAGCGAAGGCATTGGATTCTTACGCTCCGGTCATTACCAACCCGGGCCGTATGATGTGTATGTATCACAGTCGCAGATTCGTCGCTATGGATTGCGCAATGGCGATATGATCATTGGACAGGTCCGTCCACCGCGCGAATCTGAACGCCATTATGGCTTGCTGAAAGTTGAAACGATCAACGGCATTGATCCCGAAGAGATGCGTCGCCGGCCTCTCTTCGAACAACTGACTCCTATATTTCCGGACCGGCGCTTTGATCTGGAGACAGATCGCCACACACTCTCGACACGTTTGATCAATCTGGTTACACCTGTTGGCGGTGGACAGCGCGGTTTGATCGTTTCTCCACCTAAAGCGGGTAAAACCACCATCCTCAAGCAGATGGCCAATTCGATCTCCACCAAATATCCGGAAGTGCATCTGATGGTCGCTTTGATCGGCGAACGTCCGGAAGAAGTAACGGATATGGACCGCTCGGTGGATGCCGAAGTTGTGTCTTCGACGTTTGATGAACCGGTAACTTCGCATGTGCGCGTAGCGGAAATGGTTCTGGAGCGAGCCAAACGCCTGGTGGAGGTTGGTCGAGATGTGGTGATCTTAATGGACTCAATCACCCGCCTGGCACGCGCCTATAATCTGGTTGTTACCCCATCTGGACGCACGCTGTCGGGTGGTATTGATCCATCAGCGCTCTATCCCCCCAAACGTTTCTTTGGAGCGGCGCGTAATATTGAAGAAGGCGGATCATTGACGATTATTGCCACGTGTCTGATCGATACCGGATCGCGTATGGACGACGTGGTGTACGAAGAATTTAAAGGCACCGGCAATATGGAATTACACCTTTCCAGGCGACTTCAGGAACGGCGTGTATTCCCTGCGATTGATATTGAGCGTTCTTCAACTCGGCGCGAAGAACTACTATTGGGTCCTGATCTCACCCCACGTGTCTGGCTGATGCGGCGTATGTATGATCAAATGATTTCTGGCCCACCGCATGGTGCAGGCCTTGATCCTGCCACGGCTACAGAAGCTATCCTCCAGCGCTTAGGACGAACGAAAGATAATATGGAGTTCCTGGAGACACTGACAGAGGATAACTAGTGAAACTTTCCAAAAGGTCGCCATTGGAGGGTGCTACCCCCAAGGCACCTGCAGATGGGGATCCAGATCTAACCCCTATATCTCCTCGTAAGCTAGCTATTGGTATTCTCGTTGCAGGCCTGCTGCTCTTGATTGGGCTGGCAGCCTGTCAGCCTGTCACTGATCCGTCTGCGCGAGTATCACCAGATCAAACCCTGGCTACCAACCCTCCTGCTGTAGCCGGGTTGGCTTTGCCGGATCTCGCTCTCGCGAACTACTTCTCGGGCATTTCACGCCAGACCAGCCTGCACACCGATATTCCCGAGCGTCCGCAGTTGGAAATCACCAATTACACTGTTGATCTGGGTGACTCGGTCTTTGCCATCGCTTTGCGCAACGAGATCAAGCCTGAAACTCTGCTGTGGGCAAATTATGATCAATTGAACGATAACCCGGACCTAGTTTCAGTCGGGATGGAATTGAAAGTGCCCCCGGTGGATGGTGTATATTACCAATGGGCAGAAGGGGACAGCGTGGAGAGCGTGGCGGCGCGTTTTAAAGCCGATCCGCAGGCTATCCTGAGTTTCCCCGGGAATCATTTTGATCTGACCAATCCAACTTTGGAGCCTGGCACCTGGGTAATGATCCCCGGTGGGCAGCGTGAATTCCGCCAATGGATTATTCCAGTCATACCGCGCGGCCAGGCGGGGGTCTCCCGAGCATTATATGGAGCTGGCGCATGTGAGGGCGGGTACGATGGCGCTTATGGCACAGGCGCTTTTATCTGGCCTGCTGGCAATCATGTCCTGTCAGGCAATGATTACTGGTCTGGTCACCTGGGTATTGATATTGCTGCTGGAGAAGGTGCGCAGATCTACGCTGCAGATAGTGGCGTGGTTGTATTCGCCGGCTGGGCAGTAGGCGGCTATGGTAATATGGTGATGATCGACCATGGTAATGGCTACCAGACAGTGTATGCTCATATGAGCCAGGTAAGCACAGCCTGCGGGCGAAGTGTATCCCAGGGCTCTATTATTGGTTACTCAGGCAGCACGGGCAATTCAACCGGTCCGCATCTGCATTTTGAAGTTCGCTACCAGGGTGGGTTCGTCGATCCGTGGTACGTACTCCCTGCACCATGATAAAAAATGAGGAGAAACAGAGATGGCAAAAGAGGCAATAGAACCAGAAACCAATGTACTGGCCGAGACGGATGAATATATGGCCTGGACGGCTGACGAACCGGATGGAGAGACTACTTACCATCTGGAACTAAACAACGTCACACTGCACTTTTTTAAAGAAGAATGGGATGAATTCATTCAACTGGCGCGCCTGCTGGTGAAAGCTGCTGCTTAAGGTAGCTCTTCGAGGTCTTCTGGCAGGACAAAGGTAGGTGGAATATCCTGGGGGGCAATTTTCTCAACATACTGAACAACACCCTGGCAAGTCTCAGTGAAGTGTTGCGACACCTCTTCCCAATCTAGCACACCGCTGCGTTCCCAGGCGGTGTGCAACGCGTAAGACACACAGCCAGGTCCAGCATGATAGTTGGCGATGGTAAAGCGCCACAAATCCTCGTAGTTGCTTACAACGCCAGGGTGTTGCTTGGTGGCAGTAAATACCAACTGCCCTACCTGCTGACAGTTAGCTTTCATGGTTTCGGCGAACAAGCTAACGCTAAAGTCGACATTTGTCAGATCGATCCCGGTAGGGCAGTCGATACAGTCCGCTCTAGCCTGAACAGCCAGGGCGCCGCGCAAGATCGCCTGGTCATTAGAAGATAGTCTCAAATAGCCGCCTGCACAGGCATCCTCCGCCAGGACTAAGGGGCAGAATTGCTGGAAAAAGGAGCTATTCCAAAGAAGAATTGAATCAACTCCATGATCGGTGATTTGTCCGAGGCCATACTCATGGGGTACACGGAAAATACCTGGCCAGAACTGGCTCTCCTGCGCAAACAAGTTCTTTATTAATTGCGCCGGGACCCCGGTCTCCTGAGCCACTTCGATGATGCGCGAATCAAATTGATTCTGCCACTCCGTCACTAAGGGACCCGCTAACTCCAACCCGCAAGTATCTGCATAACCATTGGGGAGTAGCCCACCACTGGTGCAGGTGGATGCATCCACCAGACCCTGGGAGATCAAGCGTCCTGCTAGATAGTAATAGGGCGCGTCGGATGCCAGCAGCTCATTTTCTTCCGGTGTAGATAGCCAGTCGGGAGGTGTGCCGGCGGGTGGGAAAGCTTCCCATATCCGTGCGCAGCTGGCGATGGGTGCTCCATTCCATTGGCTGCTGATCACATCGACATACCAGCCACTTCCCCCAGGCGCTTCTGAAACACCTGTATCCAGCACCCGTACCTGAGCGTAGTAGCGTTCGGTGGAGTCTCCATAACTGGAATTGGCCCAGAACTCAATTCGTATCCCCTCTAAGGGTGTAACCCGCAATGGCAGCGTGCAGCTGGCTGCTTCGCACAGGAAGGGATTGCCGTCAATAATCCCTTCAATAGACGTGATGGTTTCATTAGGCAATGGTTCCTCACCGGTTAATAACAGGCTAGGAATTTCTACACAGCGATTTTCTGGAGGCACGGGCTGGCAGCCTTCCAGAGAAACCCAGGCTACAGGTTTGGGTAGCTCAACGATCACTTCGCGTTCTTTATCTTGAAATGAAACCAGGTGCAGGTAAAAACCATTACAGCGTGCGGAGGCCGAACCCTTTTCAGAAGTGGTGCAGGGTGGTGTATTGCTCCATTCTTCTACGATCTCACTTCCACATGCTCCCTCTACCTCTTCTGTGGTTGGTAAACCTTCGTGATCCACAAAAATTCGGCACAAGATTTCGTTATCAGACCAGCGTAATAGCCAGTATTCGTATTCGGTGTAGGCGACGATCAGTGTGGTGGCGCGATCGGGACTTTGTGCATTGGCATTTGTCCCCCTCCAAGCGAGAACCCCCAGCAGCAATGCAGCGATCAGTGTTATAAACCAGAACCGTTTTGCATCTGCCATCTTGGAGTAACAATATCATGTTCAGATACCCTTGTCAACGGTTGCTCCACATCATGTCAGTTCTGAAAGCTGGCGTCTTTGTAAATTCAGGGCACTTGCTTCAGTCTACAGCCCGTGATAGACTCTATCCTCAAAAGCCTATGCGATGAAGGGCTTTGTTTATTGTTGAGGTGATCCCATGCCGCCAGTTTTATACCTAATCGATGGTCACGCTCTGGCATACCGCACTTACTATGCCATAACGCGCGGCAGTTCCAGCAGTTTTGCTACCCGGTCTGGTGAACCTACGGCGGGAGTATTCGGCTTTACCAGTGTTTTATTGCGCCTACTTGAACAAGAAAGACCGGAATATCTGATTGTGGTGTTCGATACCGGGCGCACTTTCCGTGATGACCTGTATTCTGAATATAAAGCCACGCGTGAAAAGATGCCGGATGATCTTGTTACCCAGATAGAGCGTGTGCGCCAGATGGTGGATGCCTTTAATATCCCGCGCATCGAAGTTGAGGGATATGAAGCGGATGATGTGTTGGGCAGCCTGGCACGCCAGGCAGTTGCGGCTGGCCTGGGGGTAAAGATTATCACTGGCGACCGCGATCTGTTGCAATTGGTGGCAGATCGCATTGCTGTCAGCCTGCCTGGGAAGGGCTTATCAGACTCAAAAGACTACCTGCGCGACGATGTTATTGCAGCTATGGGTGTGCCGCCTGAGCAGGTGGTGGATCTCAAAGCTTTAGTAGGCGATAAATCGGATAACATCCCTGGGGTGGCTGGCATTGGTGATAAAACTGCTGTTTCGCTGCTGCAGGCTTATCATAACCTGGACGGGATTTATGCCCACCTGGATGATCTGCCTGCTGGCACACGGAAAAAGCTTGAGGTTGGCCGGGAATCTGCATACCTGAGCCAGAAATTGGCTACCATCGTCCAGGAATTAGAAGTTCCGCTCGATCTGGAAAAGGCTAAGCCATCCAATTTTAATCCCCAGGAAGTTGAAGCGCTCTTTCGGGAGCTCGAATTTCGCACCTTGCTGAGTCGTTTGAATGTTGTCCTGCAGCTTTATGGCAAAACGACCCCTTCACAAACCAGCCAGCAGTTGTCAATGTTCCCCGAGCCGAAGCGGGTTGCAGAAATCCAGCCTGTAGCCACAGGATATTCCTGCCAAACAGCGCTTGTCAAGACGGTTTCTGACCTTCAAGCACTGGTTGCACGGCTAAGTCAGGCTGAAATTATTTCATTCGATACCGAAACTAC
>CAYXDC010000026.1:0-39671 GCA_964463505.1 uncultured Anaerolineaceae bacterium
GCTTACTGACTGTTGCGCCGTAAACTGGCGCGCACGATGCGCCGGTCTATGGCGCCAAAGCGATATTTGTAATCCTCATCGCCGCGCATAAAGTCGAAGCTGGCGCGTCCATGTTCTATTGCCCACTGGATGAGATACCCGAGCAGCACCCAGCCGGGCGAGAGCGCACCCAGGTCAAAATTGATCCCGGAGTTATAGACCCAGACTTGATTCTCGTAATCAAAATTCACGTAACCAGCAGCTTTCTCGCCATCAATTTCGATAAAAGCGAGCTGTAGCCAGCCAGCCTGAAAAGCGGCATTAAAAACCAGATGCATCTGGGTGCGCATCTCCTGGGTTAGAAAGCGCTTTTTTTCGGGATCAAATGCCATAAGGTCGAAGAAAGCATCGATTTCATCATCAAGTTTAGCCTGATCTTCGACAATATACCAGCGTACGGCATGTTCATGACTTTCTATCCGGCGCATCTTACGGCGGATCTCATGGCGCTGTTTTTTGTCAATCCCGGCTAGATAGCTTTCCCAGTCACTGGCCAGATGAATGGTGGGGCAGTGCTGTAGTTTTTCCTGGTGATGAGTCCAGGTGCGCGTCTGTGTGGCTGCTTGCAAAGCCTTTAAAGTAGGCGATGACTCCAGGATGTTATAGAAATCCAGCACTGTCCAGGGTGGTAAGGCGGGGCTATCCAGAAAATCTAATAGGGCAGGGATGAAGGTTTCCAATTCCTCCTGCGGTACAATCAAATCCAGATAATCGGAGATTTCGATACTGCCCAGCAGCATCAGTGCAGCCTTGCCATCCCGGTTGAGGGTGTAGAACAGGGGCGCGATGCCTGCCAGACTGCCATCTGAGCGCCGGCCAAGGGCCAGACAGAGCTCGGGCTTGAGCCCGGCAGAGTTCGACCATTCGCCGCCGCCCAGAGTTTGCCACCAGGCCAGAAGGTATTCGTGGCGCAGAAATGGCACGTGACTTGCACTCATTGCCAGCAGATGGTTCCATTCGTCTGCCAGAGCTTGAAATTCATCGTTTGAACGCAGAAGGGTGAACTGCATTGGATATCATCCCCAGAATCATTGTATGGGATCAGCACCTGTATCGCCAGGATTGCCCTGAGCCGGTGCTCATCCAATCAGCATTTTACCAGTATAATTTGTCCAATTGGACAATCCAGCCAACGAATGTACAAAATATGAATGCCCATGTCACAAGCCCTTGATCTTCATCTACTCTCTCTGGTTCGCACTGCCGGACAAGACCAGGCCGAACCCAGCGGTCTGCATGTTGCTGCTCCGCCACGGCGAACCGCGCGCAGCCGTAAAGCCGACCAACTGATCTTGCACTTAAACCTGACGGGGAATGCGCCGCTGGCCCCCGCGCACCAGGATCAGCTTTTAGCACGCCTGGCCCAGGTGTACTATCAGAGCTCCGGTTCAGTGACTGCTGCTTTGCGTAGTCTGGCAGAAGCATTGAATAAATATCTACTAGAACGCAATTTAAAGAATGCCAGCAGCGGGCGCCAGGCAATTGGTTTGCTCAGCCTGGTCGTTTTTAAAGAAAACCAACTTTATCTGGCGCAATCCGGGCCGGTGCATGCCTATCTAATAGCTGCCGGGAAAGCTCAGCATATTCATGATCCGCAGATCTCGGGGCGGGGCTTGGGTTTAAGCCGCAATACACCCATTCGTTTTTTTCATGCCTCCCTGGAATCGAATGACACACTGCTGGTTGCTGCAGAATCTGATCCAACCTGGAGCCAGGTTACATTGGCTGGCTTGCATGGGCAAGGTCCCGAGAGCCAAAGGCGTAAATTACTCAGCCGGGCTGGGTTGGATTTAAACGCTTACTTGATGCAGGCGCGCCCTGGTAAAGGGCTTGTCACTCGCCTGAGCGCACAGCCAGCGCGCCCCAGCGCCGCTGAGGTGGCGGCTCAGCCGATTGAGAAGGAACCTGTAGAGGAAGCGATCCAAACACCGGGTGATGAGCCAGAGGCTGCGCGCGATGAAGCGGTAGCAGCACAGGTCACACCAATTGAATTTCCCCCACAGACCTCCGCCGTAGAAAACCCCGAAGAACCTCCGCGGCCAGTTGAGATGATTTCTGCCTCAAGCCAACCTGAAGAATTAGAGCTAGAAGAAGCAGCAGAGATCGAGCCACCCGAGGAGCAAGTATCTTCCAGCGGTGAATTAGACCAGCTGCCCTGGATGCCATTGCCTGTAGAGCGCGCTGGTGCAGACCAAACAGCAGCCATGGCGACTGCCACACCCTCAGCAGCGCCAATGTCTCAAGAAACCAGCCAGCCTGCAAAAATGGGGTCTGCGAGTGCTGCTAAGTCGGCGCGTAGTTCGCGTCGCCAGCGCGCGGATATTGCGCCTCTCGCCTCGGCTTTAGCTGCTGCTGGGCGCCCCATCGGTGGGGTATTGGGTGCTGCAGGTCGCCAGCTCAAAACGCTCTTGGTGCGCATCTTGCCAGACGAATCGCTGTTCACCATTCCTACACCTGTCATGGCGTTGATTGCGATTGCGGTCCCTCTGATTATTGTTGTGATTGCCAGCGGGGTTTACACACAACTGGGTCGCTCAGTGCAATATCAAACCTTATTCGCCCAGGCAGCAGAACAGGTGCAATTGGCGGATAGCCAGACTGATCCTCAGGTTCGCCGGGCGGGGTTCCACCAGGCCTTATCTCTGCTGGAACAGGCTGAGGTCTATGGGGTTACCCAGCAAACCCAAGACATGCGCCAGCATATCCAGCTAGCAATGGATGATATGGATAATGTACGCCGGCTCAATTACCAACCCGCAATCATTGGTGGGTTGTCGGAAGATGTATCCATAGCCCGCATGCTGGTGGTTGATAACGATCTATATATGCTGGATCGTAATTCTGGGCGTGTTTTGCGCGGCCTGGTGACAAATAGTGGCTATGAGATCGACCTCGCTTTCCAGTGCGGCCCAGATGCCTCGCTGGTTTACCAGATTGGACCCCTGGTGGATATCACCTATTCACCATCAAACAGCGCCAGGGCCGCGGTGATGGGCATGGACGCGCGCGGTGGAATTGTTAAATGCTATACCAGCGGCTCACCGGATGTAGAAGTGTTGACGCTCCCCAATCGGGTGGTAGACGGCGATCTAACTTCTCTGATCCTTGAACAAGGCAATACGTATGTATTAGACCCGCTCAATCGGGCAGTTTGGATTTATTGGGGGAGTGATTTTGCGCAAGAACCGCAGTTTTTCTTCGGTGATGAAGTTCCGAACCTGGATGATATCGTGGATATGGCGGTCGAAAAGGAGCAGCTCTACATGCTGCGCGCCAGCGGCAGCATGGTTGTGTGTACATACAGTGGCCTGGTGGTCTCTCCTACACGATGTGTAGATCCTGCCACCTACGTCGATTACCGGATCGACCCGGCTGGCGTGCCATTACAGCTGCCGGATCCCTTTGGTGTATTGTTGACAACCCCCTCACCTGACCCTTCACTCTATCTGTTAGCGCCACAAACCAATGGGGTCTTTCAGTTCAGCCTGCGAACGCTGGCTATTCAGCGCCAATTTGTGCCTGCTCAAGCGTTGGGCAGCGGTGAAGGCACAGCCCTGGCGGTTAATCCGGTGGAGCGCATTCTGATCGTGGCGGTCCGTCATCGAGTTTATTATGCTTTTATGCCCTGAGTTTAAGTTTGGTTTCTGAGAGGCTGCCTGGCTTAATTCACAGCGCCTAATCCGAGTACAACTGGTCTGCTATGTTTTGGATGCCTGGTACAAATAATGCCAGGCATCTTGCATTATGGATTGGGGGTGTTGGTCGGCCAGGGGGTCAACGTGGCTGAAATGGGCGTGCTGCGGGGCGGGCGGGTCTGGTCCACGGTTTGCGCAGGCAATTGCGTGCCCGGACTTTCAGCAGTAGATGTAAGGTTATTACCAGTAGTGGGGATGATCTCCGGTACAAGCGTGAACAGCGGGGTGGGGGTCATGGTCTGTTTGGGGCTGGTCATATTCCAGTATGCGATCGATAGGCTGCCGATCAGCAGGGCTATCACAACAGCGATACTCAACATGATCGCACAGGTAGATACCCGGCTGCGCTCCGGTTTTTTTTGTGGCAAGCCTGGTGACTGGCTGCCCATTTCTTCGGGGATATGCATACTGATGATGGTGATGTTGTCATGCCCACCACGTTGGTTGGACAGCACCACCAATTGCTCCAGGGCAGTATCCAGTGTACGGGTTTGTAGATAGTGCAGAATTTCATGATCTTCCACCAGATCCGTCAGACCATCAGAACAGAGCAACATCCGGTCACCGGGCTTAAGAATGAAGCCCTGGTTCGTTTCTGCTTGATGGTCATTTTCCTGGCTGTTTAGTTTCAGCCTCATATCGGGGATCACCGGCTGGCGTGAGCCCAGGTAGCGGCGGATAACATGTGCGTTCGGATGATCCTTGGCCTGGTCAGGGGCCAGTGATCCTTGATCAATAGCCTCCTGTACCCAGGTGTGGTCCGTCGAGATTTGTTGGATAACTCCATTGCGCACCAGGTAGATACGCGAGTCACCCACGGTGGCAGTATACAGACGCTCCCCAATAATCCAGCAACAGGCGCAGGTAGATCCCATCCCGCGCTTGCTCAGGTCATTATGGGCTTGCTGGTAAATCGCCTGGCTGGCTCGCTGGATGGCTTCTTGCAGCGTGTGCTCAGGCTGGCTGCCGTCACTGGCTGCCACGACCTGGCTGATGGTTTCAATAGCGATTTCGGCCGCGATTTCTCCGGCGCGGTGACCGCCGATACCATCTGCGATAATTGCCAGCAGGCTGGGCTGTGGAGGTTCTTCGGGTGTGGAAAATGCTGATACGCTATAGCGATCTTCATTGTTCTTGCCACTCATCCCTGGATGACTGACAGCCGTCACATTGAGGTGGGCCCGCTCTGCCGGGATCATAGGGTTTCCTCTTGTTTGGGATAAATGCCGGTCCTATCCAGGGAGCGAATGACCGGCTTGCGTATCTGTGCTGGATGGGTCTGGGTGAAGCGAAAGCTACAGCGACCTAATTGGATCAGATCATTATGTTCAAGGCAGGCTCCCTCGGGGGGGAGCAGTGTGTAGTTTACCCAGGTGCCGGCAATGGAACCGGCATCGATCAACGTAAACAAGCCGCCTTCAGTGCGCAACAGGCGGGCATGCAATCCTTCGACAGAAGGGTCGTTGAGCACCACAGTGGCGCGTTGTGGATCGCTGCCGATTGTAACTTCTGGGGAGGCAAGCGCCAAGGGAGGCAATGTATCAGGCGCATCGTCACGGGGAAGGGCGGTCAAATAGGCTTCCGCTTGAGGTTTGACTCGTCGCTGTGGCCAGTGCAGGCGGCTGGTCCAGGTTTGAGGCGTCTGATCTACGGGCGGGGCAGGGGATACTTGAGCAGGAACGCTTTTGACGCGGCTCAGGCGGCTTAAGGGCAGCCGGCGTGGACGTATGCGCCCACCAACGACCAGGAGCAGTAGTACAACGGCACTGGTAAGCAATACAGCCAGCCCTAACAGTATGGGTGTGTTGCGCGCCAGCAGCACCCATAAGCTATTCGCAGGGCGCTGGACATTTACTTCTACAATGGTATTGATGCTGGATCCGTTTAGTCCGAGGATATCCTCAGCAGTCACCTGCAGGGAGTGGGATCCACTTTCGGCCAGTGAGCGAATATCCCACTGGAATGAGTCGAAGGGTGGTGAAGTGTTCTCGTCTATTAGTGTACCATCTACCAGTAAAGCGGTCCTCACCAGGCTGCGCATCCGCTGGTCTGGAAAATCGACCAGGATTTGCAGGGTTAGTTCGCCGGGTGAGTAATCTTCAATGGCCACATCCGCTGCAGCCACCCCGGTCAGTTGTTCGGGAAGTTGGCGTGTAATTTCCAAAGGGGGGTTGATAAAAGCCGGATTGGGCGGAAGCAGATTGATCTCGTAATTTACAGGGGGCGTGGAGATCGTCTCTGTAGCGCTTTGAATCACAGCGCTGAGATGGTGGGATCCGCTCTGCCGAACGCGGGACATATAGGAAATATGGTAAATGTTACGGACCGGTTCCAGATAGCTTTCCAGGTCTGGGAGTATTTCCTGACCGGTATATAGGAAGAACTTTCCTCCGGTCTGCGTGGCCAGCTCAGTTAAACGCTGGGCAGCGCTGGTGGATTCGGCCTCGGGAGTGGAGACTAGCCAAACAAAAATGTTGATCCCTTGCTGGTTAGCGCGTGCGATCACATCATCCAGAGCCAGATTTTGGCTGTTTTCCAGTGGGGTAGTAATCCATAACACAGCACGGCCCATGCCTGCACGTGGGGTGGGATCAGCAGCCATATCCACTGCCTGAGATAAGGTGTCCAAACTTGGCACGGCCTGGCGGGCATTTTCCAGGGCAGGTGGCAGTGTATCCAGCCATGCTTGTGGGTTTTTTATGTGGCTGGTTTCTCTCTCACCGGCTATCAACAAACTCAAGTCATCTACAGTGCTGCCCAGCCGTGCAGTAGACCATTGTTCAAGCACCTGCCGGATCAATTCATAGCGGGATACGCCCCGGCTATTGCGCATCCCGATTGCCGGACCGGGATTAACAACGACTACTAGCTGCGCTCCGGGGCGCAGCTCCTGTATAGCGACTTCCTGAGCGGGCAGTTCGTCTTCCAGGAGGGTGATCTGGGATAGCTGCAGATCATGAATGAACGTGCCATCTGCAGCATGCACATCCAAATAGGTTTCTACGAATGGGAAAGCCTCCACCTGGGGTGAAGTTAAGCCAGCGCGGGCTGTCGTTTGAGCTTGCGCAGGGGTGGCAAGGAGCACCAGACAAAGCACCCAAAAGATATACCGGATGTGACGGGAGAACATGGCAAAATTTTAGCACAAGATCGACACCGAGTATAATGCGTGTGCAGGATTAATGGTGAATTTTCTGGAGGTGTCAGGATGAAGGGCGAACCATTCCATATTGAAATAGAACCAACCAATATTTGTAATACGCGCTGTTTGCACTGCCCACACGAGGCTCTGGCGCGCCCGATGGGCAAGATGGATTGGGAGACATATCAGTTAGTTCTGGATAAGGTCATCGCGTACGCTCCTGAGTTCAGTGTGGAGTATGCAGGAATGGGGGAGCCATTGCTCAATCCGGAAATCTATCGCTTCATCGCAACTGTTTCACCCAGGGCGCAGACAACCATGACGACCAATGCATCGGCGCTGACTCAGCGAAATGTCGAGCGGCTTATTGAAGCGGGTTTAAGTCGATTGACAGTTAGTTTCAATGGGGATGATCCAATAATATACGAGCTAATGATGGGCGGCTTGAGCTTTGAGCGAGCTGAGAAGAATTTGCGCGCAGCAATCGAGATGACCAGCAAAACCTCGACCCGCGTGGTAGCCAATGTTAGCGTAACTCGCCAGACTCAGGATCGTCTGGCGGATATTAAGGCTTACTTGCAGACCGCGGGCGTTCAGGATATTTATTTTTCCAAATGCCACAGCCGGGGTGGTTTTCTAAAAGGGGATGTGGTCTGCACGACGCCTCTACCGACTACAGATATGGGTCGCTGCGATATTTTCACTGAAACCCTTTTTATCGCCTGGACTGGTGAGGTGCTATCCTGCTGCCATGACCTGGCTGGGGCGAATGTAATTGGTGATTTGAAGGCCGAAGCTTTGGAAGATATTCTGGCGCGAAAGCAACAGCACGCGGCGCGCGGGATCGATTTTGAGATTTGCGGCAAGTGCAATGATTTGTATCGCTTTATGAACGACGCAACGCCCGACGGTCGCACAATCTCGGACTGGGTGTATTCTTTGTACACCAACCCTGCTACAGCAGATGAGGATTACGTTGAGCCTGGCCCACTGGTTGAATGGCTCTATCGCGTCTATGCGGCTGAAGGGCAAGGGGAAGGATTTTTCGGTTCAATTACAGCCCAAGCTGCAGCTCAAGAGCGCAATGTTAAAGCCCAATTGGCTGAGCAACAACGCCAGATCGCGGATTTACAGCATCAAATTGAGGATATCCATGCTGGGCAAGCCTGGAAGCTTGCTGCTCAACTGCGCAAAGCGCGCCTGGCCCTGATCCCGGAAGGAAGCTCCCGAGAAACTCTCTTCGAGCGTTTGATCAAAAAGCCCTAACTTTGGGAATCAATTATTAATAGGACTTACGCACTTGGTTGGAGGATGGGGGTTATTGGGCGTGCGTAGCACGCCCAATAACCCCCATTTTCCCCGGAACTGTGTTAAAACACTTGCCCTGCTTCATCCGTGAGCAGGGCAAGTGTTTTTGTAAACCAGAACAAGAAATTTACTGTACAGGGCTTGAATTCGGCTCCAGGATTGGGTTGCGTGTTGTCAGGCGCAAGTAGGCCAGAGTCCAGGCGGAGTGGATATAGCCTTGCAGGATACCGTTGAGCAGGAACAAGACCGGCAAATATCCAACCAGGCATAACAAGGAGATCCCTATGCCGCTGCCTACGGCTGCATCAGTTCCGATAATTACGCCCGCCACCAGGGGCCCCAGAATGAGCGCGAACGGAATCCCAATCAGGAATCCGCCCACCCAGGAAATCAGGAACAGAACCAGGCCCAACACAACAATCAATCCCAGATTGTCGCGCACGACCTCCCAGCCGCGGCGCAACCCATCCATGATGCTTTTGCCCTCGATCACCATGGCATTGTTGGCTTGCTCAATAACCAGGTTTATAAATAACCCTATCGGGCCCAGGAGGCACAGCATTGGAATCAGGCAGACCAGGCCGATGATCGAGACTGCCAGCGGCACGCTGATCATGATCACAATCAAAGCAAATGCCAGGCCTACCAGCAAGTTGAGGCCAAACACGCGCCAGAAATACGGCATTCCACCGCTGAAAAGCTCGCCAAAACTGAGCTTTGCCGCACCCCGATCAGCCTGGAATGTGCCGCGGATCAACCCGATGCGTCCCATGGTGCTCAGGAAGATCACCAGCACGACCAGTAGTAGGGCAATCAGGATGAGAATCCCAACGAACAGGGCGATTTGCCAATCTGAAAACTGGTTGGCGAAATTTTCAAATTGGGGGGTGATGTCTTCCTGGTATTTAGATTGTTGCGATAGGCTGGAACTCGTATTGGCGCCGCTGATGCCTGCCAGGATGCCGAATATCCACAGGACTTTGTGCTTCCAAATAATTTTCCATGCGTTAGAAAGAACTTCGCCGATTTGCATGGCTGACTCTCCTTTCAATTCTGAACAAATTAAGTGCTCTTTGTGAAGTCTACGTTATTCCCATTCAATAGTCGCGGGGGGTTTGCTGGTTATATCATACACCACGCGGTTGACCCCGTCTACTTCGTTCACAATGCGGTTTGCTATGCGGGCCAATAACTCGTAGGGCAGGCGCGCCCAGTCGGCGGTCATAAAGTCCTCAGTGGTGATGGCGCGCAGCGCCACAGCCTCCTGGTATGTACGGTGGTCGCCCATCACGCCTACCGAGCGCACAGGCAGCAAGACGGCGAACGCCTGCGCAGTGCCATGCGCAGCGCCGGCATGTTGTGTAAAGCGTAAGAGACCTGCGGTGCGTAATTCGCTGGTCAGAATTTCGTCGGCGGCGCGCAACCGGGCAATGCGCTCAAGGGTGATTTCACCCAGGCAGCGCACAGCCAACCCCGGCCCCGGGAAGGGCTGGCGCCAGACCAGCTCAGAGGGCAGACCCAGTGCTTCACCCACCAGACGTACTTCATCTTTGAATAGATACCGCAGCGGTTCCACCAGCTCGAAATCCATTTCCTCGGGCAGCCCCCCAACATTATGATGCGTCTTGATGCGGTGCGCCTGGGCGCGGTCCGGGGCGCTGGATTCGACCACATCCGGGTAGATTGTGCCTTGGACCAGAAAACGGGGTTTGCCTACCATGCGAGCCTGTTCTTCGAAGATGCGGATAAATTGCTCTCCAATGATGCGCCGCTTTTGTTCAGGCTCGGTCACGCCGCTTAAGGCTTGCATGAAACGCTCTACGGCGTTAATCGTGATCAACTCCACGCCCAATTGGTCGTGCAGCGCTTTTTGCACCTGGGCAGCTTCGTTCTCGCGCAGCATCCCGGTGTCCACAAAGACTGCGACCAGCTGGTTGCCAATTGCGCGTTGTACCAGCGCAGTGGCGACACTCGAATCGACCCCACCGCTAACAGCCGAGATGACCATCTGATCGCCTACCTGCTGGCGAATGCTGGCTTCACTTTCATGGATGATTGAGTCAGGTGTCCAATCTGGACTGGCGTTGCAGACATCGAAAACAAAATGGCGCAGGATTTCAGCTCCCCGTGGGGTATGGTGTACTTCTGGGTGAAATTGCAGCCCAAAGTAGCCGCGCTCAGCATCCCCCATCACGGCCACCGGGGAATTCGAGCTGCTTGCCAGCACGACAAAGCCGGCGGGTGGAGTTACGATGCGGTCGCCATGCGACATCCACACCTCCAGGCTTTGCATATCGATCAGCGGATTGGGGAGATGCTTTTCTACCACCGCCAATCCATACTCGTGTTTTGTGGAAGCACCGACCACACCACCCAGAGCATGCGTAAGCGCTTGCATACCATAACAAATCCCCAAGATGGGGAGCCGGCTATCCAGCACATAGGCGGGCAGATAAGGCGCACCCGGATCGTATACCGACGCAGGGCCACCTGAAAGGATAAATCCTTGGGAAGCGATTGCCATCACCTGGGCAGGGTCAGTATCCCAGGGGAATAATTCACAATACACGTGCATCTCGCGCACCCGGCGGGCGATGAGCTGGGCAGTCTGTGAACCAAAATCGAGTATGGCGATAGAAGCTACCATTGGCTCAGTCCTCGAAAATGATCTGATCGCCATCCATCTGGCGGATGCGCGCCAGGGTCTCAATTGGAATACCCAGGTGCTGCAGCGCCTGACGCCCGCCCTCAAACGTTTTTTCAACCAGCGCGCCAATCCCTACTACCTGTGCGCCTGCCGAATTTGCTAATCGCACCAGCCCCAGGATTGTGGCTCCGCTGGCAAGAAAATCGTCGATAATCAATACCTTTTCCCCGCCCGCTAAATATTCGGGCGAGATGATCAATTCCACGATGCGGCCTTTGGTATGCGAGGGTGTCAGAGTGAGGAACACTTGATCTGGCATAGTGATCGGCTTGTGTTTGCGCGCATACACTACGGGCAACTTCATATGAAACGCGGTGGTCAGGGCAGGAGCGATGCCGGAGATTTCCGCAGTTAAGATTTTGGTAGCACCGATGGCATGGAAACGCCGCGCAAACTCTTGCCCACACTGATCCATCAAGCCCGGGTCGACCTGATGGTTAATAAACCCATCAACTTTTAAGATGCCATTGCCCAGATTACGACCTTCTTTTTTAATGCGCTCGATTAATGCCTGCATGTTTTGCTCCTCGCCACTTTAATCCAATATCCTTGTCTGTGCATTTTATCAATTCTACTGCGACTTGAGTGTTCGGAGTAGTTGGTGTGACACTTCGCTTGATCTTTTAAGGTAGGGGATTTGGGAGCGCGTGGAGTATGTTAGAATCCCCTGCATGGTTTTGGTCCTGGCTTCTAATTCTCCCCGGCGCAGGCAAATTCTGAGCCTGGGGGAGTGGGATTTTATTGTGCAACCTGCCGAGGTAGACGAGCAATTATTGCCGGGCGAAGATCCGCGCCAGTATGTGTTGCGCCTGGCGGAATGTAAAGCTCGGGCTGTGGCGCAAGGGGCGCCTGTGGGGGCATGTGTGATCGCGGCGGATACCACCGTGGTGGACTGGAATGGAAACCATAACCATCCAGCGCTGGTGCTGGCTAAACCGGCTGACGCGGATGAAGCTACAACCATGCTGCGCCAGCTACGCGGGCGTACCCACCAGGTGCTTACCGGTCTGGTGGTTCTGAATGTAGCTGATGGCCGGCTGGAGCGAGAGTTGGTCGCGACGGATGTCGTGATGCGCTCCTATAGCGAGGCGGAAATCAAGGCTTATGTCGCAACGGGTGATCCGTTGGATAAGGCAGGTGCCTATGCCATCCAGCATGCAGGTTTCCGTCCGGTAGAACGCTTACATGGGTGTTATGCGAATGTGGTTGGTTTGCCGCTATGTGTCCTGGTGCGCATTCTGGAGAAATTCGGTATAACATCACAGAGTGAAGTTGTGCGGCAATGCCAGGCAGCTGCGCCTGGTGCTGCGTGCGCTGTGGAGCCGCTGGTGTTGGACGGATGACTTGTACAACTGTGAGCGATGCATCGCTCACAGTTGCATAGGCAGTTGTTTGGAGAAAAACCTAGAAAACAATGAAACGCATTTTTTGGTTAGTTATGATCGTGCTCCTGTTCGTGGCGGCATGCAGCCAGCCGGTTGAGCGCTCGGAGACGCCTGCACCAGATGCGACCGCCACGCTGGCTGAGGCCTGGGTGCGTACAACCAGTGTTCCTGATGTCAAAGAACGCGCCCGCGCCTATCTGGACGCCTGGAAAAGCGAAGATTATCCAGCCATGTACCAGATGCTCACGCAAGTTAGCCGGGAGGCGATCACCGAGGAAGAATTTACCAGTCAGTATCGCAGTGTGGCGGCCGAAGCCGGGATGAGCAGCCTGGATTATGAAGTGCTTTCTGCGCTTACCAATCCAGATACCTCTCAAGTGAGTTATCGCGTGTATCTCACAAGTATCTTAGTGGGAAACCTGGAATGGGATACGCTGATGAACCTGCGCCTGGAACGCGGCGAATGGCATGTGATGTGGGACGATACGCTCATCCATCCTCAGCTGGCAGGTGATAATTATATGCGTATGGACCTGGAGATACCGGCGCGGGCCAATATTTATGACCGGACGGGCAAAGCGCTGGTCGCTCAGGCGGATGCTACCGCAATTGGCCTCTACCCCGATAATATCCTGGAAGAGCAGGCAGATGATCTATTTAGCTGGTTGGTGCGCCTGACTGGTTACAGCTCAGATACGATTCAGGCCATGTATGAGAACTTCCCCCCCGGTGGAGGCTGGTATTTGCCGTTGGGTGAAGTGGCAGCCAGTGAAATTGCCCGCAATTATGATGCTCTGGCCGGTTTTGGCGGATTGGTGCTCAGCCCGTACAAGGCTCGCTATTATTTCGATGGCGGGATCGCCCCACACGTAATCGGCTATGTGAGCGCCATCCAGCCGGAGGAAGTGGAATTCTACAAACGCCAGGGTTACCTGCAGGATGAGCGCGTGGGTCGCAGCGGCCTGGAGCGCTGGGGAGAAGAATACCTGGCAGGCACGCGTGGCGGGACGCTGTATGTTTTCAACGGGGAAGGCCAACCGGTTACCCGGCTGGCGGAGTCGCGTTCTAAGCCTTCGCAAGCCATTTATACTACTCTGGAGCGCGACTTTCAGCTGGCGGTGCAGCAATCGATGGGGGATCTGGTTGGCGCTATCGTTGTATTGGAGCGGGATACGGGACGGGTGCTGGCGATGGCTTCAAATCCCGACTTCGACCCCAACGCCTTTGAGCCGGTTAACTACAATAGCTTTACCTTGCTCAGCAATCTCAATGACCAAAACCAGCCTTTGTACAACCGGGCGACCCAGGGGCAGTATCCTTTGGGATCGGTATTTAAGATCATCACCATGGCAACAGGCATAGAGAGCGGATTGTATCCACCTGACTACACTTATCAGTGCGGGCATACCTTCACCGAGCTGGCTGGTGTGACACTTTATGACTGGACTTTAGAAAAAGAATTTCCCCCCAGTGGTTTGCTGGATTTACCGGGTGGTTTGATCCGCTCCTGTAACCCATTTTTTTATCATATAGGATTGGGGCTGTTTGACAATGGCCTCGAGACCGCCATCCCAGATATGGCGCGCGGCTTTGGTCTGGGTGAACGGACCGGGATTGAAGGGGTTGAGGAATTGCCGGGTCAGGTGCCTGATCCGGGGAGCCAGTTGGATGCGACCAATCTGGCGATTGGTCAAGGCACTCTGCAGGTTACGCCTTTACAGGTGGCGGATTTCGTGGCGGCGGTCGGAAATGGCGGAATTCTCTACCGGCCCCAGGTGATTGAGCGGATTGCACCGCCCGACGGCGCAGACACATATACCTTTGAACCGCAAGAGCGCGGCAAGCTACCGGTATCGCAAGAAACCCTGGATGTCATTCACCAGGCAATGGTTGGAGTAGTCAGCAGCACTGACCCGCGCGGCACAGCTTATCATGTTTTCAGTGGCTTGAATATCAATGTAGCGGCGAAAACTGGCACAGCGCAATCCGGTTCAGGATTACCCCATGCCTGGTTTGCCGGCTATACTTTTGAGGAACGCGAAAACCGTCCGGATATTGCCATTGCGGTGTTAGTCGAAAATATTGGCGATGGCTCGGACTATGCTGCTCCCATCTTCCGCCGGGTGGTGGAATATTATTTCCGGGGCAGCCCAGGACGCCTTTACCCGTGGGAATCTACTTACAACGTTACTCGCACGCCTACGCCATTGTTCGAGGAAGTACCGTTTACAGATGAAGACGGAGACTAACGACCTTGGGCAATGAGACTTTGCGTGGGCGGATCATCAAATCCCAATCCGGTTTTTATGCGGTCCAGACAGCCGAAGAGGTTTATGTCTGCCAGCTGCGTGGGCGGCATAAGAGAGGCCCGCGCCTGGGAGATGTGGTTGCGGTGGGGGATTGGGTGCAAATTACCGCTCTAGGTGGGGGAAATGCGGTGATTGAAACCATCGAGCCTCGCCAACGCATGATTTCACGGATGGATCCCAGACCACAGGGGGAATACCAGCAAATCCTGATCGCTAATCCAGACCAGGCATTCTTTGTCTTCGCGTGCACGCATCCTGAGCCACATTTGGGGATGCTGGATCGCTATCTGGTAATTGCCGAGAGGCAAAATCTCCCGGCAGTGATCGTCGCCAATAAAGTGGACCTGGTCGGATTAGCCGCGGCCAGGTCCATTTTTGGGCACTATGAACCATTGGGCTATCCGGTCATTTATTCCTCGGTTAAGACGGGTGAGGGTATTCAGGTATTGCGCGACAGCCTGGTTGGCAAAGTCTCCCTGTTTAGCGGGCCTTCAGGAGTGGGTAAATCCAGCTTAATGAATGCGATCCAGCCAGGGTTGAGTCTATCGGCTTCCCATGTGAGTGAGACGACCGGCAAGGGGCGTCATACTACCGTGGTCCGTGAGTTGATCCCGGTGGTTGGAGGCGGGTATGTGGCAGATACGCCCGGATTGAAAGCCTTGGCCTTGTGGGACATTGAGCCGGAGGAGTTGGATGCCTATTTTCCCGAAATGCGCCAGGCGGTAGAGCAATGTGCTTTTAGCGATTGTACCCACGTGCACGAGCCGGGTTGTGCGGTGCTGCTGGGTGTCGAAAATGGTGAAATCCATCCAGAGCGCTATGCGTCTTACCTTAGAATGCGCTTTGGCGATGATGCCTGAATGTTTTTTTGAGCTTATTTGAACTTTAACCGAATGAACTCAGTATTTAAATAGTGGTAAGGTATGCCTAGCGGTTAAATTAGGAGTTACGCAGTTCAGATTTTCCAACTAAGTGCGTAAGCCCTATAAATATTAATGCGATCATTGGCTTACCCCAAAATGCCTACCGATATTTTGAAATTATGAGTTAGTGATAAAATATTTCCACACTGACAAAAATATATAAATTGCAGCAAAAGAGGAGACACGCCTTTGATGAATTCGCAAAACGGTCGCCCGCTGATCTTAAAGGTAGAAGATTTGGTAACCCGCTTCAACACCCCGGAAGGGGTTGTGCATGCGGTAAACGGTGTCAGCTTCGAGCTGCATGAAGGTGAGACAATCGGAGTGGTTGGTGAGAGCGGTTGTGGCAAAAGTGTCACCATGCACTCCATCCTGCAGTTAATACCACGCCCACCCGGCAAGATTATCCGGGGCCGGGCGTTGTTTCATGATGAAGACCTGATCCACCTTGCGCCCGAAGAAATCCGCCACGTACGTGGCGCTCAAATTGGAATGATCTTCCAGGACCCGATGACCTCGCTGAATCCCGTCATCACCATTGGCAAGCAGGTTGCCGAACCGTTGATGCTGCATCTGGGGATGAATAAAGCAGATGCTCAAAAAAGAGTGATCGAACTGTTGGAGCTGGTGGGCATTTCCCAGGCTGAAAACCGGATCGGACAATATCCGCACCAATTCTCGGGTGGCATGCGCCAGCGTGTGATGATCGCCATGGCCCTGGCATGTAACCCCCAAATCCTGATTGCCGATGAGCCCACTACGGCGCTGGACGTAACCATTCAGGCGCAGATTGTGGAGCTGGTGAAAAAGCTGCGTGACGAGCTGGGTATGGCGGTGATCTGGATCACCCATGATCTGGGGATCGTAGCCGGGCTGGCGCAGCGCGTGTTGGTTATGTACGCCGGTTTTATTATTGAGGAATCCCTTGTAAAAGAATTGTATATCAATCCACAGCACCCCTATACGCTGGGCTTGCTGCGCAGTCTGCCGCGCCTGGATAGCAACGAACACCAGCGCCTGACGACCATTCCAGGCCTGCCGCCGATTTTGATGAATGAACCGAAAGGCTGTCCGTTTTCCCCGCGCTGCCCCTACAGGTTTGAGCGCTGCGCGGAAAACCCGCCCCTGCTTGAAATTGAGGTTGGACATAGAGCTGCATGCTGGTGGAATGTGCAAGAAGGGAAGCCGCGCAATGACTGAAACACTGCTCAAAGTAGAAGGCCTGGTAAAACATTTTCCCATTCTGGCAGGTGTGTTCCAACGCCAGGTGGGCGTGGTGCATGCGGTAGATGGCATTACCTTCGATGTGCGCAAAGGGGAGACATTTGGCTTGGTGGGCGAATCCGGATGCGGGAAGTCCACTGCGGGACGAACGATCCTGCAGCTTTATCGCCCCACCGCAGGCAACGTCTTCTTTGATGGAATTGACCTGGTTAAACTTAAGGGCGAAGAGTTACGCCGCTTGCGCCGACGTATGCAGATGATCTTCCAGGACCCGTACGCCAGCTTGAACCCGCGTATGTCGGTAGGTGAAATCCTGGCGGAGCCGCTTGTCGTTCACGAAGTAGCCAAAGGTCAGGAGATCCGCGAACGCGTGGATGAGCTCCTGAATATTGTGCGTTTGAGCCCGGGATTTGCTGCCCGCTATCCGCATGAGTTTTCGGGTGGGCAGCGCCAGCGCATCGGTGTAGCGCGCGCCCTGGCCCTGGAGCCTGAATTCATTGTGTGTGATGAACCGATCTCGGCGCTGGATGTTTCGATCCAGGCCCAGGTGATCAACCTGCTGGAAGATTTACAATCCCAATTTAACCTGGCTTACCTGTTTATTGCCCATGATCTTTCGGTGGTGCGTCATATCAGCCAGCGCGTTGCGGTGATGTATCTGGGATTGCTGGTTGAAATGGCTGAGCGCAATGAGCTTTACAGCCATCCCTTGCACCCCTACACCCAGGCGCTGCTCTCGGCAGTGCCGATCCCGGATCCATTCAAAGAAGAAAAACGCCAGCGCATCATCCTGGAAGGCGATGTGCCCAGCCCGGTCAATCCACCTTCCGGTTGCCATTTCCGCACGCGCTGTCCGTTGGCAGAAAAGATCTGTGCCGAACGCGAACCGGAATGGCGCGAAGTGGCGCCCAACCACTGGGTGGCTTGCCACCTGGTATGATCTGAACCATTGATCAACATCTCGCCAGCTACTTTAGGAAGTACGGTCGCCGGCAGCGAGATGCACAAAATCCTTTTGAGAGGAGGTGAGGCTTTCAGGAGAATCCATTAGATGTATTTCGTTCGTAAAAAATAGTTCGTTCAACCAATATTTTCTCGAGGAGAAGAAACATGCGTAACAAATCTCTGTTCTTGTTCTCGCTCTTGATCATGGCAAGCATGATCCTGGGCGCCTGCGCCACCCCCACCCCTGAGACGATCATCCAAACTCAGGAAGTCATCAAGACCGTTGAGGTCGTGGTGGAAGGGGAGACGGTCATCGTGACTGCGACCCCCGAGCCTGTGGTGGAAAAGGAATTTACCTCCGCCGATGCCAGCACCCTGGTGTATACCACCTTTGGTGAGCCTGACACGCTGGATCCGGCGTTGGATTACGAAACCGCTGGCGGCAACATTTTGGCCAACGTGTACGAGAGCCTGGTCTTCTACAACCGTGAGCGGGCCGATGAATTCGTGGCTGCCCTGGCTGAAGAAGTGCCTAGTGCCGAGAATGGTCTGATCAGCGAAGATGGCAAGACCTATACCTTCAACATCCGCGAAGGCGTAACCTTCCATGATGGCGCAGATCTGACCCCTTCGGATGTAGCTTTCTCATACGTGCGCGGCGTCCTGCAGGGCAGCACCTCCTCCCCGCAGTGGCTGTTCACCGAAGCCTACTTTGGTGTGGGCGTCGATGACATTTCCGTGCTCGTAGAAGCCGCCACGCAATTTGGCCTCGAAGCGCTGCCTACACTGACCTCTGACCAGATCGGTGAGCTGCCTGGCGCGTTGTATGATGATATCGACGCCATGGTTGCTACTGATCCCGCGATCCTGGCCGGCGTTTGTGAGTATGCCAAGACCAAGGTCGTGGCAGATGACGCAGCCGGCACCGTGACCCTCAACCTGCAGCAGGCCTGGGCGCCTTTGATCTCCACCCTGGCTGGCTATTGGGGTGCGGTCATGGACCAGGATTGGGTGGCTGCAAATGGCGGCTGGGATGGCGATTGCGCCACCTGGCAGAACTACTATGCCATCACCGCTGAAAACAGTCCCTTCACCGCCATTACCAACGGCACCGGCCCCTATATGCTCGATCACTGGACCCAGGGTCAGGAAATTGGCCTGCTGCGCTTTGATGACTACTGGCGCACCGAGCCCATCTGGGAAGGCGGCCCGAGCGGCCCCGCTTCCATCGAGCGCATCCTGATCAAGAAAGTTGATGAGTGGGGCACCCGCTTCGCCATGGCTCAGGCCGGCGATTCTGACTTCTTCACTGTCAACCGTGAAAACGTCGCCCAGGTTGATCCATTGGTCGGCGAGTGGTGCTACTACGACGCAGCGACTGACACACACGGCGCCTGCGAAGTTACTGGCGACGGCCCGTTCCGCCTGTATATCGGCGCTCCCACCGTCACCCGCACCGACGTCTTCTTGAATTTCAACATCAATAACCCCGAAGGCGGCAACACCTTCATCGGCAGTGGTCAGCTGGATGGCAATGGTATCCCCGTTGACTTCTTCAGTGATATCCACATCCGCAAGGCGTTCAACTACTGCTTCGATTGGGAAACCTTCATCAATGATGCTCTGGTGGGCGAAGGCATCCAGTCGATCGGTATCCCGCTGCCCGGCATGCCCGGCTTCGACCCCAATGGGCCGATCTACAGCTACGATCCTGACAAATGCGCCGAAGAGTTCCAGTTGGCCGAGCTGAGTGGCCCCAATGGTGAGACCGTTTGGGATACCGGCTTCCGGCTGCAGATCGCCTACAACACTGGCAATACCACCCGCCAGACCGTAGCCGAGATCCTGGGCGAGACCCTGATTACCATCAACGACAAGTTCCAGGTTGAGGTCATTGGTCTGCCCTGGCCGACCTTCCTGCGCAGCCAGAATGCCCGCACGCTGCCTATGTTCATCAGTGGCTGGCACGAAGACATCCACGACCCGCACAACTGGTACGTACCTTACCTGACGGGCCTGTATGGTCGCCGCCAGAGCTTGCCCGAGGAATTCCTGGCAAGCGCCCAGGCGCAGATCAATGCTGGCGTTGCCGAGACCGATCCGGCAGCCCGCAATGAGATCTACACTGCTCTGAACCAGGAAATCTTCGACCTGGCTCCGCAGATCATCCTGGCTGTCGCCACCCAGCGTCACTACGAACAACGCTGGATCGATGGCTGGTACTACAACCCGGCGTACTCCGATGCGTTCTACTACGCCTATTCGAAGAAGTAAATTCTGTTACTAGTACTACCGTTGGGGGCTGGTAACAGCCCCCAACGGCCTGCCTGGTTTGCTTGGAAAGTTAACGAAAAGTTGGTGAGAGGAAAATAAATGACCGCATATATTATCCGTCGCCTGTTGCTGCTGCCAGTCTTGTTGGTTGGGGTGACTATCATCATCTTCGCCATGCTCCAGTTCCTGACCCCGGTCGAACGTTCTGCTTTGTATGTGCGGGACATCCCTCATACCGAAGGCGCCATCGAGGGCATCATCAAGCGCTATGGATTGGATGAACCTCTACCGGTCCAATACTGGCGTTGGCTGGTAGGGCGCATCGACCCGGTAACCGGTGAGCGGGTAGGTGGCGTATTACGTGGCGATCTGGGTTGGTCGCGGGTGGGTTCCCAATCTGTGATTAACTTAATCAAGCAGCGTTTTCCAGCCACTCTGGAGCTGGCCTTATGGGCGGTTGGGCCGATTATTTTGATTGGATTGTGGTTAGGGGTTAAGGCGGCTGTCAACCATAACAAACCCTTTGACCAGATATCACGTATTCTAGCAATTTTTGCTTCTTCTTTTCCAGTATTTGTGTTTGGCTTATTGGTACTGATGATTTTCTATGCCAATCTGCGCTGGTTCCCACCTGGCCGAATCTCTGACTGGGCCAACGTAGTCATCAGCTCGGGTGAGTTTCGCACCTATACCCATTTAATTACCGTTGATGCGTTGCTGAATGGACGTTTCGACATCTTTTTGGATGCCTTGCGCCATCTGATCCTGCCAATTTTGACCCTATCGTATGTCAACTGGGCGACTTTTCTGCGGGTTACCCGCTCGTCAATGCTGGAAACCTTGCGCCAGGACTACGTTACCACAGCCCGAGCTAAAGGTGTGGCGGAAAGAGATGTGATCAACAAGCACGCCCGACCGAACGCGCTGATCCCGGTGGCTACCCTGGCTGGTTTCCAGGTGGTTGGCTTATTGGGTGGCGTTGTGATCACCGAAACCGTGTTTACCTACCCCGGTGTTGGTTCTGCTGCTGCAGCAGCGGCCCAACAATTGGATGTGGTGACGGTGCTGGGCCTGGCGCTGTTCAATGGCTTTATTCTGATTGTTGCCAACTTAATCGTAGATATTTTGTATGCTGTGATCGATCCCCGGGTGCGCCTGGCTTAACCGCCGGTGGATCAAATTGAAAAGGATAATTAGATGACCACCACTACCAAACCGGATGCACCTTCACTAGAGCACGAACTACTCCCAGAAACTATTTCAACCCGCAAGATCGGACGGCTGGAGCGCCTGGTTGGTCCGGAAAGCTATCGCGTGCTGCGCGGGTTGGTCACTACGCCGACTTCAGTAGCCGGCCTGATCTTGATTGCTATCTTCACGATTGTGGCGCTGGCTGCCCCATGGATTGCCCCGCCAGCGCGTGCCAACAACCCTTATGATATCCCCCGCGATGGCTTCAGCCCCGATCCGCGCCCCCCGATGTCCGAATGGAAGCGCAACCAGCCCCCGCTGCCAGCCTGGTGGGAACCGGTCATGGGTACGGAAGAATGGGTACACCTGATGGGAACTGCCAGTGGTCAATACGACATTTTCTATGGCGTGATCTGGGGTACTCGCACGGCCTACAAGACTGGTCTGGTCATCACCCTGGCTGTCCTGCTGATTGGTCTGCTGGTTGGATCGGTTTCGGCGTTCTATGGCGGCTTGTTGGATAATATCCTGATGCGGATTGTGGATGTCTTCCTGACACTACCATTCATTATGGCTGCCCTGATCACGGCGGCAGTGCTTACGCCCAGACTGGGGCGCACGATCCTGCCGGCGGTCTTCGCGCTGATTGCCTTTGGCTGGATGAGCTATGCGCGTTTGATTCGTGGGGATATATTGACGGTGCGCGAGCGCGATTATATTTTGGCTGCCAGGGTGATCGGCGTCAAAGACTATAAGATTATGCTCAAGCACATCCTGCCTAATGCGATCTTCCCTACTCTGGTGTATGCTTCCGCCGGAATTGGTGAAATTGTGATTATTTTTGCTGCGTTGAGCTTCCTGGGTGTAGGTACTCCTGTTGGTTATGCCGACTGGGGCCAACTGCTTAGCTTTGCCCGCAACTGGATCACCAACCTGGCTGACTACTGGTATATTGTGGTCTTTCCTGGCTTTGCGCTGGTCTTTTTTGTGCTGGGTTGGAACTTGCTGGGTGATGCCTTCCGGGATATCCTGGATCCCAAGATGCGCGGGAAGAGTTAATCGCCAGCGGCTTGAGATCAAGACTAATCTTTACTGGTTGTTGGTATTTCTTCGATAAATGGGAAAATTTCTATCCGGATTTTTGTGGGTCATCTTACTGACCGGGACGAGTGGATGGTTTTTTGGTGGACTGAGTGCAGTCCCCAGTACAGGTGTGGCGGTGCAGAGTACCGCCACACCCGGCTTAATCGACCAGCCACAGATGATGGCAACGCCAGACCGTCTGGCTCGACCAACCCTATCTGCCAATCCATCTCAGGCCGAGATGGGAGGGCAGGTGTACTACATGGTCTGTATGGCCTGTCATGGTGATCAAGGTCAGGGTCTGTCTCCGGAATGGCTGGGGGCGTGGGAGTTGGGCGAGGAAACCTGCTGGCAGTCGAAATGCCATGCTTCTAACCATCCTCCTGAGGGCTTTGAACTGCCTGAATCAATCCCGGCAGTGATCAGCCCTGGCACAGTATACCGCTTTGCCAATGCTCAGGAGCTGCACGACTATTTGCAAGCGGAGATGCCCTGGCAGGCGCCCGGTATGTTGACAGATGAAGAATACTGGCAGCTAACCGCTTACCTGGTGCGCGCCAACGGTATTGAACCAGGTGATGCACCCTTGAACGAGCAAACGGCTGTAAAAGTTCTGCTGCGCCCGCTGCCCCAAGACTTGCAGCCCGAACCGGCAGTGTCCAGGGAGCAGCGCTGGTTTTGGGGAGCAGCCCTGGTCATCCTGGCAGTGGCAGGGGTAATTTTGCTGGTAAAATATATTCATCTACTCATTAAACCCCGGCGTCCTGACGACGACTTTCATTAAACCATAGGCACCTGCTGTGGGTATTAAGTACACAAGACGCTAAAGAGGGCAGCATGTCGGATCTGAATGACCGAGAGCTGATTCTCGAACTCCAACAGGGTAGTCTGGATGCCCTGGGGGAGCTCTATGATCGTTTCCGAAACATGGTTTATCGCACCGCGCTGGCGATCACAGGTGATCCAGAGGCAGCCAATGATTTGCTGCAAGATGTCTTTCTGCGCCTGTATCGCTTTGCAGATCGTATCGATGCGCAGCGCCCGCTGGAACCCTGGCTGTACCGCATGACTGCTAACCTGTCTTATACCTGGGTCAAGCGGCGTAAGCGCTGGATACGCCCACTGGAAGACCTGGCGGATTGGTTGGCGGGCGGTAGCCGGAATTCGCCTCAGGAAGCTGCTGAGATGCATGATGACTGGCAACGCATCCAGCAGGCCATTGCGGGGCTGCCTCTACCGCAGCGGGTTGTGGTTGTCTTATATTATTTGAACGACCTTTCCTTACAAGAAATTTCTGAGATCCTGAGTGTGCCTGTGGGTACGGTTAAATCTCGTCTGCATTATGGCCGGAATTCGCTCAAACGCAGTCTGGGTTTGCAGGGCGAGACGCTTTTGGACTGGAATTATGAAGGCTCCTAAATTTCACTTCGGGGATGGCGATCTGATGGATATTTTCCTGGGACGCATGTTGAAGAACTGGGTGGCTGGCAGGCAACCGTCTCTGGATGGGCGTGAGCGGCTGCTGGCTGCGGCTGCCAGGCCGGCTTTGGTTGAGCGGCGTAGATCTTATGGCCTGCTGCATATCCTGCGCTATTTATCATCAACCCCTAATTATCATGGCTTTCAGGAGGAAATCCTTTCGGTATCCCTCTCGCAGTCCATGATCTGGTCTTTTCACCTGGCAACTTCAAACCGCATACTGGCTTAAATAGAATACTTTATGCTACATCGACCGAGAAGTAAATTTCTCTACCTTGCCCCGTTTCTGTTTATATTGATCACTCTGGTAAGCTGCACAACTCAACCACAACCCACAGCGCCGCCAGTTCTAACGGTCGTAGAGGGAAATACCCCTGAAACACCCAGTACGCCTGCTGCATCCCCGACTCCCCAGGCGCGCGTGCTAACAATTTGCGCGTTGCAAGAACCCAGCTCACTTTTCATTTACATTGATCAATCTCAGGCCGCGCGCAACGTGCGCGAGGCAATCTATGATGGCCCTGTCGATATGATCGACTTCCAGGCCGCCCCGGTAATCCTGAGTGAAATCCCGGATCAGGCCAGTGGTGGTGTAGTCTTTGAGAGCGTGGCAGTAGCTCCAGGAGCAAGTATTGTCGATAGCCAGGGGGGATTGGTCAGCCTCGAGCAAGGTGTGCAGTATTTGCCTGCTGGCTGTCGTGAGGCCGGCTGCGCCCAGATTTATCAGGGCGAGGATTCTATCCCGATGGATCAGCTGGTGGTTCAATTTCGCCTGCGCCCAGGTTTGCAATGGTCGGATGGAGCGCCACTGACGGCGGATGACTCGCAATATTCCTATGAAATCGCGCGTGAGATGTATCCACGGGTGAGGCAAAACCTGATCATTCATACTGCCCTCTACCAGGCGCAGGATGCTGAAACCATTGTGTGGCGGGGCGTGCCGGGATACCGCGATCCAGCCTACGCGACTTTCATCTTCCAGCCGCTGCCTCGCCATGCCTGGGGGAGTTTCTCTGTGGAAGAATTACTGGTTAATGAAAACGTCAACCTTACACCTCTGGGGTGGGGACCTTATACTGTCACAGAGTGGACGCGTGGTGATCACATTACTCTATCGCGTAACCCGCTTTACTGGCGAGCAGCCGAGGGGCTGCCTTATTTTGATCATTTGATCTTCCGGTTCGTTCCGAATCAAGAAGAAATTCTGGCAGGATTGCTGGCTGGCGAATGTGATCTGGTGGATGATACAGCCGGTCTGGAAACGCAAGCTGAACGCCTCAGCCAGCTTCAGGCGGAAGGAAGACTGCTTACCGCCTATCAGACTGGCACCGCCTGGGAACACCTGGATTTTGGCATCCAGCCAATGGCTGCAGCCGGTGAAACCAGTGCATCCTTGTTCCAGTCGCCTCAGTTACGCCAGGCGATCGCGACGTGTATTGATCGGGAACGTCTGGCCAATGAGCTGTTTTTTGGAATATCTCAGGCGCCGGATACCTATTTACCTCCCTCCCATCCCCTGGCGAACCCGGATGTAAAGCGATATGCGTATGATCCGGAGGCCGCATCTGCGCTGCTGGATAGCGCCGGCTGGTCAGACACAGATCAGGATCCGGCTACGCCGCGCCAGGCGCAGGGTGTGGTTGGGGTAGCTGATGGCACGCCACTGGTTATCGAGCTACTAACCAGTGATGAGGCAGAGAAGCAGACTGCGGCGCTGATACTGCAGGGTAACCTGGCCGGATGTGGCATCCATCTAACCGTCAACGCTTTGCCGCTGGAAGAGCTCTACGCACCCGGCCCCGAGGGCCCGGTCTTTGGGCGAGCATTCCAGCTGGCTCAGTTCAACTGGTCGAATTCCTATGAGCCGCCTTGTTTTCTGTACCTTTCCAGCGAAATTCCCGGACCTTACCCGGATTTTCCGCGCGGTTGGGGCGGTGCGAATGCCAGTGGATATCAAAACGCGGAGTATGATCTCGCCTGTCGCACAGCGATGACATCCTTGTCGGACGACCCACAATACACGGCTAATCATCGGCGAGCACAAGAGATATTTGCGAATGATCTACCGGCTTTTCCGCTGTACATGCGCCTAAAGCTGGTGGCAGCCCGACCGGATATGTGTGGATACCAGGTTGAGGCTGGCTCCAACAGTGCGCTTTGGAATCTGGAAGCATTTAATTACGGCGATGCCTGTAACCCATAAACTTATTCGTCTCTGAGGAGGAAGTATCATGAAGGCTCGATATAGAGGGTTATTTCTTTTCAGCCTCTTGCTCAGCTTAAGCATGCTTTTCACAGCCTGCCAGGAGACAACTCCCCCGGTGGAGACCCCTCAGGAGACTGAGGTGGCGACCGAGGTGGTTAGCGAGCCTGCATCAGGGGAGGCTGCTGAAGCTCCGTCTACAGAGCCATTGGCAGTCGCTGAGCCTGGTAAGGGCGATGTGCTGCGTTTCGCCGTCCTGGAGGATATGACCTCTACCAACGTGTGGGCTTTATTTGACGACGCGGACTCCAGCTATTGGAACCATGCTGTGCAAGGCTCCTATTGGCCGACACTCTTCAAGCTCTCTGATCAGCGCTATGATTTTATCCCCTCCCTGGCAGCAGATTTCCCGTCTGAACTGACCGAGGAAGGTGAATTTTGGGTGGCGACTGTCCAGCTAAAAGAGGGCCTCACCTGGAGTGATGGCTCTGCACTCACGGCTGTGGATGTGGCCTTCACAGCCAACACGGCCCTGTTCTTCCACCTGGGTTTGAATTGGAACAGCGCCTATGACCCCTCCTATTTAGATCGCGTTGAAGCCAGCGACGCGCAAACGGTTAAGTTTTACTTCAACCAAAAACCTGGCCTCTCTCGCTGGCAGTACGGCGCCTTACAGGGTCCAATTGTCAGCAAGACCTATTGGGAACCTAAAGTGGCAGATGCCGTGGAGCTTATGACCGGCGTGCAGGATATGGATCCTTCCAGTGAGGAATATCTTGCCAGGCGCAGCGAGGCAGTCGAAATATTGCAGGGCCTGGAGAATACTGGGGAGCCGATTGCCGGACCATTCATGTTTAACCGCTGGGAAGTAGGCGCATTTTCGGAAAATGTGGTAAATCCAAACGATTATTTTGCCGGCGTGCAGGTTGAAGAATATGCCAATGGCGCGTACCGAGAGTTTGTTGACGACCAGTATGATTTCAGCGCATATGGTGAAGCTTCTGGCGATAAAATCCTCGAATTCACAGTTGGCCCCTACTTCCTGAGTACGCTTTACTCTCTGTATGACCAGGATGCAGCGATCCTGGCGTTGCGCAACAATGATGTAGATTTCTATTTATCGCCGAACGGGCTATCAAGAGGCTTCCTGGCGCAACTGCAGGAGGATCGAGCCATTACCACGGTAGAAAATGAACAGAATGGCTTCCGCTATATGGCATTCAATCATGCCCGCCCGCACCTGGCAGATCCTGTTCTGCATCAGGCAGTTGCCTGTATGATCGACCTGGAATTTCTAACCGAACAACTATTACAGGGTCAGGCGCTGCCAGTTTATACGGCTGTGCCCCCGGCAAATGGATTCTGGTACAAACCTGATGTGACCAGATTCTGTGCAGGTTTTGATAGCCAGGCGCGTATGGTAGAGGCAGTACGCTTACTCAAAGAAGCCGGATATAGCTGGGATGTTGAGCCTGCCTGGAACGAAGCGCGCGGTGGCTCGGTGGATTTTGGTCAGGGTTTGATGCTGCCAGATGGTTCTCCCTTCCCGCCGATCAAGCTGCTGGCTCCCAGTGCGGGGTATGACCCACTCCGTGCTACTGCGGGTGTGTTCATTGAGCAATATATGCGCCAGTTGGGTATCCCTGTCCAGGCTGAGCTAACCAATTTCAACAATATCCTGACGGCGGTTTACGAAACCGGTGAGTATGATGTGTTTATTCTTGGGTGGACCCTGCCGACGTTTCCGGACTACATATGTGATTTGTTTGTCTCGGGTAACCCATACAACTACACCAGCGCGGTCCTGGATGAGAAATGTAATGCCTTCTACAGTGAAGCGGAGGTTGAAGCCGCGCGTGATCTGGCCTTTGACATCCAGGAGATCCTGGCGAATGACTTGCCGTATATCTACCTTTTTACAACTCCCGTATACGACGCGTATCGTAATGTAACCTATCCATACACGAATATTCTGGATGGGATTGGCTCTGGCTACTACGGCTTCCCGGCATATGCTATGCCGGTCAACCAGTAGTTAAGCGGTTCGATAGAGGAGACAGGCAGGTCTTTTCCCTGCCTGTCTCTGTGTGTATCTCGATTTCCATTTGCGTTTGTAGAGTCAGGGAATGTGGAAATATCTGCTAAGTCGTTTGCTTCAAATTACTGCCACCATGCTGGTGTTCCTGACCATGCTGTTTTTTATCCTGGATGCCCAGCCAGGTGACATTACCCTTCAATACCTTTCCAACCCGAAATTTACCCCCGAACAACGCATAGTCTTACAACGCCAGCTTGGTTTGGACCGCCCGCCTGTAGAGCGTTTCGCGCAATGGATGAGCAACACACTGAGCGGTAATCTGGGAGTCTCATTTATCCATAGCCCACGTACGGTGCTGGATGTGCTGCTGGAGCGCGCCCCCCGCACAATCTTTTTATTCCTCACGGCTACCCTGGTTTCGTTCTTTGTGGGATTTCTGCTTGGGAAAATTGTGGCCTGGCAGCGAGGTACCTTTCTTGAGTACAGCGCTACGGTTGTGGGGGCGGTGCTCTATACCGTATTTACGCCCTGGTTCGGGCTACTGATGATCTGGTTGTTTGGTTTTTACTTGAAATGGCTACCCCTGGGAAAGTTCCTCGAGCCTGCCTTGTGGCGGGATGCACCTGTGGATGCCAATTTCATCTTTAACCGCCTGATGCTGACTGCAACGCTATATGTCATATTTATCACCGCGGTCGTTGCAATCACACGTGGGTTGGCAGCTGCTCAGCGTAAACGCTTGCGCTGGCTGGCATTGGTGGGTGGGGCAGTTGTGGCGATAGGGGTCTGGATGCTTTCAGCTTATAGTGTGCTGGCTCAGGATATTGTGGTGCACATGATTTTGCCAATCATGGTGCTGACGGCGGTCAATTTTGGCGGCACAATGCTATTAACGCGCGCCAGCATGTTGGAAACCCTGCGGGAAGATTATATTTTGGCTGCCAGAGCAAAAGGTTTACCGGATAAAGTGGTGCGTGACAGACATGCTGCCCGTAATGCAATCCTGCCTGTTTTTACAGGCCTGGTGATCAACCTGCCGTATATCCTGAGCGGGGGTATCATCACCGAATCGATCTTCTCCTGGCCGGGGATGGGTTTGACATTGCTGGAAGCCTCTGTGGCCGGGGATACCCCCCTGGTGATGGGTGCCTTTTTGTTCATTGGCATTCTGGCATTGTTGGCCCATCTGGTGGCGGACCTGTCCTATGGGTTGCTCGATCCGCGTATCCGCTATGCGAGTTGATGGGTGTCTGTCAGCGAAAAACCATGCCTATGGCTGAACAAGTTATTCCACCCTCAAGAATGAATGCGACGCATGCGAAAATCCTTCGTATGCGCTTCGGGGCATTTTGGAGGTCATTGCGCCAGAACTGGAGCTTGTTTGTTGAAAACAGGATCGGGTTGCTGGGGTTGGGGGTGATCCTGTTCTTTGCCCTTTTGGCAATACTCCATCCGATCCTGATGGCAACGGTCTGGGAACCACGCGTATATGATCCAATTATCGGGTATGACATGGAAGTTGCTGGTCATCCATCATCGCCTTCGACGCGCCACCTTTTGGGAACAGACCCCCTGGGACGCGATGTGCTCAGCCAGCTGATGTACAGTACGCGCTCTGAATTTGGATTAGGTTTGATCTCGGCTCTGGTCACCGTGTTGATCGCCACCACCATTGGTGCGGTTTCAGCTTATTATCTGGGTCCAATTGACGCTTTCTTCATGCGCCTGGCAGATTTGATCAACATCTTGCCTTTTATTGCATTGCTGGTGGTGCTCAGTTCTCTATTTGATTTTGGATTGATTCATTTGGCTCTGGTGATCGGGATCATATCTGGGTTTGGTGGCACAACCATCATTTTCAAAGCTCAGGCGCTTAGTATTAAAGTGAAACCTTACATTGAGGCAGCCCGGGTGGCCGGAGGCGGGGATTTCCACATTATCTTCTGGCACCTGGTGCCTAACCTGATGCCGCTGGCATTTTTGAATATGATGTTCACGGTCACCAGCGCCATTTTTTCTGAAGCAGTGCTTTCTTTCTTCGGTCTGTTAAATCTACGCATGAGCTGGGGCATCATGATCAACACCACCCAGGCAGCCGGCTACTTGCTCTCTGGCCCGCAATATTGGTATCTTTTACTGCCCGCCGGTCTGGCAATCACGTTGTTATGTTCGGCATTCTACCTGGTGGGGCGCGCCCTGGATGAGGTGGTGAATCCGCGCCTGCGCAAGCGTTGAACGATCAGGATGGCTGCGCTACGGGATGAATGAGTTATGATCCAGACCAATGCTTTATCCATCCGGGGATTAACGGTGACCTATACCACGCGTATCGGGGAGGTTTCCGCGGTCGAGAATGTCACTTTATCACTGGCCAAGGGGGAATCCCTGGGGTTGGTGGGTGAATCGGGTTGCGGTAAGACAACCCTTGCCCTGGCGCTGCTCAGGCTGCTGCCGGATAATGCCCATATCCGACATGGCAAGGTCTTGCTGAACGGAGTAGATATCCTGCCATTTGACGAAGAACAGTTGCAGGAGGTCCGCTGGAACAAGATTGCCATGGTCTTCCAGGCGGCAATGAATTCATTGAATCCGGTATATCGGGTCGCGGATCAGATCGTCGAAGCAATTGAGACACACTGGAAGCATTATTCGCCCCAGCAAGCCCGCCATCGAGTAGCCGATCTGTTTGGGCTGGTCGGTTTAGATCCCAGCCTGATGGACTGCTTTCCGCACGAGTTCAGTGGGGGTATGCGCCAGCGGGCAATGATCGCCATGGCATTAGCGTGCGACCCCGACATCATCATCGCCGATGAGCTGACCACCGCCCTGGATGTCATTGTCCAGGACCAGGTATTGCGGGAGTTGCAGCGCATTCAAAAGCAGCTCAATATGAGCCTGATCTATATCTCCCATGATATCGCGGTATTGGCCGAGGTCAGCGAGCGCATGGCAGTGATGTACGCCGGTTGCCTGGTGGAGCTGGCCAGCACAGGTGAGCTCTTTGCACACCCATTGCATCCCTATACCCATGCTTTAATGTCTGCTTTCCCAAGCATTCGCGGTCCACGCCGGGATTTACAGGCTTTAGCTGGTGAGCCACCCGACCTGCTCGCACCGCCCAGCGGCTGCCGGTTTCACCCGCGTTGTACGCGCGCGACTGACCAGTGCCAGATGGAACAGCCCGCATTCGTTGATCGGGGTGGGCAGCACTTTGTGGCTTGCTGGCATCCCGTGGAGGCGGATTGATGACTGCAGCAGACCGCCTCCAGCCGCTGTTGAAAGTTGAAAACCTGCGCAAGTTGTACCCGCTAGATGGGGGGTTCTTACGGCGTAGTGAACACTTCATTCATGCGGTTGATGGGGTCAGCCTGAGCATTTACCCGGGTCGATCATTGGCCTTGGTGGGTGAATCCGGGTGTGGCAAGACCACCACCGGGAAGTTATTAATGCGCTTATTTGACCCCACTTCGGGCCATATATTCATGCGAAATCCGCAGGGGGATCTGGAAGATGTGGCGGGGCTGCGAGGCAAGCAATTGAGGGTATTTCGCAGCCGGGCGCAAATGATCTTTCAAGACCCCTATGAATCGCTCAATCCCCGCAAGACGATTTATGATGCCATCGCAGAACCGCTGGTGGTCCAGGGGATTGGTGATTTGGCGTCGCGTGAAGAACGTGTTGCAGACTTGCTGGACCAGGTGGGCTTGGCGCCGCCCGCCAGCTTTATGTTTCGTTATCCACACGAGCTTTCGGGGGGCCAGCGTCAGCGGGTTGCGATTGCACGGGCTCTGGTAATCGTGCCGGAATTTGTGGTCTGCGATGAGCCAACCTCCATGCTGGACGTTTCCATTCGCAGTGGGGTGATGAATTTAATGGACGAGCTGGCGGCTAAACTGGAAATAAGTTATCTCTATATCACGCATGACCTGGCCGTGGCGCGCTACCAGGCCCAGGAAATTGCCGTGATGTATATGGGTAAAGTGGTTGAGACGGGGGAAATGGAAGAGGTTTTGCAGAACGCCCAACATCCTTATATGTTGGCCTTGCTTTCAGCCGTACCGGTTCCAGATCCGGCATACCGGCGCCAGCCGCCGATGATAAAAGGTTCAATTAGCAGGCCGGTTGATCCACCCGATCGCTGCCGGTTCTATGAGCGCTGTCCACTGGCAGATAATTTCTGCCGCGACAATCCGCACCCACCGTTCGAGCAAAAAGCTGCGGGGCACTTCGTTTCTTGTTATAAAGTTTAGGACTTACCTATCTGGTGGGCTGTTTCTCCAGCATTGCTTACCTCCTAAAGTGAAGAATCCTGCTACTTTGCAAAGCGGTTAGTTTTTCAAGGCCCTGGGGTGGTTATAATAACTTCATGGCCCGCTACCACATCCTCATTGTCGATGACCAACATGATATTCGCAGCCTGTTACGCAGCAGTCTGGAAACTTTAAAGCTGGACCTGGAGATTGTGGATGTGCCTTCAGCCGAAGAAGCGCTTCTCGTCTTGGGGAAAGAGCAGATCGATTTAATGGTGGCGGATGTGCGGCTGCCGGGAATGTCGGGCCTGGAACTGCGTGAACGGGCTGGACGACGAATGCCGACGACCCAGCTTATCTTGATCACGGGCGTTGCCGATGAAAAAGTGCAGCGTCAGGTTGCGCAAGCGGGTGTAGCGGCGTATTTCTATAAACCCATCGAGATCGAGCGTTTCTTGGAAGCAGTGCGTAGTTGCCTGGGAACGAGTGGCGCAAGAAAATCTCCGAAGTCTGCTGAAGCGCGAGAAGCTATTTCAGAGGTAGTCCAACCCATTATGGCTAACCCCCTGGCAGAGCTGTGCGCTCAGCAGGCTGTGTTAGGGGCATTGGTGCTCAGCAGCCAAGGGGAAATCCTTTATGAATGCGGCAGTATTTCTTCGCAGAACGAACGCCAGGAAATTGAGCGAATGATTCTGAGTTTGTTGGAACAAGACCGGCAACGATCGGGAACAATTGTAGGCGCTGTTTTTCCGTACCACCATCTTTTTTCTGGTCAGGCGAGAGATTTATGGGTGACATGTCTGGGGGCAAATTTAGCTCTGGCAGCCGCCCTGCCAGCCGGTGAAGCAGCGCATATGGCATCTGGTATGCTGCGCGAAGTTGAACGGCTACGCGCCAGGCTGACTCCAGCTAAACTGAGTGGAGTGAATTTGCAGGTTGCAGCAACACCTGCGCAAGTGATCCAACCTGCAGATGAGGTGGACAGCAGTTTGATTGCGTTGCTGGATCAGGCGACGGGTCCGCAATTGCATGCGGACGAAGTGGATGCATACTGGGATGAGCTGGCTAGAGAGGATCACTTTCCAGAGCAAACCCCCAAGGGGGTTTTGTCTTACGAGGAGGCACTGCGCCTGGGCCTGGCTACGGATGAAAATAACGGCTAATATGGAAAGTAGTCTGAATTAGCTGACGGATCGACAACAGCAGGATCGGCAGGCATATTCTTGCAATTCTTGATTGGCTTGTGTTACAATTCCATGCGCTCGGTCACCGGGCGTTTTTTTGAGCGATGTTGGGGCGTGGTGCAATGGTAGCACAGCGGACTTTGGATCCGTATATCCTGGTTCGAATCCGGGCGCCCCAGCCTGATTGCTCGGCAGGTAGGTTTCGTGTCTGACGACAACCCCAATTTAGCTCTTGATGAGGTAGGACTTAACGGACGAGTTGCGTATGTGCGAGTCACGAGCGCGACGCTCGTTCGTTTTTTGTTGGATAATTGTCCAGTTCACGAGCAAAACAATGGGCAGAGGTTAAAATGAAAATAAAAGCGATTATTATGGCGGCTGGACAGGGCACACGCATGCGCTCGAAACTTCCCAAGGTGCTGCATCCCCTTTTAGGACAGCCCTTGATCCAGTATTCGCTTAAGACAGCTACAAGAGTTACCGGGGAGACACCGGTTGTGGTAATCGGTCATGGTGGTGAGGCTGTACGGCAAGCGCTTGGCGAACAGGCTGACACTGTCGTTCAAGCCGAGCAATTGGGCACTGGTCACGCAGTCCAGCAGGCGGCAAAACTTTTGCAAGGTAATGTGGACCTGGTGCTGGTTGTGGCTGCGGATATGCCCCTTTTGACTGAGCAAACCCTCGGCCGGTTGGTTGAGACGCAAAAATCTAACCAGGGCCCACTCACCCTGCTGACCTTGATCGCTGACCAGCCGCGTGGATTTGGTCGGATTGTGCGGGATGCCCAACAGAATGTCCAGGCTATTGTGGAAGAGGCTCAGGCTACGCCTGAACAACTGGCGGTTAAGGAACTGAACGCTGGGGCTTACTGCTTCCGCTCCGATTGGTTATGGGAGGTGCTGCTGCGTATCCCGCTCTCTCCAAACGGAGAATATTATCTGACAGACCTGGTTGAAATTGCCGTGTCGGAAGGCTTCCCAGTGCAGGCCGTCTGTTTGGAAGAGCCCAGTGAGGCGATTGGGATCAATACACAGGTGCATCTGGCAGAAGCCACAATGCTACTGCAGGCGCGTATCAATCAGGACTGGATGCTGGCAGGCGTGACCATGATTGACCCGGCAACAACCTATATCGAGCCGACTGTAATCTTGGGTGAAGATACGGTCATCTGGCCCAATACTCATTTGCGGGGTTCCACTCGGATTGGGGTAGGCTGCGAAATCGGCCCGAATACCATCATCCGCAACACCACACTTGGCGATCGATGTAAGGTGTTTGCATCGGTCCTGGAAAGCGCTGAAGTCGAGGATGGGGTAGACATTGGTCCATTTGCCCATTTGCGCAAGGGCGCTCATCTGGCGGCAGGCGTGCACATGGGTAATTTTGGAGAAGTGAAGAATTCTTACCTGGGACCCGGAACCAAGATGGGCCACTTCTCTTATATTGGCGATGCAACCATCGCCAGTGACGTGAATATCGGCGCGGGGACCATTACCTGTAATTATGACGGGAAAAACAAACACCCCACAATTATAGAAGAGGGTGTTTTTATTGGCAGTGATACCATGCTGGTCGCGCCAGTCAAAATTGGCGAGGGCGCGCGCACCGGGGCTGGCTCGGTAGTCACCAAGGATATTCCGCCTTATACTCTGGCAGTGGGCGTGCCGGCACGCGCAATTCGAAAATTGGAGAAATGAACGACGATATCCCCCTTCTAATTGCTTTTGTATTTATCCTGCTCCTCGACTTTGGATTAATCGCGGTCCGGGCAGCCTATCTAAACACCAATCATGCGCGTTTACTGGCGTTACGCTCACAGATCGAGCTACCTGCAAACCGGGCGCTGCAGGTATTGCTGCAGGCTGCTCAGCTGGGCGCAAGCCTGAAAGCCTATTTACTGATCGTACGCTTTTTGCTGGCTGGCCTATTGGTAATCTGCCTCAGCCACACCACGCTCCAATCATTTGGGATTGTGGCAGTGCTACTGGCTACTGCGGTCGTTTTCGTATGGGTTGAAGCAACCCTGGAGAATCTGATCGCCAAAAATGCAGATCTTTGGGCTGCGCGCCTGGCATTGGTGGCACAATCCGTCATGGTTCTGGCAGGATTTCTGATCTGGCCTTTACGCCTATCGAACGAATCGCAAAATGGAATCGATGCCCCTGGCAGTGTAACAGAGAGTGAGTTGATGACCCTGGTCGATGCCGGACGCGAGGAAGGTATCTTTGAGCAGGTGGAGCAGGAGATGATCCAATCGATCATCCAACTCCATGATACCCTGGCGCGTGAGATCATGGTGCCGCGTATTGATATGCTGGCATTAGATGTAGATACCCCTCTGGAACAAGCTGTCGATGCGTTTCTGCATACCGGGCATTCGCGCGCCCCAGTCTTTGAGGAAACGGTGGATAACACACTGGGTTTATTGTATGCCAAGGACTTACTGCGAGTATGGCGTGAGGGCAACCAAACCAGCTCGTTGCGTGATTTGCTGCGCCCCGCTTATTTCGTTCCGGAAGCCAAACGGGTTGATGAGCTGCTGACAGAGATGCAGAGCCGCAGCATCCACATGGCGATTGTCGTGGACGAGTATGGGGGAGTTGCTGGACTGGTGACGATGGAAGACATCGTAGAAGAAATCGTGGGTGAAATTCGTGACGAGTATGATCAGAGTGAAGAAGCTCCTTATCTGGCACTCCAGGATGGCGCCACGATCTTCCAGGGGCGGGTGCATCTGGATGACTTTAACGAGATTATGTTCAGCAACTTGCCCAGCGAAGAAGCCGACACGATCGGTGGTTTCATTTACAGCCGGCTTGGGCGCGTTCCTGGCGTAGGTGAGATTGTTGAAGAAGATGGGCTGGTGATAACTGTGGAGCAGGTCAGTGGGCGGCGGATACGGAAAGTGCGCGCCCAGCGCGTACCTGCTGATCAGCCCGATGGAGATTAAAACTTTATGTTATCCGACGAGCTGCGCGAAAAATTAATTCAGACCGCGGTGGAGGCGCGCCGCTGGGCGTATGCACCATACTCTCGATATCGGGTCGGAGCCGCCCTGCTAACCAGTTCGGGGAAAATTTATGACGGCGTGAATGTTGAAAATGCTGCTTATCCTGACAGTATTTGCGCCGAGCGCGTGGCAGTGTTTAAAGCAGTATCCGAAGGTGAAAAAAGTTTCGAAGCGCTGGTTGTGGCGACCTCCAATGCAGGCGCCCCATGTGGTTCATGTCGTCAGGTGCTGGCAGAGTTTGGCCTGGATACCCTGGTGCTGATTGTGGACGATCAGGGGCGCGTGATGCGTGAGCTGAGCGTAGATGAGCTCCTGCCCGGTTCATTTGGTCCTGGAGATTTGCCTGACAAAAGCTAGAATGCTTTACCAGTTGGGGGCCGGGGTGGCAGTAACCAGCAGGCTTTGGAGCATCCAACCCTGTGTGCCGTCCGGACCGATGACCCGCACCCATACTCCCGCATTATCTTCAAAACGCTCGGGCAGCACCTGGATCATCACGTTATCGAGAAAGCTGCCAATGACCTGCCCGCCTGGTTCGGAGCGGATCAACGCACCCAGCCCGTCGCGGGTGCGCACCAGGGCCAGCACCGGCGTGGGGGTTGGGGTGAGGGTTTCTGTGGGCGCCAGGGTTGGTGTGGGGGTGAGGGTGGGGGTAAGTGTAGCAGTGGGAGGAATGGGGGATGGTGTAACCGTGAAAGTCAATGTGGAGGTCGGCGTGGCAGATGGAATCGCTGTCGGCAGGGCAATCTGTCCGCCAAAAGCAGCTCCGGCGCCGCTGATTCCAATAAGCAAGATGACCCCGATCAAGGAGACTACCGCGCCGAATGTATAACCAAACCAGGTCAGTGGACGGAAGCCAAGGATTCCCAGCGTGAGGGCGCCCAGCAAAGTAGCCCAGGCGAGGTGAATAGTGAACACAACCAGGCCATCGGGCCACAGGTGGGGAGCACCACTGCCCAACCCGATCCCGGTGGCAACCAGTGGCAAGTAGAGCTCGTAGGCCAGAGCCACACTGGGGAGCAAAGGTCCTTTGGTAGAACGTGAGATGGCTGCAGAAGTGAGGATTGCACCCAGGGCTAACAACAGGAAATTTGTCCAATTGAGTTGGGTGTAGATGGATGCCAGACCGAAATCCAGTGGCAGCCATGGGCGCACCAGGATTCCTATTCCGTATCCTACCAGAAGCACGAACAAGCTTGCCAGCATGATCCCGAACAGACTGCGGAAGAAGAAGCGGAAGGAACCGAGCATGGTTCCCAGCGAGGCGCCGATGGCAGGTGTCATCGCAGGGGCCAATACCGCCCCCAGGACTAACAAGGCTGGCGCACTGAGCAATAGCCCAACGCCCATTATCACAGCGGCGATCACGGAAAACAGGAAGAAATCAAAGCTGGGGGAAATCTTAAGTGCCAGCTCAGAAGAAAAAGCCGCTTGTTCGTCGGCATCCAGAGGCGCAAGCAAGCGCAAAGCACGCCGGCGTCGCGCAGGCGGCAGGCGGTTGGGATCGTCGGGAATAGGTTCAGATTCGGAAAGATTCATTTTCGCAGGCTGGCAACAATTCTTAAGGGTTTTTCAAACAGTTCCAGGGCAGTAAAAATATCGGGTACGACCAGATCGGCAGACAGCATGGCTTCTACAGCGGTGCCTTCGCGGGATAAGACGCAGATGCCCAGGCTGGCCGCTTTGAGCATAGCAGCATCATTGGCGCCCTGCCCCAGGGCAGCTACTCGTTCTACGCCCAGTTTTTGCACATAAGCGGCTTTTTGGCCGGCTTCGTCTCCTGGAGAGATACGGACAGCCTGGATGCCTATTTGGTGATCGATAATTGTCTGGCGTCCATGGGTATCGGCGGTAAGCAGATGCAATTCGAGCCGGTCGCGCAGCCGGTTTAGCAGGCGGGCAATACCTTCCATTAATTGACCGTCAATCGCCAGGGTGCCATTAACATCACATACCAGGTGTTCAAGCAGCAATTGCCCGTGTCCGGGAATGTTCAAGGTGATCATGACGGTTATTATACAAGATTTATGCCAGATACTTTGTTTAAGCATGCAGTAAAGTTATCCATGATGAAAGCTGTGGGGTGGTGAATGTGACCCGCCGGGGATATAGTAAAATAAGGGTCAATGTTGATAACGGTATGTGCATCGGACGCGCAAACCGTTTTGGAGACTCATTTGCGAATTATCAAACTATTGAGGTTGCGTCTGGCTGGATTATTTGGCGTACTGATGTTGTTGATCGCGGCCTGTGCTCCAGCAGCCCCAACTGTTGCCAGTCCAACTCCATCACCAACCAGCAGTGAGACGGTCGTGGAGCCGAGCGCAGCCCCTACACCGACCAACACACCGACCGAAACCCCTGCACCGGGGCGAGTGATCCTGCTCGCGCCAGAAGGCAGCTATCTTGATTTGCGAGCCCTGCTAGAGGAGCTCAGCCAGAAGCAAAGCCTGGCATTCAGTCTTTCCCCCTCAATCAATGTAGGAGAAATAGGACCGGAGGTGCGCCTGGTGGTGGTAGTCCCACCAGACCCGGGCCTAGCGGCTCTGGCGGCAAGCGCTCCCGGCACACAGTTCCTGGCGATTGGTTTCCTGGGCATCGAGCCTAGAGATAACCTCAGCGTCCTGGCCGGCGCGGGGCAGAGAGCGGATCACATCGGCTTTCTGGCTGGCTATATCGCCGCAGCCATCACCCCGCACTGGAGGGTGGGTGTGCTGAGCATCGCTGATACACCCGCCGGAAGGTCGGCGAAAAATGGTTTCAGTAATGGAGTGGTGTATTACTGTGGCCTGTGCCGTCCAGCTTACCCGCCCTATGTCCAGTATCCGATTACAGTGGAAGTTCCGGCGAGCGCCAGCCTGGCGGAACAGCAAGCTGCGGTAGATGCTCTCCTGGCTCAGTCTGTGAATACGGCGTTTTTGGTCGGTGAGCTGGTTAACCCTGAACTGGTGGCTTATTTGGCCAGCAAAGATATGCGCATCATCAGCAATGCGCCCCCACCATCTGGCAACGAGACTTCCTGGGTTGCGACCATTCAGGCGGATATCCCAAACGCGGTGAGCGAACTCTGGCCAACCTTAATAGCCGGCCAGGGAGGCGGGCGTGCAGAAACTCAATTAAACCTTGGCGATATAAACTCTGCTTTCCTGAGCCCGGGCCGCCAGCAGCACATCGAGGAATTTCTGGTTGATTTAAATGATGGTGTGATCGATACGGGTGTGGATTTGTCAACCGGAGAGCTACGTCCCTGAAAAAAACTGAGGACTGTAAGTAATGTCCTAT
>CAYXDC010000027.1:0-39012 GCA_964463505.1 uncultured Anaerolineaceae bacterium
ATAATTATAGGAGAAAAAGAAGATGATATTATCGACAATTATGGTTACCTACTTAGGTGCATCCAATGACTCCAACTACCGAAAAGATACAAACCACACCAATTAAAAATAATTGGGCTAAACGCTGGATGCTCATCATATTATTGGTCATCCCATTGCTTATTATCTGGGGAAGTACACCGGCATACAGTTCCTATGCACCCAACCCCGAGATTTTGCGGAGTAATCCGAGCCTCACACCCCCAGCTAATTCCACAGCAACCCACGCCAACCAACCAACGGCAACTAAAACCCCGACACTGTCCTCAAACTCAGAATCAAAGGTCAAGGTATCGGTTGACCTTGTAAATCTACGCACTGGCCCTAGTATAAACTATTTAAAGGTCCGGCAGCTCACTTATGGCGAACCATTGGCGTTGTTGGGGCGGTTGAAAGACAATTCCTGGCTCTATGTAAAAACATCACACGGTCAGGTAGGCTGGATTAAAACGACATTCGTCGATCTCGGCAGATTTAGCCTTAAATACGATTACCTTCCCACCGAAATACCACCTCCTACTGAAACGGCTACACCTGTAGTCTTATCTGGCATCGAAGATCGTTGGATTGATATCGATCTCAGCGAGCAGACACTGCGTGCCTATGATGGCACTGAAATGGTAGGCTCTTTCCTGGTTTCCACTGGGATAGATATCTTCCCCACCGAGACTGGAAAATATCGTATCTATGTCAAGATGCGCTATTCGGATATGCGCGGGAATGATTTTTTTCTACCAGATGTCCCCTTTAGTATGTATTATTCTGGTGATTTCTCGATTCACGGCACCTATTGGCACCATAGTTTCGGGACACCGATGAGTCATGGGTGTGTCAATATGGACACCCGCGATGCAGAATGGCTTTATAGCTGGGCCGCTGTTGGTACGCTTGTGAATATACATCGTTAAAAACTGGCTTTGGAGAAAGTAATAACCAGCTAGAGTGATATGTTGCCCATAATATGCGAAAACTGGCGGGCTGATGCCGCCAGTTTTTTGTCTTTCGACCTTTTTGCCTTTCAGGGCTAATTTTGAGGCTGCCAGCAGTTCTTTCTAGACAACCCCTTATTGATAGGATGATTAATTCTTGGTAATTTTATCCAACTGGACAAGCTTTACTTGGGAATAACCAGGGAAGCTTGCAGACCCTTAGGGCCTTCTTCAACAGAAAATTCCACTTCCTGCCCTTTTTCCAGGCGGCGGAAACCGTCCGTCTGAATGGATGAGTAATGAACAAAGACGTCTTCACCGCCTTCATGGCCAATGAAACCGTAGCCTTTGGCTGCATTAAACCACTTCACGGTTCCAACTATACGATCTGACATGGTACTATCTCCATCTTTAGATTTACTTTGAGGTATGTAGACTTGCGCATGTAACCTGTTGTATAGATACAAAATGCCTGGAAACGATCCCCCCAGGCAAGCCACACACGCAGCACGCCCGCAAGATTATCATTTAATCGGGTGGTTGTCAATAGTTTTTCAAGTTGATTAATTAATTACAAAGGGTACCTCATCAGCCAATAAAGGCTGAGATTTCAATATAACGGGAAACTCACCCCCGGAGTCAAGCATCCGGGGGTGAGTAGTTCGCGTACGTTATTTACCCAGTTTCTGGCGCAAAGCCTGGGTCAGATGAGGTAAGATCGCATTGAGATCGCCCACTAGGCCAAAACGCGCCAGCTTAAAGATCGGCGCATCCGGGTCTTTATTGATCGCCACAATGGTCTTGCTGGAGCGCATACCCGCCAGGTGCTGAATAGCGCCTGATATACCCACGGCAATATAAAGATCGGGTGAGACCACCTTTCCTGTCTGCCCCACCTGAAATTCATAGGGAATATAACCAGCGTCGACTGCTGCGCGGCTGGCGCCAACCGCCGCCCCCAAGACACTTGCCAGCTCGCCAAGCTGCTTAAATCCCTGCTGGGCGCGCCAGACCTCGGCTTGCTTCTCATCCAGGCCTGCCGGCGGGGTCAGAGCAGGATTGTTCGCCATGCCACGCCCACCCGAGACGATCACAGCCGCATCTGTCAGGCTCACACCGTCTGCGCGCTGCACATATTCGATCACTTCGCTTTGCGCCGCATCTGCCAGCCCGCTGGTATCCACGGGAGTTGGCGTACCTGTACGGCCAGAATCAACCGCTGGAGCCTGGAAAACACGCCCGCGCAGGGTAATCATCTGGGGACGCGCAGTGCAGCGTGCCTGCGAGAGCAGCTTGCCAGCATAGACAGGACGCGTGACAAGCACTGTTGCGTCCTCCACATCCAAAGCCACAGCGTCGGGCATGACGCCAGTTTTCAGATCCACTGCGCTCATTGCAGCCAGCTCGCGCCCCCGAGCGGTAGTAGGGAATAAGATCACCTCTGGCTGGCTATTCCATGCCAGACGAGCCAATAAAGTCGCAAAAGGTTCGGGACGAAAATCTGCCAGTGCAGCATCGTCTCCCAACAGCACCTCATCTGCCCCACTGGCAAACGCTTGCTGAGCCAGATCGTCTACATTCTGCCCAAAGACCAGAGCAGTGACGCCGCCGCCAATCTTGTCGGCCAGGGTTTTACCTGCCCCAATCGCTTCCCAGGATGAAGGGAGCGCTTTGCCTTTGAAATGATCGATATACACCCAGATTTTGTTGCTCATCACAGCACCTTCTCTGCCAGGATTCGTTCGACCAGTTTTTCAGCCATTTCCTGAGCGCTACCACCGGAGATAATCTCCGTTGTCACTTCCCGCGTCGGGGGGTTCATTATGGCAGGCCACTGCACCACAGAAGAGGGCGCAGCCATACCTAGGTCGCCCAAAGTCCAGACAGGGATTTGGGCACGTGAGGCTTTGCGGATACCCATGAAGGAGGGATAACGCGGCTCACCAATATCCTTGATCACACTGACCAGGGCTGGTAGCTTGGCTTTCACCACCTGTCGCCCTTCCTCAATCGTGCGCTCTGCACGGGCAGTTCCATTTTCTACGAGCAAACTGGAAACCAGACTTAGCGCTGGCCAACCCAGAACGCGCGCGGTTTGGGTGTGGGTCATTCCAATATCACCATCAATGGCCTGACGACCAAAGATAGCCAGATCCACGCCGCCTATCTTTCGGATCGCAGCCGCCAGCACCTGCGCCACAGCACCGCTGTCAGCGTTTGCCAAAGCGGGATCAGAAACCAGGATCGCCTCGCTACAGCCCATTGCCAAAGCGTGTTTGAGAGCCTCCTGAGCGCTCTCGCCCCCCAAACTGACCGCGATCACATCCCCGCCCTGTGCCTCTTTGAGTTGCAATGCAGCCTCAACGGCATACTCATCCCAGGGATTGATCACCAGTGGTGCATCTCCCCAGGATACTCGCCCATTTTCTACCACAACTTTTGCGGCAGAGTCAGGCACCTGTTTAACGCAGACTACAATTTTCAAGGCGTCCTCCTTTAGATCTTTAAACTCGTTGTGATTGAGTGGTCGCACTCGCAATAGATCAATACCCGCACTTCCCGATCAGGCTTGCCAGATTTCAGGATCGTAAGCGGGTAATTCGCAGCGTAAAAAAGCATCTTCCCGGTAGCCAAGGGCATAGTTTGCTTGCATCAATTGGTGTATTTCGCTGGTGCCTTCGTAGATTACTGCGCCTTTGGCATTGCGCAGATATCGTTCCACATCATATTCATCGCTGTATCCATAGGCCCCGTGGATTTGGACCGCTTCGGAAGCTGCCTGGAAGGAAGCATCCGTCGCGTACCATTTCGCCAGTGAAGTTTCCCGAGTGTTGCGCATACCCCGATTCTTTAACCAACCTGCTCGCAGATACAACAGGCGTGCTGCCTCATAAAATTGTACCATGAAGGCAATTTTTTGTTGAATAAGCTGAAAGCGGGCGATCTCACGACCAAACGCCTGGCGTTCCAGGGCATATTTACGGCTGGCTTCAAGACAGGCGCGGATCAATCCGGTGGCCCCTGCTGCCACGGTATATCGCCCGTTATCCAGGCAGGACATCGCAATCTTGAAGCCTTCACCTTCCAGGCCAATACGATGTTCAGCAGGAACGCTCACATTTTCGAAAGCAATCCAGCCCGTAGAGCCAGCCCGCACACCCAGCTTACCGTGCAGATCGCCGCGCCGCACTCCAGGAGAATTCAACTCGACCAGAAACGCAGACAATGCAGTATGAGGATCGCCAGAGGCAGTATCTGTACGCCCTACCCAAAGCACATGGTCTGCTTTGGTAGCCAGAGATATCCACATTTTTTCGCCATTGAGGATATATTCATCCCCCTCCCGGCGAGCAGTACTGGCAATGGCTGCTACATCTGTGCCAACTCCCGGCTCAGTGAGTCCAAAACAAGCTATTTTTTCGCCACGCGCCTGCGGAACCAACCAGCGTTGTTTTTGCGCTTCTGTCGCCCACTGGAAGAGGCCCAGACTATTCAAGCCAATGTGCACGGAGAGGACCACCCTCAAGGTTGTATCCACGGCTTCAAGTTCTTCGCAAACCAGGCCCAGGGTGATGTAATCCAATCCCTGCCCGCCGTAGCCTGCTGGCAGGCAAATCCCCAGGATACCCAGTTCTCCCATGCGCTCCAGTACATTTGGTGCCATCTCCTGGCGGCGATCATACTCCTTGATAGTGGGGGCAACTTCTCGCTGGGCAAACTCACGCACCATTTGTTGAGCCATACGCTGTTCTTCGGTTAACTCAAAATCCATCCTGGTCCCTCCAAATTTTGCGGTCATGAACAACCAACGGACGTGCTTGGCAGCCATCCTGCATCGAGTGATGATACTATGAAAGAGGATATAATCGCAAGCATGGCATTTCTAAAGGGTTCAGTTACCCTGCGTATTTTGCTAGTCCTAATCCTGACCCCCCTTTTAGGTCTGGGTATCCAACCCCATTTTGCCAGTCGCACCCTTCGGCGCGCCCAGCATGCCCTGAACTCTGGTATGAACCTAGCAGCCTCTCAGCATCTGGCACTGGCCGCCAGGCAGCTCCCTGCCCGTCCGGAGCTGTGGGAGCAGGCCGGCAGCCTGGCTCTCCAGGGCGGCGATCCTCAATCTGCGGTTCAATACCTGAAGCAAGCCACCAGCCAGGGATTGACCGTTGCAGGACAGCTAGCATTGGGCGATGCGTACCTGCAATCTGGAGATCCAGAGTCTGCCCTACGCACCTGGGAGAACCTTGCCAGACAGGAAGAGCCTGACCCTGCAGCCCTGGAGCGTTTATTCACCACCTATCTGGGGCTGGGAGATTATCCGGGCGCGATCACCTCACTACAGGCATTAACCTCCATTCAACCGGAGAATGCCGAATACCACTACCAGCTCGGCTTGCTAATCGTCACACAAGATCCGGAGACTTCCCTGGCTTATTTCGCCCGGGCTGCCGAGCTTGATCCAAATCTGACCGGGCGAGTAAGCGGCATACAGCGCGATATCCTTGCTTCACGCGTGGGGGACGATCAAGCTTACAGTTTGCTGGGCGTCGGGCGCAGCCTGGCGAAACTGGAAGAATGGAATTATGCGCTCGAAGCTTTCCGTCACGCTACGGAACTGCGCCCCGATTACGCCGAAGCCTGGGCTTACTTAGGGGAAGCGCTTCAGCACATCCCTTCTAAGGAATCATCTCAGACAGCTGGTTTAGAAGAACTGCAGAAATCTCTGGAGCTTGAACCTGCCTCCATCTCCGCCAATACCTTCCTGGCATTGTATTGGCAGCGGCAGGGACGCCACGATCTGGCATTGGAGGCTATTCAATCTGCTGTTGCCGCCGCTCCAGACAACCCTGTATTACAGGTAGAGATGGGTAACACACTGGCGTTGCAAGGGGAGTTACAGTCCGCGTATCAGGCTTATCTTCAGGCCATCCAGTTAGCGCCTCAGGACGCGCGGTATTACAACTACCTGGTCGAGTTTTCCCTGAAATATGAATACAACACCGCCGATATTGCCCTACCGGCTGCCCGCCGCGCCCTGCTCATTGCGCCAGACGATCCAGCCAGCCTTGATTGTATGGGGCAGGTGCTCATGCAACTTGGAGACTTCGTCAACGCCGAACGATTCCTGTTGTCCTCCATTCAACATGACCCCCAATTCGCCCCAGCTCACCTGCATTTGGGCATATTATATCTTTTACATAACCAACCTGATCTGGCTTATCCATATCTTTCCCAGGCGGTTAACCTGGCGCCTGGTGGAGCGACCGGCATGCAGGCTCAGCAGTTGCTGCAGAGCGCCATCCCATGAACAAGCTGGCACTTGTGCTACAATTGCCGCCAGAGACTGCCTGATTTATCAATTTAGGAGTTACACAGGCCTAAGGAAGTCGACAAATCGCTTAAGGAGCTATCATGACAACCAAGCAGCGTCTAGCAGTAATTGTATTGGTGCTAATGCTCACCTCGCTCGCCTGCCAGGCAGTCACCGGACCCTCAGCAGAAGATCAAGCGGCACTACCAACCGGCGAGGTTCTCTTCAAAGATGATTTTTCAAATCCAGATAGTGGCTGGGGGCGGGTGGTGGCAGAGAACGGGGTGACGGATTACGTGAACGGAGCCTATCGCATTTTCGTGAATGAAACCAACACCGATACATGGGCTAATCCTGAACTAACATTTGGAGATGTCAAGATCGAAGTCGAAGCCACCAAGAACGGTGGACCGGACGATAACGATTTTGGGGTCATGTGCCGCTATCAGAATTTAAACCAATATTATTTCTTCATCATCAGCAGCGATGGTTATTATGGTATTGGGAAAGTTAACCACGAGCAACAAGAGCTGCTAGGCGCAGATTCTTTACAACCCAGCGAAATCATTCGCCAGGGTAACGCCACGAACCAGATTCAAGCCGATTGCATTGGAGATGAGCTCAGTTTGACAGTCAACGGTGAGAAGCTTTTCTCTGTACGCGATGCGGACTTCACCAGTGGAGATGTCGGTTTAATTGCGGGCACCTTCGATGAACCCGGAACAGATATCTATTTCGATAACTTCCTGGTGTTGAAGCCCTAATTAGCGGACTTTTTTGAACCTTATGCCGGTAGAACGACAATGAAAGTGTACCTCGACACAATTGGCTGCCGCCTGAATCAGGCTGAAATCGAAAGCTACGCAAGCCAGCTGCATACTGCCGGGCACGAGTTGGTCGCAACCTCGCACGAAGCAGACTGGGTGATCGTCAATACCTGCGCCGTCACATCTGCAGCGGCGTCTGATTCACGCGCCAAAATCCGCCAGGCTGCTCGCAACGAACATACACAAATCGTAGTTACTGGCTGCTGGTCCAATCTGCAGCCCGAGCAAGCCGCCGGCTTGCCGGGAGTAAGATATGTCGTTCCAAACTTGCATAAAGACCGTCTGGTGAGTGATCTTTTCGGCCAGCCGCGAGAACCTTACGATCTTGAGCCTGTGGCTCGCACGCCCGTACCTGGCGCCCGTTTGCGCACACGCGCATTTATCAAAGTCCAGGATGGCTGCGACAATCGCTGTACCTTTTGTGTCACCACCCTGGCGCGCGGCGCCGGTCGTAGCCGCTCCATACCCGAGATTCTGACCGATGTGCGCGCCGCATTACAACCGGGCGATGGTCAGGCGCGCGAAATTGTCCTGACGGGCGTTCACCTGGGTTCTTGGGGGCACGATTTTAATGCTCCAGCACAGTTGCGTGATCTGATTAAAACCATTTTGGCTGAGACCGAGACCCCGCGCTTACGTCTCTCTTCCCTTGAGCCCTGGGATTTGGAAGAGGCTTTTTTTGAGCTGTGGGCAGAACCGCGCTTGTGCCGTCACCTGCACCTGCCGCTGCAATCAGGCAGCGCAGTCACCCTGCGGCGTATGGCGCGCAAAACCACCCCCGCTAGTTACGCCAGCCTGCTGGCAGCCGCCCGGAGAGCGATCCCTGATATTGCAATCACAACCGATATTATTACCGGGTTCCCAGGTGAAAGTGAGGCCGAATTTTCTGAGAGCCTGAAATTTGTAGAAGCCATGCACTTTTCAGGCGGACATGTCTTCACCTATTCTGCGCGCCCCGGGACTACCGCAGCGCGCATGCCAGCGCAAGTAGCCCACATGCTCCGCAAAGAGCGCAATGCTCAGATGCGTGCTGTCCTGGAGTCTGCCAGTCACCGCTACCAGGTCACCTTTCTTGGGCAGGTACTGCCTGTGCTTTGGGAATCAGCCACAGCTCTGGATGATAACGGTTGGTCGCTTACTGGGCTCACAGATAATTATCTGCGCGTGCAGGCATACGCACCCCAACACCTGTGGAACGAAATTACACCGGTGCGCTTGATAGCACCAGGTAATGAAGGCTTACGCGGCCAGCTTATCCGCGCGGCCCAGGATGGATGCAGTCACCAATAAGATTTACAGATGCAGAGAATAACCAATCCCGGAGGGAAACATGACCGATTGTATTTTTTGTAAAATCATCTCAGGTGAAATTCCCAGCCAGAAGCTATATCAAGACGAGCTGGTAACCGCTTTCCGAGATATCCATCCGGTAGCACCCACGCACGTGTTGATCATCCCCAACAAGCATATTCCATCCGTGAATGATGTTACCCCCGAAGATGAAACCATGCTGGGTCATATCTACAGCGTCGTCCGCCAACTGGCAGTCCAGGAAGGCATCCAGGAGCAGGGCTACCGCATGATTGTCAACACCGGCCCGCATGCCGGGCAGGAAGTTTATCACTTGCACCTGCACCTGATCGGTGGGCAGCGCATGCGCCATCCAATGGGTTAATTCTGGCGATTCAACCCTGAACAGGCAGCATTTCTACAACTATGATCACTTCAACCCAAAACCAGAAGATCAAATGGGTGCGCGCTTTGCAAAATCAGGCTCGTGCACGCAAAGATGAAGGCGCATTCGTCATCGAAGGCGTGCGCCTGGCAGAAGAAGCCTTGGCTGCAGGTTGGGAAGCTGAATTAGTGCTATATACAGCCGGTTTGACCGCGCGCGGGCAAGCTCTAGTAAACGGCTTTGCTCAACGCGGAAGCCTGGTTGAAGAGGTCAGTGAGTTTGTACTGCAGGCAGCCAGTGATACCCAAACCCCACAGGGTATCCTCGTGGTCATTCAACAATACAACCGATCATTAGCAGATGGATTGGATTTCGCACTTATCGTAGATGGTGTGCGCGATCCTGGCAACTTAGGCAGCATGCTGCGCTCCGCGGCTGCTGCCGGTGTGCAAGCTGTCTTCCTGACACCAGGCTGCGCCGATCCATACGCGCCTAAGGTCGTGCGCTCAGCCATGGGCGCCCATTTTCGCTTGCACCTGCAGACCCTGGATTGGCATACCCTGCAAGATTTGATCAAATCGGCAGGTTTGTATGTGGTTCTGGCGGCAGCCGGGGTGGGCGAACCATATACCCATTGCGATTTTCGCCGTCCCCTGGCAATTATTATCGGAGGCGAAGCCGAAGGCGCTGGAGCCAATGCACATACACTGGCTGACGCCCCGATGCATATTCCCATGCCGGGCGGGAGCGAATCCCTGAATGCAGCAGCTGCAGCAGCCATTTTTTTATTTGAAGTCGTTCGCCAACGGAAACTTTCCCATCCACCCACATCTACACCATGAAAATTCGATCCATCACCTGCTTTATCTCCCCTGAAATCCACCATCCAGCAGGCAGCCTGGCAACGGCAGGGAAATTCTTATCCCGTGCCCGAGCAGCCTTTGAATCTGGCGGATATGAAGTCCAGACTGTACGCGCGGCCAGCCAACCCTTCCCGCACTTGTTACCAGAACTGGCTGAGAATGCTTTGGTTCAACTGGCGCGTGATCTGGAGCATGCGGCAAGCGAACAAGGAATCAACTACCTCTCACTTGGCCCAGCCTTACCGGAATTCCCCACTAGTTATGCGCTCATTCCAGCAGTGCTGGCAGAGACCCACAACGTCTTCCTTTCCGGCTTATTGACCACATCACAGCGGGAGGTCAGCTTACAGGCTGTACAGGCTTGTGGGGCTATTATCGAGGCGGCGGCAGGGATCGAGGCAGATGGTTTTGCAAATTTGCGCTTTGCCGCCCTTGCGAACGTACCCCCTGGAGCGCCATTTTTTCCTGCTGCCTATCATACAGGTGAGGCACCGGCCTTCAGCCTGGCCTGCGAAGCCGCCGACCTGGCGGTGGAGGCTTTTAGCCAGGCGGATTCGTTAGCCACTGCCCGTCAGGGACTGGTGGAACGCATGGAGCGCCACGCCCAGGCTTTGACTCGCATCGCGACCCGCCTCGCAGATGAATACCAGGTAACTTTCGGCGGCCTGGACCTCACCCCGGCACCCTTCCCTGAACCAGATCGCTCGCTGGGGACTGCCTTAGAGAAGCTCGGCGTACCTGTATTAGGCCAGTCTGGCTCACTGGCCGCCGCGGCCATCCTGGCTGCCACCCTGGACCAGGCTACCTTTTCACGATGTGGTTTTAACGGTTTGATGCTGCCCCTTCTGGAAGATGCTTTGCTTGCCCGGCGGGCTACTGAAGGCAGCCTTACCCTGAAGGACCTGCTGCTTTACTCCAGTGTGTGCGGCACCGGTCTGGACACGATACCCCTGCCTGGGTCAGCCACCGCACCACAATTATCTGCCGTTTTGCTGGATGTTGCTGCCCTGGCCCAGCGTCTGGATAAACCCCTGACAGCGCGCCTGATGCCCATCCCCGGGAAGCAGGCTGGTGATCCAACTGGCTTTGATTTCGCATTCTTCGCCAATAGCCGGGTGCTGGTTCTGGATGCTGCTCCATTGACTGGCTTTTTGGGCAGAACAGAAAATTTCAACCTTCAACCACGCTGACCTTCAAACTGGTATCGACTATGCTGCGCAAACAAATGCACCAAGCTCTCACCTTCATTCTGGCTTGCCTGGCTGTGTTTTTCTTATCCGCCTGTAACGCAAACAACCAGCGCCTTCTTGAAGAAGATTTGACTTTCAAGAGGGAAAACGGCCTGGAAATCATCGGCACACTCTACAGGCCTGCGGATATAGATCCCCCCTGGCCTGGTGTGTTGCTGCTGCACATGATTTATGGGCAGCGGCAAGAATGGGAAGGACTGGCGCGTACGCTATCGCAAAATGGATATGCTGCACTGGCGATCGATCTACGTGGCCATGGCGAGACCGGAGGAGAAATGAATTGGGATTTAGCCCGCCAGGATATCAGCCAGGTGTGGCAGACCTTCGCCAGCCGGCAGGAGATCAAAGCAAATTCAACCGCGGTGATTGGCGCCAGCATGGGCGCCAATATGGCGGTACTCTTAGGTGCTGACCAACCGGATATCCAGGCGCTGGTCTTACTCTCTCCCGGATTGAATTATTACATGGTTCAGACAGCCGAACCATTGGCTGCGTATGGTGATCGCCCGGTGCTAATCATTGCCAGCCAGGAAGATGGCTATGCTGCCAGTTCGTCTGAAGAACTGCTTAAGGTTGCTCGGGGAGAAGCTCTTCTGGAGATGTATGCTGGAATTGGGCACGGCACCGCAATGCTTAGCAATCAGCCAGACCTGGCGTCTCTTTTGCTGGAGTGGTTACATCCCATCCTACAATCCACGCCTTAGTAGAAACCTATTCATTCAATTAAAATCTTTATTTACGGTTAAAGAAACTGTGCCAGATCGAAGGCTTATCCGATCTGGCACAGGATTTTGCCCAGTCAGGAAATCACGAGTCTAATAACCAGTAGATACCATCCTTACGCGCAATATACTTATGATCGACCATCGTTCGGCGTAGTGAGGCAGTATCCGGGTGATAACGCCGCAGCAGTTGGTTAACTTGTTTCTCCGTATAACGCACACCTGGCTCAAATGCTGCCAGCGCATAGCGCACAACTACCAGGAATTTTTTCTCTTGGGCAGGAAAAGCCTTTATAGTCCCATCCTGGCGCAAGAAATCTCGCAAAGTCTTGCGCTCAAAAGCGTCCCCTGTCTCCTGCTCCTGTTCCAACCGATCTTGCTTAGTCCCTGAATGCACTGTTTCTATCCAGGCAGCCAATGAAGTATTATCCAGCTGGTAACGATCATTTTCCAGGCGTGCCAATCCGATCTCAACCAGTTGAGCGAGGGGCGGCCGGATTTCTTCTGCTGGAAGCTGCAAGCTGCTGCTCAATTCAGCGATGCTTTGCGGTTGGATTGCCAATCTGGCGGCAATTTTCAGTCGCACTGGATCCCCCATAGCCTGCGAAAACGCTCGCAAGATGGTCTCTCTTTGGTCTGTTTGATTTTCGGTCGATGGGTCATTCATCTCGCCAGTACTCCTCGCCACTACCTGTACGCTGCAACAGCCGGTAACCAACCAGCTCGCGCCGCAAAGTGGCGGTATCTTCATGATATTTGCTTAAAATCTCGTTCACCTGCTTTTCGGTGTAGCGCACCTCCGGCTCAAAAGCCGGCATAATATAACGTAGCACAGCCTCCAGCTTCTTACGCTGACCGGGTATGGTCTTAAAGCGTCCATCTGCGTTGGTGTAATCCCGGATAACTTTCCGGTCATATGCCTCAAGGTCAACATTGGCGGTAGAACCGGAAATTGCACCCAGAGACAGGAACTTCTTGCCCAGCTCGTCCAGCCGGTCGGTCACGAGCTCGTAGATGTTGTAATAACTCTCCGCACGCGCCCGCACCAGACCCAGCTCACTCAAAAGCGCCAGATGATGTGAAACGGTGGAAGGGCGCAAGTTCAGCATCGCTGCCAGCTGCTCTCCGGATAGAGATTGCTCAACCAGCAGGCCGATAATCTTTAAACGGTTGGCGTCGGCCAGGGCCTTAAAAAAGCCCAGCATCTCACTTTGCATCAATTCAACTTGTTGATCATCCATAAAATTTCGCCTTAATCAATTCGATTTATGTCGAATTGATTATATCAATATCATATCAGTTGTCAAGGGGAAAAAATACAAAAAGGACCCGCCGATTGCGGGTCCTTGGCATTGATCACATTCAGGATAAACTCTCTGGCTGAGCCTGGACTTCTTCGCCCAGGCAGACATATGGTCTCAGGTACCGCCCGGTATAGGATTCATCCATGGCACAAATCTCTTCTGGAGTGCCTGCCCCGATCACGTACCCACCCCCGTCGCCGCCCTCAGGTCCCAAATCGATCAAATAATCGGCCACTTTGATGATATCCAGGTTGTGCTCGATAATCAACACGCTGTTGCCAGCGTCTACCAGCCGCTGCATCACTTCGATGAGCTTGTGTACATCGGCGGCATGTAAGCCCACGGAGGGCTCATCCAGGACGTAGACCGTTTTGCCGGTTGAACGCCGCGACAGCTCACGCGCCAGCTTCACCCGTTGGGCTTCCCCACCCGAAAGAGTGGTCGCCGGTTGCCCGATCCGGATATAACCCAGGCCTACTTCGTTTAAGGTTTGCAGGCGATTCACCATCGACTGGAAGGCGGAAAAGTATTCCAGAGCCTCTTCTACAGTCAGATCCAGGACCTCGGCGATATTTTTATCCTTAAAACGCACTTGCAGCGTCTCCCGGTTGAAGCGCGCCCCATGACACACATCACATGGCACATAGACATCCGGCAAAAATTGCATCTCGATGCGCAGCTGGCCTTGTCCCTGGCACGCTTCGCAGCGCCCACCGTGTACATTGAAGGAGAAACGCCCCGGTTTGTAGCCACGGATCTTACTCTCGGGCAGCTCGGCAAAGAGCGCCCGGATCTGGTCGAATAGCCCAGTATAGGTGCCAGGGTTAGAACGCGGGGTCCGCCCAATCGGCGACTGGTCAATGTTGATGATTTTATCAACGTACTCGATACCATCAATTCGATCATGCTCACCAGGCTGGGTATGCGCCCTGTGTAACTGGCGGGCAAGGGATTTATACAAAATCTCAATCATCAGGGTTGATTTGCCCGAGCCGGAGACACCTGTGATACACACCAGGCGCCCCAGGGGGATATTGACATCAATGTCCTTGAGATTGTTCTCACGCGCCCCGACCACCTTTAGAGACTTACCATTGCCATTACGCCGTTTGGAGGGGATGGGTACTCGCAGCCGCCCCGATAGATACGCCCCGGTGAGCGATTTGGGATGCGCCAGGATCTGATCTACCGTCCCTTCAGCAACCACATACCCGCCATGCTCGCCGGCGCCCGGTCCCAAATCCAGGATCCAGTCCGCTTCCAGGATGGTTTCATTATCGTGTTCTACCACCAGAACGGTATTTCCCTGATCGCGCAGACCTTTTAAAGTGCACAGCAGGCGCGCGTTATCCCGGGGGTGCAAACCGATAGAGGGCTCGTCCAGCACGTACAATACGCCCATCAGCCGCGAGCCAATTTGAGTCGCCAGGCGTATGCGCTGCGCCTCACCGCCCGAGAGCGAGGCTGCCGAACGCTGCAATGTAAGATAATCCAGCCCTACATCTACCAGAAAACCCAGGCGGGCATGGATCTCTTTAAGGATGCGCTCGGCAATCGCCTGCTGGCGGATGGTCAGGACTTCACCTGACAGGCGTTCAACCCATTCGAGGGTCCTCAAAACCGGCCAGCTGGTAACGTTGATGATGTTTTGATTATCCACGGTCACTGCCAGCGCTTCAGGACGCAAGCGACGACCCTGACAGGTGGGGCAAATGCGCTCGCTCATAAACTCAGAAAGCTTATCGCGGATATACTCCGAGCTGGACTCGTTGTAACGCCGCTCCAGGTTGCGAATTACCCCTTCGAAGGGCTGCCGAAAGGTAGCTTTACGCCCGTTGCGGTTGGAATAATGGATGGTTACTTCCCGGCCCTGGGTGCCGTACATCACCAGATCCATCTGCTCCGGGGTCAATTTATTCACGGGTGCATTCAGGTCGATGTGAAAATCGTGCGCCAGGGCTTCAAGCGTCTGCCAGTAATAGCCACCTTCATCGCGTGGTCCGCTCCATTCTGAGACAATAATCGCTCCTTCATTCAGAGAGAGATCTTTATCAGGGATCAGCAATTCAGGATCAATCTCCAGTTTGCCTCCCAAGCCCTGGCAATCCGGGCAGGCGCCATGGGGAGTGTTAAAGGAAAACGTGCGCGGTTCAATCTCCGGCAGGCTGACGCCGTGCTCAGGGCAAGCCAGGTGCTCGGAATAATACAGGTCACGCGGCTCTTGGGGGTTGGTCAAATCCTGAATAATAAGATAACCATCGCCAAATTTTAGCGCTGTTTCAATTGAATCGGTCAGGCGCGAGCGTGATGCCGCTGCATCATGATCCGCTTCGTGGTGACGAATGATCAACCGATCGACCACCGCTTCGATGTTATGGATCTTATAGCGATCCATCTGGATCTCTTCTTCCAGCTCAAAAACCTGTCCATCCACACGGGCGCGCGCAAAACCCGCCTTGCGGATCTCGTCCAGGACCGCCTGATGAGTGCCTTTGCGACCGCGCACCAACGGCGCCAGCAGCAAGAGCCGCGATCCATCCGGCAGCGCTTCGACCGCCTCCACGACCTCCTGGGCAGACTGCCGGGCTACTTCCCGCCCACATACCGGGCAATGAGGGATACCCGCGCGCGCAAACAGCAAGCGCAGATAATCATAGATCTCAGTCACCGTGCCCACTGTGGAACGCGGGTTGTGCGAAGCACCTTTTTGATCGATAGACACCGCCGGCGACAGGCCTTCGATGGTATCCACATCCGGTTTATCCATGCGCCCCAGGAACTGGCGCGCATAGGCGGACAGAGATTCCACGTAGCGACGCTGGCCCTCGGCAAAAATTGTATCAAAAGCTAAGGAAGATTTCCCTGAGCCAGATAGACCGGTGATCACCACCAGCTTGTCGCGCGGGATTTCGACGGTAATATTTTTTAGATTGTGTTCTCGCGCCCCAACGACGCGCAGTACATTTTGGGACATAGGCGACCTGTTATCAAATAAGAAGTAGTGAGGGGTGATTAACTTCTATTATAGCACAATTGTTTTATTTATCGCGCGGCAACCCTCGGCAAAGCAATCTGAAATTATACCAAGAGAGTCTGGCTACCTGCATTGCTTCATGGAACGTTAACCCAGCTTTTGACCACCCCCTCAAGCGGTTTATTTCAATTTACCTGAGAGTCTATCCCTGGCACACCGGACAATAATAAACCGTGCCACCCAGATAGGCAGCTTTCTCAATGATTCCGTCACATCTCGGGCAAGATTTACCAACTGAATGGCTGCCTAAGATCCTTTTATAGCCACCCAATTTCCCGAATAGGTTCGTCTCATTGTCGCGACCGCCGTCATCGATCATGCGCCTCAACGTGTCCCGGAGTGAGTTATATAAAGCCTGGCGCTCATCCTCGGTCAGGCTGATCACAGGGTGCCTGGGATGTAAGCCGGCATTGAATAAGATATCCTGCAGACATCCATTCCCGATCCCGGCGACTCCCGGTTCGCTGACCAGCATGTATTTGAGGCTGGTTTTTGGACCTTTTGCTGCTTCAGTAACAAGACGACAAAAATATTCGTATGTAAATTCATCTTCAAGAGGTGCAATTTTGCGTTTCACGATATAAGGCAAATTCATGATCTCTGCCTGCGCCAAAACCTGGATACTCCCCCACATCACAATGACAACTGCGAGAAGACTGCCATGCCCAAAGCCAAGCAGTAATTGATGTTTGGCAGGAGCCTCAACGCCTGGAGGATAGAGCTGAATTCGCCCTCCCACGTCACCGAAAACCAGGGCGCGATCAGAATCCAGGCTGGCAATCAAATAATTGCCCCTGCTGTGCACATCCTGGATTCTCAACCCAACCAAGAGATCCGGAAAAGTTTCCACAGGATGGTTGTACCAGGCAAATTTATGGGGAGTATGTCCACATATACAGGTAGATATACGCTTACCGGCCAGTGATTCTTTCATCTGGCGAGCGATTACAGCCATTTCAGGTAATTCCAGCACCATGCCAGGCCTCCCGATCGATTAATCCTGACCTGATTATAGACCCAGGTAAAGGCTAATAATCATTAAAATGTTTGAAGTTATTGCCTTGTGAACAATCTGGAAGAAGAGTAGAATCGTCCACCGACCATGCTCATACAACTCAATCGCACCTTTCGTTCATACCCGCTCCAGTTCTGGCTGCTGTTTTTAGGCTTACTGATCAGCACGATTGGCGCCAGCATGATCTGGCCTTTCCTGATGGTATACGTCAGTGAGAAGTTAGATCTGCCCTTGAGCAACGTCACGATCTTGATCACCCTAAACTCGGTAATGGGGCTGATCTTCTCTCTGCTCGCCGGGCCAGTGATCGATAAAGTCGGGCGTAAGTGGATCATGGCGATCAGCCTGCTTGTGAACGGGCTGGCATATCTGATACAAAGCCAGGCCAATTCACTGCCGGTTTTCGCTATCGCCATGGCGATCAGCGGTGCATTCAATCCCCTTTACCGGGTCGGGGCGGATGCTATGATGGCTGACTTAATCCCCAGCGAGCGCCGCGCGGATGCCTACTCTCTGCTGCGCACCAGCAATAACCTGGGGGTTGCCATGGGGCCAGCCATCGGCGGGGCATTGGTGGCGACTTCCTATACCACTGCTTTTTATATCGCTGCCAGCGGGATGATCCTCTACAGCCTGCTGGTGACCTTGCGCTTCAGAGAGACTCTCCCCAGGAATGTTGTCCGGCGTTCTCTGGGAGCCACCCCAGCGACCACCACACGCCAGTTATTCAAGGGTTATAGCAAAGTCTTCGGCGACCGGCCCTATATTACCTTTATCTTTCTGACCATCCTGGTCATGATTCCGGCCTCTATGCTTTGGGTGCTGCTCTCGGTGTATGTCAAACAAAACTACGGCATCCCCGAAAACCAGTATGGATTCTTACCGACGACCAACGCCTTGATGGTAGTTTTCCTGCAGGTCGCGGTCACCCAGGTCACCAAACGTTTCCGCTCGCTGCCCGTCCTGGCAGTGGGCAGCCTATGCTACGCCATCGGTGTGGGCAGCATCGCCTGGATGACTGGTTTCTGGGGCTTTTGGGTGAGCATGGTGGTCATGACCGTCGGCGAGCTGATCCAGTCACCCACCGCCTCTACTTATGCTGCCAACCGCGCCCCCGAAGATATGCGCGGGCGGTATATGAGCCTGTATGGCCTAACCTGGCCGCTGGGAGCAGGTGTAGGGCCAGTGCTGGGCGGCTGGCTGAACGACAATATCAGTCCGCAAGCAATCTGGATCGGAGCGCTGGTGATCGGATTGCTCAGCTCGACCGGCTTTGCCCTGATGGCATTGGCTGAACGGCGGCGCAAGCCAGAAACTGACTCTACCTACCTGGCCAACCAGCCCTGATTTAAGCCTATAATAGGAACTGAGGGTCCAAAAATATCAACCGAGACCTAAAGAAGGATATCGAAAATGGGATTCCTACAAAAACTGGCTGGAATATTTAGCCCCCGCCAAAAGCCTGCCGGGCGGTATCACGAATTAACTGTACGCTGCCAGCGCTGCGGCGAGTTGATCTCCGGGCGGGTGGACCTGCACAATGAGCTCAGTGTCGATTACAGCGAGGATGGCAAACAAGAAAATTATTACGTCCGCAAAGTACTGATGGGAGAAGGACTCTGCTTCCAGCGCATCGAGGTCGAGCTGTTTTTTGATAAAAACCGTCTTTTGACTCACAAAGAAATCACGGGTGGGCAGTTCGTAGAGGATTGAATCTCAGTCGCCAGCAATCTGAATATAATCAGTCCTTCTAGCGCCTAACATACCCGCCGCCAGGTGTAATAGTGCGTACAACTCCAGGGCAAAGGGCAGGTAGCCAGCATAACCCAGCAACGGCATTTCAAAAATTCGGCAGCAGTCTCCCCAAGGGATCTGATAAATCCATTTCGGATATGAAAAATAATTCCACATCTCCCAAAAGAAAGCGGTGATCAGTACGCCAATCCACAGTGATATCACCGGTCGCCAATCCCTGTAGCGAGTGAACTCGGCCAGATTGCGGTGTCCAAGCCAGACATTTAATGGCTCAGTAATGAAATAGATCGCAATCCATAAGAAAGGAAAAAAGATCCGCGGCCAGGTCCACATCAAGCCCAGCATGGTCCACCCGGCAATAAAAAACATCCCGGTCGTGCGGCGATCCGGTCGGATGGTCGGGCCGCGCCTCAAGCGATGCAAACAGCCAAACGTGCTGGCCAGCTCAGCCGTGCCCATCACCGCCGGGATGACCGTGCTGAAGCTAAGCGTAGCCCAAAACGCATATTCTGCTGTTGAAAAAGCTTCCGCCCCCTGGTAAACCCAATTCTGTAAACGATGGTTAAAGAACTCAAACAACCACCAGGCCGGAGCCGACAGCGCAAACAGGCCCAGGTAAGCTATCCAATTGCGGGTTAAGAGGGATGTCCCACGCCGTCTGTAAACCACTGCATCCACCAGCAGGCAGTAACCCAACCAGAGTGGGAAGAACCCCCAGTGCGTGCGCAGGCCTGGCAGGGTCCAGTTTAATATCCAAAACAGAACAATGAGGAGCAACCCCAGCCAGCCATACCATGGCAGGACCAACTGGCGAGTTGAGAGGCGCGCCATTTTTATTCTCCCCAGCAAACACAAGATACGGTTTAGGACTTGCACACCAGGTGGGAGAGTAGGGGTATTTGGGCGGACGGTACCCACCCAAATACCTCCGATTTCCCCTAAACTGTAAAACTCCCAAAATTTTGGTCTACTAATCTATTTGGGCAGCTCGTACAATTCCACCATCACACCGCTGGCGCTCTTGGGGTGAACAAAGGCATAGCGCCGCCCGTCACTGCCCACTTTGGCTTCCTCGTTAATCAACTGGATACCCTTTTCCTTGAGCTGCGCCAGCATGCCGTCGATATCATCCACTTCCAGGCAGATATGGTGCATGCCAGGGCCGCGCTTTTCCAGGTAGCGCGCCAGACCTGAATCATCCGTCGTCGGCTGGACCAGCTCAATCTCGCTATCGCCGGTAGGAAGGAAAGCAATCCGCGCCTGCTCGCCAGGAACTTCTTCCACCTGGGTCAGCTCCAATCCCAGGGCATCGCGCCAGAAATTCAAGGGGCTTTCTAAATCACCGACCAGAATAGCTATATGATTGATCTTGGTAATCTTAGCCACAATAACCTATCCTTCTCATAGAAATCTTATAGCCACGTGGCCGGCTGGTACTCGCCCCACAGCCCGCGCAGCACCCGGCAGATCTCACCCAGGGTGACATCATTCTCCACACAGGCAATCAATACCGGCATCAGGGTATCTCCGCCGCGTGCAGTGTTTTCCAGTTGGGCCAGCATCTCGTTGGCGCGCGTCGTATCCCGCCGGGTACGCAGGTCTGCCAGGCGCTCCCGCTGCCCCAGCTCAATCGCTGGATCGACCTTAAGGCGCTCCAGCTCGATCTTCTCTTCTACCTGGAAAGCATTGACCCCAACGACCACCTGCTCGCCTTTTTCCATGGCTTGCTGGAAGCGATAGGCGGCGTCCTGGATCTCGGCCTGCATGTAACCCTGCTCAATGGCTGCCAGTGCCCCACCCATCTGGTCAATCCGATCGAGATAGGTCTGCGCCTGGCTTTCGATCTCATCCGTAAGGTGCTCCACCAGGTACGAGCCCGCCAGGGGATCGATCGAATTGGCCACGCCCGATTCATGAGCAATAATCTGTTGCGTTCGCAAAGCCACGCGCACCGATTTTTCGGTCGGCAGCCACAGGGCTTCGTCCATACTGTTGGTGTGCAAGGATTGCGTCCCGCCCATCACCGCAGCCAGGGCCTGCAGCGCCACCCGCACCACGTTGTTCTCCGGCTGCTGGGCGGTCAGAGTCGAACCGGCGGTCTGGGTGTGGAAGCGCAGCACCCACGAGCGCGGGTTTTTGGCATGGAAGCGCCCGCGCATAATCTTCGCCCACAAGCGCCGCGCCGCCCGGTATTTGGCGACTTCCTCCAGAAAATCATTATGGGCGTTGAAGAAGAACGAAAGCTGGTCGGCGAAGCTGTCCACATCCAGCCCTGCGTCAATCGCTGCCTGAACGTAGGCGATGCCGTTCGCCAGGGTGAAGGCCACTTCTTGCACCGCCGTCGAGCCAGCCTCGCGAATATGGTAACCCGAGATGCTGATCGTATTCCAGTGCGGCACTTCCATCTGGCAGTAGCGAAAAATATCCGTGATCAGGCGCATGGACGGCTGCGGCGGGAAGATATATGTGCCGCGGGCGATATATTCTTTCAGGATATCGTTCTGGATCGTGCCGCGCAGCTGCCGAGGTTCTACTCCCTGGCGCTTCGCTACGGCGATATACATCGCCAGCAGGATGGCTGCCGGGGCGTTGATAGTCATACTGGTGGAGACTTTATCCAGGGGGATCTCGTGATACAGGGTCGCCATATCCTCCAGGGAGGAGATTGCCACACCCACTTTACCCACTTCGCCCAAAGCGATGGGGTCGTCCGAATCGAAGCCGATCTGGGTGGGTAGGTCGAAGGCCACCGAAAGCCCGGTCTGGCCCTGCTCGAGCAGGTAGCGGTAGCGGCGGTTGGATTCCTCCGCCGTGGCGTAACCGGCATACTGGCGCATGGTCCACAGGCGGCCGCGGTACATGCTGGGCTGCACGCCGCGCGTATAGGGGTACTCGCCGGGGAAGCCCAGCTTCTCGGCGTAGTCGGGGTCCTCATCCTGCGGCGTCAGCAGACGCGGCACGGGCAGGCCCGAGATGGTTGTAAATTCTGCTTTGCGCTCCGGAAAGCGCTTGAGAGTTTTCGCCAGGGTTTCGTTTTCCCAGCGCTGTAATTCATCTTCATGCGACATGGTATTAACCTCGAAGGTAGACTGATTTTCAGTATACCCCGCTGTCAGATGAATTGCCAGAGTGCTTTGTACCGCCTTTGGCGTGATTTATTGCCTGTCAATGGTATAAGAATTCGTGGATTGGTTATAATAATCTCCCACTACATACGATAAGGAATAACCATGCAAATCTTAACGGTTGATGTCGGCACCGGTACGCAGGATGTCTTTCTCTATGACTCGCGCCTGGATCTGGAAAACGGTTTCAAACTGGTGGTGCCCTCCCCCACCATGATCGTCCATCGCCGCCTGCGCCAGGCGACCCAGGCGCGCCAGGCAGTGCTGCTGGAGGGGGTGACCATGGGCGGCGGGCCTAGCGCCTGGGCGGCGGAGGAACACGCCCGCCAGGGCCTGCCCATCTACGCCACCCCGGACGCAGCGCGCTCCTTCAACGATGACCTGGAAGCGGTCCGCCAGACCGGGATCGAGATCGTCAGCGAGGACGAGGCCCGGCGCCTGCCTGATTCCGTGCTGCGCCTGCAACTGCGCGACTTCGATTTCGTTGCCCTGGCAAATGCCTTCGAGCAATTCGGCGTCTCGCTAAAAGATCTATCTGCCATTGCCGTGGCAGTTTTCGATCATGGGGCTGCCCCGCCGGAAGTCTCCGACCGCCAGTTCCGCTTCGACTACCTGGACGAGCGCCTGCGGGCCGAGAACCGCCTGAGCGCCTTTGCTTTTCGCGCCGAGGAAACGCCAGCGATCATGACCCGCTTGCAAGCCGTGGTGCAATCCGCCCGCCAGGAAGCGGCACAAGCCCTGGGAGAGATCCCCCTGGTGGTGATGGATACCGCCCCTGCTGCCATTTTAGGCGCCACTTACGACCCGCTGGTTGCCGCCGCTCCACGCAAGCTCATCGCCAATGTGGGGAATTTCCACACCCTGGCTTTTCGCCTCGGACCGCAGGGCATTGAAGGCGTTTTTGAGCACCATACCGGTCTGCTCGACCAGCCTGGATTGGAAGCTCTACTGGTAGCTCTGGCGGATGGCAGCTTGACCCACGCAGAGGTATTTGGGCATCACGGGCACGGGGCGCTGGTGTATGAGGTTCAGCCCTTAGACCTGAACGCTGGTCCTTTTGGCGTCGCCGTCACCGGGCCGCGCCGGAGTATGCTGCAAGGTTCTTTCCTGCGCCCGCATTTCGCCGTTCCATTTGGAGACATGATGATCACCGGTTGTTTTGGCCTGCTGGCGGCGACCGCCGATGTGCTGCCCGAGCTGGGAGAGTCGATCCACGCCTCGTTGAGCGGAAAAACCGGTCATACGGCCCCCTGGGACGCCGCATAACCAGGAGAGTTTGCTCGGTCCTCCTCCAAAAAGTCGAACCTGTTTATGCGATTCTAATCATTCTCGGTTATATTAAGAAAGAGCCTGACAGATCGCCAGGTAGAACGATAAAGTATTGAGGTCAATACCATGGAAGAAAACCAAAACCAACCCGCCGCACCCAGTGGCATTCCCTTCAAAGCTGAAACCCGCCAGTTATTAGATATCCTGATTCATTCCCTGTACACCGAGCGCGAGATCTTCCTGCGCGAGCTGCTCTCCAACGCTTCAGACGCCCTCACTCGCCTGGATTTCGAGCTACTCACCAATCGCGACATCGCAAACCCAGACCTAGAGCTGTCGATCCGCATCATCCCCAATAAAGAAGAAAAGACGCTCACGATTGTCGATACCGGCATTGGCATGACTGCTGCCGAGCTGGCCGAAAACCTGGGCACCATCGCCCACTCTGGAGCGCGCCAGTTCATGCAAGCACTTCAGGAAAAAGGTCAGGCAGCGACCAATCTCATCGGGCAGTTTGGGGTAGGTTTTTACTCGGCCTTCATGGTGGCTGAATCGATCCGCGTTACCTCTCGCTCCTTTCAGCCTGAGGCAGAAGCTGCTGTCTGGTTTTCTACCGGCAACGATACCTATACGATTGAATCTGCCGAGAAAAACGAGCGCGGCACCCTGGTGACGATCCATCTCAAGGAAGATGCGCTCGAGTTCACCGAAGAGAGCCGCCTGCGCGAAATTATTCGCAAACACTCGGATTTCGTTCCCTTCCCGATTTACATCAGTGATGGCACCGAGCAAGTCAACCGGCGCAGCGCATTATGGCGCCAGACGCCGCGTGAAGTCCAGGAAAAAGAATACGAAGAATTTTATAAACAGCTCACTCTGGATTTTGAAGCGCCTTTAGCCCATGCCCACATGGTTGTGGATGCTCCCGTGCAAATGTATGCTTTGCTTTTCATCCCCACCAGCCCGGAACGCAGCCTTTTCACCTTACGCAAAGAAGACGGCCTGAAACTCTATGCGCGTAAGGTGCTGATTCAGGAATATAACAAATCCCTGCTGCCAGAGTATCTCGGCTTCGTGCAGGGCGTGGTCGATTCTGAAGACCTGCCCCTGAATGTCTCACGCGAATCGGTGCAATCCAATAAGGTCATGGCGCAGCTCAAAAAGCTGGTCACCTCCAAGGTGCTGGACACCCTTAAAAAGTTGGCTAAAGACGAAACAGAGAAGTACGCCCAGTTCTGGAAAGCCTACAGCCGTTATATTAAGCAGGGGATTGCCATTGAACCAACTGAGCCAGCCGAGTTATACCCTCTTCTGCAATTTCACACCTTGCAGCACCCAGATGAGTGGGTGTCTCTGGATAAATATATCGCCGAGATACAAGCAGGGCAACAAGATATCTACTATATCCTGGGCGATGATGAGCGTTCAGTGGTGCACAGCCCGCATCTAGATGTCGTCCGGCACTACAAATATGATGTGCTGATCCTGACTGATCCGGTCGACCCCTTCATGCTGGTGCGCTTACACGAATATCAAGATCACAAACTGGTGAACGTCGCTAACGCCGACCTGGCACTGCCGGCCGGCGAAGAGCAAAAAGACACCGCGGATCAAAGCCACCTTTCTGCAGAGGCCAGCACCGGCCTGGTAGAGCGCTTCAAGCGCCAGCTCGGCGAACGCGTGGAGGATGTGCGCACCACCGAACGCCTGTCCAGCTCGCCAGCCCGCCTGGTGGATCCCGAAGGCACCCTCAACCAGGAGATGCAGCGCGTTTACCGTCTGTTAGATAAAGAGTTCGAAGTGCCCAAAAAGGTACTCGAGTTGAATGCATCACATCCCATCCTGGTTGGCCTGTACAGTCTGGAGGATGAAGATCCGCTGAGTGATCTGCTGATCGAGCAGGTTTACGAGGACGCTTTACTGATCGAAGGCTTACATCCCGATCCAGCCAGTATGATTAAACGTATTCAGGAAATCATGCAGCGAGCGCTTAAATGAGTTTATCAGAGACTGGTCTCTGGCTACTTCCCTTATTGTTGGTTGCCACTCTGGCAGCCCTGATCCTGTTCACGCGTCACTGGCGTAAAGCTACCCATGGCAGCCTATCTCAGCTGCGGGCGCAATTACGCCAGCTAGAAGCTACCTACAAAGGCTTGCTGCAGCAGGCTGACCGCTTTCCGGTAGACAGCCCAGAACCGTATAACAAGCCAGCCCAATCAATCCACAGTATGTTGGACTCCCTGGAAGGTGATCTGGCAGAATTTAAGAATGGCTATATCGCGCTGCAGGATAAGCTACACGAGCTGAACCAAAATCGCTTTCGCGCCCTGGTTGCAGCGCCCTTTTTATGGAACGAGCTGTATCAAGACACCAACCGACTGATCCAACAAACCGGCGCGATTAATAGCCACCAACAGGAAGCCCAAACAAATCTGGATGAGCTCCAGCGGATACCCTTACAAGTCGCCAGTCAAGCCCGTACAGCTTACCAACTTCAAGCCAGCGTGCGAGATCGCCTGAACGAGTTATATGCCAACCATGTTCATGGGGCTGCCATGGATAAGGCACTCGAAGAAAGCAAACACTGGGAGGCAGCTTTCAAAGAGCTTCCAGCGTTCTACCTGGATAGTGATGAAAGCGATCTCTTGCAGCAAGCCACCTTGCCGCTTACCACCCAGACCTACAACCTGGCCTTGCGCGCCCAGCCAGCTTTACTAACCCTGGATGCGTGTGTAGAAGAGTGGCAAAACCAACACCAGGAGGCAGTTCGCCAGGTCGGTCAGCTTCAGACTTTACTAGGCGCTCTTCAGAATCTGTTCAGCGAAATGCCAGCAGCCTTAAATCTCTCAGACTTACTGGCCCAATTCGAGCAGATGCAGGTTATCGCTCAAAACCTGGAAGCTACCCTGGAGCGTCTTGAAATTGAAAGCGCCCCAAATCTGATTGCCGAAACACTGCATCAGCAACAGATTGCAAGCGGATTGGAACGCGAGTTGCGCCAGGCCCGCCAGCAGCTCGGCAGCTTGAATAAAACCTTGCCCGATCTGGATAAAGCCTTAAAACTGCTCCGCGAGCAGTTTGACGATCTGGTTGCCAGCCCGGTGCATCCCTTGCGCTGGGGCGCAAGTTGGTCGGTGCTTGATGAGCAACACCAAAAAGCTGCTGCTCTCACTCAACAGACTGCCCCGTACACACCAGAACAAGTATGGGGAAATCTGGAAGCAGCCACCCAACTGCTCGTGGAAGTTAAGCTGCTGGACCAGAAAGTCCGCTCCGTTACTGAACAGCACGACGAATTGCTGAAACTTCTAAGCTCGCCCGAGCTCAATCAGGAACAGCGCTGGTTAGATGGTGCTCGCTCACTGGTAGATAAAATTGCTGTCTACGACCCTATCAACTGGCCTCGCCTGGACGGCGTCAGTCATCTACAAGCTGATCTACAAGAATTTACCGAGCGCTTAAAGCTTTTAATCAAAGACAAGGGTAAAAAATCACTAAGTGAAGAAGAAGTAACCAGTCGGCTGGAGGAGGCGCGCCAGGTGGCAGCACGCAGCACGGAATTACGTGCAAGGTCGTTAAAAATTCAATCTCGTCTGGATGATATTCTGGCTCTGGAGCAGCAATGCCGCCAACAATTAGACGAAGCCTCACGCACAATCGCGCAGATAACTGCCCTGGAGCGTAGCAACAGCGCATTATCAAAAATCGTCCATTCCGATCTGGGTCGCATGCAAAGCAGCCTGGAACAAGCCCAAACAGAATTAGAACAACGCTACCGCGGTAGTATCGAAAAGAAGGTGCGCGTCACAGAAACCTTCTACAGCCGCCTGGAGCAAAGCCTTCAGCAATGGCAAGCCCATTTTGAGAAAGAACTTGAGGGAGTTAAGCTTGCGCTGGCGGAGCAACTCACCTCCCTGCAAAATATCACCGAGCTGGATGAACCTGCTGTGGAAGCAGCAAAACAATTGCTGGCCTCGCCGGCAGCTCATTCGACGGGCAAGGCCGGCTCAGGTTATGAAAGTAGCCAGAGCGAGATCGTCCTGCAGCTCAAACGTGGCAGTGAGTTTTGGCAATCCTGTCAGGCAGCCCGCAGCGCCCTGAGCGATGTCGCACAGCCAGTTGTCGAATTATTCCAGGAAGCCTCTCGCCACCGTACAAATGCCAGGCAAATGCTGACCAACCAGCCAGTATCTATGGAAGGATCGAAGAATTGGTCGCCGGGTAGCATCAGTCTGGAATCTGAAACGCAGGAATTTGCCCGCCTGGAGGGCACCTGGAACGCCTTGCGCAGCCAGCCGGTGCGAGCCATGGCATTGGTCAACCAGTTAGGCAAGTTAGCCGCCCGCTATGAAGGCCTGACAGATCGCATCCAGCAAACAGCAGACAAAGCCACCCAGGCTCAAGCTCAGCTTGCACAATTGAGATCCGACCTGGATGAGCTGGCAGCAAAATGGGAAAACCTCTGGCAAGCTTACCGAGATAACCCGGTCACGGCTGAGGAAATTCGCAAACTCCTGGCAGAAATCGATGGAGAGCGCGATCAGTTGCAGCGTCAATTTCGTCAGGGGGAGCGCAGCTTCGGTGAAGTGATCCATTCGTTGCAACAATTGCAGCGTCGTGCCCGCCTGACACAGGTCATGATCGATGAGCGCACAGCCCTGGATATCAACGGGCGAATCATCCCCTACAAATAGATAGTCTGACCGCAGCTTCTCCTATTCAACCAGGCGAATCGGATCACCTGGTTATAAGAAATATGATAAAATTGGGGATATCAGTCCGATTACCCCGACAGTATTTTCACCGACGCAGGCGGGGTCAGCGCCGGGATTTCAATTGATCCAAACCAATCAGTGCTCTTCCAATCCAGGTGGGCTGGAAAGCAGAAGAGCAACCAGGAATTATTGGAATGCGATTTTTTAGCAGGAGCATCCAACGTACTCTCCCATTGCTGGCAGTGGTGTTCACGCTGAGCATGGGCGTGGTTACCAATAACCACATCACTGTCCGCGCCCAGCAGCCCCAGTGCAGCGGTCCGTTTGAATCAGTTTCACCAGCCCTGACTGACCTGGGTGACGCCAACTATACGCGTATGGATGGGCAGGTTACCACTTTCAAAGGCGGCCTCTATCCGGATGACAGTAACCAGCCGCCAGAGGAACATGCGCTTGCTGGGGTAGAGGCGTCTGGCCGCATCCAGCCGCTGGATGCAAGCGGCAACCCCAACACCCAGACAGGCAAGATCGTTCTGATTTCTATCGGTATGTCCAATACCAATTCGGAATTCGGGCGCTTTATGGAGCTTGCTAAAAAAGACCCTGAGATAAACCCCAATCTATTTTTTATAAATGGCGCCCAGGGTAATCGTACTGCAGAGCGCTGGGTCGATCCACAGGCAGAAACCTGGCAGGAGTTAGACAAACGCCTGGCGCAGTACGAAATCACTCCTCAGCAAGTCCAGGTAGCATGGATCAAGCAAACCCTGACACGCGGTGGTGAATTTCCTGCCAAAGCCCAGGAATTGCAGGCTAATCTCGAGGCAATTGCTCGCAATCTCAAGGCGCGCTTCCAGAACTTGCAAATCGCTTTTTTCTCAAGCCGCACACGATCTTACACTTATTGGCGCGGGCTAAGTCCCGAACCTCTAGCATTCGAAACTGGATTTTCTGTGAAATGGATGATCGAAAAACAAATCAATGGGGACCTCGAATTAAACTTTGACCCGCGACGAGGTGATGTCAAAGCACCCTATCTGGCATGGGGCCCATATCTATGGGCTGATGGAACCAATCCGCGCTCTGACGGGCTGACTTGGACAGTGGATGATCTGACTGAGGATTGTACTCACCCTGCTGATAGTGGAAAAGATAAAGTCGCTAACCAGCTACTCGCATTTTATAAATCTGATCCGGCTGCGCAAGCCTGGTTTTTGGCTAACCCACTTGCTGATCCGCTACTGAATAATGCGACTGTCCAGGCGACAGCTTTGCCAACATTGCAATCGTTCCCAACTCCTACAAGCTACCCAACTGCCACATCCCGAATTGAAACGATCACGACAGTTACACCGTCCGCACAGCCCGCAGCCATTCTGGCTACCAAGCAAGAGACTGGCGTCCCAACAACACCAGCACCAGTTGTGGACGAGGACACGGAATCTGCCCAGTCTGAGATCAGTGGGGCTGGATGGATGATTGGCATAGCAGGCGGATTAATGATTATCGTTGGATGGATCAGCACGCGCATATTCCAGAATAAGAAGTTAACCAAGCATATCAAATCGTGATCAATTAATTACATTTTCATTGCGAATTATGTATTTTAAGGATATAATAACGAGTATTATTCTGTAAATTCTCGAATTTAGTGCTTATTCAAGTGGAACAGCTGCTGGAGACAATCGCATGAAATTTTCATCTAGGTCCGTGGTTCAAGCTCTATCCTTATTAATAATTCTTTCTGTCCTACTGAGCAGCGTGCCTGCCCAGTTTGCTCTAGCAGACACAAACTTTGCCCTGCAGTTCGATGGCAACAACGATTATGTGCTCCTGGCCCAAACTGCCAACATCTTTGGCGCCGGCTGGGAAAGCACCAAATCAGTAGAGCTTTGGGTGCGCCCCGAAGGAATATCACCCACCTGCCAATACCCAGATCCAGTCTGGTGCGATGCAGTCTTTGGTGATCGCCCCCGCTGGTGGGGGATTTCGCGGGGGGTCATCAATGGACTGGACCGGCTGTGGATTTGGAACTGGGATACCACAGGGATGGATGTCATTGCGATCGAATATGCCCTGGATGAATGGGCTCATATTGCATTAGTTCACAGTGATGGCATTCTGCGTGCGTACAAGAATGGCATCGAAATTGGCGCCGTTGCCAGCGGACCCACCCAGCAGCCTTCCACAGGCGCACTGCCGGTTTTACAGCTCGGCGGTGTCATCAATAATGCTGCCCGCAATTGGACCTTCCAGGGCCAGATCGATGAAGTCCGCTTATGGAATGTCGCCCGTTCCGCTGCAGACCTGGCAACCTTCCGCAGCCAGGAACTTATTGGCGCTGAAGCCGGCCTGGTCGCTTACTACAAAATGTCGGACGGCAGCGGTCTCACTCTGACCGACGACAGCATATTTGACTGGAATGGCACCCTCCTCGACGGCGGCGGTAGGGTCCCTGCAGATGGTCAGTACCCGCTGTGGGTCGTTTCCACGGCATTTGAAAACCCCATTTCCACGCCAACGAGTACGGTTGATATACCAACCGCGACACCCACATTCACACCGGAACCGCCAACCAGTACCCCACCAGCACCCACAGAGACACATACCCCCACTCAAACAACGGTGCCGCCTACCGACACACCCACGCCAACGAGTACGGTTGATCTACCTACTTCCACGCCGACATTCACAGAGCAGCCCCCAACCAATACACCTTTACCACCCACCGAGACACCTGCCCCAACCAATACTCCATTGCCGCCCACCGCCACGCAAACACCCACCGAGACACCTGCGCCGACAAACACGCCACTACCGCCAACTGCCACACATACACCTACCGAGACTCCCATCTCCCCCACCTCTACACCGACTCTGCCACCAGGAAGTGCAGGCTTTGCCCTGCAGTTCGATGGCAACAACGATTATGTGCTCCTGGCCCAAACTGCCAACATCTTTGGCGCCGGCTGGGAAAGCACCAAATCAGTAGAGCTTTGGGTGCGCCCCGAAGGAATATCACCCACCTGCCAATACCCAGATCCAGTCTGGTGCGATGCAGTCTTTGGTGATCGCCCCCGCTGGTGGGGGATTTCGCGGGGGGTCATCAATGGACTGGACCGGCTGTGGATTTGGAACTGGGATACCACAGGGATGGATGTCATTGCGATCGAATATGCCCTGGATGAATGGGCTCATATTGCATTAGTTCACAGTGATGGCATTCTGCGTGCGTACAAGAATGGCATCGAAATTGGCGCCGTTGCCAGCGGACCCACCCAGCAGCCTTCCACAGGCGCACTGCCGGTTTTACAGCTCGGCGGTGTCATCAATAATGCTGCCCGCAATTGGACCTTCCAGGGCCAGATCGATGAAGTCCGCTTATGGAATGTCGCCCGTTCCGCTGCAGACCTGGCAACCTTCCGCAGCCAGGAACTTATTGGCGCTGAAGCCGGCCTGGTCGCTTACTACAAAATGTCGGACGGCAGCGGTCTCACTCTGACCGACGACAGCATATTTGACTGGAATGGCACCCTCCTCGACGGCGGCGGTAGGGTCCCTGCAGATGGTCAGTACCCGCTGTGGGTCGCCTCAGGCGCTTTCAGCCAATAACAGTAGTATCACAAATCATCAAGGGATATACTCAGGGGTTGTCCAGAAACGCTTTGGACAACCCCTCATCTTATCGCAGTCAGGCAATAAATCCTGCTCTACCTGCCTGCTGTCATTCATCCGACTTAAAACCTGAAATAGTTCAATCCATTATTTCTCGGACGCTTCATCAAGTAACACAATCAAATTTGTGCTGACGCTCAACCCAAGGCAACATCTAGCACCATCATCACAGTGAAACCCACCATAGTACTGATCGTCGCCAGGTCTGTATTTTTAGCTAACTGAGCTTCAGGGATCAGCTCTTCAACGACCACATAAATCATTGCCCCCGCGGCAAAAGCCAGCGCATAGGGCAGAATTGGCTGCACCAGCACCACAGCCAGCGCTCCAACTACACCCGCAATCGGTTCGACCATCCCCGACAGCTGCCCATACCAGAAACTTTTAGCAGGGGTGAGCTTTTCCCGTCGCAACGGCATAGAGACCGCTAACCCCTCTGGAAAATTCTGAATCCCAATGCCGAGCGCCAACGCCATAGCACCTGCTATAGACGCTGACGGATAGCCAGCCGCAACAGCCCCAAAAGCCACCCCAACCGCCAGACCCTCCGGGATATTGTGCATGGTGATGGCCAGCACCAGCAACAGGCTGCGGTGCCAGCTGGTCTTAATGCCTTCCGCACTCTCAGTCGGGAAACCTAAATGCAAATGCGGCACAAGGCGATCCACAACCAACAAGACCAGGCCACCCATGAGAAATCCCACAGAAGCTGGAATCCATCCAGAAACACCGTTTAGTTCTGCAATCTCGATCGCTGGGGCAAGCAACGACCAAAAACTGGCCGCAATCATCACTCCTGCCGCAAAACCCAACATACCGTCCAGGACTTTACGGTTGAAATCACGAAAGAGAAACACCATCGCTGCGCCAAGCGCGGTGAGGAACCAGGTGAAACAGGTGGCTAATAAAGCCTGCATAACAGGTTGTTGCGCAAGAAACCAGGCCATCATAAGAGTCTTCTCCTTTCCATAGATGCATCAGAATAATCACGATTTGTCTTAAACAAAACATGCACTGTAAAGAAATATGATTTTTACAAACCCCTCATATAAGAATTGGCTTCCAGCAGGATACACAGCTAGCGTACAGCTTGTAGAATCAACAGGGCTGCCATCCCCACCGCGATAGTTAATAAAGTATTGCGCGTTCGCCAGGCAACCAAAATTGCCACCAGACCCGCCAGCAACCGATTGTTATCCAGGCTTAAATCCAATCTGCCATCCATGAAAAGCAGCTCGGGAAAGATAATTGCGCTGAGCACTGCCGGGGGCACAAGGCTCAAGCTATGACGCAGCCATTCTGGGAACTCTATCTTTCCCATCAACAAAATGAAAGATAGACGCATAGCGTACGTCAATAAACCACCCACCAAGATCATCAACCAAATATTCATCTTAGGCGTTTGCTCCACATACCAGCCGCAATACCCACCAGGGAAGCCAGGACCAGACCCAGCTTGTAAGGCAGCGAGTAAGCCAATACAGCCGTTATGCCCGCTGTAAATGCAGCCACCAAACCCGGACGATCGCGAATAGCAGGCATGACCAGTGCGATAAAAGTCAAAGCAATGGTGAAGTCCAGCGACCATTCCGATGGTATCACCGCGCCAACCAGGATGCCTGCTGTCGTGCTAAGCTGCCAGGCTGACCAAAGGGTTAGCCCAGCGCCCAGTAAAACCATATGGCGGTGTGGGGCATCTTTATGCTGGGTATAGTGAATAATCGTCACCGCGTAAGCTTCATCAGTTAGCAAATAGGCTAGAAGCAGCTTCCAACGCGCCGGCAACTGCGCCAGGTATGGCGCAATCGAAGCAGAATACAGCACATGTCGCAGGTTTAGTAGAAAAATCGTCAAGATGACAATAAAACCTGGAACGGCCGTGCGCACCAATTCTACGGTGATGATCTGCGCTGAACCGGCAAACAGCAAGCTGGACATTGCCTGAGCAGCAACCGGGGTTATGCCCGCTTCCAAGGCTAAGACACCATAGATCATGCCAAAAGGGATTACACCCAACAGCAATGGCAGCTCAATGCGCACCCCGGTCCAGAACTGGCGGGCAGCGGAGATCGAAAAAGGTGATCTGGTCGTCTGGGTAACTTCAGGCATGCGGTCTAGATGATGGTGCATTAAGGAGATCTGAAAACCGAATAGGCCAAAGAATATCATATAAAGATGGGCTTTACCACTCCGATTTTCAAGCATTTATACGCTCAGCCAGCGCAGGCTGCTCAGGCAAGGTAAAATAAGCCTGTGAAAAGCATAGCCATTATCACTTTGAACTGGAATCGCGCCGCTGACACTATTGCTTTTTTAGATTCCGCCTTTGAGCAGACGCTGAAAGATATCCATTTAATCGTGGTTGACAATGGTTCAACAGATCAGTCTGTTGAACAGATCAGCGCTCGCTTCCCTCAGGCAGAGATCCTGGTTAATCCAGAAAATCTTGGGTTTGCAAAAGGGATGAACACAGGCATCAGCCATGCATTAGAACAAGGCATGGAATATATTTTTATTGCCAATAACGACACAATATTAGCGCATGATATGCTGGAGCGCCTGGTCAAACTAGCTCAAACGGGCCAGGCCAGCGTCATTGCTCCAATAATTTTTTATGCCAGCGACCCCAAACGCATTTGGTCTGCCGGCGCAGGTCGCAATCACCTGACGCTAGAAGTGAGCAATGATCAGCGCGGTGAATCTATTGCAAGCCTGAAAACCGATCCTTACGAGGTTGAATTCATCACTGCGTGTGGAATGCTGGTACATCATTCCTGTTTCGAGACCGTAGGGCTGTTTGACGAGCGCTTTTTTATGTATTATGAGGATTCCGATTTCAGTCTGCGCGTGCGCAGGGCAGGCTACCATATTCTGGTCGATCCACAGGCGCACATGTGGCACAAAGTTGCTACCAGCAGCGGCGGCAGCGACTCCCCCAGTGAGCGCTATTGGATGGCGCGCAGCAGCCTGATTTACTTTCGCAAACATGCCCGTCTATACCAATGGTTGATCATTGGTCCATTTCGTCTGGGCAGCGCCTTGAAAACAACCTCTCGCCTGCTATTTGGTGGGAATATTTCTGCTGTTCGGGCATACTGGCGAGGATTACGAGATGGGCTGCTCTGCTGATCTCCAAATAAATACTCCAGTACGCTGACATCTATCCTTTACCGGTAACGTAAACCTGAAATTCTGGTCAGTTAAGGAGTCTTAACCCCTTCGTGCTATTCTGTAACCCTTAGGGATGCTAGAATAGTATCGCCAGTCGATAACAGCCATAATCATGATGCTTCACAAGCGGCTTTCTTTCACTCATGCACAACACTTGATTCGACCGTGTTCGATAGGAGTACTCAGCGAATGAAGAACAAAGTCATTCTCTACATAGTAGCAGCCGTCCTCATGCTTGCGGTAGGCAGCCTGGCTTGCATCCTTACAAGCCGTGTTTTCAACAGTGTTAACTCTTCCCGCAGTTCACAACCAACATTGGAAATTGCAGCACCTGCACCTACACAGGCGTTAACCCAACAACCTGAGATCTTGCCTACCGAGCAACCAGACATCCAACCCACAAATACTGAAGCGGTTAGTGAGCCAACACAGACGATCTCCTTAGATTTGGGTCCCTGCGAGGAGGAGGTTTGTATTCGCGAGGGCGCATTTGTTCTACTGCGCCCATTGGGAGAGAATGGAAGGGTTACTGTAGACCCATCCTATCGCTACGGCGAGTTTCGCAAAAATAGCCGATACCCCAACCTGGGTGTTGAATTTCTTAATTCCACAGGCACCCCTGTCGTTGCCGCAGCACAGGGCACCGTACTGGTGGCTGGCAATGACAGCCAGACCGCATATGAGCGCAGAACAAATCAATACGGAAATTTGATTATCCTGGAGCATAGTCTGGCAGGCTTTGACCAGCCCGTTTACACCTTGTACGCCCACCTATCGGATATTTTAGTTGAGAGGGGAGATACAGTCAGCGCGGGGCAGGAGATCGGGCGCGTAGGATCCAGCGGGAATGTCAGTGGTAGCGTCCTGCATTTTGAGGTGCGAGTTGGCGAAAACTCATATTCAGCTGTCCGCAATCCCGAATTATGGCTTGCTACCTGGCAGGATGATAACGGACAAACCCTGGGTGCCCTGGCAGGCCGGATTATCGATAGAGAGGACAAGGTTATCAACATCTCTAATATTGTTGCCGAACTTCTTGATCCTGCGGGCGAATCAGTAGTTGAGCGGACTTACCTGCGCACCTATGGCGGAGAAAGCCTATTAGGACAGGCGCCCTGGGGAGAAAGCTTCGGGTTGGGTGATTTGACCCCCGGAACTTACAAGCTCTCATTTTTACTGAATGGCTACCAACAACGCCTGGTTGAAATCCAACCTGGCAAACTGACCTTGCTTACCATCATCCCATAATCAGAACCTACAACAAACACGCCTCGCAGGTTTTTAGATTGGCTGCGAGGCGCGTTTTCTGGTCATAGCTAGTTGCTGGATCGGCAGATTTCTTAAATGCTTTTCACCGCCCTTATTGCTGCTAATTCCTGGCTCAGGAATTGCTCTAGTTCTGTATCAGAGGAATAATGAGCCTGAGCTGATGCAATCCCACTCAGAGTAGATGATATCACCGCTCCACTCCTGGCAACCACCAGAATCGGGACGCCCCTGGCAAATGCATACCCCGCTTCAATACCCAGGCCCACCCCACGCACAGAGCTTTCTACTACCAGCACATCACTTGCGGCGATTTCTTTGAATGTTATTTGCATTAATTCATTTGAGCTATATATTTTCTCGCCCCAGGCCTCATAATCTCGCACAATACAAACCGTCTGAAAACCGGACTTAGCCATGATCGAGGACAATCTTTCGATATCGCTTCGGTTTCTGTTATCTTGATAATGCTTTATGGATATGAAGGCTTTCATTGTATCCATCAAACTAAACCAACCAACGCCCTACCCCATATCCCGCCCAGGTAACCAGGGTGGAAAGCACAACCCCCCACAGGATATCCACAATCGTCACTGTCAAAGGCCAATCCTTCAAGGTCGCCAGATTGGTTAAGTCATAGGTGGCATAGGTCAGCAAGCCAAACAAAGCGCCATGCAGCAGCGCCTTACTCAGTGATCCGGCCTGTAAGCCAGGTAGAATCGCAAAATACAACAGGCCGCCCACAAATAATAGATAAAACACAAAAGCTGCCACCCAGTTTGGGGAAGGGCTCAGCAGAAATCCGATCTGTGCGCGATAAAAACCGCGCGCTACCAGGCCCAGCCAGAGCATATCAACAGCCAGAAACGCAGCCAGGGTGGCTAAATACAGTTTGATATAAAATGAAGGCGCCATCTTATCTCCTATAATAAGTACGAGGTTATATCCTGGTTTATCTCCAAACAAAAATTACAAAGCCTTACTCAGCTCCGTCATCGCTCAGGAACGGCACTTGGGCAGGGTCAAAGCTACAGTTTTCAGCCAGTTGGGGCGACATCCAGATATCGGGACCGATATTAATATATTCCTGAGCCAGGAACTCAAGTGTATCCGCCATGTAAACCCCCGCGCCTTCTCCCGAACCAGCTTTGCGAGCAGTGTTGATCCAAACCAGCGATACAGGATTCTGGCTCAATTCCTGGATTAATGTCTCTTGCCCAACATCGGCCACCCAGGGGTACATAAATACATAACGAGAGGCAGGTGGAATTTCAGTCACAAAGTGGATAATGGGATTGATTGGATAAACCGCCAGCTCAACATCTGCGTCGCAGGTGATCTGATGGATACCATCGCCAAATGCTTCATACATCGTGATATGGCGATCATTGGTAATCCAATACCAGTGATCAGCTATGTAGTATCCACCTCGAAATGCAGACCAGGATAACATCAAAGCAACAACACTAACCAGACTCACCCACCCAGCCTGGGCTACTTTGGCAGCAATTGCTCCAGGATCTTTAATAAACCGGCTGTTCGGCAGCCTGCGCAGATTCAAAAATAAATAGAAACCCGCCCACAGGCCTACCAGGCTAAAGCCCATTGTGTAAATACCATCATCCTCGCGCACCATGAGTGCAGCCGCAAAAACATACAGGAAGATTGCTGCCAGATATTTACGCTTTAAAAGCAGACCAAAAGCGACCGCCAGGATCGATATTCGAAATAACAGGCTGGAAAATGCCCAGGAAAAATATTGATGCTCATTTTCAAGCTTTACAGATCGATAGGTATCCAGTGGCAGAAATGGAGAAGTATAGGTTACCCACTTAGGATCAAATATTTTCAAACCAGTCAGCAGATTGGTAGCAATCCTGTCTAACCGGTTAGGATCGGCATCCACATAGTCCGCGTAGACTTCTGCATTGAACACGATCGCATCCCGGTAGAAATCGTCGACAGTTCGCGTGATCACTAACTGGACGACAAATACACCGACTACCACCGCCATGCCCAAACCCGCCCCGAACAAGCGCTGGAATGCCAGCCGCAAGCGCTCGCCAGATGGAGCGTCTCTACCGGACGCCAACAGAGCCAGCAGCGTTGCACCAGCTGGGTAAACCATCAAAGGGCTGGTGAGCACGCTTACCCCCAGCAGTAAACCAATCCATACCAGCATGGTTTTTCTGACTACCGGCTTCTTCACCAATATCCAGAACATATCGATAAAAATGGTGATCATAAACAGGCCAGCAAATGTGGCATAAATGGCTTCTTGACCGCGATGGAATTGGCTGATCAAGTTCCATACCAGTGCAGTCAGTCCAGTAACAAGATAGAACTTGCTGAAGCGCATGCTTGCAGCAAATAAGGCGAACTGCAAGACGAGAATTGAGACCCTGACAGCAACAAATGAATTCCCAAAAAGCCCCACAACAGCAGCAACCCAATAGTATGGGAATGGGAAATGATGCGAAAAAACATCCCCATATAAGGTATAGCCTTCCGTAATGAGCCAGCCCAGGGTCAGGTTATCGGCCTCATCCACAAAGCGACCATACACAACTTTGCTGAGACCAATCCCAAATGCCAGAGCCAGAAGCAGCAGTCCCCCTGTCGGGGAGTTCAACCAGCTCTGGATTTTCTGCACGCGCGGCAGACCATAAAGGTCACGCCAAGCATCCGCCCAGAAACGCCAACCGCCCAGCAACAAAACCAGAAGAAAGAACTGCGCAACGACCAACACCAGCCAGAGCAGAAATGGCTGCCAGCGTATGTAATACTCAATAAGCCTCTCGATGCGCATCGGCGAGAGCACAAAAACATACAGGACCACCAGACCCGAAATAAACAGGCCGAAGAAAAGCAATACGGTAAAACGCCAGGCAAAAAATCTATCTCGTAGAGATTGCTCAAGGGCAGCCGCGCGCCAGGTTTTAAATCCCAACCAGGCAAAGACAGCCATCAACAAGACAATCAGGACGATCAAGCCCAGCCTGAGCGGCGTTATGTTGGCAAGAGATTGTAGATCAATTTGCTGGGAATTAAATCCCAGGCTGAGCAA
>CAYXDC010000028.1:0-38767 GCA_964463505.1 uncultured Anaerolineaceae bacterium
AACTTGGGCAGGGCGCCGCCATTATAGACCTCGCGGTTGATATAGTCGCGGTCGACCAACCAGTTCAGGGCTTCACGGGCTTTGGCATCATTGAAGGGGTTGACTTTGCCAGTGGACTGGTCAAAAACTGGTCCATAGGCGTTGAAGGTCAACTCGTAGTACAGGCCGTTGCTCTGGGCGTAGGGCAGTCCGGCTTCTTCAATCTCGGGCAGCGTATCGGATGACAGACCGGAGGCGTAGATGTCGATCGCGCCGGCCTGGATCTGGGTTACTGCCGAGGCGTTATCAACGACTGAGACCACGATCTCATCCAGCCAGCCGCCTTTGCGGGTAGTTCGGACGGGTTCTGGAGTGGGTTCTTCAGTCGGTTCTTCGGTGGGGGCTTCGGTCGCCACTGGCTCAGCGGGGGCTTCTGTCTCCACTGGCTCGGCGGGGGCTTCGGTCGCCACCGGTTCGGCGGGTGCTTCAGTCGGTGCCGGAGTAGCAGCGGGCGCACAGGCTGCCAGCACCATACTCGCCACGATCAAAATGCTCAGTACTAAGAACGTATATCGCTTCATTTCTTTCTCCTCTTTAGATTGGCTAGAAATGGTTTAGGTAGTGGTTCGGCTTTGAGAGGCGGCCTCTCGTGCGCTCTTTAGCTGGATGAACCGGGATCTACCCGTTCCCGGCGCAGGCTATTGATTGCGCGCTTCCCCATACCACAATATCCCCAAGGAGGGGGGTACTGCTGCAATATAGCATAACTGACTTGAATCGTCAATAATCATAGTGCTTTTCAATAAAAAAAGCTCATTTTCCTATAAGGTATACTCTTAACTGTGCGCTGGGGATCAAAATTGGGTAGGGATCGTCTTGCTGTTGTTCAGGCAATCCCTACCCTTTTGTGAAGGTCAGGCGCTAACTAACGGAAGAGCAGCGGTAGATATAAATTCTCACTCACCTCGTGGATCGTGATCGTTACGTTTGCTGGGGCTGAATACGCCTGCCCGTCGTATGCCCGGTAAGTGAAGCTGTCCTGGCCATTGAAATCCGCCGCCGGTGTGTACACAAAGGCTCCGGAAGGATTCAGGCTCAGCGTGCCATGCTCGGGTCCATCCACCAGGCCGGCAGTCAGCACGTCATCATCGGGATCGGTATCGTTGCTCAGTACACCTGTAGCTGCCAGGATGGTCAGCACGCCGTCTTCATCGACATCATAGAAATCATTTACGGCAACCGGGGCGTAATTGACCGGCGTCACGGTAATCGTCACCGTTGCCGGGTCCGAAGCCAGCTCGCCGTCGCTGGCGCGATAGGTGAAGCTGTCGACGCCGATAAAGCCCGCCGCGGGGGAGTAAACGAAGGTCCCGGCGGCGTTCAACGTCAGCAGCCCGTGGCTGGGGCTCGTTTCCAGGACGGCGCTAAGCGTGTCTCCGTCGATATCCGTGTCATTTGCCAGCACGCCCTCTGCCAGATCACCAACCACCAGCTGCATGCCGGTCTGGGTCTCGTAGGCATCGTCCATGGCGGACGGTGCGTCATTGACCGGGTTGACGGTGATGCTCACTGTTGTCGGCGCTGAGGTTAATACCCCATCGCTGACGGTGAAAGTGAAGCTGTCCGGTCCGTGGTAATCGGCGTCCGGGGTGTAGGTCAGGTCCGGAACTGTGCCGCTCAGCACGCCGTGAGTGGGTGTGTCCGCGATGGCATAGGTTGTTAGCGGGTCGCCATCGATGTCCGAGCCGCTCAGGGTGATAACGACAGGGGTATCCTCAGCGGTGGTCACGGCTTGGTCGTCTGCCACCGGCGCATCATTGACCGCGTTTACGGTGATGCTCACCGTTGCAGGCAGTGAAGTGAACTCCGCATCGCTGACGGTGAAGGTGAAGCTGTCCGGTCCGTGGTAATCGGCGTCCGGGGTGTAGGTCAGGTCCGGAGTCGTGCCGCTCAGCACGCCGTGAGTGGGTGCATCGACAACAGCAAAGCTGAGCGGGTCGTCTTCCGTGTCCGATCCGGTCAGAGTGATATCCACTGGAGTATCTTCAGCGGTGGTCACCACCAGGGGATTGGCGATGGGGGCGGTGTTGGGCGGCACGATCGAGAAGGTCATCTCGACGGTGGCGCCGCAGTTACCGGAAAGATCGCAGAATTTGATCCGCCAGCTGACATCCGTCCCAACCGGGATGGCTGGATTCTGCCACAGGAAAGTTGCCGGGGTCCAGACGGTGGCTCCACCCAGGTACAGCGGCGAGCCGTACTGGGTCTCCGGGGCTTCTTGCACACTGCCCAGGGCAGCCCCAGCGGGGGCTGCCAGGCGGCCCAGCTCCACTTCGGTCTCGGGCTGGCTGTCGCCGGTGGTCACCCACAGTTCCAGGCCAGGGGCGGTCGGATGATTGTAATCGGTTCCACCCAGGTCGGTTCCATCGTTGTCCAGTCCGTCGATCGCATTCACATTGGCCGTTGTGAAGGAGGCGATGCGCGCCTGGTCGGTGGTGTAGTTATACAGGTTGTAGGTGGTCGCTGGGGTCCCCCCCGTGCCAAAGCCCAGGCGTGGGAAGTTTCCATTGATGTACCAGAAATTGTTCATCACGCCTGCAGCCACGCCGGCCTGGGTGAGCCGGTACTGGTAGTGAGCCGAGTTGGCGAAGAAACGATAGGTGATGGTGTAGGTCGTATCGCTCTTAACACTGGTTAGGGTGTATTCTTTGACGATGGGCCCATCCAGGGTGGTTGCCAGGCTCAGCCCGGTCGCCGGGGCAGTGCCGCCCACACACAGACTGTTTTTACCGCTGATATTGCCATGCAGCGACGAGCAGATCTGGTGCCAGCCCCAGTAAGAGTTGGATTCAATGGAGAGCGGCAGGTCCGTATCGCTGCCCTGCGGCAGGCTCAGGCGGGAAATGACCCCACCCTCCACATCCAGGTCCAGGTTGAAGAAGCTGTTCTGGAGCGTAATGATCCCGATCCCGGTAGTACTGGTCAGGTCGGTGGTGTAGCTGGGTGGACCAGCAGCCGGGTTATTGAAGTAGATGAGGTAGGTGCGGCTCGCGTTTGCCCCCAGGCTGGCCTGGAAGAGCAGGTGACAGCTCAGGGTATCCCCGCTGCCTGTCTCGCCGTACACCTGGCTGGGCAGCTCGTTGCGATCTGCATCCGCCACGCGCAGCTCAGCAGAACAGCTGGTCAGGCCGGGGAATTCCGTTGCGCTGACCAGGACATCGATCGTTTCGGCGTCGCGCGCCAGGCCGGCGCTTTCGGTGAGCGTGACCGGGACGCGCTTTGTCCAGCTATGGTCCCACCAGTCGCTGACCGGCCAGGTGAATTCCTGCCACACGCTGGTTTCATTGGTTTCCAGGGTCGCCCATTCCAGCCCGCCGATATCGAGTCCCTCGGCAGACAGGGTATTGGATTCGCCGGCCAGGATGCGGTCAGCGCTCTGCGCCTGGTCGCGCCAGGCTGGTGGGGTGGTGTCCACCACCGTCAGGGTGTAGATCGTCGATTGCGCGCTGCGCCCGGCGTCGTTGGTGGCCACGACCTGGTAGGTGTAATCGCCCAGGTTGCCAGGTGTGAAACTGGCGGTATAGCTATCCAGGGCGCCATCCACCGGGAGCATGGGGAAGTCGGCTATGATCGGGCTCAGCACCTGCAGGGTGACGCTTTCGATGACGCCTTCCGGGATGGTCACAACCGCGGTCACTTCGGCATCCTCGCCCAATTCTACCGGGCTGTTATCTGTCACCGATACAATCGTCGGCAGCGGAGCGCCCAGGTTGACGACCACATGCCGTGAGGCATCCAATGCGGCGTCAAAGACGACATAGGTGGCGCCTTCCAGCGTTTTGATCTCATAGGGTACTTCAACGCCGGCCACTTCCACGCTCAGCACAGTGTCCGTATCCAGGATGTGGACTTTCAGGCTCACTGAGCTGGAGAAAGTCATCGGTAAGAATGCCGTGCCATCCAGTTTGGTCCTCTCGAAGACGCCCAGGGTATGGACCGCGTCGAAGGAGATGGTGCGCGCCAGGCGGGAGTAATTGGTGAGCTCGGTGTTCTGGCGGATATAGATGTATTCCAGGACTTCGCCCACCGGTGCCGCCCAGAGCACATCCTGGCGAGCGCCCATGTAATCGATGCCGGTGCAATCGCCATGCGAGGTGATGATCGCCCATTTGCCTTCGGCAGCTGCCCGATCGATCAGCGCCTGGCTGTAAGCATTGCCAGAATTGAGGTTATAGAAATTAACCGGCACAGGCAGGTTCACATCCTGTAGCCAGTAGAGCTGGGCAACCCAGTCGTAATAGCCGCGCGCCCCCAGGAAGTAAGCCGACGCAGCCTCCATGCGTCCCGGGTCGGTGCAGCCGCAGGGCCACGCCATTGAAAGTGCTGGCTGGTTGGTCCCGGCCTCGATGGCGGCGATGTTCGGTTCGAGCTCGTTCAACCGGTAGGCAGTCACCTGTTCAGGCGTATAGGTACATTCCATCAGGCTTTCCGGCGTACAGGTGGGGAAGCAGCACGGGGTATTGCAGGGGTGGGTGACGGTATGCGAAGCGATCTCATGCCCATCGGCAGAATAGGTGGTAAACCAGCTGGCGGTGGATTCTCCGTTCACATAGTATGTGCCGCGGAATCCTGCCGTTTCCAGATTGGCTTTGCAGGACTGATTGCTGTCATCGATCGAGAAGCTCTCTGCCCCGGCTTTACAGCCTTTCCAGGTGCAGATATCCACTGCGCGCGCTTGGGAGGTGAAGCTGTCCGCCAGCACAGCCGGGTTACCGGCGCTGTCGGTTGCCGTCACCGTGAAAGGTATTTCTCCAATCGTATCCACTTCCCATGCGTAGCTATACACCCCTCCACTCAGGGTCATGGGGTACGTATCTCCGTTTACCATCAAGGTGACCGCGGCGACTGCCCCATTATCGGTGACCTGCACGCTGACCGTCTGGGTCTCGCGTACCAGGATCGGATCGGTAAAGCTGAGATTGCTGATCACTGGCAGCTCGTTATCCAGCACCATGAAAGTCTGGAGAGGGGAGAGCGACTGGCGGCTGGTCGTGGCGTGCGCCAGGATGCGGAAAGAGAATTCTCCACCCTGGGTGGGCAGGTAGCTGCTCTGCCACACGCCGTCCGTCGCCGTGCCGGAGATCAGGCTCATGGGGATATCCAGGCTGACCGGCGAAACCAGGCGGATCAGGGCGTAATCGACCTCGCCTTCTGCGGTAGAGATATCTGCTGATATGGTGATATTAGAGCCCAGGTTCACCGGTCCGTTATTAACAATGTTGGTGATCACCGGGACGGACAGGGTGGTCTCTTCGTCGCCCAGGGCCAGGCCGGGCGCCTCGGCGATGGCATAGCGCAGGCCGAGATTATCCATGTACACCGGCTGGGCGCCTGTGGCTTCAGCCCACCACTCGCTTTTTATTTTGATGAAAGCCGTGGTAGCACCGGTGGTGAATTGTGCACTGCGCCAGGTCCATTGAGGGCCGATCCAGTAATCGAGCCATAACCAGGTTTCTGTGCCTTTCACATAAGCCGCAGTGTAAGGATCGAAGCCCACTGGCGCGGAAGTATTGTCAGCGGACTTTGCCCAGGTAGCGATGGCATAGCTGGTATTGGGTTGTACCGGGATATACCCCGAGAAGGCATCCCCACCCGAGGCTTTCACCGGGAACTTCTGGGAGTTGGCGGGGGAGACTGCCTCTTCATCGCTGATCACTGTCAGCCCCATGGTCCCGCTGTTGGCGGGATCCAGTCCGCCGGCGCTGGTCCAGTGCGTGGTGCCCTGCTCCCAGTCTTCGAAATACAGGAACACGTGCATGCCATCCGCCAGCGGCGGAGTGGGGGTCAGGTCTCCATACAGGATGTAATAGCCCGAGTCACTGGCGCCGGGCAGGACCGGCCTTTGCAGGGCGAACCACACCCGGGTGGCGATGGTGTTGCAGTTTTCCACGACCCGGTCGATCTCAACCATATCGGCATCCGGCACACTGGCGATCTGCAGGTCTTCGCAGGTGGCGAGCATTTTGCCAGAAGCGATCAATTCTACGGTGTCGAGGGTGAAGTCCACCGTGTAGAGGACGGGCAGGGTGGCGGATGCGGAAGTATTGGTGACGGTGACCGGCGTCCGATAGAACCATTCGGTGATCGGTTCGGGTGGCGTATACACCTCGATCAGCGGCTCCACATCCACCAGCATGCGCACCTGGAAATTGTCCCAGTCGGCGTTGGTCACGTGCTGGTAAAGGGTGGCGCCGATATCCCGGTTAGTCAGGTAGGTCGTATCCGTGGTTTGGAACAGCCAGGTATCAGGTTCCGGATCGCTGGAAACCCACATCCGCCCCCGCAGCAGGCTGCCGTTGGCCTGCAAGCGGATGCTGTACCAGGTATCGGCAAGCATGCTGAAAGCCGATTGGGCCGGGATGGTGTGGTTATCGCTCACGATGCGGCCATATTTAAATAGCCCGACATCTTTGCTTTCGTAGAAGGTCAGGAAATTGGCGGGGTCCTGGATGCGAAACGCCAGGCCGATCCAGTTGGTATTGGCGGCGGCGCGCACCTGGCTGAACATTTCCAGGTTACTGACGTTGCTGACGGGTGTGGAGGCCAGGACCCAATTTGTCCCGCCCCCGCTATAGCGGTAGACGTAATTACCGCCGTCATCCACTACACCCCAGGTGCCTTCGAGAGTTTCCCAATTCGAGGCATCCCCGTCCTGGAAGTCATCATAAAAAGTATACACATTGGCAGGATTGGCCGGCGGGGCTCCCGCGGAGGGATTGTTGTAATACAAATGGTAGCGCAGGTCGCTGGCCCCGATGGGTATGATCTCTCGATTGCGGAAGCTGATCAGGGTGGCAGCGGTGTTGCAGCCTTCCACGATCCTGTCCAGCTCGGATTCGAGTGAGCCATTGTCAAATGTGATACGTAGGTCATCACAATCTGCCTGTAATTCACCTGTGCTAACCAGGCTTTGCGTATCCAGGACATACTGAAGCGTGTAGCGGTTCAGTAGCGAGGTTGATGCCCGGTTGGTCACAATAAGGGGTAAGTGCCCTGCATAGCCGTCCAGCAACTGCAGGACGCGCGGAGCAGGTGAGGCTGGTTCCCTGGCCTGTGCCAGTGGTGCAAATGGACTCAGCAGTAAGGAAATCAGGGTTACTAAATAGAGGATAAGACGTTTGGTTTTCATTTGGTTCTCCATATGTTTTGGCGCGCAATAACCCGCACGCTATTTCGCGCCTGCCAGCGTTTTAGACCCCAATGGGGAGCTGCGATGGATTCCCCCTGATCTGGCTGGAGCAATCGCCCCTTTCTTCCAGCCATGGGGCCAAACCGTTAATTGATCATTAATAATATTATACTGCAATGAAATTGAAATACCATTACAATCGTCACTTTGTTTGGGTGACCATCATCTGTGTCTGTCTCTTCCCCCTTAATCGATGTCATACTCGTCAGTGGCGGTTTCCCCATCCGGGTATGGGCGGGTGTAGTGGGCAATCGAGGCAGATAAGTGTGCACCCAGCAGCAGCACCATGGCGCTGATATAGATCCACAACATGAACACCAGGATGGTAGCTAGAGATCCATACACCACCTGCAAGTTGGAAAGCCCGCTGCGCAAGTACCAGTTGAAGGCTGCCCCCGCCAGCTCCCAGGCCGCGGTGGCTGCCAGGGCTGCCCAAAAGGCTTCTCGGTTTCGCACCACGGTATCGGGTACGAAACGATACAGGCCAAAGAAAATCATAAATGCTGTAACAATGTTGATGATGAAATTCACCCCCAGGATCACGCTGCTGCTGTCGATTAACTTGTAGCCATTAAAGGTAAATTCGAGCTGCTGGATCACCACCAGAAAAGTGCGCAAAGCGATGGAGAGAAAAAGTAACACAAATAACAAGACGATGATTGAGAAAGCCAGGGCGCGCCCACGCAAAAAGGCAATTGAGCGCCCGCGCGCCCAGGCGCGGTTGATATTGCGCACCAGCGAAAAGAATGCACTGGAACCGGACCACAGCAGGGTGAGGATACCGATAATCCCGAAAGCCGTTTTGGCTTGCAGCATGCGTAAAAGATGCTCTTCCAGGGTGCCGCGCGCCACCGGGATGAAAGTAGAAATGTAATCCAATACCTGGTTGAAAAAGACCTGATCTTGCAGGCGCCCGCCCAGGATAGAAGCTAACGCCAGCAGGAGAGGAAAGAGTGAGAATAGAGCATAATAAGCAATCGTAGCCGCGGCTTCAGCGCCATTGACACGGCTGAAATTGACCAGCATGCGCCTTAAGATGCTGAGCACTCCGCCCGAGCGCCGATCTGCATTGTTAAAGGCCTCGCCCAAACGCTCTTCGTAATCACCGCCAGGCAAGTCCAGGCGGGTGAAGATCTCCCGCCAGGGCGCCTGGCGGGTAGGGATTTCTGGCTGTGCGCCCGGAGCAGCAGGCTTGTCCGGCGTGGAAGCAGGATCAGTCACGCAGGGGCTCCACGAGCTGGGGCTGGTCGTTGGCGGGGCTGTTTACCAGGGTGGATACCGGGTAGGCAGCCATGTGCGCGGCCGGGAAGGGCTGCAGCAGAGGTTGCAGGTCTTGGGGGCGTTGCTCGCTTGGGTCGAGCCATTGCGCATAGCTTTCTTTAGGCAAAATCAACGGCATGCGGTTGTGAATGGTAGCCATCAATGCGTTGGGCTCGGTGGTGATGATGGTGCAGGAATAGACCGGGTCGCCTTCTGGGCTGTTCCAAATTTCCCACAATCCGCCGAACGCGAAGGGTCGCTGGTCTGCCAGGGTGATGTACATGGGCTGCTTGGCTTTGCGCCCAGGGATGACCTGCCATTCGTAGAAGCCATCAGTCAGGATCAGGCAGCGCCGCCGGCGAAAGGCATTCCTAAAAGAAGGTTTTTCCGCCAGGGTCTCGGCGCGGGCGTTGATCATGCGGCTGCCGATATTGGGGTCTTTGGCCCAGGAGGGGATCAGCCCCCAGGTGAAGTAGTCCAGGCGGTTCAGGCCGTCATTGGGTACCACTGCCGCAGGCTGGGTGGGGGCAATGTTGTAGCGGGGCTCACCAATCTTGGGGGGCATTTTTAGCCAATCAAATGCAGCTTGTAGCTCTTCCGGGCTGGTAGTCAGGGTGAATCGTCCACACATGGGGTTATTCCTTTCTGGCAGGCTTTGGCGGTGCTGCCAGCCTCCATTTTAACCCATTCGCAGCCGGCCGTTCTGTTTAACTGCCTGCTCAAGCCCCTGGCGCAGTTCCCGCCAGCCCGGCATAAACTGGTCCAGCAGCGCCTTGAAGCGCGGTGTATGCAGGCGCTCCAGCAGGTGATTCATCTCGTGCACCACCACGTATTCCAGGTATTCAGGCGGCAGCTTAATCAATTCCAGGTTCAGCCAGATGCGCCGGGCGCGAATACTGCAGGTGCCCCACTTGGTTCTCATGCGCTTGACGCCCCACTCAGCCACTTGCACGCCCATCACCGGTTCCCAGCGAGCGATCAATGGCGGGATGAGCAGCTTGATCTGAGCGCGATACCAGGCCTCCAACGCCTGCGCCCGCAGAGCCTCATTGCTACCGCTGGGCACATGCAGCTCGAGGCGTTCGCCATGCAAGCTAACCTTGGGGCGCCGGGCGCCACCCATCACCTGCAGCAGGTAGGTGTGGCCCAGATAATCGTGTTTTTCACCGCTTACATAGTGGAGAGTTGCTCGCTCTGCATGGCTGGCAAACCAGGCTTGCTGGCTTTTGATCCACTCCATGCGCTCCAAAACCACCTGGCGCACGGTCGTATCGGAGATGCGCCGCGGCACCGAGACGCGCACCTTGCCATCTGGCGGGCGAACAGACAGATTTAGGTTTTTGATATTCTTGCGCACAACCTCGACGACGAGATCATCGACCGTGATGTGGTGCGTGGTTGTTTTCGGGTCTGGTTTCTTCAGCCTGGGCGCCTGGTTGGTGGATGGCATGTGCGCATTTTACCAGTTACGGTCTTTTCAAGGCAATGCAGAGGAGGTGATCATGGCCTGGCAATGTACTGCACTCCCTCCATTCCCTTGAAATGCTCATCTTGAGTCCATAAGGTGGCCTGGTAGGCGCGCGCAGTCGCCAGGATGAGGCTGTCCGCCATGGGCAATTTGGTTTCCCAAGATATTTGGGCAGCGCTTAACGCCAGGGAATCATCAATATTCACCAGCTTACCATGATACATATCCGCAATGCTGGTTTGAGCGATGTTCAAGCCGCGTTGGGAAGCAATCCGTTTAAATACTTCATAGATACAGATCACGGGCACGAGCAGCTGCGCGCTATCTTCTATTGCTGGAGTGAAAAAATCTGCCTGCGGGCTGTCGGCGAAATATTCTAGCCATCCCGATGAGTCGACGATATTCATACTCGTTCTTCAGTCTCACGCTCAATATGTGTATTGATGCCCTTGAGTGAGCCGCGCGCAGCCTGGATAGGGCGTACCGGGATCAGGATGACCTTATCATCGTAGGCGATCACGCGCATTTTTTGCCCTGGCTTTATCCCCAGCATCTTGCGAACGGCCTGCGGGATCACCACCTGAAATTTGGGAGAGACAGTCACTTGATCCATACGAAACTCCTATCGATCAACAAAACGTATTCCAATTTGATTCTACCACCATATGATGATATAGAATCATTGTTGTGACCAGCCTAACGAAATTTTACATACTAGACCGTTCATGGTCACTGCAGCTCCCAATTGATTAACTTGGATGGACTGGATATTCAGGATGTTGGAAGTCAAATCTTGATCGGGCAGAGAATGTTAAATCCTGTCTATCCTGAATATCCATGTAAATTGGTTTTCTCTGACGATCTTGCGACTACCGGATTGGATTGTAAAAAATGATCAGGAAAAGGCGATTGGTGTCGCTAGTTTGCTTTGTCCATTGGCGACGTGATGAATACTTCTGCCAGCTTTGCTACGCTGGTCTCTACCAGGTTCTCCCCATCAAAAAGCTGGAACTCACACTGATCTTTGAGCAGGGCGGGCAGGCAGGTTTGCAGCTCTTTGGGGCGCAGCTCGGCAGGGAATTGCGCCAGGCACCACAACCCCAGACCGCGCGTCTGTGGGTCGGCGTCTTCCAGGGCCAGCAGCGCCCAGGGTTGGCCGGCTTCCGCCTGGCGCGGGCGCACCTGGGCGATGCGCCCCACAGCCCACAGATGCCCATTTTTAAAGCGCGCCCCGTCCTCATCCTCCATATCAAATAAGAGCAGTGCCACCAGCGGGATAAACTCCGCCAGCGCTTCTGGCAGGCGCGCCACGATCTCGCCCATCATCTCTGGCGCGCGCCAGCCGATGCCGCCCGATTCATCGCTCAGCAGCCACTGGCAGCGGCGCAGGTGATTGCGCACCCATTCCAGATCGCCGCCTGTCGCGGCTTGTTGCGCCACGCGCCCGCAGGCATCCAGCGCCCGCCAGGCAATCAGTACGTCGGGGTCGTAGGTCAAGGCGGTCAGATAGCTCAGAGTGCGTTTGTGATGGTGAGCGTAGTCCAACAGGCTGGCCCGGTCGTTTGCACCCAGCCAGCGGCGTAGATTGGCCATTGGAACGCTGTGTGGGGGTGGTTTAGGAATATGGTCCATTGATCCAACCAATACATAAGTCCAAATATTAATGTTGCGTGATGTTTACATATTAATTGTAACAAATTCTCTAATTCAGCGTTTATATAAGTGAACTGGGAGGGGGATAAAAAAACATCATAATTTCATCACAAATGGGGGAGGCAAGACCAGGACCGGGATGATCATACATGGCACCCGGTCCTAGTCTTTAATGCTCCGGGTGTCCTTCCCGAGCTCATTGTACTCAATCCAAGCGCTTCTGGCATCCCCTGTTCATGCTCTTTGATTCAACCCCATGAATTCCCAGGCGCTTCTCGGGAACAATCCTGCCTCGATCCATGAAATGCAGTAAAATGGACGCCGAGGAGAATTTGCCCATGTCCAAACGCTCACTGCCCAAATCCAACCCCAAATCTGCTCCAGCGGTGCAACCCAACTGGGTCAAGCTGGGTCTGGCCCTGACCCTGGTGCCGCTTATCGCTGGCGTTTTATTCATTATTTTGTGGGCGCTGGATATGATCTTGTGGGATGACCCGCTGGCGCAGGCATTGATCGGCATTTTGTTCATCCTGTTTAGCTTTGCCACCAATAATGCCTTCCAAAGCAAGTGGGTCCTGGCTGCCGGCTGGGGTTTGTTGGGCGTGGCTGACCTGCTCTTGCTCACCAATATGGACCTGCGCTGGCAGATCCCGGCGATGATCGTGGGTTTTATAGGCGCCGGGCTGCTGCTGTATGGGATTGTGCAGACCATGGCGAAAATGGCAAAAGACCAAAAAAAATAGCTATTACAACGGCATATGAATCACAACGGGGTTGTCCCCAGGCCAGGACGACCCCATTTGGATTCTACAAAACTCTTGGCGAACTAGGCGGTCGCCGGGCGGTTGTAAGCCTGCTGGCGCAGGAAGAACTTGGTCGCCTCGGCGGCCAGGGTCGGCAGCAGCACCATAGGGGTGATGACCAGCCAATCTCGCACGGGCAAGAAGGTGGTGTTGAAGAAAGTCTGCAAGAAGGGGGTGTAGATGACGATCAGCAACAAAACGAAGGAGAGCGAGACGGCGTAGACCATCCATTTATTGGAGAGCAGGCCGATTTTGAACATGGAATACAGCTCGGAGCGTGCGCTGAAAGCCCGTACCAGCTCGGCTGACGCCAGGGTCATGAAGGCGATGGTCTGCGCTTCGATCAGATTGCCAGGATAAGCCTTCAAGCCCCACAGGAAAGCTGCCAGCACGCAGCCGGTTTTGACCACACCCTGGACGATAGTGCCGATGGTCATATCGCGGTTGATCACCGGCTCTTTGGGCGGGCGCGGCGGGCGCTTCATGACATCCGGGTCGCCTTTCTCCAGCCCCAGGGCCAGCGCCGGAGCGCCGTCTGTCACCAGGTTCAGCCACAACAACTGAATAGGCGTCAGCGGGATGGGCAGACCCGCCAGCATGGCGATGAAAATCACCAGGATCTCGCAAACGTTGCACGAGATCAGATAGAAAACGAATTTGCGGATATTGGAAAAGATGATGCGCCCTTCTTCGATAGCTGAAACAATACTGGCGAAATTATCGTCGGTCAGCACCATATCGGCGGTCTCTTTGGTCACATCCGTACCGGAAATGCCCATCGCCACCCCAATATTGGCCCGTTTCAGCGCCGGGGCATCGTTCACGCCGTCACCGGTCATCGCTACCACGTGGCCACGCGCCTTGAAAGCCTCCACGATTTTCATCTTGTGGGCGGGTGAAACGCGTGCGTAAGCATCCACTTCTTCTACAATATCGGCCAGCTCGCTCTCCGAAAGCTTGTCCAGGTCGGTGCCAGTGAGCACCTTGCCGCCGGGGGAGAGCATACCGATCTCTGCGGCGATGGCCATGGCCGTGTCGCGGTAATCGCCGGTGACCATCACGGTTTTGAGCCCTGCTCCGTGGGCAACGGCGACCGCATCCTTTACTTCCGGGCGAGCGGGGTCGATCATCCCCAGCAGGCCAATAAAGACCAGGTCATTTTCCACCTGGACGGCTTCCTCGGCTGCCGGGAGTTCGTGCAGCGGGCGATATGCCACGCCAAGCACGCGCAGCGCCTGGGAAGCCATCTTGCGGTTGGCTTCCAGGATTTGCTGGCGCATCTCATCGGTCAGCGCAGTTACCTGTCCATCCCGGCGGTAAGCGTTACAAAAGTTCAGCACGATATCCGGCGCGCCTTTTACAAAGGTCAGGTAAGGCACCCCGGGGACTGCCGCGGCCAGCCCGTCAGGAGAAGCGATAGCCGCTGCGCTGGCCAGATCCTGAGGCAGGGCATGGAAGGTGACCATGCGCTTGCGATCGGAGTCAAAGGGGATTTCCAGCACGCGAGGGTAGCGCTCTTCGGCCAGCTCGCGCGTCAGGCCAGCTTTGGCAGCAGCGACGACCAGCGCGCCTTCGGTCGGGTCGCCCACCATACGATAGGTGGTTTGCCCGTTTTCCTGCCCGCTGACTTCCAGGCGGGCGTCATTGCACAGCACCGCCCCGTGCAGCAGCATGCTGCTGGCAGTTTGCATTAAGGGTTGCAAGGAGGCCCCGCTCAGGTTGGTAAATTCACCTTCCGGGGTGTACCCCTCACCCGATACACGGAATTCCTGTCCGCCGGCCCAGCCTTGCACCACGGTCATCTCATTTTGGGTCAGGGTGCCGGTCTTATCGGAGCAGATTACCGTGGCGCAGCCCAGGGTTTCCACGGCGGGCAGCTTGCGGATCAGCGCATGCCGTTTCACCATGCGCTGCATGCCCAGCGCCAGGCAGATGGTGACCACAGCCGGCAAGCCTTCGGGCACAGCGGCGATCGCCAGGCTCACCGCAGTCATGAACAATTCCACGATCTCACCGGTATGCTCGGCTAAATAGGCGCTCAGGCTCTGGGCGAATATCTGCCCGGGGTTAGTGTCGCGGATCACACCATAGACGAAAATGACTACACAGATCGCCAGGGAGAAGATACCCAGGAATTTGCCGAGCTGGTCCAATTTCTGCTGCAAGGGGGTGTCTTCCTCTTCATAGGATTGCAGCATCTCGGCGATCATGCCGATCTGGGTGTGCATGCCGGTGGCGGTCACCAATCCTGTGCCGCGCCCGTAGGTGATCAACGTGCTCATGAAGGCGGTATTTTTGCGGTCACCCAGGGGGATATCGCGGTCCAGCACCATGCGGGCGTCTTTGTTCACTGGCACCGATTCCCCGGTCAGCGAAGCTTCCTCCACTTTAAGGTTTACCGTCTCGAGCAAGCGCATGTCCGCTGGGACGTAATTACCCGCCTCCAGCAGGACAATATCGCCGGGAGCCAGCTCCTTGGCCGGAATCGAAATGCGGTGCCCATCGCGGATCACGAAGGCGCTGGGGGCTGCCATCTTTTTGAGGGCTGCCAGGGCCTGTTCGGCCTTGGATTCCTGGACCACACCCAGAATGGCGTTCAGGGCGACGATGGCCATGATTGCTACAGCATCGACCACTTCACCTAGAAACAGCGAGATCACCGCCGCGACGATCAAGATAATCACCAGGAAATTATTGAACTGGTCGAAAAGTAATTTTAGAAAGCCCGGTCGCGGGCGCTCCACCAGCTCGTTGGCGCCATACTGCGCCAGGCGTTGGTGCGCCTGCTCGCTGGTCAGGCCTTGCTCGATATGCGTCTCATATTCCAGGGCAGCTTCGTGAATAGCCAGGGCGTGGATCTCTTGTGAATTCATGCATGCTCTCCAGGCTTGTGAATAAATTTGGACTTCCGCGCCGGGTGGGCGGATAGTTTGGTCATCTCATCACCAGGTTGTGTACCTTGCGCCAACTTGCAACGCGACCAAAATAATTCTAACAAAGTCAGTTCCCTGCGCAAATCGGCGGGGGCTTAAGTCGGCTAAGACTTTCCTTAAGGAAGTTAAGCGTTGTCTGATTCCAATGCTTAATGAAAAACTTTACAATACTCACAGGTGTCATTGTAAAAAATCGATCTGCACATTTACATTGGAATGGAACAACGCTGCCCCACGATCTATAGAACCTGCGTTGCCTGCCATCCCTAGCAGGAGGTGAACGAAAACCATTACGACCCTGGCAACCGGCTGTGCCCTACAAGACCACTCCCGGCAAAAAGAAAATGTTCCGATCAATCGTAGCAACCATTGTTAAAAGTCCGTTCAAATTGCTTAAGGAGCTCAAGCCATGAATATCAGTGAAGACTGGCTGTCCGTAATCATCGCTTTTGTGCTGATGGCGCTGGCAATTCTCGGCGTGATCGCACCCGCGCTCGTAAAATTCTAGGCCAGACCTGGTCAAATTAGGAGAACGAAGCAATGTCCACTAAAGTAAATAATACTCCCCAAAGTGCCGGTGGTAACAGCCTGGCCATGAGCCTCGTTGGCTTTGCACTCGTCGTCGTGCTGGCGTTCGTCGCCCGGTGGGCGAAGTACCAGGTCTACGGCACCGAACTGCCCTTTGGCATCCCCGGCAAAGTGCTCGAATATCCCCTGTGGGCGGCCCTGATCGGTCTGGTCGTCAATGGCATCCTCAAAGCCGTCAAGCTGCACGAACCACTCAAAGGCGGTTTCCGCACCGAGCTTTTCCTGAAGATCGGTCTGGTGCTGTTGGGCGCCAGTGTCAGTTTCCAGGTGATCCTCACCGCTGCCTTTGGCGCAGTTATCCAGGGTATTATCATGGTCACCTCAGTCTATATGTTCTGCTGGTGGCTGGCAGGTAAATTTGGCCTGCCTGATACCCTGCGCGCGGTCATGTCTACGGCCGTCTCCATCTGCGGTGTTTCGGCTGCCATCGCTGCTGCCGGCTCCGTGCTGGCGAAAAAAGAAGAAATCACCTACGTCACCGCCCTGGTCATCATCACAGCGCTGCCCCTGATGGTCATCGCGCCTTTGATCGCCCAGGCGATGAATATGCCTGAGCCAGTGGCCGGTGCATGGTTCGGTGGCAACGTGGATACCACTGCGGCTGTGGTCGGCGCAGGTACCATCTATGGTGAAACTGCCCAGAAGATTGCCTCCATCGTCAAGCAGACCCAAAATGCCCTGATCGGTATTGTGGCCTTCTTATTGGCGCTGTATTTCTCCACCATGGTTGAAGGCAAGAAAGAAAAACCGTCCGCCTCGATCATCTGGAAGCGCTTCCCCAAGTTCGTGTTGGGCTTCATCGTCGCCTCCCTGCTCTACACCTTCGGCGTAATCCAGAAGGGTGATGCAATGGATGCCATGATGGGCATGAAAGACTGGGCTTTCTGCCTGGCTTTCGTCTGCATGGGCCTGGAGCTCTCTGTGGGTGAGTTCAAGAAGATGGGCTGGTCGCCGGTCATTGTGTACCTGATCGTGACAGTCTTCAACACCCTGCTGGCCCTGGTGGTCTCCTGGGTGATCTTCGGCTGGCTCTTCCCGATCTCCGCCGTCTAGGCGCCTACACAGGGACTGCCCAAAGGTCAATCGCCTGCGAATCCCTGTGCCTGTACAGACCTGTATGAAATTGGCAGGCAGAGTTTGGACTAAAGACTCTGCCTGCCTCAGTGAAAGCGACTGGCACTACCGATCCATTCCAAATTTGGAGGTGTACCATCATGTCAGAGACCCCAATGCTTGATGAACTAGAACAGGGTCCATGGCCGAGCTTCGTCACCGAGATGAAGCGCGCCGCAGAAAAAAAAGAAGCTGCTCGAGACCTGATTAACCAGCTTGAACGCTCCTACGTAGACCGCATCGGTCACTGGAAGCATGGCGGGATTGTGGGTGTGAAAGGCTACGGCGGCGGTGTGATTGGCCGCTATTCCGACTTGCCGGAAGAGTTCCCGGCGGTAGCAGAATTCCATACCTTTCGTGTAAACCAACCCTCCGGTTGGTTCTATACAACTGAAAAATTGCGCCAACTGTGTGATGTGTGGGACAAGCATGGCTCTGGTCTCACCAATATGCACGGTGCTACCGGCGATATCATCTTACTGGGCGCTCCTACCAGCGCGTTGCAGCCTTGTTTCGACGACCTGGCCGAGATTGGCTTTGACCTGGGTGGTTCGGGCAGCGACATGCGTACGCCCAGCTGCTGCGTCGGGCCTGGTCGCTGCGAGTATGCTTGCATTGATACCCTGGATATACTGTACGATGTCACGATGGAGTACCAGAACGAGCTCCACCGCCCCATGTTCCCTTACAAGTCAAAAATAAAAATCTCGGGTTGCGCGAACGACTGTGTAGCAGCCGTTCCACGCTCGGATATCGCCATCATTGGCACCTGGCGTGACCAAATTCAGGTCGATCAGGCTGCCGTAGCGCAATATGCCGCCCAAGGTTTTGATATCACCGGTGAAGTGATCGCGCTGTGCCCGACCAAATGCATGAAGTATGACGCAGCAGCCGGAACTCTACACATCGAAGACAGTGAATGTAACCGCTGTATGCACTGCCTGAACCTGATGTCCAAAGCCCTGCGCATCGGTAAAGAACGCGGCGCTACGATCCTGGTGGGCGGTAAAGCGCCTATCGTGCATGGCGCTATGCTCTCGCACGTGATCGTGCCTTTCATGAAGATGGAGCCGCCCTACACCGAGTTCAAAGAACTACTCGAAAAGATTTGGGACTGGTGGGATGAGAATGGCAAGATGCGTGAACGCCTGGGTGAGTTGATCAACCGCCTGGGGATGCGCACTTTCTTGAAAGCTGTAGATTTACCACCGGCGCCACAAATGATCCGTATCCCACGCGCCAATCCCTATTACTTCTGGGATCCTGAGGAGGTCAAGTAATGTCAACGAAAACGGATTTCGGTCCTCCAAATTACAAAGACCTGCTCCCGCCAGTGGTTGAGCAGAACTACGGGCAGTGGAAATTCCACGAGCGCCTGAAACCGGGTTTGCTGCGCCATGTAGCCGATTCGGGCGCTGAGTTGTATACCGTACGCGTTGGCTCGCCGCGCCTGGTCAGCACAGATTGGATCCGTGACGTCTGCGCCATTGCCGATCTGTATTGTGACGGATACGTACGCTTCACCAGCCGCCACAACCTTGAATTTCTGGTTTCCGATAAGGATAAAGTTGAGCCATTAATGGCCTTCCTGCGCACACAGGGCTATTCCATCGGTGGAACAGGGCACGCCATCAGCAACCCGGTCCACACCCAGGGCTGGATCCACTGCCACACCCCTGCCACGGATGCCTCGGGTATCGTCAAGGCCGTCATGGATGACCTGCACGAGTACTTCGTCGATACGAAACTGCCCGCATACTGCCGCATTTCCCTGGCTTGCTGCCTGAATATGTGCGGCGCGGTGCACTGCTCGGATATCGCCATTTTGGGTATCCACCGCAAACCACCGAAAATCAATCATGAGATCGTGCAGGCCAAATGTGAGATCCCCAACGTGATCGCAGCCTGCCCCACCGGCGCCATTCGCCCCGACCCGAAGAACAAGTCCCTGACGGTGAATGAAGACCGCTGTATGTACTGCGGTAACTGCTACACCATGTGCCCCGGCATGCCCCTCGCCGACCCAATCGGTGACGGTGTCTCCATCTGGGTGGGTGGAAAGATCTCCAGCGCGCGCACGCCTCCCAAGTTCTCGCGCCTGGTGATCCCCTTCCTGCCCAACCATCCCCCGCGTTGGCCCGAAGTGACCTCCGCGGTGCGTAATATCGTGGAAGTATGGGCGAGCCATGCCCACAAACACGAGCGTATGGGCGAATGGATCGAACGCATCGGCTGGGAACGCTTCTTCGACCTGTCCGGTATCCCGTTCGAGGTCCAACTCATCGATGATTTCACTCTGGCGTCCGAAACCTTCCGTTCGACACCCACGTTCAAGTGGTAAGAGAGGTCCCCAATGAGTGATCTGCCAATGGAAGATCTCAAAACAATGGTTGTTGAGTTCTTCAAAGCCAAGGGCAAAATGATGACCAGCCGGGATGTAGCCAAGGGCCTGGACCTGGAAAACCGTCTGGTAAAGCAGGTGCTCACCGAGCTGGTGAACGAAGGCACGCTGGAGTTCACCTCCTACGGTGGCGCTACTTTTATCAAGCTGCCAGATAGCCAATAATTTTAATTGCTGCATCGCAAGCCAGCTATCCTAACCGAGCGCTGGCCTGCGATGACAGAACCTGGAGGTAGAAATGCCCGTTATGGATGTATTAGGTAATCAAATAGAAGTAGACGAAGATGGTTTCCTCGAGGACCCCGCCGTCTGGAGCGAAGATCTGGCGTTCGCCATTGCCCAGATGGAAGATGTGCCCGAGCTGACCGAGGATCATTGGAAAGTGGTCAATTACCTGCGCGAGTACTACCAGCAGTTTGGTATTGCCCCGATGATCCGCAAGCTGTGCAAGGATACCGGCTATCCACTCAAAACCATTTATGAATTATTTCCCAGCGGCCCGGCCAAAGGCGCCTGCAAAATTGCCGGCTTGCCCAAGCCGACCGGATGCGTCTAGGTTGGATCTTTCAGGGGGCCGCCGGCAAGCTGGACACCATACCAACTGCTGGCAGGATAATGGAATACAAATTTGGGGAGGAGCGAATACACCTCAGGTGCGATACTGTGCACCCCTACCCGCAATGCCAGCACCTGGGGATGATCGCTCCTCTGCATGTACAGGCTGAGCTGGTATCGCGCGAACTTGCCTGATTGGCTTACCCCTGTACGAAGGAGCTGCTATGGAGAGCTCAACGGTCATCTGGTCGTTAATCTCTTATTTTCTAATTGGACTGGCGTATTTTGCCGCGCTGGCTTTTGCCCTGGGCATGCTGGGTAAGCTGATCGGTTACCTGCGCACCCCGATGCCCTGGCCCGAAGTGACGACTCCCGCCCCTACGACCGAAGGCGGCGCGGTGCTGCGCGTGCTGGGCGATGTAACACTCTTCCCCAACCTGTTCAAGGCCGATAAATGGCTGTGGGCTGGCGCCTGGCTGTTCCATATCGGTCTGGCGGCGATTCTCTTCCGTCACCTGCGTTATTTTACTTACCCGGTGCCATCGCTGGTGCTTTATATGGAGCCGGTGGCGCTCTTCTTTGGTTATTTGTTTGGCGCTGCGGCGTTGTTCTTATTCTGGCGGCGCATGGCTTTACCGCGCACGCTGTATATCTCCAATATCCCCGATTATATCGCCCTGGCCTTAATGGGTGGGATTGCCGCTACGGGCATCCTGGTCAGTACCTGGGCCAAGGTTTACCTGGTGGATGTCAAGGCGTTTATGCTCGGCTTACTGACGTTTGATCCGGTTATGCCGCCCCAGCATCCCCTGTTCGTGATCCATTTCACCCTGGTACTGCTGCTGCTGATCTATTTCCCATCCAGCAAGCTGCTACACGCCGGTGGGATCTTCCTCAGCCCGTCGCGCAATTCTCCATATCAGGTGCAGATCGCCGGCAAGCGCCATGTCAATCCCTGGGACAAACCCCTGCGCTAATTCCCTGTATAGGACCCCCTATGGCCAAGTTTGACGAAACTCCTATCATAAAAGATCCAGCAATCGAAGGCATACTGACCCCGCCAGCGCTGCGTGAGCATATTGCCAGCGGAGTGCGTTGCTGGCCGAGTAAAGAAAAAGACACCGAAAAAATAAATTTACCCTCCAGTCTGGTTCCAGATTGGCAGAATAAGGCGATTGAGAAATTTGCCGAGCTGCTGGATAAGAACCAAGCCCTGCGCGTGTATATGGATATCTGCGTGCGCTGCGGCGCCTGCACCGATAAATGCCAGTTTTACCTGGGCACCGGTGATCCGCAGAACTTCCCCGTGGCGCGCGCCGAGCTGATGCGCAAGGTTTACCGGCGCTACTTCACCACGGGCGGGCGTAACGTGCCTGGATTGAACGACTCCGCTGATTTCGACGAAGAAATGCTGCATCAGTGGTACACCTATTTCTACCAGTGCTCAGAATGCCGGCGCTGCTCCGTGTTTTGCCCGTATGGCATCGACACGGCGGAGATCACCATGGCCGCGCGTGAGATCATGTCTTCCATCGGCGTCTCCACCAAGTATGTCACCGAGGTGGTTGCCAAAGTCTACGATACCGGCAATAACCTGGGCATCCCCGCCCCGGCCTGGATCGACAACTGCCAGTTCCTGGAAGAGGATATCCAGGAAGAAACGGGCCTGCCCATCCGCTTCCCGGTGGATGATTATGGCGCCGATGTCTTGCTGGTGCCGCCCTCGGCGGATAACTTTGCCAACACGGATACCATGATCGCCTATGGCAAGCTCTTCTACAAGCTGGGCATCCGCTGGACCACCAGCACCTACTGCAATGAAGGCGGCAACTTCGGTCTGTTCCTGAATTATGAGAACATGAAGAAGGTCAACAAGCGCATCATCGACGCCGCCCGCATGCTCAAGGTCAAGACCATCCTGTGGGGCGAGTGCGGGCACGCCTGGCGTGGCGCTATCCTGACCCCCACTTTGAATGGCCCGATGGATATGTTCGACCCGCCCTATCCGTACCATATCCACCAGATGCTGGTTAAGCTGCTGCGTCAGGGCGTTTTCAAAGGGCAGCTGGATAAGAGCGCCAATGACCACTACGTGGTGACATACCACGATCCGTGCAATACCGCCCGCGCCGGGCAGCTGCTGGATGAACCGCGCGAAGTGTTGGGCTATTGTGTCAACAATTTCATCGAAATGCCGCGGGACACCATCCGCGAGAATACCTATTGCTGCGGGGCCGGCGGCGGGCTGCTCACCGACGAGCTGATGCCGATCCGTATGGCAGGCGGCAAACCACGCGCCCTGGCGGTCAAGCACACCCAAGCCAACTTCCTGTCCACGATCTGCGCCATCTGCAAGGCGCAGCTTCCCGATTCGATGAAATATTGGGATGTGCCGGTCGAGGTGGGCGGTGTGCTCCAGCTTTTCACCAACGCCCTCAAGTATTAGGAGAGCTGCCATGCGTAAATTAGCCCTGACATTTCTCATCATACTGATCCTGGCGCTGGCGATCTTCTTGTATCCGCGCCCGGTGGATAAGCCCGTCGTGGCAGGCAGCGGTGATATGGCAGTTTATATCCAGGCTAAATATGCCGCCCCCGAGTATCACAGCCCGCTGGAGTGGTGGCAGACCCACCACATGGACATGATCAACCGTGGCGACCTGCTGCAGGAGGACTGCTTGTATTGTCACGCGCCGGATGTATCCTGCAATAACTGCCACAACTACGTTGGCGCAAATCCCATTGTGGACACCCGCCCATAAGGAGCTGCAGCCATGAGCGATCCTGAAATGACAATCCACACACCTGCTGTAAAACCTTCTGCGTTCACCAGCCGGCGCAATTTCATCCAGTTTGGCATCGCTGCGGTCGGCGCAGCCTGGGCGGGTACGCTGCTGCAGACGCGCCTGTTCCCGCTGAAAACGGGTGTAGCCGAAGCCCAGCCGGTGGAGTTCCCGCTGGCCGAGCTGCCGGTAGGCAAGACCAAACAGATCACCTATGCCGGACAGCCTGTTCTGGTGCTGCGCACCGCTGAAAGCATCAAAGCCTTCTCCATGATCTGCACCCACCTGGGCTGTACGGTGGAGTGGCAGGAAAGCAATCTGGAATTTTACTGCCCCTGCCATGACGGGCGCTTTGACCAGTTTGGCGAAGTGACCGCCGGACCCCCACCGGTGCCGCTGGATGCTTACCCTGTCCAGATTGTGGGCGATAAAGTGGTCGTCGGTGAGACGGCATAGGAGGCCTTAAGGTGAAAATGAAACCTGCTCCCATCCTGATTTTCAGCCTGTGCCTGGCAGCCCTGCTGCTGGCGCTGGCTTTGCCGGGGCACCCGGCGCAAGCCCTGCCAGAATATTCCTCACAGACCGGCGAGCCTTGCGCTACCTGCCATGCCAGCCCTTCGGGTGGCGGCGTGCGCACCCCGCGCGGCCAGGCCTGGGTCGCCCAGAGCAAGCCCGGCGAAGTGCCCGACCTGGTGGCTGCCCTGGATGCCCTGGGGGTAACCCTGGACGTAAACGAAGCCGATTACGTGCTGGTGCCGGAGACGATCAACCCACCCACCCCCTTGACCGGGGCGCCGTCAACAGAGGTTTCCTCCAGCATCGCCAGTGAAGTCCAACGCTGGATCGCGGATTTTGGTGGCAATTAGGCAGAGGCTCACAATATGGAAAATAAACCGCTTGAATCACACCCTGAAAACTCTGCCACGGGCCGGCGCTCCTTCCTGAAGCTAGCTGCCGCTACGGGTACGCTGGGCGCGGCAGCCCTGGCCCTGAAACAGGTCCAGATTCCCAGCCTGGACACCGGCCTGGCTGCTGAACCGGGCGAAGAAAAGATTGTCAAGACCGCCTGCGGGCTGTGCCCGTGCGGCTGCGGCCTGGATGTGCGTGTGGTGGATGGCAAGGCCGTCAAGATCGAAGGCAACCCCCTGCACCCCCTCAACCAGGGCGTGTGCTGCCTGCGCGCTCAGGCTTCTCTAGAAATACTCTACAGCCCCGAACGCATCCAGCATCCCCGCCGCCAGCTTGGCGAGCGCGGCAGCGGCGACTGGGAGGAGATCTCCTGGGATGAAGCCCTGTCGATGGTCGCCGGAAAGCTGGGCGAGCTGCGCGCCGACGGACAGGCCCACAGCGTGGCTTTCCTGCACGGCGAGCTGCGCGGACAGATGCGCGGCCTGGTGGGGCGCTTCATGCAGGCTTATGGCTCGCCCAATGTCATCTCGCAAGACAGCCTGGGCGAAGGCCTGGCGCGCCTGACCATGCTGCTCACCCAGGGGGTGAACGCTTACCCGGTGTATGACCTGAATAATGCCAATTACGTGGTCGCCTTTGGCAGCAACCTGCTCGAAGCCAGCCGGCATGTCATCGGTTACCTGGGCTCGCTGGCTTTCATGCGCCGCGGACGCCCGCAGCGCGGCAAATTGGTCTCGGTGCATCCACGTATGGCGCTCACCGGCGTCAAAGCCGATGAATGGGTGCCCATCCGCCCCGGTACGTATGCTGCCCTGGCGCTGGGTATGGCCAATGTGATCATCAACTCCGGTCTGTACGACGCCGAGTATCTCCAGAACTTCACCTTCGGTTTTCAAGATTTTGAAGATGAAAACGGCCAGACTCACAAAGGCTTCAAGAGTCTGGTGTTGGAAGGCTACCCGCTGGAGCGGGTCAGCGATATCACCGGCGTTACCACGGATGTGATCGCCCGCCTGGCGGGTGAATTCGCCACCAACCGCCCGGCGCTGGCTGTGATGCCCACTGAGCCCGCCGAGCTGAACGCCGGCAACAGCCTGTACACCGCCATGGCAATCCACGCCCTGAATGCCCTGGTCGGCTCGCTGGACGGGAAGGGTGGGGTGCTGGTACAGCGCTTCCCCGACCTGGGCGAGTGGCCTGCCTATACCGCGGATCTGCTGGGCAATGAAAGCATCGCCCAGCCGCGCCTGGATGGCGCCGGCTCGCAGCAGATACCCCTGGCAGGCTCGGTCTATCAAGAAGTCGCCCGCCGCATTCTGGCGGAAGACCCCTACCCGGTCAACGCCCTGTTCCTGCTGAATGCCAACCCGGTCTATGAGGTGCCCAATCAGGGTGAGGTCAGCCAGGCTTTGCTCAAAGTGCCCTTCGTGGTCAGCTTTGCTTCCACGCTGGACGAAAGCTCCGCCCATGCTGACCTGATCCTGCCCGCCAGCACCTTCCTCGAGATCTGGGGCGATGACTTCATCGAAGGCACTGGTTTTGCCGGCGTGACCTTGCGCCAGCCCGTGGTTGAACCTGTCCACGATACCGCCAACCCCGGTGATGTGCTCCTGCAGTTAGCGGCGCGCCTGGGCGGCCCGCTGGCACAGGCTTTGCCCTGGTCCGATTACCAGATGCTGGTGCGCGAGCGCCTGTCTGCCCTTGAATTAGATTGGGACAAATTCCTGGCCAATGGCAATTGGTCCGAGATGGTGTATTTCAATGCCGCTCCCGGTAGCAAAGCCTGGGAGCAGGTGCTGGGACGCGACCGCCTCGCTGCCCCTAAGGATGGGCGTTTCGATTTCTACTCGCGCGAGTTACATGCCATCCTGGGCGCCACCCGCTCTGAGCTATCCGCAGACCCGGCGGCGTTGGACCTGGCCTGCCTGCCGCATTTTGAAGCACCGGCAGCCCTGGAAGGCGATCTTGATCAGTCCGTGGAATTCCCCTTCCTGCTGATCAGCCAGGGCTTGCTCACGCACACGCGCAGCTGGCAGGGCATTATCCCCACCCTGCAAGAATGTTACGGTTTGCAGACCTTCGTACGCTGGAGTTCCTGGGTGGAGATCAACCCCGAAACTGCCGCCGAGCTGGATATGGCTGATCATGATGAAGTATGGGTGGAATCGCCCTACGGCAAGCTTAAAACACAGGTGCGCCTGTACCCTGGTATCTACCCCAATGTGGTCTTCATGCCGCAGGGGCAGGGGCACTTCACCCAGGTCGCCTGGGGGCGCCACAGCGAGCCAGGCCAGATCGGGGTGAACGCCAATACCCTGATGCGCAATACCACCGAGCCGCTCACCGGGCAGGCGATTTTCAACCCGGTGCGCGTCAAAATTAGCAAGGCTTAGCCGGAAAAAACAAATGAACGCTACCGAGATAAAAAAATCCACAAGACCCTACAGGTTTCCGCAGGAGCTTTGCGAACCGGGAGACTGTCAAGGAAATGGCCTCCGGCAGGCTGGAGACCGATTAAAACCTGTAGGGTCTGGAGAATACATAGGAGGTCCGCGATGCCCCGTTGGGGAATGGTGATTGACCTGGATAAATGTTTTGCCTGCCAGAGCTGCACCGCAGCCTGCCGGATGGAAAACAACACTGCTGTGGCTGGCCCCGATCAGGCTGAGATGGGGCGGGCGGTCTTGTGGAACGAAGTCCTGCCTTTCCTGGAGGGCGAATATCCCAATGTAACCGCCACCTTGCTTCCACGCCCCTGCCAGCACTGCGATAACCCGCCCTGTATCAAGGTTTGCCCGGTAAAGGCGACCTTCCTCGATGAGGAAGGGATTGTCGAAGTGGACTACCAGCGCTGCATCGGCTGCCGCATGTGCACCGTGGCCTGCCCGTATGAGATCCGTTATTTCAACTGGTATGCGCCTACCTGGCCCGAGCCGCTGACCGCCCACCTGAACCCGGACCCCGAGACGGCCCCGCGCCCGGCCGGGGTGGTGGAGAAATGCAGTTTTTGCATCCAGCGCCGCCGGAAAGCGGAGCAGCAAGCCCTGGTTGAAGGACGCCCCTTCACCGCCACCGATTACATCCCCGCCTGCGTGCAGACCTGTACCGGTCACGCCCGCTACTTCGGGGACCTGGACGATCCCAACAGCCTGGTTTCCAAGCTGGCGCACAGCCCGCGCGCCATGCGCTTGCTGGAAGAGCTGGGTACTGAGCCGAAGGTTTACTACCTGAAGCAGGGTTAGGAAGGCTGCGATGCATCCATACAATCCAAACGAAGACCTGATCCTGAAACCGGTCCGCAAGGTTGGCATGGCCGATAAGTTCCTATGGGCAGTCCTGGGGGGCATCCTCCTGCTCGGTATTGGCCTGTATATTCGTCAGATGGTGATGGGCCTGGGCGTTACCGGTTTAAACCGCCCGGTCTACTGGGGTGTGTACATCACCGATTTTGTGTTCTTCATCGGCCTGGCGCACTCCGGCACCTTTATCTCCGCCATCCTGCGCGTCGCCGGGCAAAGCTGGCGTGCGCCACTCACGCGTGCGGCTGAGGCGGTTACCCTGTTCAGCCTGCCTTTTGGTGTGCTGGCGATTATTACCGATATGGGTCGCCCGGATCGCGTCCTGAATCTCCTGTTCTACGGCCGCTACCAATCGGCTTTATTATGGGATGTCACCGCGGTGGGACTGTATCTGCTCTCCAGCATCGTCTTTATGTATCTATCATTGTTGCCGGATATCGCCCTGATGCGCGATAAACTCACCGACCTGCCCCGCTGGCAGCACCGCATGTATGAAATTCTGGCGATCGGCTGGCAGGGCAGCCTGGCTCAATTCCATCGCCTGGAAAAAACGCTGGACGGCATGGCGATCTTCATGACCATGCTGGTCGTCACCGTGCACACCGTGGTTTCCTGGGTGTTCGGCATGAGCTTGCAGCCTGGCTGGCACACTGCTTTGATCGGGCCGTTCTTCCTGCTGGGGGCTATCCTCTCCGGCACCTGTGCGGTGGTGATTGTGCTGGCGCTACTGCGCAAGGTGTATAACCTGGAGAAGGTCCTGCCGCTGCGCCTGTTCAATTCACTGCGCAAGCTGTTGATCACCTTCACCCTGGGCTGGATTTACATGATCATTGCTGAGTACCTGACTGGGGCATACGGCAATACCACCGAAGAGATGCATGTGATCAATTCCAAATTCTACGGCGATTTCGCTACCCTGTTTTGGGGCATGATCCTGCTGGTCTTTGTCGTCCCCCTGGTGATCTTTTTGCTCAAAGGTAAGGACAATATTGGCTGGATGGTTTTCGCCAGTATCCTGGTCAATATTGGCATGTGGATCGAGCGATTTATCGTCATTGTTCCCACCGAAGCCTTTCCCCGCTTATTGCAGCACCTGGGCGAGGGCAGCTACCTGCCAACCTACAGCGAAGTGATCATCACCATCTCCTATTTTGCCGGGATGGCGCTGCTGTACGCCATTTTCACCCGCCTGTTCCCTATTATCCCCATCTGGGAGACAGCAGAAAAGACTGTAGAACAGATGTCGGCGGAAGCGGAAGCTGCTGGCACGGCCGCGCCGCAAGCAGCCCCAACCGATAAATCGGTTCCCCCGGTCGCCGTTCCCGGCGCCGCGGATTGAGCTGAGCGAGGTGGATTATGAGCCTAACTGAACTTTGGGTCGCTTTTTACAATACCGCCGGTCCAGGCGGTGTGGTCATCGTAATTGTGCTGGTTACCGCCTGCCTGATCTACTGGCGCGTGACCAACTGGATCATCAACGGCGGGAAGCATGATCGCCCGCATGACACCCATGCTTGAGGCCTGTCTATGAAACGATCCCGCATTTGTCTTTTTATCCCGTTACTGCTGCTCCTGGGGATGAGCGCTGTGCTGGTGCTGCTGGGGGGCAGCCAGCCTGCCGCAGCCGCGCAGGACGTGGCCGCATTCACGCTGCCCGAGCCCGCCGGCAACCAGTGCCTGGGCTGCCACACGGCTGATGATGCGCAGATGGGCCAGCCGATCACCTGGGCCGGTCCGGCAGATAGCCTGGAGACGATCTCTTGCCCGGCACTTAAAAAAGCCCAGGAAGAGCTGTATCTGACCGATCGCCTGCTGCTGGCCATTAATCGCAACCTGGCTGCCCTGCCTGCCTGGGTCTCCAGCGCTAAAGTGGATGCAAAAGTTCAGGCGCAGATGGAAACCTACGCTCGCATCGCCGACCTGCCTGTCACCAGCCTGGAGGCGCAGGTCTCAGAACAGCAGAGCCTGCGCTACCAGCTCGGCAAGCTGTACACCCAGCTCAACGCCTTACGCAGCCAGTCTACTGTCCAGGTGGTGCTGATAGTCGCTGCTCTGGTGAGCCTGTTGATCTTTGTGGCTTTGTTCTGGGGGCTCAAAAATACCCAGCGCTTCGCTTCTAAGAAAGCGCAGTTGGGTTTGCGCGGCTGGAGCGTGGGGCTTGTACTGCTGTTGATCTTCGCGTTTTTCGCCTTGCCGCTCTTCCAAACCCCGGCAGCCGAAGTGGCTGCCTCCACGGACTTGGAGACGGAGCGCCAGACCAAACTGGATGAAGCCACGCGTGCTGCTGACGCCGCCGAACGTGCGCAGAGCCGCATCTGGATGTTGGGCGAGGTGGGCGCTGCCTGGGAAGTCCTCGATCCGCTTAAAGCGCAGACCGCCTTCGATGAGCTCCTGGTTGCGGCAGAAGAAGCGCGCCTGGAGTCGCTGGCGGTGTGGGGCGCCGCGCGCGCGGCGCAAGATTACAGCGCCGGTGACGTGCAGGCGCAGGAACAGGCAGCTCTGATTGCCGGTGAAGCGGACGCCATGCGTTCGCGGGCCTGGGGTTTGCGCGCCGCCGCGGAAGCCTGGCTGGAGGTTGATCCTGAAAAAACCCGCCAGCTATTGGAGCTGGCTGAGAAGACCGCTGCCGGCGCTTTGGAGCCCTACCGAGACTACGATCTGCGCGGGATTGCACTGGTCTGGGCCAGGTTGGACCCTGCCCACGCCGCCTTGATGGCTGAGCTACAGGACCCCGCCATGCGTGCCTGGGGCTACCGCCAGCTGGGCGACTACGCCTCGGCTGAAGCGGCTGCCCGCCTGATCCCCGATCCACTGCGCCAGGCGGATTCGTTAACCCAGTTAGCCCTGGCATCCCAGCAGGCAGAGTTGTTCGACGCAGCGCAGGCTGTGGTGGTGCAGGCTCAATCCCAGCTTTCCAAGGCTGCCTATGCCTACGCATTGAGCAAGCTGGCGGTCCAATCCGGCGATGCCTTCTTGTTGGATGATATCGACGGCGCTTTCCCTGCGGCGCGCGCCCTGGCCCAGATTGGCCTGGGGCAGCTGGACGCCGCCTGGGAGACCAGCTTGCAGGTGGCTGATCCATATGAAAAAGCGCATTTACAGGCGCTCATCGCACCTGATTTAGAGCATATCGAGAAAGCGTATACGATTGGCGTGCCGGCGCTGGCAGATGTTGCGCTGCGGGATATCATTCGAAAAACAGGAACATCATCACTTATAGATCGGATCAGCCTGGTCTATTATCAGGTGCAGATGTTGATCGATTTGGGCGACATTTCCGGCGCCTGGGAGCGAGCCAACCAGGAGGAAAACCCCTTGAGTGACAGCTCCGTTCTGGCGCCTATCGCCTGCGCCTGGAGCCAGAGCGACCCGGCGGCGGCTACCAATGTGCTGGAGCAGATTGAGCGCGAGGCTGATAAAGCAGTTGCTCTGCGTTGCATTGCCGCCGCCACGGGCAGTGAGCAGGACTTTGAGCGGGCGCTGGGCATGGCCCTGGCAGCGCGTGTGCGCAATGATGCCACTGCCCCGGTGCGCGCCTCTCTGGAACTGGCAGCGGCCATGCTGGATAGGTCGGACACTGACAAAGCCCGCGCTGCTCTGGAACAGGCGCATAACAGCGCCCTGCGCATTTCGATCAAATAACCACTAGAGGTAACCATGAGTTTACTGGATATCACCCGCATATTTGCCCTGCTTGGCCTGGCCATCGGCCTGGTTGGCATTCTCATACGTATTAACGAGATCTTACACCGCCCGTTCAAACAGGATCTGGCGCGCCCGCGCGGGAATGTACGGCGCGGCGTCGTGTATGCTTTCACCCTGGGTATGGCGCCCTGGGAGAAGGAAAGCACCCGTGAGCATTGGGTGGCGTATATCCGCGGCATCCTGTTTCACGTGGGCATCTTCAGCGCCTTTGGTGTCCTGTTAGCCAGCCCCTGGTTGGATGTGCTGCCCGATTGGGTGAAGTGGATTGGCCTGGCGATCACCGGCCTAGGAGCCGTCTTTGGCTTTGCCGGCATTGCCATGCGCCTGCACGGCCCCAACGAGCGTGTGCTCAGTTTGCCGGATGATTACTTCTCGGTCTTCCTGACCTCGCTTTTTATCACCCTGGCATTTATTGTTTTGCTGGCCCCGGCCTGGATGCCCCTGTTCTATATTGTTACCGGTGTGATGGGCGCTTATATCCCCATCAGCAAGATACGCCATTGTGTGTATTTCTTCTATTCTAAGTTCTTCTTTGGTTCAGGTTTTGGCCGCCGGGGTGTGATTGGGCAGGCTAAGAGCGAATACAGCGAGTGAGGGTGTGATGACGGATCAACGATTTAGCGATCAGCGTTACCAGTTAACAGATGAAAAAGCTGCCCTGGCCCTGGATGTCCTGCGCCAGCGCCTGAACCGCCAGTTGGAAGCCTCCCTGGAAGTGTGCGTGCGCTGCGGATTGTGCGCAGAATCCTGCCACTATTATGTCGCCAACCCCAAACCCGAGCATGTGCCGGCCTACCGCGCCGAGCAATTGCGCAAAGTGTACCGCCATCTCTTTGATCCCATGGGCAAAGCTGCCCCGGGTTGGGTGGGCGCCGCCGAGCTGGACCAGGAGATGATCGACAAACTGATGATGGCAGCCTTTGGCACCTGCACCATGTGCGGGCGCTGCGTGCTTAACTGCCCCATGGGCGTGGATACGCGCCAGATCATCCGCACGGCGCGGGCCATGCTGACGGCCATCGACATGACCCCCGAAGGCCTGAAAGCCACGGTCAATGTGCACTTGCAAGACGGCAACAACATGGGCGTTGGCGAAGAGGATTACGTCGAAACCGTGAAATGGATGGAAGAAGAGCTCCAGGCGGAGCTGGACGATCCCAATGTCAAGATCCCATTCAACAAAAAGGGCGCGCGCGTGGTGTATACCTTCAATCCACGCGAAGTCAAATATTTCCCCTATCTGATCCAGGCTGCTGCCAAGATCTTCAATGCGGCTGGCGAGGACTGGACGCTGAGCACCGAAAGCTGGGACGCCACCAATTATGGCTTGTTCAATGGCGACGACAATTCTGCGCGTCAGATAGCCGCCAACCTGGAAGGCGCGGTGAACCATCTGGGCGCGGAGACGCTGGTGATGGCGGAATGTGGGCATGGCTATCGCTCCCAGCGCTGGGAGGGCGAGAACTGGGTCGGGCACCGCTATCCCTTCCGCGTGATGAGCTTTGTCGAGCTGCAGGCCCTGTATATCAAAGAGAAACGCTTCAAACTGGACCCATCCGTCAACAACGAGCGCGTGACATACCACGACCCCTGCAATCAGGCGCGCTCGGGCGGCATCATTGACGAACCGCGCTATGTGCTGCGCCACGTGACTACGGATTTCGTGGAAATGACCCCGCATGGCGCTGAGAACTTCTGCTGCGGGGGCGGCGGGGGCATGCTCTCCATGACCGAGTTCTCCAAAGAACGCATCGCGGCCGGTAAAGTCAAAGCCGATCAGATCACTGCCACCGGCGCTAAGATTGTGGTCACCTCCTGCCACAACTGCCTGGACCAGCTTGACGAGATCAAACGCCACTACAAGCTGCCGGTCAAGATCCAGAACCTGAGCGAGCTGACTGCGGCCGCCATCATCTGGGAGAAGAAATAAGTTATGCCATCTGAACTGCTCGGAAAGAAAATTCTAATCGTGGTCAGCAGCGGCCCGGGAAGCCCGGAACGCTGTGTGGGGCCTTTCTTTTTTGCCAACAGCGCTGCGCGTAACAAAGCCGAGGTCAGCATGCTGTTCGTGATGAACGGCTCGATGCTGCTCAAACAGGGCGTGGCTGAGACCATCTGCGCCAAGGAAGGCGGGCGACCGGTACGTGGTTTCCTGGATGACTGCCTGAAAGCCGGAGTGAAGCTGTATGTGTGCGCCGCATCGTTGAAATTGAACGATATGGCGCCGGATGAATTGATCGATGAGGTTGAAAACCTGGTTGGCAGCAGCTTTTTGTTCACCAAAGGGCTGCAATCGGACATGGTTTTAAACCTCTAAACCTTAAAATAGAAAATTTGCGGAGGTACTCAAATGTATATCGTAACGGTTGATATCGAAAAATGCCAGGGTTGCGGCGATTGCGTGGAAAACTGCCCCAATGAAATGCTGGTGTTGACGGAAGAGAACGGCAAGCAATACGCCATGTTCACCGGTGACCCAGACGACTGTATCGGATGCCTGAGTTGCGAATCAAGCTGCGAAGAAGGAGCCATCACAGTTACTGAGCTGTAATCTGGCTCAGTAACTGGAAGGCAGGCAACGCCAGCAATGGCATTATCCGCCTGGCCGATTCCCCGCCTGGTGATTGCTGCTCCCCAGGGACGGAGCGGTAAGACTACGCTATCCCTGGGGTTGGCTGCAGCATTCGCCGGGCGCGGTCTGGTTGTCCAGCCATTTAAGAAAGGCCCCGATTATATCGATCCCTCCTGGTTGAGCGCTGCGGCAGGTCGTCCCTGCCGTACGCTCGACCCGTTTTTTATGCCCGGCGACGCCCACTTGCGCCAGGCTTTTTGGCAGGGCGCTCGCGGCGTCGACTTAGCCTTAATCGAAGCCAATCATGGACTGTACGATAGCAGCACTGCCGGTCCAGACGAGCCGGATGTGGGCCAGGGCTCCAGTGCTGCCCTGGCGCGCCTGCTGCAGACCCCGATCCTGCTGGTGGTCAACGCCGCCCGCATGGGGCGCTCGGTGGCTGCCATGCTGCATGGCTACCAGACTTTTGAGCCGGAAACCCCCATTGCCGGGGTGGTGTTGAACAATGTCGCCCAGGGACGCCACCAGGCCAAACTGCGTGCGGCCATCGAGCAGTACTGCGGACTGCCGGTGCTGGGCGCCTTCCCGCGCCTCACTGAGATGGAGATCCCCGACCGCCACCTGGGGCTGGTGCCACAGGGCGAAGACAGCCGCCTGCATCCTGCTCTGGAAGCCTGCCGGCGAGCGGCTGAAACCTACCTGGACTTGGAGAAAATTCTGTCCATTGCAGCGGGAGCTCCCGCCTTCGAGTTTGATTCTTTCACCCAGCCTGAAACAATGCCTGCCTCAGGGGATGCCCCCCGCATTGCAGTGGCGCGCGACCGCGCCTTCAGCTTCTATTACCCCGAAAACCTGGAAGCTTTGCGGCAAGCCGGGGCCAGCCTGGTCTTTTTTAGCCCATTGGATGACGCGTCTCTGCCGGACATCGATGCCGTGTATATCGGCGGCGGCTTTCCGGAGATGTTCCTGGATGAGCTGCAAGCCAACCACGCCATGCGCAGCGCCATGCGCCAGAATTCTGAAATGGGCATGCCCATCTACGCCGAATGCGGCGGGTTGATGTACCTGGCTCGCCGTATTGACTGGGCCGGTCGCAGCGCCGAGATGGCCGGTGTGCTGCCGTGTGCCGTGGAGCTGTGCGCTAAACCGCAGGGGCATGGCTATGTCCAGGCGGAGGTGCGGCTCGCCAATCCTTTCTTCCCGCTGGGCAGCCGCCTGCGCGGGCATGAATTTCACCATTCGCGCCTGATCGAATTGCCGGAAATTCCCTGCGCCTACCAGCTTGAGCGCGGCAGCGGGCTGCATGGCAATGCGCCAGGTGCGCCGCGCCTGGATGGGCTGGTGTGGGGCAGTGTGCTGGCTTCCTATACCCATTTGCACGCCGCTGGCGCGCCCGATTGGGCGCCCGGCCTGGTAAACGCCGCTCGCCGCTATGCGTTGCAGAAGCGTGAACAGGTGCTGAGCTGATGAACAGCCTGCTGATGATTGGGGTCAACCATCACTCCACCCCGCTGGAGATCCGCGAGCGCCTGGCCTGGTGGGACGAGCGCCTGCCGGGTGTATTGGACGGCCTGCTGGAGCAGGTCGCCATGGCTTCCCATGCTGCGTGCGGTTGTGATGCGCCAGCCAGCCGCCCGGAAGCGGTGATCCTGTCTACCTGCAACCGCACTGAGCTATATCTGACCGTCCCCGATGTTTGTCTGGGGCAGCAGGCGGCTCTGCAGTTCCTGGCCTCCCAGGCCGGGCTGGACGCATCCCTGCTCGAACCCCTGACCTACCATGCCTGTGGATTGGAAGCCGTACAGCACCTGTGCACCGTCGCCGCCGGGTTGGATTCGCTGGTCAAAGGCGAGCACGAGATCCTGGGACAGGTGAAGCATGCCTTACAGGTCGCCCAGGCCTGTCAGAGCAGTGGTCCACTGCTTTCGGCGCTCTTCCGCTATGCCGTCCAGGCCGGCAAGCGCGTGCGCACCGAGACCGAGATCGGCGCTTTGGGGCGCTCGGTAGCCTGCGTGGTGGTCGAGTTAGCTCACGAAATGTTTGGCAGCCTGGAAGCCCGCACGGCTCTGTTGGTGGGGGCGGGTAAGTTCAGCGCCATCACCGCCCGGGCTCTGGTGAGCGCAGGTTTGCGCTGCGTATTGATCGCCAACCGTACTTACGACCGGGCGGTCAGCCTGGCCCAGTCGCTGGGTGCGGCACGCGCCAGCGCCGTGCATTTTGATGCCCTGCCTGCCAGCCTGACCGAAGCTGATATTGTGATCTGCTCGACCGGCGCGCCGCATGTCGTGCTGCATATGGAGCAGGTCGCTCAGGCCATGCAAGCCCGCCCATTACACCCGCTGCTGGTCGCCGACCTGGCTGTGCCGCGCGACGCCGATCCTGCCATCGCCGCCCTGCCCAATGTCTCCCTCACCCATCTGGACGGGCTGGAGCGCCTGGCTCAGGAACGCTACCCGGTGGCGGCTGCCACGCTGGATGCAGCCGGTAAAATTATCGATCAGGTGGCTGGCGAATATTGGGCCTGGTACGAAACCCGCCGCAGCGCGCCGCTGATCCAGGCTTTGCGCCACAAAGCCGATGTCATCTGCGCCGCGGAAGTGCGCCACGCCCTGCGCCGCCTGGAAGGGCTGACCCCCACCCAGCAGCAGGCCGTCGAAGCCATGGCGCAAGCCATTGTCAATAAGCTGCTGCACGACCCCATCAGCGCCCTGAAAGAAGCCGGCGGCAGCCACAATGAAGATTTCCTGGCGTGGATTGAAGACCTGTACGGCTTGGACCAATCCGAACTGGTCCTGCACGGTCTTCACACGCCCGAAGCGAATTGATGCCTGCAGGCAAAACTATGCCTATCAACCAACCAGAATGGTTGCGCAAGTTACTCAACCCCTTCAATCACCATCCGGTCGCGCCGGCGCCCAGGCGCCCCTATGTGGCAGCGCAGATTGAAGTTACCAGCCGCTGCTATACGGAGTGTGTCTTCTGCGCACAGCCGGCCCTGGGCGAGCAATGGATTTCCGGCGACCTGCCTCTGGAGGTTTATCGCCAGCATATTGTGCCGCACCTGGATCAATTCGACCTGGTGTATTTGCAGGGTTGGGGCGAGCCACTGCTGCACCCACACTTATGGGAGATGCTGGAGCTGGCCCACGGGCGCGGCTGTCGCACCGGTTTCACCACCAACGGCATGCTGCTTGGAGCAGCCAACCGCCAGCGCCTGCTCGACCAGCAGGTGGAATTGCTATCCATCTCACTGGCCGGAGCCTGTGTAACCACGCACCAGAATCTGCGCCGCAATACGCGCTTTGAGGTGATCACGAAGCGAGTTTCTGCTTTGCAGGAGCTGAAGCAGGCTCAGGGGACGAAATATCCCACCCTGGAATTGCATTTCCTGATGACGCGCGCCAACCTGGCCGAATTACCCGATTTTGTGCGCCTGGCAGCCCGCCTGGGAGCGGATGAAGCCGTGGCTACCAACCTGACCTATACGCCCACCCCGGACCAGGAAGCCCAGCGCGTCTTTTCCGCCCACCCCGAGCCTGCCGACCTGCGCATTATCGAGCAGGCCCGTCAGGCTGCCGAACAGAGTGGACTGCGCTTTAATGTCTATCCTCTGGAGATGTTTGGCCAGGTGATGATGTGCGATGCCAACCCGCTGGAGACGGCATTCATCAACCACCTGGGGCAGGTGACGCCTTGCGTGTACCTGGGCTTGAGCACCCATAGCGCCATCCCGCGCTACTTTTTGGGAGAAGCTCAGCCTACCGAGCGAGTCGTCTTTGGGGATGTGCGCCAGGGCTTGGCTGCTGCCATGCAAGGGGAAGGACGCAGGCAATTTTGCCAGGCTTTCCAGCAGCGTAATGTGACCGCCAGCCCCCTGAGCGCCTTTAGCGCCCTGGCTGGCGTGATGGCGGATGAAGCATTACCCCTCCCGCCAGAGCCTTGCCGGGCGTGTTATAAGATGTACGGAGTATGATGATTCCTTGTGAAAGTAATGCCACGCATCTGATCCCGCTCACGGTGGAGCAGACTTTTGCTTTGCTCAGCCAGCCGCGCTTGCGCTTGCAGTTGGCCCCGGATTGGGGCGAAGCTGAATTGCTGGGGGTTGACGAAACCTTCCCCGCGCCGGGCAGCGCCTACCGCCTGCGGTTGAAAGACCCTGCAACGCCTGAGCAGAAACCTGGCGAGGGCGCGTTGTGGGAGATTGTCGTCCAGGAGTGCCAGGCTCCCCACCGCTTGGTGCTGGTTTCTCAGGCTGGGCCAGGCTATCACGCCGAGTGGACGGTGGCACCTACAGATGGCGGCTCCATGCTGAGTTTGCACGAGATCATCCACCTGCCTGAAGCGTCCGAAGCGGACGAAACTGAGACGCCGCCCACCAAACCCGAGGACGAGTTATTCAAGCTGCCAGTGCTCAGCCCCGCCCAGACGCGCCAGAAGTTGGTGACCGACTGGCTGGCGAGCATCGCCCATTATGCCGGCCTGCCGCGCAGCCACCCAGGGCGCCTCATGCGCTGGCTGATGGACCGCTATCTGTTGCGCATGCGCGCCGATCAGCGCCGCATTATCCTGGCTTTGCTGGCGATGCAGGTGGTGATGTTCTTGACATTTGTCGCCAGCGTGATCGGGTTGGGTCTGGCGGGAGTGCTCCTGCGTTAAACCGGTCGCCAGCTTAATTTCCGATTAGAGTTATCCGATTCAATCCAGCTTGTGCTAGAATCAAACTAACTCCAGTACAATTTTGCCTGCCTGTTCTAAAACACTCCCTTTCATCCCTAATTTATAGATCTTGATGGCAGGCTTGTGACTGCCATTTTTTTTCACCGATGACAAAAAGGTACCGGCATGGCTCTTGCTAAAGTGGTTGAATATGTAGATATTCGTGCGCCGCGCGCGGAAGTGTATGACATTCTGGTGGATCTCAAGCGCCGGGTGCAGCTCAGCCCGCTGTGGGGCATATTGCAAATTGATCGCGTCTCGGAAAATTACCCGCGCGAGGGCAGTGATTTCCAGATGTCCATCCGCAATAACGCCGAATACCCGCCCTATTGCACGGTGATCACCTGTTGTAATCCGTTGCGCAAACTGGCTTATCGCCTGGATGTACGCCGTAAGAGTGAAGTCACCTGGACCCTGCAGGATACCCAGACGGGGACGCGCGTGATTTATGAAGAGCAGTTTGAGATGGACGATAACGAGGGGGAAGAGTTCACCGGACAGGTGCGAACGGTGGTAACTGGCTGGTTGAAAAACATCAAGCATTACGCCGAGCTGCGTGAAGGCCGGCTGAACCGGGCGATTAAATGGTTCCTGGATAAGTATTTTTTGAACCTGCGCAAGGAACAGCGTAATGTAGTGATGATCATCCTGTTCATGCAGTTTACCAGCATCATCACTTTTATTATGGCTGCCGTAGCCGTGGGGGTTGGGGGACTGCTTGGGTAGCCACAGACTGTGAACGGGATGACCTGTCTGCGGGTTAAGTTCAGCCTCTTCACCT